>NZ_JBELQC010000009.1:281-519 GCF_046000505.1 Sphingomonas plantiphila | reverse complement strand
TCGGGGCCACTCTGGGCACGCTGGTGGCGGCGCGGGTGTCGAGTGCGAGCGGTGTGGCGACCGCCGGAGCGATCCGGGCGAACTCGCCGATGGTCGGTGGTTCCTCGCTGGGACCGGACGGACCCGACATCATCGTGACCGGCCGGCCGTGGACGACGATGGACGAGATCGCCTACCGGGTCAGCCAGGTGGTCAGCTTCGCCGAGAGCCTGCCGCAGCGGGCCGATGCGGCGGTCAA
>NZ_JBELQC010000009.1:0-271 GCF_046000505.1 Sphingomonas plantiphila | reverse complement strand
AAGGGCGCTTACTACAACTACGTCCGGCCGGTGATCGTGCGAGGAATGGACCTGACGATCGACGGCCATGCCCGAGGCAATCCATGGGTCTCCGGGCCGATGCGCGGCGCCGGGCAATGGGCGCTCGACAGCATCGAAGGCATCGCCGGCACCGGCGCCGGGCTGATGCGGTTCGGCTCGGCGGCGGTGTTCGATCAGCAGAAGGCCATGGCGATGGCCGGCACCGGCGTGCGCAACATGGTCGGAGCACTCGACGGCGTGCTGCGCGACG
>NZ_JBELQC010000008.1:0-526 GCF_046000505.1 Sphingomonas plantiphila | reverse complement strand
CGGTGGTCGCCGCGTTCCTGTCGGGGCTGTTCGGCATGGCGGGCGGGCTGATCCTGATCGGCGTGCTGCTCGCCCTGATGCCGCTGCCGACCGCGATGGTGCTGCATGCGATCACGCAGATGGCCTCGAACGGCTGGCGCGCCTTGCTGTGGCGCGCCCATATCCGCTGGCGGCCGGTCGCGAACTATATGGTCGGCGCCGCCATTGCGCTCGGCGCCTGGTCGCTCACCCGCTACGTTCCGGACAAGCCGATGGCGCTGCTGCTGCTCGGCATCACGCCGTTCATGGCGCGATTGCTGCCTTCATCCGTCAAGCCGGATCCTGACAGGCTCTGGCAGGGCACGGTCTACGGCACGATCTGCATGGGCCTGATGCTGATGACCGGCGTGTCGGGACCGCTGCTCGACACCTTCTTCCTCTGCGGCGAGTTCGGCCGGCGCGAGAAGGTCGCGACCAAGGCGATGTGCCAGCTCGTCAGCCACTTCACCAAGCTGATCTATTTCGGCGGGGTGATTGACCAGGCCGC
>NZ_JBELQC010000007.1:0-533 GCF_046000505.1 Sphingomonas plantiphila | reverse complement strand
CGAAGTCGGAGGGCGGCGGCGTGCATCGCTTCTTCGAAAAGGAAATGGACCGTCACGCGCAAATGCGCCGCGACATGGAGATCGACCTGCGCCGCGCGCTGGCGACCGGCGAGTTCCAGCTTCACTATCAGCCGCTGGTCGATCTGGAGCAGGACCGCATCGTCGCGTTCGAGGCGCTGCTGCGCTGGCAGCATCCGGTGAAGGGCATGGTCTCGCCCGCCGACTTCATCCCGGTCGCCGAGGATATCGGCCTGATCGTTCCGCTCGGCGAATGGGTGCTGCGCGAAGCCTGCATGCAGGCGGCGGCGTGGCCGTCGGATATCAAGGTGGCCGTCAACCTATCTCCGGCGCAATTCCGCAGCCGCAGCCTCACCCAGACCGTGTTCAGCGCGCTTGCGCAGTCGGGCCTGTCGCCGCTGCGGCTGGAGCTCGAAATCACCGAGTCGATCTTCCTGGCGGACAGCGAGGCCAATCTCGCGACGCTGCACCAGTTGCGCGATTTCGGCGTCCGCATCTCGATGGACGATTTCGGC
>NZ_JBELQC010000006.1:0-600 GCF_046000505.1 Sphingomonas plantiphila | reverse complement strand
TCAGGGCCTCGGCAACGTCATCCTCACCCCGCATATCGGCGGCTCCACCGAGGAGGCGCAGGAGCGCATCGGCGGCGAGGTCGCACGCAAGCTGGTCGACTATTTCATCACGGGTTCGACCATGGGCGCGGTGAATTTTCCGGAGGTGCAGCTGCATCTGCGCCCCGCGGGCGCGCGCTTCAGCCACGTCCATCGCAACGTGCCGGGCATGCTGCGGCGGCTCAACGAGGTCTTCCTCCAGCGCGACATCAACATCGTCGCGCAATATCTGGAAACCTCCGGCGATCTCGGCTACGTCGTGCTCGACGCGGACCTTGCGGGGCAGGATTCGGCGACGCTGCTCCAGCAGATCCGCGCCCTCGATGGCACGGTCGGTGCGCGGCTGGTGTTCGAGCACTAGTTTTGTTGACGGCCGTCAGGAGGTCGCATTGAATGCGGTCTCCTGACGCACTGAATGAAAATTGAAAGCCGGGTGGAAACGATGACGCTGACAAGAGCGAAGCTGTGTGCATGGCTCGTGGGCGCGGCAGCCGCGATGGGCGCGAGCAGCGCGTTCGCGGTGACGCTGGCGGGGGATGCGGATAGGGTCTGCAAGAGCCT
>NZ_JBELQC010000005.1:355-698 GCF_046000505.1 Sphingomonas plantiphila | reverse complement strand
TGGAGCTTGGATTGCAGCAGCTTGCGGGTCGTCAGAATGGCCCGCGTCTCCTGTGCCCCGATCGACTTGCAATGCACCGGCCGGAACCAGCCGAGGCGCATCAGCTGAGCTATCCCGCGTGCATCGTTGCGGTCCGACTTGACTGGCATCGCCTTGAAGGCATCGCGAACGTGCCGCGTCTCCAGAAGCTCGACCGCAAGACCAGCGTCCCGCAGAGCCGCATAGAGCCATTGCGACAATGGGCCCGCCTCCAGCCCGATCCGATCCAACGTCACCCCCAACGAACCGAACCAGGCGATCAGCGCTTCCGGCTCGCTGGAGACCTTCGTCTCGCGCAAAATCT
>NZ_JBELQC010000005.1:0-345 GCF_046000505.1 Sphingomonas plantiphila | reverse complement strand
TCATGATGCTTGGAGCGGGCTTGCCCGACTCCGTTGAACACCATCAGATTGAGGGACGACCGCCTGCCAACCAACAGGCCGCTCGCGAGCGCGCTTGCAAATCGCGCCGTAGCGAGCGGGCGGCCGGCCCGTTACCCCATCTACGATACCCCTGCGGCAATCGACGCGTTCGAGATTGTCCCCTATGTTGCCGCGCATTCCGCCAGCCCAAAAGACAAACAACGAGCATGATGTATCTGGAAACGCCGCCGCGCCTGATCGAAACAACAATCTTCTCCGCGATGCCCGACAAGTTCCGCCGCAAATGCGAGCGGACCGATTGGGCCGATGCCAACCGGCCGGGCG
>NZ_JBELQC010000004.1:0-1241 GCF_046000505.1 Sphingomonas plantiphila | reverse complement strand
TGACGTGCGCCCCTGGAATGTGACCGATTTTGGGTAGAGTCCGCCTCGAAGGAGTCGGACGAAAATGAAGCGCAGCAGGTTCAGCGAAGAGCAGATCATTGGGATTTTGAAGGAGCAGGAGGCTGGGATGGCGACGGCGGACGTGTGCCGCCGCCACGGGGTCAGCTCGGCGACGTTCTACAAGTGGAAGTCGAAGTACGGCGGGCTGGAGGTGTCGGAGGCGCGGCGGCTGCGGGCGCTTGAGGAGGAGAACAGCCGGCTGAAGAAGCTGTTGGCCGAGGCGATGCTCGACAACGTCGTATTGAAGGATCTGGCGTCAAAAAAATGGTGACGCCCGGCGCGAAGCGGGAAGCGGTCGCCCATGCCCGTGAACATCACGGGCTGAGCGAGCGCCGGGCGTGTGAGTTAGTTGGCGTGAGCCGGCGGGTGATCCGGTATCAGCCGACCAGGGGCGATGATGCGCCCTTGCGGGCGCGGTTGCGTGAGCTGGCGGCGGAACGTCGCCGGTTCGGCTATCGTCGCCTGGGCTATCTTCTGGCGCGGGAGGGCATGACGCCCAACCACAAGAAGCTGCGGCGCATCTACCGCGAGGAGAACTTGCGTGTGCGTCGCCGCGGCGGCCGCAAGCGTGCTCTGGGGACGCGAGCGCCGATGCTGTTGCCGGACGGGCCGAACCAGCGCTGGTCGCTGGACTTCGTCTCCGACACGCTGACGTGCAGCCGTCGCTTCCGTATCCTGTGCGTGGTCGACGATTACACGCGGGAATGCCTCGCGCTGGTGGCCGACACGTCGCTGTCGGGCGTGCGGGTCGCGCGCGAGCTGACGCGGCTGATCGGGCTGCGCGGCAAGCCGCATACGGTGGTGAGCGATAACGGCACCGAGCTGACCTCGTCGGCGATCCTGCGCTGGTCGTGGGAGTGGCGTGTCGAGTGGCATTACATCGCGCCGGGCAAGCCGATGCAGAACGGCTTCGTCGAGAGCTTCAACGGGCGCCTCAGAGACGAATGCCTCAACGAAACGCTGTTCACGTCGCTGGCGCACGCCCGCTTCGTGCTCGACGCCTGGCGGCACGACTATAACCACGTCAGGCCGCACTCGAAACTGGGTGGGAAGACCCCCGCCGAGATCGCCGGCCAACGTGTCCGGGGGCATGCCCCCGGACACGTTGCCATCCCCTCAACCAACCATCATGAAGGAGCCGAACTCTACCTCTGACTGGTAACAATCAGGGGCGCACGTCA
>NZ_JBELQC010000003.1:0-522955 GCF_046000505.1 Sphingomonas plantiphila | reverse complement strand
GTTGCCATCCCCTCAACCAACCATCATGAAGGAGCCGAACTCTACCTCTGACTGGTAACAATCAGGGGCGCACGTCACCCCTCCCTCCCCGCCATCGCGGGGACAGGCTGGAGAGGATTTTGGGGGACTGACAAAATGAGAGCACGCGTTAAGTGGGGCGGCAAAAGGAGAAGGTGATGGCGGGACGCTATTTCGATGCATGGCAGGTGGGCGACCGGATCGTGCACGATCTGCGCCGCACGGTGACCGAGACCGACAATCTGCTGATCTCCACCCTCACCCACAATCCCCAACCGCTGCACCTGGACGCCGAGGCTGCGGGCGCGAGCGAGTTCGGGCGCATCCTCGTCAACGGCACCTTCACCTTCGCGCTGATGGTCGGGATCTCGGTCGGCGACACGACGCTCGGCACGCTCGTCGCCAATCTTGGCTATGACGAGGTGCGGATGCCCAATCCGGTGTTCATCGGCGACACCCTGCGCGCCGAGACCGAGGTGGTCGAGCTACGCCCGTCCAAGTCGCGGCCCGGACAGGGAATCGTCACCTTTCTCCATGTCATGCTGAACCAGCGCGACGAGATCGTGTGCAGCTGCCTGAGAAGTGCGTTGCTGCGATCGGACGCGAATACCGCGTAATCGATCCGTTTCGGATCGAACTTCCACCAAAAAAGTCCGTCCCTTAACCATCGCCGGTCGACAACCGCATGATCCGAAGGGAGGGCATGCGATGCGTGAAGAACCGGGCATAGGGATCTCGACAATCGACGGCGCGCCGATCCTGCGCCAGCGCGCGCGGGAAGAACGCGATCGCTCGGTTCGCGCGGCCAGCGCTCGGGTTCGCGTGGTCCGCGCCGAAATGGCATCGCATTACGATGCCGCCGCGATGTTGCTGGAAGCCGAGCCCGTCCCGGAGATGGGCAGCCAGCGCCGCCGACTGCTGGCATGGGCAAGGCGATTGTTGCGCGCTAAGAGCGCGGGGCATGACTCGCTTCACCGTCAATAACCAGCCTGTCGAATACAAGCTGGACCCGCAAACTCCGCTGTTATGGGCACTGCGCGACGCGTCGAACCTGACCGGGACCAAATATGGCTGCGGAACGGGGGATTGCGGCGCATGTACCGTCGATATCGACGGCGCCGCGGTGCGTTCGTGCCAGGTCACGATCGCTGCGGTCGAGGGTACGTTTGTCACGACGATCGAGGGCCTGGCACAGGAGAACAACCACCCGGTGCAACAGGCGCTGATCGCGGAAAATATCGTGCAGTGCGGATATTGTATCCCGGGAGTCGTGATGGCCGCCGCCGCACTGCTGCGGAAGAATCGCAATCCTTCCGATGAGGATATCGCGGGAGCGATCACGAACCTGTGCCGCTGTGGCATCTATCCCCGGCTTAGCGAGGCGATCAGCCGGGCGGCGCGGGTTGCGCGCGGGGAAGAGGAGATCGTCCTCGACCGAGCCCAGCCGGCAGCGGCGGCGACAGAGGACTCGGCGCTGGGGAACGAGTAAAACGCGGCCCAATTCTTTCTGAATGCTGACATTCAAGTTCAGTAGCTTGTCAGACGACTCGCGCTAGTTTCACGCTATTCTGAACGCCGGCGCTGTGGCCGGGAGCGGAGGAACATGATGAGAAAGATGATATTGGCGGCGCTGATCGGCGCCACCGTTCTGACCCCCGCCGCGGCCATCGCGCAGGACCGCGGGAATCGCGAAGGGCGCCGGGCGGAAGCGCGCGAACAGCGCCAGCAGATGCGTTCGCAGCGACAGGAACAGCGCCAGGACTTTCGTGCCCAGCGCCAGGAACAGCGGCCGCAGGTGCAGCGGCCTGCCTTAGAACAGCGTCAGGCCGTGCAGCAGCCGCGCCGTGAGTTTCGCCAGGAGCGGCGCGACGATCGACAGGGGTTTAGGCAGGAGCGGCGCGACGATCGCCAGGACTTCCGCCAGGAGCGCCGTGAAGATCGGCGCGACCTGCGCCGGGGCGATGTGACGCCTCAGCAGTTCCGCGAGGACCGCCGCGACGACCGCCGGGATTTCCGCGCCGACCGGCGTGACGATCGGCAGGACTTCCGCCGCGACCGGCGTGACGATCGCCGGGATTTCCGTGACGACCGGCGCGACGATCGGCAGGACTTCCGCCAGCAGCAGCGGCGCTATGGCGACTGGCGCGATCAGCAGCAATATCGCCGCGGCTGGGACGATCGTCGTAACTGGAACCGCAGCTGGCGGGGCGACCGTCGCTACAACTGGAGCGACTATCGCGCGCGCAACCGGCACGTCTATCGTTTGCCGCGCTACTATGCTCCGGCGGGCTATCGCTACGGCTACCGGCGCTTCTCGATCGGCCTGACGATCGGTTCGATGCTGTTTTCGCCGAATTACTGGATCAACGATCCCTATTACTACCGCCTGCCGCCGGCCTATGGCGGGTATCGCTGGGTGCGTTATTACAATGACGCGCTGCTCGTCGATGTCCGGACCGGCTATGTCGTCGATGTGATCTACGACATCTTCTGGTAAGCGGATCGCGTTTCGTCGCGTGCGGAGGCCCGGTCGACAACGACCGGGCCTCTTGCGTTTCGTGGCGCCAGCGGCAAATTGCGGACCATGAGCATCTTTGCCCGCGCCAAACCCAAGACGCCCGCCGGATCGATGACCCGCGCCCGCGCCAGCCAGAGGGTAACCGAAAAGCTTGCCGCCCACTCCGGGGTGCGTCGGGCGAAGGTGGATCAGGCGGAGATCTATTATCATCCGGGATTCTTGAGCGACGCGGAATGCGACACGCTGATCCGCCTGATCGACGCCAACCGGCGCCCCTCCACCCTGCTTGCGGCATCCGAAGATCCCGAGTTTCGCACCAGCGAGAGCTGCGACCTCGATCGCTGGTCGCCCGATGTGCGGCCGATCGACGAGCGTATGGCGGCGTTTCTGGGCATTCAGGCCGAACATGGCGAAACGATGCAGGGCCAGCGCTACGCGCCCGGACAGCAGTTCCGCGCGCATTATGACTGGTTCAACGAACAGCAGGATTACTGGCCGGCGATGAAGGCGTCGGGCGGCCAGCGCACCTGGACTGCGATGATCTACCTCAACGACGTCGAAGAGGGCGGCGCGACCTGGTTCCCGCAGGCGGGGGTGCGCGTCGCGCCCAAACGGGGGCTGTTGCTCGCCTGGAACAACATGAAGCCGGACGGCTCACCCAATCTCGCCACGCTTCACGAAGGGACACCGGTGGTGAAGGGCGTCAAGTACATCATCACCAAATGGTTCCGCGAGCACCCGTGGATCAACATGCCGGTGCGGACCTACTGAACGGCCGAGGCGCCAGCCGCCCCGCTCACAGGATCATGTCGTCGCCGCCGCGCAGCGCCAGAACGCGACCGATCGTGTCGAACAATGCGTCCATCGCCACCGGCTTGAACAACACCTCGTCCGCGCCCGCCTCCAGACAGCGTTCGCGAAGGTCGACCGCCGTATCGGCAGTCACGACGATGATCGGCAGCTCAGCCTTCGCGTCACCGCGGGCACGAATGTGGGAAATCGCCTCGATGCCGTCCATGCCCGGCATCCGCAGATCGACCAGGACGACATCGTACTCGCCCTCCTCGACCTTGCGCAGCCCTTCCTCGGCATGCTCGGCCTCGACCATGTTCGCCCCCGCGACGTTCAGCATGTCGCGCACGACCCGGCGGTTCATGGGATCGTCTTCGATGAACAGGATGTTCATGGGGCAGTCGTGCGCATGGTGCAGGCGATCTGATAGGTGGCAGTCATAACTGTGCTATCGTCCTAAGCCGCCTGTGACACAAGCATCGTCGTTTCGCTTCTCACACAAAAATCTTTACGAGAGGAAACCAGCGTCGACACGAGCGCCGGCCCCTTCACCGGCTTGATCACGACGAGGCCGGCCGCCGAATGGCGCAAGCGTTCCTCGGTATCGGCATCCGGCTTGCTCCAGAGACCCGCCGTGCGCACGCCCGAGGGGGCCGTGGCGGCAAGCTGTTCGAGCGCGGCCACCGCGTCTTCGCCGTCTGCCGCCAGCGTCATCTCGTCGGCCAGGATCAGCGCCGGGACCGCCTGTTCGGCCAGGTCGATCGCTTCCTGCGGCGTCGATGCAAACTGGACCGATGCGAATTTGGGCGCCAGGAGCGCGCGCAGCATGCCGCGGACGATCGGGTTGCGGTCGAGCACGACGATCGACTCCTCCCCCCCCTCCGGCGCAGACACGGCATCCGGCGCGTCGGCCAGCCGCAACGGGAGATCGACGGTGAACGCCGATCCTTCGCCGACGGTGCTGCGCACCGACACGTCGCCGCCCAGCGCACGCGCCAGATTGCGGACGATCGCCAGACCCAGGCCAGTGCCGCCGAACTGACGAGTGGTTCCGGCATCCACCTGACGGAAGGATTCGAACACCTCCTCAAGCTTGTCGGCGGGAATCCCGATACCCGTGTCGGCAATCGTCAGCTTCAGCCGATCGTCGACCGCCGTGGCGGTGACCGTGAGCCCGCCCTGCCCGGTGAACTTGACCGCGTTGGAGAGGAGGTTGAACACGACCTGTCGCAACCTTCCGGCATCGGTTTCGACCCAGCGGGGAGCGGCCGCGTAATCGAGCGTGAAGTCCAGCCCCTTGGCGCGCGCCTGTTCTTCCCACATCCGCGTCACCTCACGCAGCGTGGCGTGAAGATCGGTCGTCCGCAGGTCGACGGTCAGATTGCCCGTTTCCATTTTCGCGACGTCGAGAATGTCGTCGACCAGCGCGCGCATCGTCATTCCGGCACCATGGACGATATTGATGCGGTCGCGCGTGGCATCAGGAACCGCGGGATCGCGGAGCATGATTTGGGTCATCCCCAGAATGCCGTTCAGGGGCGTGCGGATTTCATGGCTGGTCGTCGCGAGGAACTCGGTCTTCGCCTTCAGCGCCTTTTCGAGCGCCACGTTGGTGTCGGCGAGGACGGCGTTGGCCTCACGCACCTGATTGCGGCTGCGCCGGATCGTGAACAGCCCGACGCTAAGCATCGTGACGATCACGAGCGCGGCGCCGCCCAGTCCCAGGAACAATGTGCGCTGAAATGCCGCTTCGCGCCGCAGCTCCTCGGCCTTGAGGTTCGCGATCCGCAGTTCCTGGTTCGCATAGTCGAACCGCGCCGCCATCAGGGCGGTACTCGCCGATGTGGCGAGTTCCGCCGCCTCATCTCCCAGAATGCGAACGCGCTCGAGATGTGCGAGAGCAAGGCGGTCCCGCCCCAGTGCGCGAAAGACACGATAGGCAGTAAGATGTGCGTCTCGCATCGCGAATGAGGTATCGGACAGCGTTACCCCGTCGAAGCTGCGCTCGATCAGGCGCGCAGCGCGGGAAAGGTTGCCTTGCTGCCGGGCGGATTCGGCAGCGACAGCGAGAGCCGGCCGCTCGTTGCGCCGGTCAGGATCGCCGCGCGAGCCCTGCAGAATTTCTTCGACAACCGCGTCCGCCTCGGGAAATCGGCGTTGATCGACTAACGCGCGTGCCAGATTGGTCAGCATCTGCGGAAGACTGGCCCAATTTTCGCGGCGGGCCAGAGTGATCGCTTTGCGATACTCAGCCTCCGCGCGCGCCGGCTCGTCGAGCTTCAGCAATACGTTGCCGCGATTATTGTACAGCGCCATCTGCACGCGCACATCGCCCGTGAAAACATCCGCAGCTTGCTTGTAATATTTCTCGGCACTCGAGGGATCATTGGCCTGATTATACAGCGACGCGATCATCTGAAGCGCGATCGACCGGCTACGCTTTTCACCCAGCTTGGCGAAAATATTGTGCGCCTCCTGCAGCGAAGCCAGTGCTTCCGCATAGCGCGCATCATATTCCTGAACGCCCGCACGCGCGACCAATAGATCGCCGCGCAACTTGGTCGGTTCGGGTTCGTCGCTGATCAGTTGAAGCGCTCGGCCGATCCGTGACGATGCTTCCTTTGCGCGGCGAACCCGAATCAGTGCTTCTGCCTGCAGCCACAAGGCGGTCGCCTCGGCCCGGCTGCGCGCATCCGGGTCCGCGATTCGCTGGGCCTGTTGTTGCGCAGCGGATGCGAGGCGAAACGCTTCCGACGGCTCAGGGACCATCGCGGCCTTCGCACGCTCGATCAGGGTGTCCTCGGCGCGCTGCTGGGCGGCCGTCGGTGCCGCGATGCCCAAAGCCATCCAGCAAAGCAGGAGGGCGATCAGTTTCCGCATCAGCCGCTCTTGCGCCAGAACGCCTCTGGTCGCGCGAAGCTGGTGCGCATCGTTGCGACCGACCTGTAGCTTTCCTCGTCCAGATAGCGGACGAAGGCGTCGAGCGCGATCGGCCGGCTGATGAGATAGCCCTGAACCATATCGCAACCCATCACGCTGAGCAGCGCCAGGGCGGCCGGCGTCTCCACGCCCTCTGCGGTCACTTCCATCTCAAGCGCATGAGCCAGATCGATCGTGGAGCGGACGATCAGGGGATCGCGGTTGCTGCTGGTCAACTGCATCACGAACATCTTGTCGATCTTGAGTTCGCTCGCAGGCAGCTGTTTCAGATAGGCGAGCGAGGAGAGGCCGGCGCCATAATCGTCGATCGCCAGCGGTATACCGATGGCGGCGAAGGTCTGGAGGTGCCGGATCGCGCTTTCGGGATCGCGGATCACCGCGGTCTCGGTAATCTCAAATCCGATCCGCGCCCCGCTGTCGCGCACGATGCGGCAGGCTTCGGCGACGAACGCGTCGTCGGCCAACAGGACGCCCGAGATATTGATGAAAACCGGCATGTCGTGCCCGTGCGCGCGCATGACCTGCTGATCCGCGATCACCTGCCGCAACGTCCAAAGCGTGAGCCCGACGATCTCGCCGCCATCTTCGGCCGCGCCGATGAATTCACCCGGGAGGATAAGTCCCCGCACCGGGTGATGCCAGCGCACCAGCGCCTCCGCCCCGGTAACGGATTCCCGACGCACATTCACCTTCGGCTGATATTGCAGGAACAACTGCCCGGCGGCGATCGCGCGCGGCAGCTCGCGCGCAAGAGCCGAGCCGTCGAACGCGACGTGGGTCTGCGAAAGGTCCAGCGTGACGATCCCCGCCTCGCTGCGCGCCTGTTCGAGTGCAGCTTCGGCACCTTCGGTCAGCCGCACATCGTCGTCCTCGCCTGGCGGCGCGACCGCGACGCCCCAAACGAGCTGGACAAGATGACGCTCGCCGTCGAGATCGATCGAACGCGCGAAGGTCTGCGCAAGGCGGTCGACCAGCGCCGTCGCATCCTCGGGGCTGTCGGCTTCGAACGCCACCTCCAGCAGCGCGCGCCCGGCGGGGCCGACGCGCAGCCCTGTCTCAAGTCGGGACACATGTTCCCCGAGGTCGTGGATCAGCGAGTCCGAGCGCGGGCGGCCCAGATGACGGCGAAGCGACTGGAAATTCGCGATCTCGCACAATGCAAGAACGCGCCAGCAGCCAATCGCGATCGCGTTCGGCCGGCTTCGCGCGGACGCGAAAGCTGTGTTTGTGACACCGCATGCCACTGCGCCACGCGGCGCGGTGGAACGCGATCCAGGGAATCCGGGCTGATCTGCAGGGTCGGACATCAAACCCCGCGTATCAGCCAGTGCTGAAGGAAGGTTTAAGGACACAGGGCTGTCGCGCGCCGTTTCTAGGTGAAACTACGGTAAACCGAACCATTGATTAAGGATGAATTTTAATTTAACCAAAATGGGTGCACTGTGGAGCGCACATTGGGAGAAACGATATGTTCGCGATGCTTTTTCGGGACGGCCACGGCGAAGACGTCCGCCCCTGGTAACCCGTTTTGGCCCGGGTAGGCAGCGTGGCGGATAGCTCGCCACGCTGCACCTTCCCGGGCCCCTTCCCTTAGCGACGACCGTTATCCGATTGCGATGACGGTCTTTTTTATTGCCGGCAGAGTTCTCGCCCATAGTTTGACCGAGTACGCATCTGGCGCGCCGGGTAGCGGCGCCGAAGTCCCGCAACGCGGATCGATCGCATCCTCAGCCCGCGGCCAGCGGAGAAACTGCCGCGGTTTAAACCCCTCGACTCGTGGATTCAGCACGAGTCGCGCTTTGACGAACGTTACCGAAGACGGTAAACAGGCAGCGGGTTCGGGGGGAATATGGTCGGCGATGCTTGGTTTCTGATCGCGATGAGCCTGAGCTTCGCGGCCTACGGCGTCTATCTGCTTAGCCTGCGCCGCGCGATCGTGCGCCCCAATCGTGCGTCATGGCTGATCTGGAGTGCATCGGCAGCGGCAGAGGCCCTGACCTACCAAGCCGTTAACCCTGGATCGCCGCAAAGCTGGGTCTTCGTGCTCTCCGCCGGATGTTGCATGGTTGTCACCGGTTTCTTGTGGCGGCGGTCGAACTGGGCCTCTCCCACCAATATCGAGGCATTTTGCATTGCCGCCTGCCTGTTCGCCCTGCTGATCTGGGTGGCTTTTCGCGAAACCTTCTGGGCGCATATGCTGGTTGTCGCCGCCGTCCCGGTGAGCTTCTGGCCTACCTGGGCAAGCGTATGGAAGGACCGAGGCGCCGAACGGTCGCCCGCCTGGGGCCTATGGACGTTGGGCGACCTCGCGACCCTGCTTGTCGCGGTACGCGCGGGGGGAGCAGGCGTGGACGAACTCGCCTATATCTTCGTCGAGCTGGCCTGCCATGCCAGCATCTGGTTCATGATCGGGCTTGCGACCTTGAACCCGCTGCGCTCGCTGGGCTGGAACCGGCGAGGGCTGCTCGTCCTCGATCGCTATCGGCATCCGCGCAACCTGTTCGCGGTCGGCGAAAATCATCTCGGCAAGGCGGTCTATGCCATCTGCCGCTTCGGCGAGGGCGCCGAACTGATGCGATTCACCGGTCGCCACTTCCATGTCGACGATATCCCCAGTCTGATGCGCGGCAGCGACGATCGCTTCGTTCAGGTGACGCCCGACCATTATATGGGACCGTCGGGGCAGCTCGACGATCTCGTCAATCACAGCTGCGACCCCAATGCCGGGCTCCGCTTCACGGACCATGGGGTCATTCTCGTCGCGATCCGGCCGATCGCCGCGGGAGACGAGGTGACGTGGGACTATTCGACCACGCTGGCGCAATCCAACTGGCACATGATCTGCCAATGCCGCGCGCCTGCATGCCGCCGCGTGATCGGTAATTTCGAAACCCTCACCCCCGACCGGCAAGAGTTCTTCCGCGCCCGGAATCTCGTTGCGCCCTATCTGCGGCGCAAGGACACGCTTGCGCCGGTGCGCAGGGCAAGCTGAACGGAGACCTGACATGGATCGTACGAGGGGCTCAATCATTCGGCTTGCCGGCGCGATCGCCGTCCTGCTGATCGTGATCGTCGGCGGTGGCCTGGGCTCCTGCGCGGCCTACAACTCGGTGCGCGTCTGGAACGCCGAAACCGCGGGCGAGGCCGAGCTTGCGCAAGCCACCCAGAACCGGAAGATCAAGGTGCTGGAGGCGCAGGCGCGAATGGACTCCGCCTCGCTCGAGGCGCAAGCCGAAGTCGCCCGTGCGAAAGGCTTGGCCGAGGCGAACCGGATCGTGGCCAACAGCCTCGGCGGCCCGGAAGGCTATCTGCGCTACCTCTACATCCAGAATCTGGAGCAGTCGCAGGGGCAAATCATCTACGTCCCGACCGAAGGCGGATTACCCATCCTCGAGGAGGGTCGCCTGTCCAGGACACAGCCCGCGCCCGCGCAATAGCGCTCACCGGATCGCCCAAGGTGCGGGGGGCAAAGTCTCGCGCAATGGTTTGTCGGGTCCCGTCAGTTCCGCTCGCAGATCATCTGCGATGGCCCGTGAGTCGGCATCGCCACGCCTGCGCAGGATAGCCTGGCGCGCTGCCATTCGCGCACGCCGCATTTTCGGAGGAAGCGCGGCAATAGCGACATATTCGCGCACCGCTTTCGCCCAGAGCGAATTGAAGCCCTTCGCGTCCTCGGCGGTCCTGGCAAATGCGTAGGACAATGCGCGATAGCGATCGCCTTGACGCTTCAGAAACAGCAGCACGAACGTGCGGGGTCCAAAGATGTAGCGGTTGCAGCCACCCGAATAGGTCTCAGGATGGGCGCGCACCAGTTCGCGCGGGTCGCTGGGAGTGACCGGGGTCCCAACATCCGCGATGAGTCCGGGAACCCCGATGGCGGAACCGAATGGTTCGCGACCGTCGCTCTTCAGCACGAACAATTCCGCGAACAGAGCCTCTGGCTCCCCGGTGTCGGCGTCACGCTGACCGAACGGCACGGCAATGACGATACGATCCGCCTCACCAGCGAGCTCGAGTGTAGTCGGGACGCGGTATCCCGGTGCGACCGAGCAGGCCAGCGCAGGCGATACTATGCAGGTAAGAAAAGCAAAGGCCAGTCGACGCATCCACATGGTTCTGACGCCGAATGAAGCATGTGGCGACAGACGCGATCAGTCGCCGCGCCGTTTCACGCTGCGACATCGTGAACGACGTTGGACAGCGCCAGTTCGAGGACGGCGCACGCGCCCTGCCCCTTGCCCTCGCTGAGCAGCATCAGGCTGCCGCCCATCGCGACCATCGAATTTGCACACCAATGCAGTCCAAGCCCGCCCGACTTGTGCTGGCGGGTCGAGAACCCACGCTGGAACAGCTGCGGCGCCGCGGCCGGGTCGAAGCCCTCGCCATTGTCGCAGATCCGGATTTCGATCTTGTCCGCGCGCTCGCGAATCGTCACCGCGATGCTCCCGCCCTCGCCATGCTTCGCCGCGATCGCTTCTGCCGCGTTGGAGAAGAGATTGCCGATCACCTGGCTCAGCAGCACGCGATTTGCGAGCGCCCAGTGAGGCTTCGAGGGGAAATGGAACGCGATCGAATTGGCGCCGGTATAGCGCGCGATCGTGGCGTTGCGCGCGATCAGATCGGTGACGTCGCAGGCGTCGAGGGGCGGTCGCTCATGCGCCTGCTGCTGCTGGCAACCGATGATTTCGAGGACGTTGTGCAGCGCATCGCGACCGATGCCCAATTGCTGCCTGCGCTCATTGCGCGCCTGGATTTCCTGTTCCAGCACTGCAGCGACGAACGCCGCCAGCTTCTGGCGACGAGCGAGCGGAATATCCTCGCCCGCCAGTTCGGACAGCGCCCGATTGAGCAGCGCGGCGTCCGCGGCGGGCGCCTCGCCCAACCCCTTGCTCAGGATCGTACTGATTGGGTTGAGCGCGTTGCGGACGTTGTGCATCACCGCCACGGCGCTTTCCGACTGGCCCAGCTTGAACGATTGCACCTCCACCTTCTCGCGCAGGTCCTTGAGCTGGCTCAGCATCGCGTTGAAGCTGGCGACGAGACTCCCGATTTCGTCCCTGCGGGGCGCTTCAGTGAGGAGGACCAGATTACCGGATCCGCGCACGACGCCCATGTGCCGCTCGACGCGATTGAGTGGCCGGAGCACCAGACGGGCGATCATCAGGCTGAGTACCGTCATGACCAGTAGCAAAAGGGCAGACGTGCCGATCGCCGCCAGCTTCAGCATGTTGCGGCCGAGTGCCGAGAGGTCGCGTGGGACGGCAAATGTGGCGCTGGCAACCGGACGGCCGCCCTCACCGAGGACCGGCACCGCGACAGCGATATTGCGCTCGCCCGCCACGACCCGCGGCTCGGCGGCCGGTTGCGGGAGATCGATGCCGGCCTGCAGCTGGAGCAGGTTGCTCAGCTGTTCGGATGAGATGAGGCGCGCCATCACCACGGTCCCCCGCGGCGTGCCGCTTCCGTCGGTCCGCCGAACGCGGGCAATGCCGATCGCCGCAATCCGGTCGCCCAGCCGCGCGTAGAAGCTGGCGCTGTTCCGGGTCGCCAGCGCGCGCGCGATGTCGATGCGTTTGATCGCGGCGAGCATGCGCGCGCGCATCTCCGGCTGGTCGGTCCCGCTGTCGATATCCAGCCAGCGCGCGATAACCAGTTCGCCGTCCGGGCGAACATAGGCCATGCCGTTGACGCCCAGATTCACCATCGCCGAGGTGGCGAAGCTGTCCTGCTCGAACGCCCGGTTAGGCGTTTCCATATAGGCGTAGCTTTCGTTCCAGTCGCCATAGTCGCGCACCGACGCCTCGACCTTGGAGGCATATTCCGTCAGCGCCGCGCGGGTGCGTTCGACATGCCCCTCGACCGCCTGCGCCTCGAGCCGGTCGAACCCGGGCGTGATGACCAGCGCGAGCAGCAGCGTGATGCTGGCCGCGCCGACCAGTGCGACCCCCGTAAGGATCGCGACGAGCTTGGCACCTAGAGAGCGCGGAATACGGGCCTGAAGTCGCTTGAACATGGACTGGCGGGGCGTCACCCGTGGGTGCCGGTGCCTGGCTGCGCAATCACCGGTTCGACCGGTTCCGGCTCCATATAGCGTTCGTGCGCGACATCGATCGCGACATCCTCCTCCAGCGGCCGAGCCAGATAATAGCCCTGATAATGACTACACCCGGCAAGGCGAAGGGCCTGGAGATGCGCCTCGGTCTCTACGCCCTCGGCCACGACCTCCAGCCCGAGTGCGCGGCCGAGATGGATGATTGAATGGACGATCGCTGCGCTCTCACGTTCCTTGCCCATTCCGTCGATGAAACTGCGGTCAATCTTCAGACAATCGAGTGCAAATTTGCGAATGTTGTAGAGCGAGGAATAGCCGGTGCCGAAATCGTCGAGCGCGATGCGGAAGCCCATCTGGCGCAGGCGGTACAGCGTGTCGGCTGCGCGCTCGGCATTGTCGAAGATCGCGGTTTCGGTGATTTCGATCTGGACGCGGTTCGGCTCGATCCCGGCGCGCTGCACCCGCTCGACGACATGGCCGACGAAGTTCTGACGGCGGAACTGGCGCGGCGAGAAATTGACCGAGACATATTGCCCCGGCCATTTCTGAAGCATTTCGAGCGCTGCATCGAGCACCCAGTCGCCCAGTTCGTGGATCAGGTTCGATTCCTCGGCGATCGGAATGAACATGCCGGGCGAGATCGAACCATATTCGGGGCTGTTCCAGCGCAACAGCGCCTCGAACGCCACGATCTCCAGCCGGTCGCGCGCGACGATCGGCTGATAGACAAGGCGCAACTCGCCATTCGCGATCGCGTTGGACAGGCCGCCTTCGATCTGGCGGCGGAAGCGGATCGATTCGTCCATGCTTTCGTCGAACACGCGCACGACGCCGCGCCCGGCGCGCTTCGATTCGTTGAGCGACAGGTCCGCGCGGCGCATCACGTCGATCGGATCATGCTTCATCCCCGGCTCGACGATGACCAGGCCGGCCGAGGCCGAACCCTGGACCGAATGGCCGAACACGGTGAACGTCCTGGAGCAGGCAAGCAGCAGCCGCTCGACCGCCTCGACCGCCTCGCCTTCGCCCGCCACCTTCATCAGCACGGCAAACTCGTCGCCGCCCAGCCGGGCGACGAAACCGCCGGGCGGCAACGCGCCCTCGATCGTCGCGCACACCATGCGGATCAGTTCATCGCCGGCGAGATGGCCGAACGTATCGTTGACCAGCTTGAACCGATCGAGGTCCATCATCGCCATCGCGAACGTCTCGGGACCGCGCACATGATCAGTCAGCGCGCGCATGAAGGCGAGCCGGTTCGGGGCATCGGTCAGGCTGTCATGGTTGGCGAGATGCGTCGCCTTGCTCTCGTTGGCGGCCAGTTCGGCCTTCTGTTCTTCGAGCAGCTTCATCGCCTGCGCGAGTTCGAGGTCGACCTGCCAGCGCTTGCCGAGCGCGGTCGCGGTCTGGACGACCTCTTCGATCTGGAACGGTTTGGCGATGTAGAAGATCTTGTCGGCGGGACCGGCATCGCGGCTGATTTCGAGGGGGGAAAAGTCGGAATAGCCCGTGACGATCACCAGGTTGATGTCGGGATCGAGCGCACGAATGCGCTTCGCGGTTTCCCGGCCGTCGATGCCCGGCGGCATGCGTACGTCGATGAACGCAACGGCAAAGCGATCGCCGCTGTCGATCGAGCGGGCGACGGCCTCGACGCCATCGAGTCCCTGCATGCAATGGACCGGCTCGAACACGACCGGTGCGCTCTCCGCGACGGGCGCATCGTCATTGTCGCCGAACAGTTCGGCCGCCATCGCGTCGAGGGACGCGCCCTGCATTCCCGCCGCACCCTTGACCTTGAAGCATTGGCGGTAGGATTCGTGCATCCCCGGCTCATCGTCCACGATCAGAATGCGCAAGGTCAGTCCCCTCAATCAACCCTGCCCCCGCCTACGCCCGCAGGGTTAAAGCGAGGTAAAAGGGTTAACGGCGGGTTCCGGCGCCCTTACGGGATCGGCGCAAGAAAAGCGGGGCGCCGCGAGCATGTCGCCCGGGCGCCCCGTCAAGGTCAGGAGGGGATGAATGCGTTACCGCACGCCCGGTTTGTGCCGCGCCCGCAGCGACGCCGCCACGGTCAGACTCTGACCATCACTGCGGCTTGGGCTCGGCACTATTCGCTGCGGGCGCCGCTTCGTCGGCTTCGGATCCGGAATCGGGTTCGGGCGGCGGGACTACCTCCACCTCGACGCGGCGATTGCGAGCGCGCCCCTCCGGATCGTCGGAGCCATCGGGTTTCGCATTCGGAGCGACCGGGCGGTTTTCGCCCAGTGCGATGACGGTCATGCGCTCGCGCGGCACGCCCTTTTCCACGAGATAGTCGGCCACAGCTTCCGCACGGCGACGCGAGGCTACCAGATTGTCGCCGTCATACCCGCGGCTGTCGCTGTGCCCGCGCAGCGTGATCGCGCCGCCGGTAACCATCGCCGGCGCTGCAATCACGCCATCGAGCGCGGCTTTCGCCTCGTCGGACAGCTTCGATCCGCCATCGGCGAAGGAAATGGTGAGCGATACCGGTTCGACGGGCGGCGGGGCGGGCGGCGTGACCTCATCCTCGACCGGGCGCAGGATCGACTTCGCCTCGTCGACCTCCGCCGTGTTCGTCATCGGATCGGTGGCGTTTTCCGGCGAGGCCGCATCGTTCGCCAGTACCGCATTTCCTGCCGGCGGATCGCACGCGGTCAGCAATGCGCTCGCGCCCAGGATCATGCTCGTCGTCGCCAATCGCTTCATGCCGCTTCCCCCGTCACCTCTTCCTTCTTCTTTCGCGCCGCGCGCTTGCGCGGCGGACCGAACGAAATCGCGGTGTCGCCCGGCTGCGGCGTCGGCCGCGACGCATGGGTGAAGAACCGCAGATGCCCATTCTTGCGCACCAGCATCAGCATGTCACCGCCTTCCGGAAGCGCCGCCTTGGCGCTTTCGAAATCATATTGTTCACCGATCTTGGTCTTGCGGAATTCCCAGCCCTGCGCCTCGCGCTCCAGGATTTCCTCGACGCCGAGGCCGGAGGCGAACATCGCGCGCCCGCGCAGACTTTCGGGCAGGCTGCGCGGATCGTCATCGCTCGCGTCGCCCAGCTGATACACCGAGTCGCGGCCGATTTCGGGGGCGAATTCGGTGCAGACGAGCGCGTTGTACGCCTCGTTGGTCGACGTCGCGGCAAGCACCTGAAACTGGCTCATGTCGAGCTGGTCCTCGGTCGCCTCGGCCAGGATTTCGCCATGAAAGATCGGGATGCCGGCCTGTCGCGCGGGCGTCAGCCGCTGCCAGCTGGCGTCGGCGATCGTCACCGGCACCTCGAGCTGGCGCAGCTGTTCGGCGAGCTTCAGGCTCCAGCTGGTGCTGCCGACCAGCAGCAGCCCGTGCTTCTCGGCGCCCGTCACCTTGAGCCAGCGTGCGACATGGCGGATGCTGAACCCGTGGGCGAGGATGGTGCCGGCGACGATCAGGAAGGACAGGCTGACCAGGATGCCGCCATCGCTATAGCCAAGCTCGCGCAGATGCAGTGCGAACAGCCCCGAGATCGCGACCGCGACGATGCCGCGCGGCGCGATCCACGCGATCAGCAACCGCTCGTTCCACGGAATCCGGCTGAAGGCCAGGCTGAGAAGCACCGTTGCAGGGCGGACGAGGAACAGGATCGCGGCGAGGAAGCCGAGGAAGCGCCATTCGAACTGGCGCACCGCTTCGAAATCGAGCGAGGCCGACAGGATCACGAACACGCCCGAGATCAGCAGGACGGTGACATTCTCCTTGAACGGATGGATGTCGCGCAGGCTGTCGAGATGCATGTTGGCGAGCGCGATGCCGAACAGCGTGACCGCAAACAGCCCGGTCTCGGACTGGATCGCGTTCGATCCGACAAAGGTGCCGATCACCGCGACGAGCAGTACGGGTGCCTTCAGATATTCGGGGACATAACCGCGCGGAAACGACCAGGCGACCGCGCGCGCAGCGCCGTAGCCGATCAGGCCGGCGATCACGACGGCGGCGACGAGTGCCAGCGTCACCTCGAACAGCGACGCCCCCTCGCCTGCCCGGCGGAGATATTCATAGGTGAGGACAGCGCACAGTGCGCCGAACGGATCGTTGACGATCCCTTCCCATTTGAGGATCGCGCGGGGCCTGCTGGCGACACTGCTCTGGCGCAACAGCGGCATGACGACGGTCGGCCCGGTCACCACAAGGATGCCACCGAACAGGATGGCGACCGGCCAGACCAGACCCGCGACGTAATAGCAGGCGAGCGCGCCGAGCGCCCAGCCGATGGGCACGCCGAGCACGACGAGGCGGGTGACCGCACCCTCGGTCTGGCGCAATTCGCGCAAATTGAGGCTCAGGCCGCCCTCGAACAGGATCAGCGCCACCGCGATCGAGACCATCGGTTCGAGCAGTTCGCCGAACACATGTTCGGGATCGATCAGTCCGGTTACCGGGCCAGCGATCACGCCGGCAGCGAGCATCAGCGCGATTGCGGGCCAGCCGGTACGCCACGCAATCCATTGCGCGCCGATTCCGAGCGCCCCGATCAGCGCGATTGCGAAAGCCTGGTCCGGCATGATGAAACGGTGATGCCCCTTTGGACCGACAAATGCATCAGCGTTCCGGCTAGTTCCGGGCGCATTTGTCCAAAGCCGACAAAAAAGTGGGGCGCCGGGCCGGTTCGGCGCGGCGCCCCGTGAGGCTCAGGGGATGATGCGTCACCGCATGGCCATTGAATGCGCGGGTCGGCCCGCGCGTTCCACGGTCACTTTCTGACGCGCTCGCTCCCTATTCCTCGCCCATGCGCAGCGCGGCGATGAACGCTTCCTGCGGGATGCTGACGCTGCCGTACTCGCGCATCTTGGCCTTGCCCTTTTTCTGCTTGTCGAGCAGCTTGCGCTTGCGGGTGGCGTCGCCGCCATAGCATTTGGCGGTCACGTCCTTGCGCATCGCGCTGATCGTCTCGCGCGCGATCACCTTGCCGCCGATCGCCGCCTGGATCGGGATCTTGAACAGATGGCGCGGGATCAGTTCCTTGAGCCGCTCGCACATGCCGCGCCCGCGCGCCTCGGCGGTCGAGCGGTGGACGATCATGCTGAGCGCATCGACCGGCTCTTCGTTGACGAGGATGCCCATCTTGACGAGGTCGCCCTCGCGATAGCCGATCTGCTCATAGTCGAAGCTGGCATAGCCCTTCGACATCGATTTGAGGCGATCGTAGAAATCGAACACGACTTCGTTGAGCGGCAGTTCGTAGGTCACCTGCGCGCGGCCGCCGACATAGGTGAGATTCTTCTGGATGCCGCGCCGGTCCTGGCACAGCTTGAGCACCGAGCCGAGATATTCGTCGGGGACGTAGATCACCGCCTGAATCCACGGTTCGGCGATGCTTTCGATCTTGTTGGGATCGGGCATGTCGGCGGGATTGTGCAACTCGATATGCCCGCCGCCATGCGTCAGCTCGATCTGATACACCACCGACGGCGCGGTGGTGATGAGGTCAAGATCGTATTCGCGCATCAGCCGTTCCTGGATGATCTCCAGGTGCAGCAGGCCGAGGAAGCCGCAGCGGAAGCCGAAGCCGAGCGCGGCCGAGGTTTCCATCTCGAACGAGAAGCTGGCATCGTTGAGGCGCAGCTTGCTGATGCTCTCGCGCAGCTTCTCGAAGTCGTTGGCATCGACCGGGAACAGGCCGCAGAACACCACCGACTGGACTTCCTTGAACCCGGGCAGCGCTTCGGCGGCGGGACGCTTGGCGTCGGTCAGCGTGTCGCCGACGCGGGCCTGTGCCACTTCCTTGATCTGCGCGGTAATGAAGCCGATCTCGCCGGGGCCGAGGTCGGGCAGCTGCTCGATCTTGGGGCGGAACGCGCCGACGCGATCGACCAGATGGGTGGTCCCGGCGGCCATGAACTTGATCTGCTGGCCCTTCTTGATCGTGCCGTCGATCACGCGGATCAAGATGACGACCCCGAGATACGGGTCGTACCAGCTGTCGACCAGCATCGCCTTGAGCGGGGCATTGGCATCGCCCTTGGGCGCCGGGATGCGCTCGACCACCGCGTTCAGGATCTCGTCGATGCCGATGCCCGACTTGGCCGAGGCGAGCACCGCGCCCGACGCGTCGATGCCGATCACTTCCTCGATCTCGTTACGTACCTTTTCCGGCTCGGCGCTGGGCAGGTCGATCTTGTTGATCACCGGCACGATCTCGTGGTCATGCTCGATGGACTGATAGACATTGGCAAGCGTCTGTGCCTCCACGCCCTGCGCGGCGTCGACCACCAGCAGCGCGCCCTCGCACGCGGCGAGCGACCGGCTCACTTCATAGGCGAAATCGACGTGACCCGGCGTGTCCATCAGGTTGAGGACGTAATCGAGCCCGTCCGGCCCCTTCCAGTCGAGGCGCACGGTCTGCGCCTTGATGGTGATGCCGCGCTCCTTCTCGATCTCCATATTGTCGAGCACCTGCTCGCTCATCTCGCGCGCGGTGAGGCCGCCGGTGCGCTGGATCAGGCGATCGGCAAGCGTCGACTTGCCATGATCGATATGCGCGATGATGGAGAAATTGCGGATACGGGAAAGTTCGGTTGCCATGATTGCGCGCGCCTAGCAGGCGGCGCGACCTTGCGGAAGATGCCCCGTAGCGCCAGTGTGCGACGATGCGTAGCCTGATCCTCGCCCTCGCCTGCCTCGCCGCCCCCGCGCTGGCCGGCCCGACGCCGCAATCGGTCCATGTCGTCCGGCATTTCGACACGCCGGCGGGGGAGAAGGATCCCGATCTGCTGCCGCAGGGGGTGGCGCGGGCCGAGGCGCTGGCACGCTGGTTCCGGGGCAAGCGGCTCTGCGCGATCCTGGTCAGCGACTACAAGCGCACGCGCCAGACCGTCGCGCCGCTGGCGGCAGGGCGCAGCGTCGTCGTGCAGAGCTATGATCCGCGCGACACGCCGGCCGTGGTCGCGCGGGCCAAGGCGTCGGCCTGCCCGGTGCTCATCGTCGGGCACAGCAACACCGTTCCCGACATCGTCCAGCAACTGGGCGGCACCCGGCCCGCCGATCTCGCGCATGAAGACTTCGGCGATCTGTGGACGGTCAGCGGCGGTCGCACGACGCGGGAGCGGATCGAACCCTGACCCCGGGTTCCCGGACGGCCGCTTTTCCCTATTCACGCTCATATCGCTTACGGTATGATCTGCGCTGGCAGGGGGAGCGTCAGGTTCTGTCAGTCGCGTGGCGCAGGACGAAATCATATCCTCACAGCCGGCATTTCGGGGCGAGACGCCCCTGCAAGGGAGGGATCAATTCATGCGCATCGTCCGCAATCTTATCGCCGCAACCGCCCTGGTCTCGATGGCCGCCGGGCCGATCGCCGCATCGGCGCAGACCGCGACCAGCTCGTCGGGCAAGACCTATCGCGACGGCACCACCAAGGGCGCGTCGTCGGGTCGCCGCGATCAGGAGCGTGGACAGCGCGAGATTCCGCGGTGCACCCGCAATCTCGGCACCGTCGCGATCGTCGAACCCGACACCCAGTGGTGGCGCGAGTTCAACCTGGGCAGCCCGGAGGCGATCCTGAAGGTATTCGTCCAGCAATCGGGCTGCTTCACCATCGTCAACCGCGGACGCGCGATGCAGAGCCGCGCGATGGAGCGGGCGCTGCAGGAGCAGGGCGAGATGCAGAGCGGCCAGAATATCGGCAAGGGCCAGGTCCGCACCGCCGACTATTTCCTCCAGCCCGACATCGTATCGGGCAACAAGGATTCGGGCGGTAGCGCCGTAGGCGGTGCGATCGGCGGCCTTCTCGGCCGCCGCGGCGGGCTGCTCGGCGGCGTCGGCGCGATCGCGGGCGGCCTGAAGGTGAGCAAGAAGGAAGCGAGCGTCACCCTGTCGATGGTGGACGCCCGCACGACCGAGGAAAAGGCGCTGACGGAAGGCTATGCGCGCAAGACCGATGTCGGCTTCGGCGCCGCGGCAGGCAGCGGGTGGTGGGGCGGCTTCGCGGGTGCCGGCGGTGGCGGCTACCAGAATACCGAGATCGGTCAGGTGATCGTGCTCGCCTATCTCGACGCCTATACCAAGCTGGTCTACGAACTGGGCGGCCTGCCCGCCGACGCGGCCGCCGCGGCGCCTCCCGCACGCCGCTGATCCGCCACGCCTGAGACAAGGGGCGGCGCCGTCGTGCGTCTGCCCCTTTTTCTTGGCGCCGCGCGTCACAATCCCGAAGACACACTTAACGCGCGATCAACCAGGTCTTTACGCGCTTCGGTATACACCTGCCGGGCAAAGCAGATTTAAGGGCGCCGGATTGGCCGGCGCGTTTGCTTTGTGGGGACCTATGGCACTCGAAACGGTACGGACAGCAGGGCTAAGCGGTGCATCGGGCACGCTGACCGCGCTCGTATCTGCCGACGGCAGCGCCGCGCACCCCTATCTCGCGCGCCTCAGCCATGGCATCGCGCAGATGCGCGATCTATCCGATTTTGCGCATCAGATCTGCATCCTGCACGCGCGCCATCCAGATATCTTCGAGCTGGCGGCCGCGCATTCGCGTCAGGCGGCCACCGCCGCATGGCTGGCCCAGGCGGCGCAGGGCTTTGCAGCCGAGCGCGCCTATCTGGTCCGGATCGTCGCCGCGGCGGGGCCGCTGCCCAGCACGCCGGGACAGGCAGCCTCCGAAGCCGCCGTCACCGCACAGCGCCATGCGCTCGACATGCTCGCCCAATCGGACCGGACCGGCTGCGCGGACGGGACCGCGATCGCGCTGGCGCTCGACTGGCCGGCCATCCGGCACATGCTGAACATCACTGCGGAGCGGTTGGGGATCGATTCGCCCCCGTCCTTGTTGCCGCCCGGGTTCGAGACCGCGACCGTGATCGACGCGCTCGCCGCCTCGCTTCCGGTTGAGCGCGCGATGATGTTCGGCGCTCAGCAGATGCTGGCGCAGCATCGCGGGCTGTTCGATCTGCTGGATGCGCGCGCGTCGGCACGCGCATAACCGCAACTCCCCGCTTGCGCCCGTCCCCCTTCCCCCGCTAGGCCATACCCGATCTTCCAATTTCGCGAGGACGGGAATGCGCTTCGAAGGCACGCAGGATTATGTCGCCACCGACGACCTCAAGGTCGCGGTCAATGCCGCCGTCACGCTGCGCCGGCCCCTGCTGGTCAAGGGCGAGCCGGGAACCGGCAAGACGGTCCTCGCCTATGAAATCGCCAAGGCGGTGGGCGCGCCGCTGATCGAATGGAACGTCAAGTCGACGACCAAGGCGCATCAGGGGCTGTATGAATATGACGCGGTCGCGCGCCTGCGCGACGGCCAGCTCGGCGATCCGCGCGTCCACGAGATTTCCAATTACATTCGCAAGGGCAAGCTGTGGGAGGCGTTCACCTCGCCCGAACTGCCCGTGCTGCTGATCGACGAGATCGACAAGGCGGACATCGAATTCCCCAACGACCTGCTCCACGAACTCGATCGCATGGAATTCCACGTCTATGAGACCGGCGAGACGGTCCGCGCCGCCGAGCGCCCGATCGTGGTGATCACGTCGAACAACGAGAAGGAACTGCCCGACGCGTTCCTGCGCCGCTGCTTCTTCCATTATATCAAATTCCCCGATCGCGGCACGATGCAGGCGATCATCGACGTGCATTTCCCCGGCATCCAGAAGATGCTGGTGAGCAAGGCGATGGATATCTTCTACGATATCCGCGAGGTGCCGGGCCTGAAGAAGAAGCCGAGCACGAGCGAATTGCTCGACTGGCTCAAGCTGCTGCTGCACGAGGACATGCCGCTCGACGTGCTGCAGTCGCGCGACCCGAGCAAGGCGATCCCGCCGCTGCACGGCGCGCTGCTCAAGAACGAGCAGGATGTGATGCTGTTCGAACGGCTGGCGTTCATGGCGCGGCGGCAACCGGGGAAATAGGCGAACGACCTGCGCGTCACGATCGTGACGACGCACCGCCTTCTACTTCTGCCGCGCCTCCGAGGCGGACGACTGCGCCGACTCCGAAGGCATATCGAGCCACATGGCGACCGCCTCCTGCAAGACGATGTCTGGAAGTTCGTGCCGCCCGTCGAATTCGCGGAACGTGACCGCCAGACCCTCCTTGCGCAATTGCGGAACGAAGCGGGACTTGCTCGCCTGAAACGACAGCACCGGATCGCTGCTGCCATGGGAGAGGAAGACGCGCTGACCGGGCGAGCGCCGGGGCGAAAGGTAGAGCATCCCGGGCGAGAAGACGAGCAAGGTGCGGAAAAAGCCGGGATTGTCGCTCCCGATCGTGAGCGCATAGCTGGCGCCATCGGAAAAGCCGCCCAGGGCAATACGGGCCGGGTCGACCGACGCACGCTCGAGCAGCGCCCGAATCGCGCGGTTTATTCGCGGCGGATCGACGTTCAGCCGCGCCGAGCGGCTGCGCACGACCTGGCTTCGTCGGCGATCGAAGTCGGCAATCATGTCCCATGTGTCGCCAGCGGACTTGGGAGCAAGCAGCACGATCCCGCGGCGATCGGCCTCTGCGCGAAACCGCGCGACCATCGACTGGGGCCGCTCGGTCGCGCCATGAAGCAGGACGAGCAGTGGCGCCGCGCCAATCGCGCGCGGCGGGATATAGGCGATCGCATCTTCGGGAAGAGCAATCTGCCCCGCGGGAGCCGCAGCGGCACGCTCGGTCTGCGCGAACGCGGCCTGCGGCATGCAGAGCAGCAATGCGACGGCGACCGTCCGTAGCGCCCTCATCCCGGCATCACTGGAGCGATTCCAGCGCGTGTGACCTGCCCCGCCATATGCCGGAAAGACTAGCCCCGGCGCCGGCCAACCTCAATCCGCGACTTTGACCACCAGCTTGCCGATCGCTCCGCGCCCCGCAAGCTTGGCGATCGCCTTGCCGCCATCTTCGAATGCGAATGTTTCGCTGACATGCGGGCTGATCTTTCCCGCTTCCCACAGGCGGAACAGATGCTCGACATGCGCAGCGTTGGCCTTGGGATCGCGCGCGGCAAAAGCGCCCCAGAATACGCCGCACACGTCGCAGCTCTTGAGCAGCGTGAGGTTGAGCGGCAGCTTCGGGATGCCCGCCGGGAAGCCGACGACGAGATAGCGCCCTTCCCAGGCGATCGACCGCAGCGCGGGTTCGGCATAGTCGCCGCCGACCGGATCGTAGATCACGTTCGCGCCATCGGGGCCGACCGCAGCCTTGAACTGCTCCGCCAGCGCCTTGGACGCATCCTTGTCGAACGGCGCGCGGCCGTAGATCACGGTCTCATCCGCGCCAGCCGCCTTCGCCGCAGCGGCCTTTTCCTCGCTCGACACCGCAGCGATGACGCGCGCGCCGAACGCCTTGCCCAGTTCCACGACCGACAGGCCGATGCCCCCGGCTGCGCCAAGGACCAGCAGCGTGTCGCCTTCCTTGAGATGCCCGCGATCGAGCAGCGCGTGGATGCTGGTGCCATAGGTCATCAGCAGCGACGCACCCTGCTCGAAGCTCTTGCCCTCGGGCAGGCGGTAGAGGCGGCGGCGCTCGACCGCGACCTTCTCCGCCAGGCCATTCCAGCCGGTCGATCCCAGCACGCGGTCGCCGGGCTTCAGGTCGTCGACCCCCTCGCCCACGGCTTCCACCACGCCCGCGATCTCGCCGCCAGGCGCGAACGGCCGCGGGGGTTTGAACTGATATTTATCCTCGATGATGATGACGTCGGGATAGTTGATGGCGCAGGCCTTGACCGCGACCACAACCTCGCCGGGCTTGGCCACCGGATCCGGCAGCTCGCCCATCGTTAGAGTTTCAGGTCCGCCCACTTCCTTCGACAACAAGGCCCGCATCACCGCTCTCCTTACCGATCCACGGCCGCTCCGTGGCGACCATCGATTCGAATTTCGAAATCGCGGTATCCTTTGCCAGTGTCAGGCCGACCTCGTCCAGCCCCTGCATCAGGCAATCGCGGCGGAACGGGTCCATCTCGAAGGCAAAGCGGTCCTGGAACGGCGTGGTCACGCTCATCGTCTCCAGATCGATCGTTATCGGATCGCTCTTCGCAACCTCGATCAGCCGGTCGATCGCCGCCTGCGGCAGTACGACCGCGACGATGCCGTTCTTGAACGCGTTGCTCGCGAAGATGTCCGAATAGCTGGGCGCGATCACCGCGACGATGCCCATGTCCTTCAGCGCCCAGGCAGCGTGCTCGCGGCTCGACCCGCACCCGAAATTCTCGCCCGCGATCAGGATCGGCGATCCGGCATAGGCGGGATCGTCGAAGAGATTGCCGGGTTCGGCGCGCACCGTCTCGAACGCGCCGCGCCCCAGCCCCTCGCGGCTGACGGTCTTGAGCCAGTGGGCGGGGATGATGATGTCGGTATCGATATTCTTCGCGCCCCACGGATAGGCACGCCCTTCGACCTTTTTGACGGGTTCCATCACTCTGCACTCTTCGGAAAAGCGGGAAGTTTCTTCACGTCGGCGGCCTCATGCTGGATGATCACGGTCGCCTTCAGGCTGCGCACGATGCCCTTGAACCGATCGTGCGAGGCGAGCGTGTCGGTGCGATCGAAGTTGAACGCCGGGACCAACCCCTTGTCATAGCTTTCCTGGGCATGGAACTGATCGCCGGACAGCAGCACATTTCCCATGCGCGGCAGCTTCACGAGCAGCGCGCGATGCCCCGGCGTGTGGCCCGGCATCGCGAGGATGGTCACGCTACCGTCGCCGAACACGTCGCGATCCTTGTCGACCGGCTCGACCTTCGCGCCGCCGCCGATCCATGGCTGGAACCGGTCGCGCTCGGATTGCGGGCGCACCGTCCTGATCGCCTCCCAGTCCTGCGCCCCGATCAACAGCGTCGCGCCGGGGAAATCCCTGGCCTGGCCAGTATGATCGTCATGATAGTGGCTGATCCCGACATAGCGGATCTGGTCCGGCTTCACACCGATCGTACGGAGCTGGTCGCGCAGCGTCGTCGTCATCCGATAGGTGAAGACCCACTCGGTCGCCGGCTTGCCGATCAGCGACGCGGGGAGGCCGGTATCCCACAGCAGATAATCGGCACCGTGCTTCACCAGATAACAGCTGTCGACGATGTCGCGCGGTTGCCCGTCATAGTCGCGCGTGTCGCTGAACGGGCCGAAGTCGGACACCTCCAGCGTCCCGCAATCGAGCCGCCACAGCCGCATCTCCGGATCCGACGGGGCCGCCTGCCCCATCAGCATCAACGCCGCGCCAGCGGCCAAGGCCAGTCTATGCATCGTCATCCTCCCATATGACGGGAGGCCGCGTCAGCGAACCGGGGCAGCCGCCTGTGCTTCGCCCACCGTGAAGGTCGCGGTCGCATAGACCGCCGCTGCGCCGCTCAGAATCGTGCCTGCGATCAATGCCACCAATACGCGCTTCACCGGTCATCCCCCCGCCTGGACCCCCATCAGGTCCCGAACGTCCGTCAGCTTCCCGGTCACCGCCGCCGCCGCCGCCATGGCGGGCGAAACGAGGTGGGTACGCGCCCCCGGACCCTGCCTTCCTACGAAATTTCTGTTGGAAGTGGAAGCACATCTCTCACCCGCGGGGACTTTGTCGGGGTTCATCGCAAGGCACATCGAACAGCCCGGCTCGCGCCACTCAAACCCGGCTGAGGTGAAGATGCGATCGAGCCCCTCGGCCTCGGCCTGGCGCTTGACCAGCCCCGAGCCCGGGACGATCAGCGCCTGGCGCACGCCGTCGGCAACCTGGCGCCCGTTCACCACCGCAGCGGCAGCGCGCAGATCCTCGATCCGGCTGTTGGTGCAGCTGCCGATGAAGATATGCTCGACCGCGATGTCCTGCATCCGCATGCCGGGGGCGAGGCCCATATAGTCGAGCGATTTCCGCGCCGCGACGCGCTTGGCCGGGTCTTCGAAACTGTCCGGATCGGGCACGCTTCCGGTGATCGGCACGACGTCCTCGGGACTGGTCCCCCAGGTCAGCGAGGGCGCGATATCGCTGCCCTGCAGCGTCACGGTCCGATCGTACTGCGCGCCCGGATCGGTCGGCAGCGACCGCCACCACGCCAGCGCCTTATCCCACTCCGCGCCCTTGGGCGCCATCGGCCGGCCCTTCAGATAGGCATAGGTGGTCTCGTCGGGCGCGATCAGGCCGGCGCGCGCGCCGCCCTCGATCGACATGTTGCTGATCGTCAGCCGCCCCTCGATCGACAGGTTGCGGATCACCTCGCCGGTATATTCGAGGACATAGCCGGTGCCGCCCGCGGCCCCGATCTTGCCGATGATCGCGAGGATCACGTCCTTGGCGCTGACGCCATAGCCGAGCGTGCCGTCGACGCGGATTTCCATCGTTTTCGACTGGCTGAGCAGCAGCGTCTGGGTCGCCAGCACATGCTCGACCTCGCTCGTCCCGATGCCGAAGGCGAGCGCGCCGAGCGCGCCGTGCGCCGAGGTATGGCTGTCGCCACAGACCAGCGTAGTCCCGGGCAGGGTGAACCCCTGTTCGGGGCCGACGACATGGACGATGCCCTGCTCAGGGTCGGTCGCGCCGAAATAGTCGATCCCGAACTCGGCGACGTTGCGCTCGAGCGCCGCCAGCTGCTGCGCGCTCTCGACGTCCGCGATCGGCAGGCGATTGCCCGCCGCATCGACCCGCGCGGTGGTGGGAAGATTGTGGTCCGGCACCGCGAGCGTGAGATCGGGGCGGCGCACACGGCGGCCGGCGATGCGCAGCGCCTCGAACGCCTGCGGACTCGTCACCTCATGGACGAGATGGCGGTCGATATAGATGAGGCAGGTGCCGTCGGGACGGCGTTCGACGACATGCGACGCCCAGATCTTTTCGTAGAGGGTGAGGGGTTTGCTGGCCATGATGGCGCCGCCTTACAATGAAATGTCGCGACGGCAAGCCATCGCGACATTTTAGAAGGCATAGCCAGGCTTCAGTGCCCCACCACGCCGAGCGAGGCGAACGGCTTGTCGTGCTCGCCATATTTCTCGACGAGCGTGGCGCTGGCTTCGTTAAGCCCGATCACCTCGACCTCCTTGCCCTCCGCGCGCAGGCGCAGCACGATCTTGTCGAGCACGCCGGTGGCCGAAATGTCCCAGAAATGCGCGTCGCTCAGGTCAATCGCCACCTTGGCCACACCCTCCTCGCGGAAGCGGATCGATTCCATGATCCGGTCGGTCGAGGCGAAGAAGATCTGCCCGGCGATGCTATAGCGGCGGGTGGTTCCGTCCGGGCTGACCGCAGACTCGATCGTGACAAGCTGGCGCACCTTGCCGGCGAAGAAGATTCCCGACAGCAGCACGCCGGCCAGCACGCCCATCGACAGATCGTGGGTCCACACCACGATGATTACGGTCGCCAGCATCACCACGCTCGACTGCCACGGATGGACCCGCAGATCGGCGAAGGACTGCCAGCGGAAGGTGCTGACCGACACGAACACCATCACCGCAACCAGCGCCGGCATCGGGATCTGTGCGACCCATGGCCCGAGCGCGACAATCAGGATCAGCAGCAGGATGCCCGCAGCGAAGGTCGACAGGCGACGACGCCCGCCCGACTTCACGTTGATCACCGACTGGCCGATCATCGCGCAGCCACCCATGCCGCCGATCATCCCGGTGAAGAAGTTGGCGATCCCCTGCCCCAGCGTCTCGCGCTGCTTGTCCGATCGCGTCTCGGTCATGTCGTCGACGATCTGTGCGGTCAGCAGCGATTCGAGCAGGCCGACCGCCGCCATCGCCAGCGAGAAGGGCGCGATGATGCGCAGCGTTTCCCAAGTCAACGGCACCTGCGGCAGGTGGAACATCGGCAGTGCATCGGGCAGCTTGCCCATCTCGCCAACCGTGTTGACGTCGATCCCCATGCCGATCGCCACCGCCGCGAGCAGCACGATCGCGACCAGCGGCGATGGCACGGCGGTGGTCAGGCGCGGGAGCAGGTAGATGATCGCGAGCCCCGCCGCGACCATCGCATAGGTTTCCCATCCGACATTGGTGAGCTGGGGCAGCTGCGCCATGAAGATCAGGATCGCGAGCGCGTTGACGAATCCGGTGATCACCGATCGCGACACGAAGCGCATCAGCAGGTCGAGCCGCAGCAGCGCGGCGATCCCCTGGAACACGCCCATCAGGATCGTCGCGGCGAACAGATATTCGACGCCATGGTCGCGCACCAGCGGGCCGACCAGCACCGCCACCGCCGCAGTTGCGGCCGAGATCATTCCGGGACGTCCGCCGGTGATCGCGATGATCACCGCGATCGAGAAGCTGGCATACAGTCCGACGCTCGGGTCCACCCCGGCGATCAGCGCGAACCCGATCGCCTCGGGGATCAGCGCGAGCGCCACGACCAGACCCGACACGATCTCGCGCCCCGGATTGGTCAGCCAGTCACGGCGGACGTTCGAGGCAAAGGACATGTGGACGTCGGCCATACGGCGCTCCGGAAAACCAGCAGAAAGAGGATTGCTGCAGTGCAGCGCGTCCAGTGCGCCTAACCTCCGCCAGCGAAAGGTTCAACCCGCCCGATGCGAGCCCGGCCCTATTGCCAGTTCCCCAACAAAGTGAAGGGCGCCCAGTAAAAGGGGTGCGCATAGCCGGTCACCGCCGGCCCCTTCGGCTTGTCCGCCTGTTGCCTCAGGCTGCCACGGTCGACGCCCGCGCCGCCCTGCGATGCCATCAGCGCGATCTGCGCCTGGCGCAACGCCTCTGCTTTGCTCGTGCCGCCCTTGGCATGGATCGCGTAGAAGCGCTGCATCAGCACCGCCGTGGATTCGTCCGCGACCGACCACAGCGATGCGAGCACCGCAGACGCACCGGCCTTTTGCGCCAGCTCGGCAAGGCTCGCATCTACCTCCGACCCGTTCTGGTTGCCCCCCGGCACCCCCGTCTGGCAGGCGGAGAGGGCGAGCAGGTCGACATCGATCGCGGTGAAGCTGCCGTCCCGGATGAATTCGGTGAGCGGCAGTTCGTGCCCCGTGCCGAGCAACAGGAACGACTTGTCCGCGCTGGCGGGGTCGAGCGCGAAATGCGACGCGATATGGATGACGCGATAGCCGCCCGCCATCGCCGTTCCCAGCGCGGCGCGGTCGAACGCCGTGTCGAGCTTGACGACCCCCGGCAACACCCCGGTCGCCGCCCCCTCGCCGCGTACGATGCCGCTGAGTTCGGCGGGAACCGCGGGCAGCGGGCTAAGACCGGCCCCACCCTGGCTCGCGCCCAGCGCCGCCACGCGCCATTCAGCGGCGTCGGAAGGACCCATCTGCACTTCGTCGATCGAGCGGAAGGAGCTGAAGGCATAGCGTTTGGCAAGCCAGTCGGTGCCGTCGTGCAGCGCCGCCATCGGCAGATAGCGCAGCGCATCGTCTAGCGAGAGCATCACCTGTTTGATTCCGGCGGCGCGCAACGCCTTGTCCACCGGTTCGAACGCATCGCGATACAGCCGCGACGCCGGGTCGGTGATGAACACCGCCTTGTCGCTGATCGCCTGTCGATAGAGGCCGATATCCTTGCGCAACGCCGCAATGTCGATCGGCACCACGATCGATTTCTGGTAGTTGGCGGTGGTCACCAGCCAGTGGATGCGATCGGGCAGCACCACCGCGTGCAGCGCGGCGACGTCCTTGCCCAGCCGCCGGACGGTGCTGATCAGGCGCGGCTGGATCGACGCGACGCGATCGGCCTTTTCCTCCTGGTCGGGTGTCTTGGCGGCGTCCAGCCCCGCGACGGCGTCCGCCAGATCACCCAGTTCGCTGCGGAACGCGGTTTGGGCAGCGCCGAGCGCCGTCGTCGCGGCGGCCAGCTCCTGTTGCTGTTGCGGGGTCAGTGTCCCCTGGCGTTGCAGCGCAATCAGCCGGTCGCGGGCCGCCCCGGCCTGGGCCAGCGCTTCGGTGGCTGCGTCGAACGCGGCGATGCTCTGCGTCTGCTTTGCATCGAGCGGCATCCGGTCGAACGCCTCGCCCTCGCGCCGCTTGTCGCGAGTGTAATTGTAGCTCTCGAAATCCTTGAGCATCGCCAGCACATGCTCGGCCTCGCCGAAGCGCCCCATCTCCATGAAGATGCCGGCGAGGTAGCGATAGCGATCCTGATGCACGCGGATGAAGCATTCGCGGATCGACGGATCGAGATCGGCGATCCGCTTGCGTGCATCCTGCAGCTTGTTGACCGCGACCTTGGCGAAGAACAAGGCCGCCTCGCGCCGCCCGCCGCCATTGGCTTCGTTCGCGGCGCTGGACCAGTGGCACGAGGTTTCGATCAGCGCGAAGTAATTGTCCCGACTGCCGTAGCGCGAATAGACAGCGGCATCCTTGATCGCGAGCGCGCGGACCTTGGTCGCCAGGAACTGGTCCATCTTGCCGTAGAGCAGATAATGCTCCTCCAGCCCGCGAAACCCTTCGAACACCGCATATTCCGAACCGTTCTCGACCGCCGCGTCGAGATCCTTCTTGAGCATCGCCTCGCGCGCCTCGAAGCTCGGCTCGGCGCTCAGTCCGGGCGTTTCCGGTCCGATCGGGAGCGGCGTGAAGCCCTCGATCCGCGTCAGGCACCGGATCGTCGCCTGTGCTCCGCAGGCCTCCTGCCATTTCTGCGCATCATCGCTGCCGCGGCGCACCGCTTCGGCAAGCCAGTAGCGAGTCTGTTTGAGGTCGGGCTTCATGCCCCAGCCGAGCGCCGACGCGCGCACCATGGCGACCGCTCCACCGCTCCATCCCGAGCCGGCGGCATGGCGGAACCAGCGCAGCGCCATGTCGGGGTCCTTCGCCACGCCGGACCCGTGGAGATAGGCTTCGCCGACCGCCACGCGCGCGCTGTAATCGCCGCAATGCACCGCCCAGCGCAGCAGGCGCATCGCCTCTTTCGGGTTCGCCTTGGTCCCGTTGCCGGCGAGGTACATGCGCGCGAGCAGGACGGCGTTGGCATAGCTCGACGATGCGGCACGCTGCATCCACTCGAACGCCTGCACGGGATCGGTGGCGGGCGCGCCAGACCGCTCGGCATCGGTGAAGTCGAGTTCGCCCTTGTAGTAGAGCGCCAGGCTGAGCGCGGCATAGCCCTCGCCGCGGCGATAGGCCTCTTCCCACGCGCGCACCGCCTTGAGCGCGTTCTTCTCGACGCCATAGCCCTTGAGATAGATATAGCCGATCGCGCGCTGGGCGTCGGCAGAGCCACGTTCGGCGGCGATCGCGAACCATTTCAGCGCGGCCTGGGGATCACCCTTCCCTTCGTCGAGCAGCCGCCAGGCATATTTGGCTGCGGCCTCCTTCATCCCGAGCTGGGCGAGCTTCTCGAACAGCGGGATATGCGACGCATCGCCGTTGAAGTTGAACATCGACGGGGTATCGAACTGCGCGATGAACGCCTTGCGCCGCTCCTCCGGCAACCCCTTGAACTCGTCGGTATCGGCGTAGCGCGCCAGTTCGCGCTGCGCCGCTTCCTGAAGCTTGAGGTCGATCATCAGCTTGAGCTGATATTCCTTCGAAACCGACGGATCGCTGGCGGCGCGCGCATATTGCACGGCGAGTCCGAACTGCTGGCGCGACAGCGTGCCCTTCTGCAACGCCTTCGCGACCTCGGTCAGCAGCGCCGGATCGGTCTCGCGCGCGATTCTTTCCCGCCAGACATCGCTATCGACCTTGAGGCCGGCTTGTTCGATCAGCGGTCCGGGATGCGCCAGCGCGGCGATCGCCCAGCCTTCCTTCTTGGCCGCAGCGTCGGTCAGGATCTTCAGCGCCTCGGCGCGCCCGGAATCGCCCGGCTCGTCGCGCAGGATGACCTCGACCAGCGGCCGTCCCGTATCCTCGACCCCTTCGGCATAGGCGCGGGTGTAATATTTCCGCGCGGCTTTTAGGTCCATCGGGACCACCTTGCCCTCCGAAAACACGTCGGCGGCGACCGCGGCAAAGTCCGGATCCTCCAGCGTCGCCATCTTGTGATACCATTCGACCGCGGCGGGATTGTCGCTCGGGACCCCGGTGAACTCGCTCGATGCCAGCCCGAAGGCGAGCTTGCGCATGCCGTTCCCGTTCCCCGCTTCGGCGGCCTTGCGATACCAGTCGCGCCCGGTGACCTCGTCGCGCGGCATGCCGCGCCCGTTGGTCGCCATGTCGCCCAGTTCCACCATCGCGTCGTCGTCGCCCGCGTCCGCGGCCTTGCGGTACCAGGCGATCGCCATCTGGTTATCGCGCTCGACCCCGATGCCGTCGCGATAATAGGTGCCGAGCCGCCGCATCGCGCTGGTCTGATCACGGTCGACGGCGAGCCGGACATATTCCGCCGCGCCCGCCTCGTCCTTAGTCCCACCCCGCCCGGTCTGGAGCATCACCGCATAGTTTTCGGCGCCCCAGCCGGAACCGCGATCCGACGCGAGCTTGTACAGCCGCCGCGCTTCAGCGGGGTCCTTGGCTCCGCCAAGGCCCATTTCGCTCATATAGCCGAGAGCGGCGACCGCAGTGTCGTCGCCCATCTCCATCGCGCGCCGATACCATTTGCGCGCCATCGCATAGTCTTGCGGCACGCCGTGCTCGGCAAAGCGATAGATGTCGCCCAGATCCTTCGCTGCGCCGACATTGCCGAGCTCGACGGCGCGGGCATAGAGCTGCAATCCCGCGGCGCGATCGGCGGTCGTCCCTACGCCCTTCATATAATATTCGGCGAGGCGTCCCACGATCCAGACATAGCGACTCGTCTCACCGGCGCGGGCATAGCTGAACGCACGCACGGGGTCCTTCACCACGCCCTCGCCCAGCTCGTACATCGATGCCAGCGTATTTGCCGCCTGCATGCTCCCTGCGGCGGCGGCGCGTTCGATCAGCGGGAACGCCTCCGCGCCCTCCCCCGCCTTGGTCAGCGCGCGACCAAGATTGGCCATGACGTCGGCATTGCCCGGCGCATCGGCCAGCGCCCTACGGCACAGTTGGATCGCGCGCTCGACGATGATCTCGTCATAAGGCTTACCGGTCGTATCGTCGGGCGTGGGAAGCCGCGCCTCCTGCGCGCACATCCGCACGCCGTCGTTCTCGCGCGCTTCGGCCTGGCCGGAGATGAGGGCCGCGAGCGATACGCCCGCGGCGAGCAGGGTGCCGCGTATCATGAACTTCGCCTCCGCCACCCCTTATCCCCCAGCGGGCGCGGCGGTGACAAGCCCCGGCTTTCAGACGAAATGAGTTGCCAGAGGGCCTGTAAGCCGGGTTCTGTCCACGCGGCCCTTTCCCCGAGGGGAGGTGCGCGCGATGGGCGACCATTCCTCTAGGCCCGCATTTGCATGGGGGCTCAAGCAATCAACCCGGGCCGCGGGGCGGAACTCCCCATATGCGGCCCCTATTCGATCTTGCTCCCGGTGGGGTTTGCCGTGCCGCTTCCGTTGCCGGTCGCGCGGTGCGCTCTTGCCGCACCCTTTCACCCTTGCCCTCAGTCCGAAGACCAGTGGGCGGTCTGCTCTCTGTGGCACTTTCCCTGACCCCGGCGAACCGGGACCGCCGGGCGTTACCCGGCACCGTGTTTCCGTGGAGCCCGGACTTTCCTCGGTATGCTTGCGCATAACGCGGCCGCCCGGCCCTCTGGCCACGCGGCGATAGGACTAAATCTCCCGTTTCGCAAATAGCGGCTTCGTGGTCGACCACCAGCAGCGGAGGCACGAAGTCGAACCGCCTGCGGCCGCTATCGGCGCCCGCACGCGCACACTTGGCCGCTTACTGCCGGCTTGCACCCTTCACGGTCGCAGGCAGGCGATAGCGGACGTCGTCGATCGCCACCTCGATCGCGTCGGGCGCGATCACGCTGACCAGCGCCTGACGCGCGCCATCGGCCGCCACCACGCCGCGCCCGTCCTTCGTCACGCGCAGCCGATGGAAGCCGCCGTCGGGATGGCGGATAGTCAACATCAGCCCGTCCTGCGACTGCACGCGATCGATCGTGCAGCGGGTCGCGAAATCGCTCGTCCCGTTCAGCGCGCACGGGATGCGCCCCTCCGCCGCGGCGCGCTTTTCCATCGCACGCGCCGCTTCGGCCCGCTCGGCCTCGGTCTGGACCTTCGGCCGATCGCAGGCGGCCAGCGTCAGCAGCGCCGCTGCCGCAATAACTTCAGATATCCGCAAAAACATGCGTTTCGGACTTTGCCCCCGGATGCGTTACCGCGCCCTTATAAGCAGGTCCGACATTCTGCGCATAGCGCCACAATGCCCCGGACCGATAGTCGTTGACGCGCGGCTGCCAGGCTGCTCGGCGCTGCGCCAGCACGTCATCGGCCACGTCGAGGTCGATCGTTCCCGCTTCGGCGTCGATGCGGATCGTGTCGCCATCCTCGACCAGCGCGATCGGCCCGCCCTCGGCCGCCTCCGGCCCGACATGGCCGATGCAGAAGCCGCGCGTGCCACCGGAAAAGCGCCCGTCGGTAATCAGCGCAACCTTCTCGCCGAGGCCCAGGCCATAGAGCGCAGCAGTGGTCGACAGCATCTCACGCATGCCGGGACCGCCCTTGGGCCCTTCATAGCGGATGATGATCACCTCGCCCTCGCGGATCGAGCGCGCTTCTACCGCGGCGAAGGCATCCTCCTCGCAATCGAAGCAGCGCGCCGGCCCCTCGAACTGCAACCGGTGCATGCCCGCGACCTTCACGATCGCACCATCGGGGGCGAGACTGCCGCGCAGCCCGACGACGCCGCCCGTCGGCGTGATCGGCGTCTTGACGTCGTAGATGACCTTCTGGTCGGGGTTCCACGTCACCTGATCGATATTCTCGCCCAGCGTGCGGCCGGTGACCGTCATGCAGTTGCCGTCGAGCAGATCGTTGGCCAACATCGTCTTCATCAGCATGTAGACGCCGCCCGCCTCGTACATGTCCTTGGCGACATATTTACCACCGGGCTTGAGGTCGGCGATGTAAGGCGTTGATTTGAATATCTCGGCGACGTCGAACAGATCGAAATCGATCCCGGCTTCGCTCGCCATCGCCGGCAGATGCAGCGCGCCGTTGGTCGACCCGCCCGTCGCCGCGACGATCCGCGCAGCATTCACGAAGGCTTCGCGCGTGCAGATGTCGCGCGGACGGATGTTGCGTTCGATCAGCTCCATCACCTGATAGCCTGCCGCGATCGCGATCTGCTCGCGGCTGCTATAGGGTGCCGGGACCATGTTGCTGTTGGGCAGCGACAGCCCGATCGCCTCGCCGACGCACGCCATGGTGTTGGCGGTGAACTGGCCGCCGCACGCGCCATGGCCCGGGCACGCGACCTTTTCGAGCGCGTGCACCTCACTGATCGGACAGGTGCCCGCCGCGAACTTGCCGACGACCTCGAACACGTCGACCACGGTGACGTCGCGCTCTTCGTAGCGGCCGGGCAGGATCGATCCGCCATAGACGAAGATCGACGGGATATTGAGGCGCAGCATCGCCATCATCATTCCCGGCAGCGACTTGTCGCACCCGGCAAAGCCGACCAGCGCGTCATAGCAATGCCCGCGCACCGACAGCTCGACCGAGTCGGCGATCACTTCGCGGCTCACCAGCGAGGATTTCATCCCCTGATGACCCATCGCTATGCCGTCGGTCACGGTGATCGTGTTGAAGCGGCGCGGCATGCCGCCATTGTCGATCACGCCCTTGCGCGCGGCATCGGCCTGCATGTCCAGCGTCGTGTTGCACGGCGCGCTGTCATTGCCCGCGCTGGCGAGCGCCACGAACGGACGCGCGATCTCTTCCTCGCTCAGCCCCATCGCATAGTAATAGCTGCGATGCGGCGCGCGCTCGGGGCCGACCGACACGTGGCGCGACGGCAGGCGGGACTTGTCGAAACGGTTGGTCATGCCGCGCCTATGTCGCCGCAAGCGGCCCCTGCGCAAGATGATCGCGCACATCTGTTACCAGTTTTGCGAGAATTTCACGCCACCGCTCCACGCCCGCAGCGTCGCGGATCAGATCGTTGCGGATCTCGATCCCGAGATACGGCGTCCCGGTCGCCTCGGCGTGCCGGTTCATCGTCGCGTTGAGGACGCGCCCGGAATAGGGTTGGTTGTCGCCGGTCACGATGCCCGCCTCACGCAGCAGGCGCACCCCGATCCGCGCAGCGCGGGCATCGCGATTGTAGAGAATGCCCGCCTCCCACGGACGGGGTTCGGCGAGCCCGTTTTCCAGCGCGGGCGTAAAGCTGTGGATCACGACGATCAGCGCGGGACGCCGCGCGCGCACCGTCCGCGCGATCTGTGCGTGATAGGGTGCGAAGTAACGGGCGATGCGCGCGTCGCGATCGGCTGCATCATTGCCTGGGATGGCATGCCCGTCGCTCACATGGGGGATCAGGCCCGGTGCATCCGGCTCGCGATTGAAGTCGATGACGAGCCGCGACACCGCCGCAAGGATCGCGGGCGCGCCCAGCTGCGCGGCGAGCGCCTCGGCCAGCGGAGCGGCACCGATGTCGATCGCGATATGCTTGTCGAGCAGCGCCGGATCGATCCCCAGATCAATGTCGTCCGGCACCGTATTGGACGCGTGATCGCACAGGATCAGGATATCGCCCGCGCCCTCGATCCAGCGATAGCCGGTCATCGCCTGCCTCCCAGAAACGCCTCGAGCCGTTCGGCGAACGCGACCGAAGCGAACGCATCCTCGAATGCGCGATCGTGGCCGGGCGCGTGGGGGTTGCGAAGGACGGATTTCAGCAATCGCACCGCGTCGCGATCATTGGCGGAGATCGCACGCGCCATTTCCCGCGCCACAGGTTCTGCATGGTCCGCCCGCCGATGGGCCAGCCCGATGCGCAGTGCCACATCGGCATCGACCCGCTCGCCGGTGAACAGCATCGTTGCCGCCTGCCCCTCGCCCACCCGCGCCTTCAGCCGCGCGACGTCGCCGGCCGGATATCCGATGCCGAGCTTGGCCGGCGTCGTCGCAAACACCGCGCCATCGCCAGCGACGACGATGTCGCACGCCAGCGTCAATGCGACCGCCGCTCCGAAACACCCGCCGTCCACCGCGGCGATGACCGGCATCGGCAGCGCCGCGACTCCTTCGATCCCCCGCGCCATTGCCGACCGAAAGCGCGCGCGCTGCGCCGGATCGTCGATCAGGGTCGGAAATTCGGTGAGGTCGGCGCCGGCCGAAAACATGCCGGGCATCGCGGAGTGCAGGATAACCGCGGCGACATCGCTCGCGGCGATCGCCGCTGCCGCGTCCGCCAGCGCATCCCACGCGTCGATCGAGATCGCGTTGCGCGCGTTTCCACGATCGAGCGTCAGCAGGGCGATGGCGCCGTCACGCGCGGACCGGATCATCGCGGCCCCCGAAATCGGGGATGGCGCCCGCCCGCCCTGTCGGGCGAAGACGGGGGCCATCCGCGGGCGTTTCGCTCCCGGCGCCTGACCCGCAGCAACGAACCAGCAAGAACAGGGCCAGTTTCTCCGCCCCACCCAGAGGCAAGGCCCGGCGACCCGCGCTGCGCCAGTCTGGCACAACCGCCTGTCACGCCAGTGCCGTTTCGAGACACCACCACCCCGGCTCCGCTTGCCCGATGTCGCGCGCGGCTGCCGCACGCGCCGCGGCTGTCTCGAACAGCGCAAAACAGGTCGCCCCCGATCCGGACATGCGCGCCAGCACCACGCCCGACGCTGCGTCGAGCCGTGCCAGCACATCGTCGATTGCCGGAGCGATCGCGCGCGCCTGCGGCTCCAGATCGTTGCGCCCCGCGCGCGCTGCCGTCAGCACGTCTCCCTCAGGGAGCGCGCCCCGATCCACGCCATCCCAGCCGCGAAATACGGCGGCGGTTGCGACCGCGACGCCGGGATTGACCAGCAGCACGGGCACACCCGCCGCACCGGCAACCGGCGCAAGCTGCTCGCCGCGCCCCGTGCCGATCGCGGTCCGCCCCAGCAGGCAGACGGGGACATCGGAGCCCAGCGCATCCGCCACGGCGAACAGGCGCGGATCGTCGACCGCCACGCCCTGCCGCCGCGCCAGCAGCCTTAGCATCGCGGCGGCATCCGCCGATCCGCCGCCCAGGCCCGACGCGACCGGAAGGTTCTTCTCCAGCGTGATCCGCCCCGGCGTCGCCACGCCGAACGCCCTGCCGAAGGCGTCACGCGCGCGGGTCACCAGATTGTCGCCTTCATCCGCGAGGCCAGCCGCAAACGGCCCCTCGACCGCAAATCCCTCGCCCGCGTCGTCCAGCTGGACCAAATCGCCGTCCGTTACGAACGCAAACAATGTTTCCAGCTCGTGATAGCCGTCGTCGCGCCGCCGCCGCACATGCAGCGCCAGGTTGAGCTTCGCCGGTGCGGGCTCGCGGTCGATCAGTTTGCCGCCGTCCTCTGCGCCAAGCCGTCGGCGAGCTTGGTCGTCAACCGCCCCTTCTGCTCACCCTCGGCATAGACCGCCGCCGCGCGCCACGCGTAGCGCGCCTCGAACCGGCGACCCGATTTCCAATAGGCATCGCCCAGATGCTCGTTGATCGTCGGGCTCGAAGGCTGTCCCTGCGCAGCGCGCTCGAGAAGCGGCAGCGCCTTGGCCACATCGCCGCTGCGGAGATAGCCCCAGCCCAGCGAGTCGGTGATCGCGGGATCGTCGGGACGCAACCGGCTGGCGCGTTCCAGCAAGGCGACCGCCTCGTTCAGATTTTCGCCCCGCTCGATCTGCGCATAGCCGAGATAGTTGAGCGCGACCGGCTGCTCGGGCGCGAGCTCGACGGCCTTGCGCAGATGCGGCAACGCCGCCTCCCACTGCCCGGACCGCTCCAGCGCGCCGCCGAGTTGGAGATGATGGACCCATGTCGCCGAAGCGCCGGCCATCTCCAGCGCCTTCTGGTAGACGCGCGCCGCCTCGGCATCCTGCCCCAGGTCGGACAGATTGTCGGCATAGCGCTGAAGGTCGCGCGGGTCCGCGCCCCGGCGCATCGCCATCCCCCGCGCCAGCGCCAGCGCCCGCTCGGGCTCGTCCTGCTCGCGCAGGAACCCGACGCGCTCGGCCAGCGCCGCGCCGTGGAAGGGGCTGTCCGGCCTGACGGTATCGAGCGCCAGGATGGCGCGATCGAATGCACGCTCTCCCGCCAGCGCCGCGGCCAGCAACAGCTTCGCGCGATCGTCGCCGGGATCGAGCAGCAGCGCCGAGCGCGCGAGCAGGATCGACAGCGCCTGGGTTTCCTGGCCCGACAGATCTGCGGCGAGGCGCGTCAGAAGCCGGCTGGTTCCGAATGCTGCCCCGGGACGCGACTTGCGCAGGCCGCCGCGCAGGGCGGTGATTACCGGATCGTCGCCGGACAGAACTTCGCGCGCAATCCGCTCCCGGCCGGTTCCGGCGAGCAGGGTCGCGGCATTCCAGCGCAGGTCGATGCTCCCCGGATCGGCACCCACCGCCGCCCGCAATGCCGCCACGCCTTCATCGAGCCGCTTCGATGCGATCAGCAGCAGCGCGCGGTGTTCGGCGATATAGCGACGACTCAGTCCGCTCTCGCCGGCATTGTCCAGGATCGGAAACGGATCGGCGCCGCGATCGAATGCCAGCCATGCGCGCAGCACAGGCGCCAGAAAATCGAGCGGGCCGGATCCGATTCGTCCCAGCGCATCGTCCGCACGCAGGCGATCGCGCGTCCGGACCGCGTCGGCAAATTCGAGGATCGCGGTGTCGGCGGGCGCGACGCCCGAGCGCACCAGCACCGCCGCCGCGCGCCGGGCCAGCGCGATGTCCCCCGCCGCCAGCGCGTTGCGATAGGCCCGGATCGCCACCACCTCGTCCCCCGGCGCCTCGGCCAGCGCCGCGGCATAGCCCGCTGCGGCCGCGTCCACCGCGCCATCGGCGGCGGCGGCGCGCGCCTTCACATAGGCGCCGAGATCGGCATGCGCGACCCCCGGGAGCATGAGGGCCAGCGCCGCGAACGGCAGGGCGATCTGCTTACATATTGGGATAGTTCGGACCTCCGCCGCCCTCCGGGACGACCCAATTGATGTTCTGCGTCGGATCCTTGATGTCACAGGTCTTGCAGTGGACGCAATTCTGCGCGTTGATCACGAAACGCGGATCGCCCTCTTCCTCGCCGACGATCTCATAGACTCCCGCCGGGCAGTAACGCTGCGCCGGTTCATCGTACATCGGCAGGTCGTAGTCGACCGGGATGTCGGGGTCCTTCAGCGTCAGATGGACCGGCTGGTCCTCCTCGTGATTGGTGTTCGACAGGAACACCGACGACAGGCGGTCGAAGGTCAGCACGCCATCGGGCTTGGGATAGTCGATCGGCTGCACCAGATCCTTGCGCCACAGGCTCTCATGATCGGGCTTGTGACCCAGCGTGAAGGGCATCTTCACGCCCCAGCTCTCAAGGAACATGGTGACGTTGGCGAGGCCCGATCCGACCAGGTCGCCGAACTTCTTCACCAACGGCACGACGTTGCGGACGATGCTGAGCTCCTTGTAGAGCCAGCTCGCCTCGAAGGCTTCGGGATAGGCGGTCAGTTCGTCGCCTGACCGTTCTGCCTGGACCGCCGAAAAGGCCGCCTCGGCCGCGAGCATTCCGCTCTTCATCGCGCCGTGCGTACCCTTGATCCGCGGCACGTTGAGGAAGCCGGCGCTGTCGCCGATCAGCGCGCCGCCGGGGAAGACCAGCTTGGGAATCGCCTGCAGCCCGCCATCGCTGATCGCGCGCGCGCCATAGCTGACGCGCTTGCCGCCCTTCAGGATCTCCGCGATCGCCGGGTGGGTCTTCCAGCGCTGCATTTCCTGGAACGGCGAGAGATACGGGTTCGAGTAATTGAGCCAGGTCACGAAGCCGAGCGCGACCTGCCCGTTCGCCTGATGGTAGAGGAACCCGCCGCCATTCGAGCCTTCGGTCTCGCTGAGCGGCCAGCCCTGGGTATGGATCACCCGACCCGGCTCGTGCAGTTCGGGGTCGATGTCCCACAATTCCTTGACGCCCAGGCCATAGATTTGCGGCTCCACGCCCTCGTTCAGCCCGAACTGGCGCTGGATCTGCTTCGACAGGTGCCCGCGCACGCCCTCGCCGAAGAAGGTGTAACGCGCATGCAGCTCGAGGCCGGGCTGATAATCGGGCTTGCGCGTTCCGTCGCGCGCCACGCCCATGTCGCCGGTGGCGACGCCCTTCACCGATCCATCGTCATTGTAGAGGATCTCGGCGGCGGCGAAGCCCGGGAAAATCTCGACCCCCAAGCCCTCGGCCTGCTCGGCCAGCCAGCGGCACAGGCTGCCCAAGCTGCCGGTATAGGTGCCCTTGTTGTGCATGAAGCTGGGGGTGATGAAGTGCGGAACCGCCCATTTGCCCTTCTTGGACAGCATCCAGTGCTGGTTGTCCGTCACCGGCACCTGCGCCAGCGGGCAGCCCTGGTCGCGCCAGTCGGGCAGCAGTTCGTCCAGTGCCTTGGGATCGATTACCGCGCCCGACAGGATGTGCGCCCCGACTTCGGAGCCTTTTTCGAGGATGCAGACGCCCAGTTCGCGACCGGCTTCGTTGGCCAGTTGCTTCAGCCGGATCGCCGCCGCAAGGCCCGCCGGCCCCGCGCCCACGATCACGACGTCATACGGCATCGACTCGCGTTCGCTCACACTCTGTCTCCCCTCGGAACACCGGCGTAACATCTCATCGTGTACGCGGCCCATTCTGTCCCTGCCCCGATGAAGGTAGATTGACGGTGGCGTCAAGGCATGACTCTGTATGCGGATGGGTTTCGAGGGGGCAATGGACTGGCGGATCGAAGCGGCGAGCGCGCTGGCATGGTGGCGCGACGCAGGCGTCGACATGCTCGTCGACGATGCGCCGCGCGACTGGACCGCACGCCCCGCTTCGCCTGTGGGAGAACAAACCGCGCGTGGCCCCGTCGCACCCGCGCCGGAGCCCGAAGCTCCGCTGCCCGCGACGCTGGAGGCGTTTCTCGACTGGCGCTTCGGCGCGGCCGCGCCCGACGCGGTTCCGGGCGAACCGCTGGTATTCCCCGAGGGTGATCCGGGCGCGCCGCTGATGGTCGTCACCGACCTTCCCGAATATGATGGCGCCACCCCCGCCCTGCTCGCCGGCCCAGCAGGCGCGTTGTTCGACCGCATCCTCGCCGCGATCGGTCATTCGCGCGATTCGATCTACCTCGTTCCGCTCTGCGCCACGCGCCCGATCACGGGTCAGGTTCCACGCGAACTGGATGAAAAACTTGGGGAATTGCTGCGCCATCTCGTGGGGCTGACAACGCCCGAGCGGCTGCTTCTGCTCGGTCAATCGGCCAGCCGTGCAATTCTCGGGACCGGCCCCGCGCGCGGGGCGCATGGTTTAACGCCCTTTAACCATTCGGGTGGACAATCGCCCGCAGTCGCCACCTTCCATCCGCGCTTCCTGCTGAACAAGCCGGCGGCGAAGGCCGACGCATGGAAGGATTTGCAATTATTGATCGGAGGGCAGCGCCAGTGAACGCGCGTATCCTGCTAGCCGCTATCGCACTCGCCATCCCGGCTGTCGGCCATGCGGCCGACGACCGGGCCACCCGCTACGACCAGCGCGCGTCCGGAGACGGCGTTCCGTCGCAACTCGACCGCGAAGATCGCGAGGCGTATCGCGCCGTCTTCGCGGCGATCCGCGAAGGGCGCTGGGCCGACGCTCAGATCAAGCTCGATGCCATGCGCCCGGGCCTGCTCCACGCCACCGCGCGCGCCGAGCTCTATCTCGCCAAGGGATCGCCCCGGGTCGAACTGCCGCAGATCATGGCGTTGCTCGGCCAGGCGCCCGAACTGCCCCAGGCGGAACAGCTCACCCGCCTCGCCAAGCTGCGCGGCGCGACCGAGCTTCCTGCGCTGCCGGCTGCGCAGCGGATGATCTGGCATGACGGTGCGCCGATCCGCAAACGCTACCGGTCGGCCAGCGCCGACGCGGCGGCGGCGCAGGTCGCGACGGCGATGGCCCCGCTGATCAAGGCCGACGACGCATCGGGCGCCGAATCACTGATCGAAAGCCGCTCCGGCGACCTCGATCCCGAGACGCTGACCGAATGGCGTCAGCGCGTCGCATGGATGTATTATACCGTCGGTCGTGATGCGGACGCACGCCGCGTCGCTACGGTCGCGCAGGCGGGGTCGGGCGACTTCGCGCCGCTCGCCGACTGGGTCCAGGGGCTCGCCGCGTGGCGTCAGAACGACTGCGCCGGGGCTCAGGCCGCTTTTACCGCAGTCGCGCAACGTTCGAGCGACACCGAAAAGCGGACGGCGGGCCTGTACTGGGCCTCGCGCGCCGACATGGCATGCGGCCGCCCCGATCTCGTCAGCGCCCGGCTGCAGAGTGCCGCGCAGCATAGCGAGACCTTCTACGGCATGCTCGCGCGGCAGGCGCTGGGTATCCGGGAAACGCCCTCGCAGACCGAGAAGTTCGTCGCCGCCGACTGGAAGGCGCTGGAACGCCGGCCCAATATCCGCGTCGCCGCAGCGCTGGCGGAGATCGGCGAAGACGCCCTCGCCTCCGAAGTCATCAAGCATCAGGCGAAGATCGGCGATGCGCGCGACCATGCCTCGCTCACCCGCCTTGCCGGGCGGCTCGATCTGCCCGCGACCCAGCTCTGGCTGACCCACAACTGCCCGGTCGGCGCGCGCCCGATCAACGAGGCGCGCTATCCCGCGCCCGACTGGACGCCCGACGGCGGCTGGCGCGTCGACAAGGCGCTGGTCTACGCCCATGCGCTCCAGGAATCGAAGTTCGATCCGCGCGTGCAGAGCCCCGCGGGTGCCTATGGCCTGATGCAGATCATGCCCGCCGCTGCGACCGATATCGCGCGCAAGCGCGGCGTATCGATCGGTCGTGCCGACCTCACCCGACCCTCGACCAATATCGAGGTTGGCCAGTCCTATATCGAGCAGCTGCGCGACCAGCCCTTCACCGGCGGCCTGCTGCCCAAGGTGATCGCCGCCTATAATGCCGGTCCGACCCCGGTCGCCGCCTGGAACAGCCAGGTCCGCGACAAGGGCGACCCGCTGCTCTATATCGAGAGCATCCCCTATTGGGAGACGCGCGGCTACGTCATGACGGTGCTGCGCAATTACTGGATGTACGAGAAGAATGCGGGGCGCGAGAGCGTCAGCCGTGCGGCGATGAGCCAGGGGCTCTGGCCGAAGGTGCCGGGACGCGATGGCGCTGCCGCCGTCCGCATGACCGCATCGATCCCCGATGACGAGCGGGTTGCCGGTGCCAATTGACGAGTTGGTCGCGTTCCGGCCCGTCCGGATCGCGATCCTCACCATCTCCGACACCCGGACCCATGCCGACGACCGCTCGGGCGACACGCTCGTCGCGCGGTTGACCGACGCGGGCCATATCCTCGCCGACCGCGCGATCGTCCACGACGATCCCGAGGCGATCGTCGGCAAACTCCACGCCTGGATCGACGACCGCCAGATCGATTGCATCATCACCACCGGCGGCACCGGGGTGACCGGGCGCGACGTCACGCCGGAGGCGCTGGAGCGCGTCGCCGACAAGATGATTCCCGGCTTTGGCGAGCTGTTCCGCTGGCTGAGCTATGCCAAGATCGGCACCTCGACGATCCAGTCGCGCGCCACCGCCTGTGTCGCGCGCGGAACCTATATCTTCGCGCTTCCCGGCTCGACCGGAGCGGTCAAGGACGGGTGGGACGACATCCTCGCCAGCCAGCTCGATATCCGCCACCGCCCCTGCAATTTCGTCGAACTGATGCCGCGCCTGCGCGAAGCGTGAAGCTCAGCCGCACCAGCTGAGTGCCGCGCCCAGCGCGACATCGACGCCAACGCGCTGCCACAGCCAAAGCCCGCCGGCCAGCACGATCGCGAGCGCTATAAAAGCCGCGACCTTCATACCGCCACCTCGGCGCGCAGCCGCGCCACGGGCCGTTCCGAAATCGGCAGGTGCAACAACGCCGCGATCAGGCCCAGCGCCACGGACGCGATCCAGATGCTGTCGTAGCTTCCCGTCCAGTCGAACATCAGCCCCGCCAACCACGCCCCGAAGAAGCTCCCGACCTGATGCCCCAGGAACACGATGCCGTAGAGCGTCGAGAGATAGCGCATCCCGAAGATCTGCCCGACCAGCCCGCTCGTCAACGGGACGGTGCCGAGCCACAGGAACCCCATCGCCGCGGCGAACATCAATGCGCTGACCGGGGTCAGCGGAGCGATCAGGAACACGACCATCACGACGCTCCGCGCGGCATAGAGCGCGGCGAGCAGCCCCTTCTTGCTCCACCGGTCGCCCCACATGCCGAACAGATACGACCCGAAGATGTTGAACAGTCCGACCAGCGCCAGCGCGTTGGCTCCGATCGCAAGCCCCAGACCCTTGTCGGTGAGATAGGCGGGGAAATGCGTCGCGATGAACGCGACATGGAACCCGCAGACGAAGAAACCGCCATTGAGCAGCCAGAAATTGCGGTTGCCCGACGCCTCGCGCAGCGCCTGCTGCATCGATTGCTGGGGCACGTCGTCACGCTGCGCGACCGCCGCCGGCCTGCCCGCGACGCCGATCGCCAGCACCAGCATCACCGCGATCAGCCCTGCCAGCGCGATCAATGCCATCCGCCAGCCCAGCGCGCCGATCAGCATCTGCCCCGCCGGCACTACCAGAAACTGGCCGAGCGATCCGCCCGCCGTCACGATACCGAACGCCATGCCGCGCTTTTCGGCAGGAACCACGCGCCCCACCGCGCCCAGCACGACGACGAAGGTGGTCGCCGATAGCGCCATCCCGACCATCAGGCCAAAGGAGAGGTGCAGCCCGATCGCGCTGCCCGCCATCGATGCCGCGACCAGTCCGGCGGCATAGAGCAAGGTACCGCCCGCCACCACGCGCCCCGCGCCGTGCCGGTCGCCCAGCGCACCGACGAACGGCTGTGCCAGCCCGAACAACAGGTTCTGCAGCGCCAGCGCCAGCCCGAAGCTCGACCGGCCGATGCCGAGATCGGTGCTCATGTCCGGCAGGAACAGCCCGAACGCCTGACGCACGCCCATCGCCAGCGTCACGATCGCCGCCGCGCAGAAGATGACGACCGGTACGCGCTTCATGGGAGCCTCCACCCGTTGAGCGGCACAGATATGCCGGGACGCATTGCCCCGCCAGTGGGGTTTCAGCCATGAAAGCAGAAGTTGGCGACCCGGCGGGCCCGACGGCTCCATAGTTCTTGTTATGTTCTATTTTCACGGTTAGACGGTGCACATGGCGACATCCCGCCCCGTTCGCGGCGCGACGCATAATCGCGAAAGCACGCGCTTCGGCCTGCCCGAGCGGGAGGCCGATGGCGACTGGCTCGACGCGCGCGAGGACATCGACGGCGTCGCCCCGCCGCTACGGACGACCGTGACGATCGAGCGTCCCAAGACGATCCTGGCCCGCAACCACTCGCCCGACATTCCATTCGACCGCTCGGTGAACCCCTATCGCGGGTGCGAGCATGGCTGCATCTACTGCTTCGCGCGCCCGACCCATGCCTGGCACGATCTGTCGCCGGGCCTCGATTTCGAGACGAAGCTGTTCGCCAAGCCGGACGCGCCGAGCCTGCTCCGCGCGACGCTGGGCAAGCGTGGCTATCTCTGCCAGCCGATCGCGTTCGGCACCAACACCGACCCGTACCAGCCGATCGAGGGAACGTGGAAGATCACACGTGGCTGCATCGAGGTACTGGCGGCGTGCGACCACCCGATCACCATCACCACCAAGTCGGATCGCGTAACCCGCGATATCGATTTGCTGGGCCCGATGGCGGCGAAGGGGCTGGCAGCGGTCATGCTTTCGGTCACCTCGCTCGATCCGAAGGTGGCGCGCACCGTCGAGCCGCGCGCGCCGCATCCCGAGCGCCGCCTCGCCGCCGTCGCGAAACTGCGCGCGGCGGGCATTCCGACCTTCGTCTCGCTCTCGCCCGTCATCCCCCAGATCACCGATCACGAGATCGAACACATCATGGAACGCGCGGCCGAGGCGGGCGCGCTCGGTTGTTTCTACCTGCCCGTTCGCCTCCCGCATGAGGTTGCGCCGCTATTCCGTGCCTGGCTCGACGAGCATTTCCCCGATCGCGCGGCAAAGGTGATGGCGACGATCCAGTCGATCCGCGGCGGGCGCGACAACGACCCGAATTTCGGCAGCCGGATGCGCGGCGAAGGCCCGTGGGCGGCACTGCTCCGCACCCGCTTCACCATCGCCGCGCGCCGTTACGGCCTCGACAAACCCTTCCCCCCGCTCCGCCGCGACCTGTTCCGCCCGCCCGCCGGAGACCAGGGGGAGTTGTTCTGACGGTTGCCAGCCGGGCGGCGCTGCGCGATGCTCGCATCATGGCGAGGTGGCATCGGCCCGAAGCGATCTGGTGGCGGCAGGCGGCGCTTTACGGCGTGTTCCTGGCAGTCGCGGCGGCGCTGCTGCAATGGCTCGATTATCGCTGGCTCGCGCGCCAGCACGCGTTCGAACTCCATCTTCTGCTCGTCGCGATCGGCTTCCTCGCGCTCGGCATGTTCGTCGGCGCCCGGTTGCTCGGCCACCCCCGTGCCCCGCGTCCCGACGGCAATCCCCAGGCCCAGGCCGCGCTCGGCATCAGCCCGCGCGAGATGGCGGTGCTCGGCGAACTCGCCGCCGGTCATTCGACCAAGGAGATCGCCCGGCACCTCGCGGTGTCCCCCAACACGATCAAGACGCACATCGCGCGGCTGTTCGAGAAGCTCGGCGCGCGGCGCCGCACCGATGCGATCGCCCGCGCGCGCGAACTCGGCCTGCTGCCCTGACGGGAATCCGGGTGAGTGCGCCGTAATCATCCTTTTGGGCGATTGCGGCGGCGCCCCCTTCGCGATCCAGTACGCCCTCGTCACGCACAGGAGGGCACCATGCAACGGATCATCCTAACCTACGGCCTGATCGCCGGCATCATCGTCGGCATTCCGCTATTCGTGATGGGTACGCTGATGGCGGAGAATCCGCCCAGCGGCGCCGTCGGAATGGCGATCGGCTATCTCATCATGCTGGTCGCCTTCATCGCGATCTTCGCAGGGGTAAAGCAGCATCGCGATCATCATCGCGGGGGCGTGGTCCGCTTCCTTCCGGCATTCGGCCTCGGCGTCGCGATCGCGCTGATCGCCAGCCTCGTCTATGTCCTCGCCTGGGAAGCGGTGCTGGCCGTCAATGGCGACGATTTCATCGGACGCATGGCCGCACAGCTGATCGCGGAAGAACGCGCGAGCGGCGCCAGCGCGGCGGAGATCGCGGCACTGAGCGAGCAGATGGCGCAGATGCGGGAATATTATGCCAACCCGTTGCTGCGCCTGCTGATCACGCTGAGCGAGATCCTGCCGATCGGGCTTCTCGTCGCGCTGATTTCCGCGCTCCTGCTCCGCAATCCGCGCTTCATGCCAAGCGCACCCCCTGCGACATCGCACGACAACGGACCAGAAACATCGCCGATGGGTCCATGACTATTCGCAACGCCGTATAGCCTCTGCAAGAAATAAGGGTATCGTCTGGACGCCATCGGATTCGAACGGGGTCCGCGCGGCTGGGGCGTGCCGATCGCATGCGACATAAAGAGGGAGCAGGATTGTGGAACCATTTCTTGGCCAGATCATGATGTTCGGGGGGAATTTCGCGCCCAGGGGTTGGGCATTCTGCAACGGGCAGGTAATGTCCATCAACAGCAATCAGGCGCTCTTCGCCATCCTCGGAACGACGTATGGCGGTGACGGACGCAACACGTTCAACTTGCCCGATCTTCGCGGGCGCGCGCCGGTCCATGCTGGAACCGGAAACGGCCTTCCGACGGTCAACCCCGGACAAATGGGCGGCGCCCCCGAGCACACGCTCACCATCGCCGAGATGCCGACGCACAATCATTCGCTGCATGGCGAACTCGCACCGGCGGACAAACCGACGCCGCAGGGCAACATGCTGGGGCTGACCCCCAATTCGCCGATCTACACCGCGCCGGCACCCGCGCAGGACCGGACGTTCGCGGATAGTTCGATCGGTAACCAGGGCGGCAATCAGGCGTTCGATCTTCACAGCCCCTATCTGGGCGTGAACTTCATTATCGCGGTGGAGGGTATTTTCCCGTCGCGGAACTGATCGATGCGGGCCGCCCGGTCGAGACCGGCCGGGCGGCTTGCACGCTTCACGCTGCTGCGAAGCGATAGTCGCGATACTGTTCGCGCAAAGCTGTCTTGAGCAGTTTTCCGGTCGCCGTGTGGGGCAGTGACTCCACGAACAGGATCTCGTCGGGCAGCCACCATTTCGCGACCTGCGTGGCCAGATGGACGCGGAGATCGTCTTCGGTCACGTCGCTGCCCGCCTTGCGCACGACCAGCAGCAATGGCCGTTCGTCCCATTTCGGATGCTTCACCCCGATCGCCGCCGCCTCCGCGACGCCCGCGCAACCGACCGCGGCGTTCTCGAGATCGACCGAGCTGATCCATTCGCCGCCGGATTTTATCACGTCCTTGGCCCGATCGGTGATCTGCATCGTGCCGTCGGGGTGCAGCACCGCGACATCGCCCGTGTCGAACCAGCCATCGGCGGTCAGGCAGGGTCCGCTCTCGTCCTGGAAATACTGCTTGATGATCCACGGCCCGCGAATCTGCAGCCGCCCGGACGTCTCGCCGTCGCGCGGCAGCAGTACCCCCGCGTCATCCACCGTGCGCAGTTCGACGCCGAACGGCGCGCGCCCCTGGAACACGGTCTTGTCGACCTTCTCCTCGAAGGTCAGCGCGTCCCAGTCGTGCGTCGGCGCCCCCATCGTGCCGATCGGGGAGGTTTCCGTCATTCCCCAGGCATGGTTGACCCGCGCGCCCATCTTCATGATCCGCTCGATCATCGCGCGCGGCGCCGCGGAGCCCCCGATGGTGACCACCTTGAGATGTTCGGGCGCGGCCCCCGTCTCGTCGATATACTGGAACATCGCGAGCCAGACGGTGGGCACACCCGCGCTGTGCGTCACCTTTTCGCGATTCATCAGGTCGCACAGCGTCTTGCCGTCGTTCACCGCCGACATGACGAGCTTCACGCCCGCCATCGGCGCCGCAAAGGGCAGGCCCCAGCCTACCGCGTGGAACATCGGGACGACCGGCAGCACGACAGCCTGGGTCGACAGGTCGAACACCGCCGGCTGCAGTTCGGCCATTGCATGGATCATCGATGAGCGGTGGGTGTACAGCACACCCTTCGGATTACCGGTCGTCCCGCTGGTGTAGCACAGCAGGCACGGCTCGCGCTCGCTGCCTTCGACCCACTGATAATCGCCGTTTTCGGCGCCGATCACCGCTTCGAAGCTGTCCGGCCCGTCGCCGTCGAACACGATATACTGCTCGATCGTCTTCCATTGCGGCTTGAGCTTGTCGACGATCGGCTGGAACATCCGGTCATAGATCAGCACGCGATCCTCGGCATGGTTGCCGATATAGGCGAGCTGGTCTTCGAACAGCCGCGGATTGATCGTGTGGACCACCCCGCCCATGCCGATCACCCCGTGCCATGCGACCAGATGACGGCTGTGGTTCATCGCCAGCGTCGCGACGCGATCCCCCGGCTTGATCCCCATCCGCTCCAGCGCCTGCGCCAGCTTGCGCGCGTCGCGCGCGATGCCCGCCCAGTCGGTTCGGGTTTCGCTGCCATCGGCCCAGCGGCTGATGATCTCGCGCGTGCCATATTCGCGCTCGGCATGTTCGATCACCCGGGGTACCCGAAGTTCGAAGTCCTGCATCGCGCCCAGCATCATCATCTCCCAACTCTGCGCGGGTTTCCGCGTCCGTAAACCCATCCTGCGGGCTCGAAAGCGGGGATGCAAGGGAAGAGCGAACATCGCTCACGCAAGACGGCACCGGCCCGATCCGCCGCCCGGCCACGCGACGAAGATACCCCAGGGCAGGACGCGTAAGGAAACAGCCCGCTACCGCACGGCCAAATTGGCGTCAGCTCGCCAGCGCCAGCCTCGGCTGTTCGGTCGGTCGCAATTCGGATCGCTCCACGCCCGGCAGTCCCTCGATCCGCGTCGCCAGTTCGCCATCCAGCCGGAAGTTGCGGCCCAGCACCAGTTCGGCCTCCCCGCCATCGGGCAGCGGCGCGTCGACCACGACCTCGCACCGCCCCCCGCGCGCGTCCGCCAGCAGCTGCGCGACTGCCGCCATCACGCCCGGCTCGCGCACCGCCATGCGCAGGGTGAGCCGTACGTCCTTGGCCATCCCCTCGAACGGCTGTACCTTGCGCACCGTCACGCGCGCGCTGTCCTCGCCCGGTCGGCGGTCGAGCTCGACCATCAGGATGCCGCATCCGCCGACACGCGCCGCATCCTCCATCGCCTTCGCGGTATGCTCTTCGAAACAGGTGCACGGCACCGTTCCGCTCGCATCGGACAGTGTCGCCATCATATAGCGCTTCCCGCGCGCCGAGGTGCGCCAGCGCGCATCTTCGATCAGCGCGGCGATCGTCGCGCCGCCGCGACCGCCCTCGGCGATCTCGATCTCGTTGAGGCTGGCGATGCTGCGCGCCGAATGCAGCCGCGCGAGGTGCTGGTAGCGGTCGAGCGGGTGCGCGGAGAAGAAGAAGCCGAACGCGTCCTTTTCCGCCTCGATCCGCTGGCCGAGCGTCCAGTGCGCACTCTTGGGCAGCTGGATCGCCGACCCCACCGGCTCGGCCTCGCCGAACAGGCCGCCCTGGCCGCTGGTCCGGTTCTCATGCGTGCGCTGCGCCACCGCCATGATCGTCTCGGCGGCGGCGTGCACCCCGGCGCGGTCGGGCGCGACGCTGTCGAACGCGCCGGCGCCCGCCAGCGCCTCGACCTGCCGCTTGTTGAGCAGGCGCGGATCGACGCGGCGCGCGAAATCGTCGAGGCTCTGGAAGCGGCCCTTGGCGCGGCGTTCCTCGACCAGCAGCTCCATCGCGCGCTCGCCCACGCCCTTGAGCCCGGCGAGCGCATAGCGCACCGCGAAGCCGTCGGCGACCTCGGCCACCGAGAATTCCGCCTCGCTCGCATTGATGTCGGGGGGCAGGCACGCGAAGCCGAGCCGCTTCATATCCTCGACGAACACCGCCAGCTTTTCGGTCTGGCCGAGTTCGAAGCACATCGAGGCGGCGTAGAATTCGTGCGGATAATGCGCCTTGAGCCAGGCGGTGTGATAGGCGAGCAGCGCGTAGGCGGCGGCGTGCGACTTGTTGAAGCCATAGCCGGCGAACTTGTCGATCAAGTCGAACAGCTCGTTGGCCTTCGCCTCGGAGATGTTGTTGACCTTCGCGCAGCCTTCGACGAACAGCGCGCGCTGCGCGTCCATCTCGGCCTTGATCTTCTTGCCCATCGCGCGGCGCAGCAGGTCGGCGCCGCCGAGCGAATAGCCGGCCAGGATCTGCGCGGCCTGCATCACCTGTTCCTGATAAACGAAGATGCCGTAGGTCTCTTTCAGGATGCCTTCGAGCAGCGGGTGCGGATATTCGATCGGCTCGCGCCCGGCCTTGCGCGCGCCGAACATCGGGATGTTGTCCATCGGACCCGGCCGATAGAGCGAGACGAGCGCGATGATGTCGCCGAAATTGGTCGGGCGCACCGCGGTCAGCGTGCGGCGCATGCCTTCGGATTCGAGCTGGAACACGCCGACCGTGTCGCCGCGCTGAAGCAGCTCGTACACCGCCGGGTCGTCCCAGCCGAGCGCGGCGAGGTCGATCGCGATATTGCGCGCGGCGAGCAGGTCGAGCGCCTTTTGCAGCACCGACAGCGTCTTGAGGCCGAGAAAGTCGAACTTCACCAGCCCCGCGCCCTCGACATATTTCATGTCGAACTGGGTGACGGGCATGTCCGAGCGCGGGTCGCGATAGAGCGGGACGAGCTCGGCCAGCGGGCGGTCGCCGATCACCACGCCCGCCGCGTGGGTCGAGCTGTGGCGCGGCAGCCCCTCGAGCCGCATCGCGAGGTCGATCAGGTGGCGGACATCGGCGCCGCCGTCATATTCGGCCTTGAACTCGCTGACCCCGTTGAGCGAGCGCGACAGCGTCCACGGATCGGTCGGGTGGTTGGGAACGAGCTTGGCCAGCCGATCGACCTGGCCGTAGCTCATCTGGAGCACGCGGCCGGTATCCTTGAGCACCGCGCGCGCCTTCATCGTTCCGAAGGTGATGATCTGCGCGACCTGGTTGCGGCCGTATTTCGCCTGGACGTAGCGGATCACCTCGCCGCGGCGGGTTTCGCAGAAGTCGATGTCGAAGTCGGGCATCGACACGCGTTCGGGATTGAGGAAGCGTTCGAACAGCAGCCCGAGCGCCAGCGGGTCGAGATCGGTGATCGTCAGCGCCCATGCGACCACACTGCCCGCGCCCGAGCCACGCCCCGGACCCACCGGAATGCCGTTCGCCTTGGCCCATTTGATGAAGTCCGCGACGATCAGGAAATAGCCGGGGAAGCCCATCTGGACGATGATGTCGGTCTCGAACGCCAGCCGCTCGAAATATTCCTCTCGCTTCGCCGGATCGGTGATCCCCGCCTTCTCCAGCCGCGCCTCGAGCCCCGCGCGCGCGTCGTCGCGCAGCTGGCGCGCCTCTCCCTCCAGATCGCCGGCAAGGCTGGGCAGGATCGGCTTGCGCTTGGGCGCGGCGAAGGCGCAGCGTTGCGCGACGACCAGCGTGTTGTCGATCGCCTCGGGCAGGTCGTCGAACAGCCGCTTCATCTCGGTCGCGGGCTTCATCCACGCATCGGGCGAAGAGCGCGCGCGATCCTCGCTGGCGACATAGGCCGACCCGGCAATGCACAGCATCGCATCATGGGCCTGATGAAAATCGGGCACCGAATAACAGGCCGGGTTGGTCCCGACGAGCGGCAGGCCGCGATCATAGGCCAGGTCGAGCAGCTTCGGCTCGGCCCGCGCCTCGACCTCGTCCAGCCGCCGAATGATCTCGATATACAGGCGATCGCCGAACAGCGCCTGCAGCCGGTCGGCATAGGCCAGCGCGGCATCCTCCTGCTCCTCCGCGAACAGCCGCGCCAGCGCGCCCTCGCGCCCGGCCGTCAGCGCGATCAGCCCGTCGGTCCGCCCTTCAAGCGCCGCGAACGGGACATGCGCATCCTTCTCGATCGGCCGGTCGAGATGCGCCATCGAGACGAGGTGACAGAGATTTTCGTAGCCCGTCGCGTCCTGCGCGAACAGCGCCAGCCAGTCGAGCGGCGGGGTCACGCCATCGGGCACATCCGGACGCTCGACGCACAGCAGCGACCCCACAATCGGCTGCACCCCGGCCTTCTTCGCCGCGTCGGAGTAGGACATCGCGGCATACAGGCCGTTGCGGTCGCACAACCCCGCCGCCGGAAACCCCAGTTCGCGAGCGCGCGATGCGATCGCCTTGGGTTCGATCGCACCCTCCAGCATCGTGTAGGCCGAAAAGATGCGCAGGGGGACGAAGCCGGAATGGGGCATGGCGCGACTATATGTGGGGCGGCGGCGGGGTCAAAGGAAGCCGCCCGGTTGTCCACAGCTAATTCGGCACGCCATAGCGCTCACGCACCGCCCAGCGCGAGGATCGACGCGACATGGCGTTGCGACACCTCCATCGCGTCCACCCCGTACCCCCCGCCCAGCGCACTCGCCAAGGGCAGGCCATGCGTCCGCGCGAGCGTCGCGATCCAGCGGTCGCGCACCAGCAACCCCTCGCGGCTGAGCGCCAGTCGGCCCAGCCGATCGCCCTCCCACGGATCGACGCCCGCCTGATACAGGATCAGCGTCGGCGCGAACTCGGCGACCAACGCGGGCAGACTGGTCGTCAGCGCATCCATATAGGCCGCATCGTCCGCGCCGTCGGGCAGCGCGACGTCGCGCGTCGAACGCGCCTTGCGCACCGGGAAGTTCTTCTCGGCATGGATCGAATAGGTCGCGATCTCGGTGCGCCCTGCGGTCAGCGCCGCAGTCCCGTCACCCTGATGCACGTCGCAATCGACGATCAGCACCCGCTCGCCTTCCTCGGCAAGCCGGTTGGCCGCGATGGCAAGGTCGTTGAACACGCAGAATCCGGCGCCCGTTGCGTGCAGCGCATGATGGCTCCCACCCGCCGTGTTCGCCGCGAACCCCCGCTCCAGCGCGATCTTCGCCGCGGCGTAGGTGCCGCCCGGCACCACGAGCGCGCGATCGGCGACCGCGCGGGTCACGGGAAAGCCGATCCGCCGCTCCTTCTCGCGCGGCACCCGGGCCTCGATCACCTCGGCGACATAGTCGGCGTCGTGCACCGCCTCGATCCAGTCGCGCGCCATCGCCTCGGGCTCATGCCAGTCGAGCGCCGCGCCGCTGTCGCGCAACAGGTCGCGGACCAGCCCGTTCTTGTTCCACTGATACGGGCTCCGCGCCGGCGCAGGCGCAACATAGAGCGGGTGGTGGACGACGGCGATGGTCATGGCGGTACGATGGCTTCCTAGCATGTGCTCCTGCGAAAGCAGGAGCCCAGAGTCACGCGCTCAGCCCCTGTCACCCTGGGTCCCTGCTTTCGCAGGGGAGCCAGGACCAGACGCATCCTACGCCGCCAGCGCCTCCAACGCCTCCTGCGCCTCCAGCCATTTCAGTTCCGCCGCTTCGATCCCCTTCGCCACGGTACCGCGCTGCTTCATCAACTCGGTCATCGTCAGCTTGGCGAGTTCCGGGGCGGCGCTGTCCGGATCGAACATCGCGCGGTCGATCGCGCTCAGCTTCTCCTGCAGCTTGGCCAGCTCCGCCTCGGCCGCCTTCGCCGCCTTGCGCATGGCATTGCCCTTTTCGCGCGCCTCGGCCGCCTCGCGCCGCGCGTCCTTGCGGTTGACCCCGCCCTTGGCGCCCTCCGCCTTCGGCTCCTTCGCCAGGACGAAGGCGATATAATCCTCGATGCTCCCGTCGAACGGCCTGGCGGTTCCCTGATCGACGAGCACCAGCCGGTCCGCGGTCATCTCGATCATGTGCCGGTCATGGCTGACGATGACGACACAGCCCTGATACGCCGTCAGCGCCTGGATCAGCGCCTCACGCGAGTCGACATCCAGGTGGTTGGTCGGCTCGTCGAGGATCAGCATGTGCGGCGCGTCACGCGTGATCAGCGCCAGCGCCAGCCGCGCGCGCTCGCCACCGGACAGCTTGCCGACCTGCGTCATCGCCTTGTCGCCCGCAAAGCCGAACCGGCCGAGCTGCGCGCGCACCGCCGCCGGCTTCTCGCCCTCCATCAGCCGCTGCATATGGTCGAACGGCGTTTCGTCGCTGTGCAGCTCCTCGACCTGATACTGGGTGAAATAGCCCACCCGCATCTTGCCCGACGCCGCCTTTTCCCCGTCCAGCGGCGTCAGCTGCGCCGCGAGCAGCCGCGCCAGCGTGGTCTTGCCGTTACCGTTGCGCCCGAGCAGCGCGATGCGGTCGTCGGGGTCGATGCGCAGATTCAGTCGCTGGAGGATCGGAACCCCGTCATAGCCGACGCTCGCATGGTCGAGCGTGATCAGCGGCGGGCGCAGCTGGTCGGGATCGGGAAAGCCGAACGCCAGCGTCGGATCGTCGACCACCGCCGCAATCGGCTGCATCCGCGCCAGCGCCTTGGCGCGCGACTGCGCCTGTTTCGCGGTGGACGCGCGGGCCGAGTTGCGCGCGACATAGTCCTGCAGCTTCGCCCGCTCGGCCAGCTGCTTCTCGCGCGCTGCCGCCTGCTGCGCCTGCCGCTCGGCCTTTTGCCGTTCGAACTGGTCGTAGCCGCCCGGATAGAGCGTCAGCTTGCCCTTATCGAGATGCAGGATGTGGTCGACGACATTGTTGAGGAAGTCGCGCTCATGGCTGACGATCACGATCGTCGCAGGGTATGAAGTCAGGAAATCCTCGAGCCACAGCACCGCTTCGAGGTCGAGATGGTTCGACGGCTCGTCGAGCAGCAGCAGGTCCGGCTGGCTGAACAGCAACGCCGCCAGCGCCACGCGCATCCGCCAGCCGCCCGAAAAACTGTCGAGCGGGCGGTGCTGCGCCTCCTCGTCGAAGCCCAGGCCAACCAGAATCCGTGACGCGCGCGACGGCGCCGAATAGGCGTCGATCGCACCCAGCCGCTCGTGGATCTCGCCCAGCCGGTCGGGATCTTCCAGCCCCTCGGCCTCGGCCATCAGCGCCGCGCGCTCGGTATCGGCGGCCAGCACCGTCTCGAACGGCGTGGTCTTCCCCGCCGGCGCCTCCTGCGCGACATAGCCGATGCGCGCGCCGCGCGGCATGTCGGCGCTGCCCTCGTCGGGGTCGATCTGCCCGGCGATCACCTTGACCAAAGTCGACTTGCCGGCGCCGTTGCGCCCGACCAGCCCGATCCGCCCGCGCGGCGGCAGCGCGGCGCTGGCGCGGTCGATGATCGTGCGCCCACCCAGGCGGACGGTGATGGCGGAAAGGTTCAGCATGGCGGCGCGCCTAGCACCGCCACCCGATTCAGGAAAGCCGCCCCTCGAAGTCGCTATAGCCGAACGACTTCACGATGCGCAGATCGTCGGTCCGGCTGTCCCACAGCGCGATGCTCGGCAGCGGCACGCCGTTGAACGTCGTCGTCTTGACCATCGAGTAATGCGCCTGATCGAGGAACGCGAAGCGCTGCCCCGGCACCGGCCATTGCGGAAACCGGAAATCGCCCAGGATGTCGCCCGCCAGGCACGACGGCCCGCCCAACCGCACCAGCACATCGCCCTCTTCGCCCAGCATCGCCGGGCGGTACGGCGCCTCTATCACGTCGGGCATGTGGCAGGTGGCGGAGATATCGACCACGCCGATCGGCATGCCGTTGGTGAACACATCGACGAACTCGCCGACCAGGATACCGGTATCGAGCGCGATCGCCTCGCCCGGCTCCAGAATCACCGCGAGGCCCGTCTCCGCGCGCACCTGTTTGAGGAAGTCGACCAGATCGTCGCGCTGATAATCGGCCCGGGTAATATGATGCCCGCCGCCGAAATTGAGCCACTTCAACTGCCCGAAATAGGGCTCCAGCCGCGGCTTCAGCGCCTCCCACGTCCGGCGAAGCGGCGGGAAATCCTGCTCGCACAGCGAATGGACATGAATGCCATCCACGCCCTCCAGATGCTCGGGCTTGAGCTGGTCAGCCGGGAAACCGAGGCGCGAATGCGGCTGGGCAGGATCGTATTTCTGGACCTCGCCCTCGCTGTGCATCGGATTGAGCCGTAGCCCGACCTCGAACACATCGCCGCGCGCCCGCGCAGCCGCCAGTTCGTCCTTCATCGCGGCATGTTGGAACGGGGTATTAAAGATAAGATGGTCCGAAATCGCGCAGATCTCGGCCATGTCGGCCTTTTTGTAGCCCGAGCAATAGGTCGCGATCTCGCCATGATAATGATCGCTGGCGAGCTTCGCTTCCCAAAGCCCCGACGTCGCCACGCCGTCGAGATATTTCCCGACCAGATCGCCCAGCGACCACATCGAAAACGCCTTGAGCGCGAGCAGGATCTTCACCCCCGCGCGATCGCGAACATCGGCGATGGTCTGCAGGTTCCGCTCCACCGCCGCCGCATCGACGACGAAGCACGGCGACGGCACGCGCGACAGGTCGAACCGGGCAAAGGCGCCCGGATCACCGGCCTTGGTGGACATCACGGGCGACGCAGCGCGGGTTTCGGTCAAACTCCCTCTCCCCTTCAGGGGAGAGGGCCGGGGAGAGGGGCAAATGCTGCGCCCTCGCCACCGGCCCCTCTCCCAACCCTCTCCCCTGAAGGGGAGAGGGCTATTCGTTCAAAACTTCAGCGGCCCGTCCAGCTCATGCACCTGCCAGGGAAGCCCATGCTGGTTGAGCATGTCCATGAAGGGATCGGGATCGAACTGCTCCATATTGAACACGCCCTCGCCGCGCCACGTGCCGTTGAGCATCAGCGCCGCGCCGATCATCGCCGGGACGCCGGTGGTGTAGCTCACCGCCTGATTGCCGGTCTCCTCGAACGCGTCCTCATGGTCGCAGACATTGTAGACGTAGAAGGTCTTCTCTTCGCCGTCCTTGGTGCCGGTCGCGATGTCGCCGATATTGGTCTTGCCCTTGGTCGTGGTGCCGAGCGTCGAGGGCTCGGGCAGCACCGCCTTCAGGAACTGGAGCGGCACGATCTCGCGGCCTTCGAACATAATCGGCTCGATCGACGTCAGCCCGACATTCTGCAGCACGCGCAGATGCGTCAGATACTGCTCGCCGAACGTCATCCAGAAGCGCGCACGCTCCATCTCGGGGATGAACTTGGCCAGGCTCTCCAGCTCCTCATGGTACATGAGGTACATGTTCTTCGCGCCGACCTGATCGAACTCGAACACCTGCCGGGTCGACAGCGCCGGGGTCTCGACCCACTCGCCATTTTCCCAGTGCCGCGCCGGCGCGGTGATCTCGCGGATGTTGATCTCGGGGTTGAAGTTGGTGGCGAAATGCTGGCCGTGATCGCCGCCATTGCAGTCGAGAATGTCGAGCGTGCGAATGGTGTCGAGCAGGTGCTTCTTGATGTACATCGCGAACACGCTGGTCACGCCGGGATCGAAGCCCGAGCCCAGCAGCGCCATCAGCCCTGCATTCTTGAAGCGGTCCTGGTAGTCCCACTGCCAGCCATAATGGAACCGCGCCTCGTCGCGCGGCTCGTAGTTGGCGGTGTCGAGATAGTCGGTGCCGGTGTTGAGGCACGCGTCCATCAGGTTGAGGTCCTGATACGGCAGCGCGAGGTTGACCAGCAGGTTGGGCTTCACCTGTTCGATCAGCTTGCTCGTGGCCGCGACATCGTCGGCATCGACCTGCGCGGTGTCGATCGTCACGCCGAAGCGCTCCTTCACCGACTGCGCGATCGCGTCGCACTTGAACTGGCGGCGACTGGCGAGGGTGATCTTGCCGAACAGCTCGGGATTCTTCGCCATCTTGTGCACCGCGACCGATGAAACGCCGCCTGCGCCGATTACGAGAACGTCCTTCACGCCTTGTCCTTCCTGTCTATGTCCCGAGGGAATGAGGCTCCCATATGAGAGCAACGCCCCGGATGCAAAGTCCGATCCTGTCGGCTATCAGCGCGACATGAATATGACGATCGGACGCAGGGGTTTCATCGGCGGCACGGCCGCACTCGGACTGACCGGACAAGCGGCTGCGCAGTCGCGGCCGAAGGTGTTCACCCCCGCCCCGCCCTGGCCCCCGCGCGAGACGCTGATGCTGTGGCCCAGCCTGCCGCCCGGCACGCCACCCGGAATCGCACCCTCGCGCGAGCCCGTCCCGCTTCCGCTCGGCACGCCGCAGCGGTGGGAAAAGGGCATCCGCTACCCCTATCTCGGCGTGTTCCGTCCGCAACGCGCCGATGGCCGCGCGGTGCTGGTCATGCCCGGCGGCGGCTATGCCTTTGTCAGCCTGATCAACGAAGGCGTGAACGTCGCGCGCGTGCTCAACCCGCTCGGCATCACCGTTTTCGTCCTCGCCTATCGTCTGCCCGGCGAGCGCTGGTTCAACCGCACCGACGTGCCGCTGCAGGATGCGCAGCGCGCGATGCGCCTGATCCGCGCCAACGCCGCGCATTATCGCATCGACCCGGCCAAGCTCGGCATCCTCGGCTTCTCCGCCGGCGGCCATCTCGGCGGCACGCTCACCGTCGGCCATGCCGATCCGGTCTACAAGGCCCGCGACACCGCCGACAGCCTCTCCGCCCGCCCCCATTTCTCGGGCCTGATTTACCCCGTCACCCAGTTTTCCAGCGCCGGCGCCAACAGCCGCTCCGGCCCCAATCTGTTCGGCGGCCCGCCGCCCGCGGGCGCAGCCTCCGCCCGCTTTGACGTCCTCACCCGCGCCAGCCCGGCGATGCCGCCGCTCTTCCTGTGCCACGCGATGGACGACGGCACCGTGCCCGCCAGCCAGAGCATCGCGCTGCTCGAAACCGCCCGCCGCCACAAGGTGCCGGTGGAGGCGCATTTTCTCGAACATGGCGGCCACGGCTTCGGCGCGCTGTCGCTCCCCCCGACGAATCCCGGCCATAAGTGGCTGGAATGGTTCGCCACCTGGACCGCGACGCACACCAAATAAATGCGCCCGACGCGCGGAGGAATTGCGCCCCCGCAACAAATCCGCCAACCTCCGCACCACCAGGGGGAGGACACCACATGCACAGCGCCATCTTCGGCCCCGTGATCGCACTGATCGGCTGGACGCTCGTCATGTGGCTACGGATGTACGCCACTCGCATCCCGGCGATGAAGCGCGCCGGGATCGACGTCGCCAGGCTCAACGGCGGCACCGGCGCCGACCTGCGCACCCGGATCGAGACCAAGGCGCAATGGCCTGCGGACAATTACAACCACCTGCTCGAACAGCCGGTGCTGTTCTACGCGATCTGCATCGTCCTCGCACTGATGGATCAGGGCGACAATCTCAACGCGATCATCGCCTGGGCCTATGTCGCCCTGCGCATCGCCCACAGCCTAGTCCAGGTCACCACCAACCGCGTGATCATCCGCTTCGCGCTGTTCTCACTGGCGACGATCACGCTGATGATGCTGACGGTGCACGCCGCGATGGCCTATTGGGGCGTGAGCTTCCACTAAGGCACGACGCCCCCTTCCTACTTCCGTCATGCTGAACTTGTTTCAGCATCCACCGCGCCACAAACGGCCGCGTCGCGGCGGGATGGATGGATGCTGAAACAAGTTCAGCATGACGGTATCTATTCAGGGGAAGAGCCGCCCCAAACTCCGCTCCAGCATCATCAGCTGCCACAAGGTCCGCCCATGATCCGCGCGCCCGGAGCGATGCTCCTCCGCCAGCCGCGCGATCGCCTTGGGCTCGAACCACCCGCTCCCCGCCAGCACGCGCGAGCGCGCCAGCCCCGCCGCCTCGTCCGCCAGCGCCTTGCGGAACCACGCCGAAACCGGCGTCACGAACCCCATTTTCGGCCGATACAGGATGTCCTTCGGCAGATACGGCTCCAGCGCCTTTTTCATCAGCCACTTGCCCTGCCCGCCCCGGATCCGCATCGATGCAGGCAAGGTCGCGGCGAACTCGACAAAGCGATAATCCAGCAGCGGCTCGCGCGCTTCCAGGCTCACCGCCATGCTGGTGCGGTCCATCTTGGTCAGGATATCGCCCGGCAGCCAATGCTTGAAATCGGCATATTGCGCCCGGTCCAGCCCATCCTGCGCCGGTGCCGCGCGCATCGTCGCGACATAGCGCGCCTCGGCCGAATGCCCGCCCAGCGCCGCCCGCGCAGCGTCTGTGTACAGCCCGCTGCGCACCTCGGGCGTCGTCACCCCCACCGCCTTGGCATAGGCCGCCCCGCCCTCGTCGGCCAAGGCGAGCAGCGTCGTCTTCGCGCGCAACGGCCGTGGCGCCCAATCGGCCTTGGGATAGACCCGCCCCAGCGTCCCGAACATGCCCCGCACCGAAGACGGCAGCACCGACCGCACGCGCTCCTCCGCCGCATGGAATTTATACCGCCGGTATCCCGCCAACGCCTCGTCCGCGCCGTCGCCTGACAGCGCCACCGTCACGCTCTCGCGCGCCAGCTCGCACACCCGGTACGTCGCCAGCGCCGAGGCATCCGCAAATGGCTCGTCGAAATGGTGGACCAACGTGTGGATCAGCGCGAAATCGTCCGACGCCACCGTCTTCACCCGATGCTGGGTCGCAAACCGCTCCGCCACCAGCGCGGCGTGCGCGGTCTCGTCATAGCCCGCCTCGTCGAACCCGATCGTACAGGTCTTGACCGCCGCCCGGCTCGCCTCGGCCATCAGCGCCACCACCGCGCTCGAATCCACCCCGCCCGACAGGAACGCGCCCAGCGGCACATCCGCGATCATCCGCGAGCGCACCGCGCTGCGCAGATGGTGGATCAACTCCGCCTCCAGATCGCGCGCCGACCCCTTGGCCCGCTGCGAAAAGTCGATGTCCCACCATTTTACCGGCGCCGGCACCGGCCTGCCGCGCTCGAGCAGCAGATAATGCCCCGCGGGCAGCTTCTTCACCCCCGCCAGCACGCTCGCATCGTCGGGGACGTATCCCAGCCCCAGAAAATCCTCGACCGCGGTGAAATCGGGCGTCCGCCGGAACAGCGGATGCGCAAGCAGTCCCTTGATCTCCGACGCGAACGCCACCGCGCCATCCGACAATTCCGCATAATGGAGCGGCTTCACCCCCATCCGGTCGCGTGCGAGCAGCAGCGACTGTTTGCGCGCATCGTACAGCGCAAAGGCGAACATGCCGTTGAGTCTGTCGAGCAGCCCGACGCCCCATGCGCGCCAGCCATGCAGCAGCACCTCGGTATCGCTATGGCTGACGAACGCCGCGCCCTTGGCCTCCAGTTCGGCGCGAACCTCCTGGAAATTATAGATTTCGCCATTGAAGCTGACCGTCACGTCGCCCTCGGGCGTCGCCATCGGCTGCGCGCCACCGGCCAGATCGATGATCGACAGCCGCCGATGCCCCAGACCCACGCCCGGCGCGGTCCATACCCCCGCCCCGTTCGGCCCGCGATGCACCAGCGCATCGGTCATCGCCCGGATGCGCGCCGGCTCGACCGGCTTCGGCGTCCCCGGATAGTAAAGGCCAGCTATGCCGCACATCAGTCAGTCGTTCCCCGCCCGGTTCCGTTGCTCGGCTTTCGCGGGGATGAGGGGCCGGTGCAAGAGCGCAGCCGACATCTCGCCGCTCAATCGACTCCCGCCGCCCGATCCGCGACGTCGTCGATCGGCGGCAACGCCCCCAGAAAGCGCTTGATCGCGGCGCGCGTCGGCAGGTCGCTCTTCTCGGCCGACACCATCACCGCCACCGCCCGCTGGCGCCCGCCCAGCATCTTCGCCTTCAGCGTCTCCGCCTTGACCCGGGACGGGCTGCCGGTCAGCACATCGCCCACGCGATACCAGCTCACGACCTCGCGCTCGACCGGGCCGCCAAAGCTACTGGGCGCGGTCATCCGCATCGCGGCGCCGCCCTCCAGTGCGGGCAGATCTTCGATCCGTACCCAAATGTCATTCTCGCGGATCGCGCCCTGCCCGAACCCGACCAGTTCCTTGCCCTCGCGCTGGCTCGAATAGACCGCCAGCACCAAGTCGACCCGCGCCCCCATACCGTCCGAATACCGCGTCATCACGAAATGGTCTGCACCGGGAAAATTCGGCTTCCACGCCGCGCGCGTGCTCAGCGGCAGCTGCGTCCACCCCGCGACCTGCGGCGCAGTGACTTTGGCCGGCAGCGTATCCGTCCGCGCCGCGATCACCCCGGCCCAGGCCATGAACAGGCTGACCAGCATCAGCGAAACCAGCGCCACCACCGCCGGCATCTGCGCGGTGCCCGGCCAGCGCGCCTGCAGCTTCGCCGCATCGAACCACGGCGCGTCGGGATCGCGGTCGAACCATTTCCATCCGATCGCCAGCACCCCGGCCATCACCGCGCCGAAGAACACCCAGCCGTACAGGATGTGGTCGAACCCCGTCGCCGCCTCGACCGATGTCAGATAGGCGGCATAAACGGTCCCGAATGCGCGCACGCCATTGGCGATCATCGGCACGATCAGCGCGACGGCCATGAACGCGGCGCGGCGCGCCCAGCTGACGTAACAGACATTGGCGACCAGCGCGCCATAGGCGATCATCGCGATCACGAACTTGGCGCCCGAACACGCTTCGGCCACCTCGAAATAGCCGTTCGGCGTGGTGATGAGCACCCCGTCGACATGCGCGGGCACGCCGAACAGGTCGAGCAACGGCACCAGGATCGCGACCGTCAGGTCCTGCAGCGGCTTTTCCAGCGCTTCGCCGAACGGCACCAGGAAGAGCATATAGGCAAGCGGGAACAGCAGCGCGCGAACGACATTCGGTCCCAGCAGCGCGAACACTGCGCCCTGCAACATCACCACCAGCCCCAGGTGGCGGAACAGCGCCACCCCAGCCGCGTCGCCGATCAGCCACGCGAATGCGCCTCCTGCGACCGGTAGGAGGCCCGGCCACCAGGCGACCGGTTGCACCCGCGTCAGTTCGTCCCGCCGCTGCCACACCAGCCAGCCGACCACCGGCGCGACGAACAGGCAATGGCCGAAGGTCGTGTTGGTCCAATAGATCGCAACGAGATCGCCGACGTCGCGGTGGAACAGCAGCAGCAGGACGGCCCATAGGCCGGCCAGCAGCGCAGCATGTCTGCGCCAGCGGCCATCGAACGTCGCGCCGGTCGCGGCGAACGCTGCTTCCGCCGTGGTGGCGGTCATGCCGCCGCCGATCGCGCGGATCGTCCCCCGCCGCGCCCGTTGCCCAGTCCCAGAATGTCGTCGAGCGCAGAGAGGCGAGCGTCCCAGCTATAATGGTCGATCACGCGCTGACGGGCGACCGCGCCGAACGCGGTTGCGGTCACCGGATCGGCCAGAATGCGGTTTACCGCATCGGCGATCTCGCCCACGGTCTCGCCGACCTCGATCGTGCCGCCATGGTCGATGCCGGTCGCCGCGGCTGCCGAAGCCACCACCGGCCGCGCCATCGCCATCGCCTCCAGAATCTTGTTCTGGACACCGCGGGCGAGCTTCAGCGGCGCAACCACCACGGACGCCGCGTGCAGCCAGGGGCGTACATCGGCAACTTCCCCGGTCACGGTCACGCCTGGATGCTTGGCCAGCGCATGTACCGCGTCGGTCGGCTTGCGCCCCACGATCGCGAAGCGCGCGGCGGGGTGGCGCAGGCGGATATGCGGCAGGATCGTCTCGACGAACCAGGTCACGCCCTCGATGTTCGGACGATAGTCCATCTGGCCGGTGAACACGATCAGCTCGCCCATCGTATCGATGCGCTTGAACTGCGCGCCGGGGTCGAACATGCGCGTATCGATACCGTTACCCACGGCCTGAACCCGCTCGGCGCCGGTCCGCTCGCGAAACAGCGCGGCTTCCGCTTCGCTGACGAACAGGCTGGCATGGACGCTCCCCGCCACGGCCTTCTCGTACGCGGCGAGCAGCCGTGCCTCGCGCCGCATCATCCACCCGGTAAAGCCGCCGCTCGACGTGCCATAGGATGCGAATTTCGCCGAATCCATGTCGACGAAATCCATCACGACGCGCTGGCGCGCGCGCGGCGGCACATACTGCGCCATCTGGCTCGAAAACACGTAGATCCGGTCGATCGCATGCCGCGCGAGCATCTCGGCGACGGCGCGATGCACCTCGGCATTGTCGAACGCGGTCAGCGATACCGGGCGGCCCGACAGGATCGACTGGATCCCCGCCACCGCCTGCGATTTGCTGCGCCACACGATCTGGCGGTTGCCGGTCAGCTTGGCGAGCCCGGACTTGCGCTTCAGGTCGGCGGGATCGTCCGCGAAGGCGATGAGATGTACCCGGCTGCGCTCCGACAGGTAGCGCAGGATATTATAGGCCCGGATCTTGTCGCCGCGGTCCGGTGGGAACGGCACGCGATGCGCCAGGAACAGGATATCGCCCATCAGCCCAGACCCCGCGCTATCCATGGGCCGACCCGGTTGGCGACGGCCAGCGGGATCCGGCTCCACAGCGCGACCTGCATCCGGTATTTCGGATTGAGCGGGCTCGCGTCGCGCGGCGCAGCGCCATCGGCGGTCCGCTCGTAATAGGTCAGCGGCTTGGGTTCGAAGCCCCAGTTCTTCTTGAACGCGGCTGGCCCGGTGCCGGTCTTGGAACGGCCGAAGTCGAACCGCGTGCAGCCGCGCTCACGCGCATGCCGCATCAGCTCGAAATACATCCGGTCGTTCGCGCGCAGCCGCCGCGCGTCCGCCGTGCCGCCACCCCAATAGGGGAAGACCGTGCGCCGCCAGTAGAGACTCAACACCGCCGACACCGCCCTGCCCTCATGCCGCACCACCAGTACATCGGCAGCCTTGCCGAATTCGTGCAACACTTCGGTGAACAGCGCGCGCGGAAACACGGGCGTGCCCAGATTGCGTACCGACGCGGCATAGACCGCATAATGCGCCGCGACATCGGCCGGATCGCATCCGATGCTGACGTCCAGGTCGCACTCCAGGCCCTTGCGCACCTCGGCGCGCTGCTTGCGCGGAATGGCGAGCAGTTCGGCGGTATCGTCCTCGGCAAGGTCGCGGGCGAACCCCAGATAATGGCTGTCGTCCACCTGCCATTCGGGGCCGGGCCGCGGCCCGCCGCGCACTTCGACGCTCCCACAGCTCAGTCGCCCGGCCAGCGCCCAGCAGGCATCGGCCAGCGCGCGCGCCACGTCGGGCCTGTCTGACAGGATGCCTCCGCCCACGCCGAACCCGGCGGATGCGAGCACCCGGCCGAACAGCGGCGAATGCACCTCGGTCAGCGGCATCACGCCGACGATGCCGCGCTCGCCGCGCTCGGCGACCAGGTAATGGCTGCGCTGCCCGCACCCCTTCGCCACCGCCACGCTCCACGCGGGCATGTGAAAGGGCGTGGCGTCCGGATGTTCATGGACAAAGGCGCCGATCCGCGCGCGGTTGATCGTATCGCCTAGATCGGCGACCCGCAGCGTCAGCGGACGAGCCAGCATCGGCGCATTCATTCCGCCGCCTCCAGCCAGGCCGCGCCCGCATCGATCCGCGCCGCTTCGGCAGCGACCACGACGTCGGTCCGGTCCCAGCGATGCGCTGCCATCAGCGTGCGCAGCTTCCCCGCCATCGCCCCCAACCGGCTGTAATGCCGCAGCTTCGATCGCAACGGCGCGCGCGCCACGCGCGGCTGGCCGGGATCGATCTCCCACGGGTGAAAGTAAAAGACCGCAGGCTGCCCGCCCGCGTTCATGTCGCGGATCGCGCCCTGCACCACCGCGCCCGGCAGCAGGCGAAAGAACCCGCCCCCGGTCGTCACTTCGCGTCCCAGCAACCGCGCCGTCGTCACCGGCAGCTCGATCAGGTCGCTTCCGGCCACCGGCCGATAGGCCCGCCGCGGCGCATCGGCCCAGCCATAATGATCATGTCCGATCGGCGCGACGCTGGACGAATAGGCATAGCCCTGCTCGGCCAGCACCGCATGCGCCCAGGGCGTGCGCCCGTCGATCGAAAAGCTCGGCGCGCGATAGCCGCGTATCTTCTGCCCGGTGACATCCTCCAGCACGGCGCGCGCGCGGTCGAGATCTGCGCGGAACTCCTCCGGCTCCATGGTGAAGACGCGCCGGTGGTCCCAGCCATGGCTCGCCACCTCGTGCCCCGCGTCGACAATCCGCCGCATCAGCGCCGGATAGCGCTCGGCCACCCAGCCCAGGGTGAAGAAGGTCGCGCGCACGCCGCCCTGCGCGAACAGGTCGATGACCGCATCGGTATTCGCCTCGACCCGGTGCTCCAGCGCGCTCCAATCGTCACGCGCGATCACCGTTTCGAACGCGCCGACCTGGAACCAGTCCTCGACATCGACGGAGAGGGCGTTGGCGACCATCGTCAGGCGGCGGCTCCCCGCCGCGTCGGATGCGCGTCCTCGACCTCGACGAAATCGACCATCAGCGTCAGCACGCGGCGCAGCGCCGCATCCTGCTCCTCCAGCCGCGCCTCCAGCCGGGCCAGCCGCGCGGCAAGCTCGGCATCGGGCGTTGCCGCAGCCGGCGCCGCCGGAGACGATACCTCGCGCCGCAATGCCGCCTCGCGCTCGACCGCCGGCGACTGCACCCTCGGCCGCGGCACCGCACGCCGCTCGATCGCCATGTCGCCTTCGAGGTCGGCGATCACCGACTCGACATCCGCGCCGGAGAAGCTGTCGATCTGCTCGATCGCGCCGAACAGCAGCACCCGGCTCGCCAGCTGGTTGACCTTGCGCGGAATCCCGCCCGACCAGCGATAGATCGCGGCGTTGGCGCCATTGGTGAAGCGCGGCTTCCCCCGCCATCCCACCAGCGACAGGCGGTGGATCAGATAGGCGTCCAGCTCGTCCTCATCCATCGGCGTCAGCTCGTGCATCGCGATCACGCGCTGGCGCAGCTGCTCCAGCCGCTGGTCGGAGAGCTTGGCGCGAAATTCGGGCTGGCCGAGCAGGAAGATCTGCAGCAGCGGATAGCCGCCCGCCTGGAAATTGGAGAGCATGCGCAGCTCCTCCAGGCTCTCGATCGGCAATGCCTGCGCCTCGTCGACGATCAGCAGCGTGCGGCGTCCGGTACGCGCCACCGCGTGCAGCTGCTTCTCGATCGCCGCCAGCACCTGCGCCTTGAGCAGATGCGTGCTGTCGATGTTCAGCCCCGCCGCGACCATGTGCAGCAGGTCCTCGGCCTCGATCTGGGTCGTCACGATCTTGATGACGTGCAGCCGTTCGGGATCGATCGTCTCCATCAGGTGACCGACCAGAGTCGTCTTGCCCGCACCGGGCGCCCCGGTGATGACAATGAACCCCTCGGCCTGGCTCAGGCCATAGCCGAGATAGGCCATCGCCTTCTTGTGCGTGGCCGTATCGAACCAGAACGCCGGATCGGGCGTCAGCTGGAACGGCCTTCCGCTCAGTCCGTAATGGTCGTCGTACATCGTTACACCCTCAGGACTAGAGTCTTCAGAAACCGTAGCGCAGGCCGAGCATGCCCTGCGCCGTCGTATTGTTCGTGTCGCCCTCGACATCGAAGGTCGCGATCCCGGCCGACACGGTCGCGCTGAGCGGCCCGAAATTATGATAATAGGTTCCGTTGGCCCCACCACCATAGACGCGCGGCGCGCCGGGGATACCGCTCTGGAAATAGTTTACGAACAGATTGCCGTTGACGCCCGAGCGCGAGCTCAGCGCGCGCGCCGCGAAAATCTGCGCATAGGCGGTCTCGTCGCTCGTCCCGGCGATGATCGAGCTGCCGTCGGGGACCAGGAACTCGCGGTTGGCATAGCCCGCGCCCAGGCCAAAGGTCGCCCGTCCCGCGTTCATCGACAGCACGCCCGTCACCCCGCGCGCCCGGTAGTTGGCGCTCGCGATCGATCCCAGCGTATTGGTGAAGCAGCCGCCCGCCGCCGCGCCGGTATCGCCATAGATGCACCCGCCGAACCCGCCGCCGAACGCGTCTTCGGGAATGTTGAAGCTCGTCGGCAGCGCGGCAAGGTCGCTCGCCAGCTGCCGCCCAAAGCTCTGCACCGAATCATAGACACCGATCTGCAATCCCGAGCGGCGCGAGATCTGCCACTGGAGCGATCCGGTATAGCTCATCGATTCATAGCGGCGCCCGACGCGGGCCTCGACCATGAAGCGCGCGCTGGGCTTGTAGAGCACCCCGGCATCCCAGAACACGCCCTCCACCTCATAGGCGATGCGCGGCGGCGATGCCGGATCGGTGACGAACCGCCCCGCCCCGTCGCGCACGATCGCGCCGGTGCCGTCGCGCAGCGCATCCTTCTGCGTGATCTCGATCTTCTCGTATCCGACGCCGCCGACCACCGCGAGACCGCTCCCGACCGGCAGCACCGCATCGGCACGCGCATATTTGCCGTCATATTTCTGGTCGAGCTGACTGCCCTCTTCGCGCTGCCACGCGCCCGCGACGCTCAGGCCGACGGGCAGGATCGTCCCCGCCTTCACCCCGGCACGCACCTGCGCCAGATGGCTGGTCGAACTGTCATAGACGTCGACCGGCGGGGCCGCCGGGTCGATGCTCGGGATCGACGGTGCCTCGACCTTGGTATAGCCAAAGCGATAGGCGGCGCTCAGGCTCGCCGGGCCGTTGCCGGTGTGGAATGTCGGGCCGGCATAGGCTGAATAGACCTGGCTGGTGTTGCGCACGTTTCCGGCCAGATTGCCCGGCGCATCGCCGCGGATATCGGTGCGCGCGCGCGTCGCCAGCGCACCGCCCTCGACCGTGAAGCCGGGCGTGACCTTCACCGCCGCACGGGCAAGGCCGCTATGCGTATCGCCGTCCGCGACATCCTTCTGATAGTCGAAGCGACGCTCGTAATTGTACGACAGCTGCACCTCGACGCGGCGCGACTGGATCGACGCGTCGACCCCGGCCCCGATCGTCGAATAGGTCAGCACCTCGCCTCCGCCCGACAGGTCGGCGACGATCACCTGCCCAGCATCGACATAGGGCTCGATCGACGTGCGCCGGTCCTTGGCGGCGGCGGGGACGGCGCACAGCGCGGTGGCGGCGCATGCCGCGGCGATCAGTCTCATTGCTCCGGCTCCCCGTAATAGGCGCCGTACTTGCCGAAACGACGCCCCCCCGGCTGGAATGACACGCTGTTGAGCAGCAGCTGGATATGCTCGCACCCGTCGAGCAGCGCGACGGCCTCGCGCAATTCGTTTTCGGTCGTGCGATCGGCGCGCACCACCAGCATCACCTGCCCGACATGGCTGGCCAGCGCGCTCGCCGGGGACGCGGCCAGGATCGGCGGCGAATCGAAGATCACGATCCTCCGGGGATTGGCCGCGGCCAGTCCGTCCAGGATCGCGTCGGCGCGCTCGCTGGCCAGTAATTCGGTGTCGGCAACGCTCCGCGTGCCGGCGGGCAGCACCGACAGATGCGGAACATCGGTGTCGATGATGCAGTCCTCGGCGTTCGCCGCCGCACCGGTCAGCACGTCGAGCAGGCCGGGGCTGTCCGCGGCACCAAAGCGATTGAGCACGTCCGGCTTGGCGAAATCGGCATCGACCAGCAGGATCTCGACATCCTTCTCCGCCGCCATCGACAGCGCCAGGTTGATCGCGCAAAAGGTCTTGCCGTCGTCTGGCTTGGCCGAACACACCAGGATCATGCGCGACGCATCGTCCTTGCCCGACGCGCGAATCTGCCGCGCGCTGTTGAGCAGCTGACGCTTCACCAGCCGGAATTCCTCGGCCAGCGCGGTCACCGTGGCCCCCGGAACCAGCATGCCGTGCTCGGCGAGTTCGCGACGGTCGATCGCAATCCGGCGCCGCGTGCCATCTGGCGCGGGTTCCGGCGCGTCGGCGCTCGGGGCCGGACGCACCAACGGTGCGCGCGGCGCTTCGACCCGCTCGAACACCGGCGCTGCCGGGCTGGCCGCCGGCGCCGGCGTTGGCGCCGGAGGCGGCGGGACCGGAAGGGGCGCTGCCGGCGCGCTCGGTTTCGGCGACAACGCATATTGCGCGGCTGCCCGTTCGAGCAGCGATCCGCGCAGGCGCCGGGGAGTCTGATCGTTCATGCCAACTCCCTCACGCCGCCATGCCGCGCTGGAGCAGTTCCAGCCCCAGCAACGCGACCCATGCGACCACCAATCCGGCGGTCGCCGCTGTGAACATCTGAAAACGCTTGCGGCGCAGGCTCGTCTGCGCCGCGGTGACGACCTCGCCGACCGATCCGATCACCGGCATCCCGCTCGCACGCTCGAGCCGGGTCGCGGTCGGAAAGGTGCCGGCGATCTGGCTAAGGCCGAACGCCGCGGCCAGCCCGCCGCCGATGCCGACGATCAGTACGCCGGTCAGCAACAGCATCCGGTTGGGTGCGGTCGGCGCCTTGGGCGCGGTCGGCGGATCGATGACGCTGAACTTCACCGCATCCGACTGGCTCGCCGCCTGGCTGCGCAGCTGCACCTGCTCGCGATCGGCGAGCAGCTTGTCATAGGCCGCCTTGAGCACCTGGTAGTTGCGGTCGATCTCCGCCTGCTCCTGCGCAGCGGCGGGATCGCCTGCGATCTTCTGGTCGATCGCCGCCATATCGGCTTCGATCTGCGACTTGCGGTTGGTCAGCGCGGCGACCTGGGCCGCCTTGTCAGCCTGCATCGCGCGCAGGCTGAGGTAGAGCGGGTTGGCGCTCGATGCGCCCCCACCCGAATAGACCGGCTCCTTGCGCGCTGCGGCCTGCGCGGACGCAAGCTGGCTCTTGAGTGCGATCACATCGGGGTGATTGTCGGTCCAGCCACGCGACCGCGCCTCGGCAAGCTGCCCCTGGATCGCGGACAGCCGCGCCCGCGCCGGCCCGGCGACGGCGCCGCCACCTGCGCCCGCGACGGTGGCCGACGTGCCGGCCATCTGGCCGTTCACCGCGGCAAGGCTACTCTGCGCGGCCGCCAGTTCGGAATTGACCTGCGCGAGCTGTGTCCGTGCCGCCGACAGCCGTTCGGCGAGCGTTCCGGTCCCGGGCAGCGATCCCAGATAGCGATTCTGGAAATCCGCCTTCTTGGCCTCCGCTTCCTGCAGCTGCTTCTGGCGCTGTGCCAGCTGCTGGTCGAGGAACTGGAGCGACTGGCTCGCCTCGTCGCGCAGCGTGCCCAGATTGTCCTCGACAAAGATGTCGATCAGCTTCTGGACGATCGCGCGCGACAATTTGCCGCTGTCGGCGGTTGCGGTGATCTCGAACAGATTGTCCTGCTGCGCGGTGATCTTGATATGCTTCTGCAGCGATCCCACCCGGTCGGCGACGTCGCGGTCGGTCGCGACGGTGTTGGCCAGGTCAGTGCCGCGCACGACCTTTTCCAGATTGACCGCACTGGCCAGTGTGGTGCGAACGCGGTCGATGTCCTTCTGCTGCTCCTGCTGCGTGGCCAGGCCCTCGCCGGGAAGGATCTGGCGCAGCTGGACGAACACGCGCGCGCGGCTTTCGAACTGGTTGGGAATCTGCGACACGACCAGCCAGCCGGCGAGGCACAGCCCCCAGGCGACGGCCACGGCGATCCAGCGGCGTTGCCACACGCCGTGAAGTGCCGTCCTGATTTCGTCCCACAATCCCCCCACCGGGCGGTCTCCGTCTGGTTATCGGTTAGAACATGCTCTCGGGGATGATGATCACGTCGCCCGGCTCCAGCCGGACGTTCGCGCTCGTGTCACCGCTCTTGAGAAGGTCGGACAGCCGCACGCGATATTCGCGCTGGCGACCGCTGGTCTTGTCGAACCGCACCAGCCGCGCACGGTTGCCCGCCGCGAACTCGCTCAGGCCGCCCACCGCGATCATCGCGTCGAGCAGCGTCATATTGGCGCGGTAGGGAATCGATGCCGGCTTTTCGGTCGCGCCGACGATGCGGATCTGCTGGCCGAAGGTGCCGGAGAAGCTCTTGACCACGACCGACACGATCGGATCCTTGATATATTCGCCCAGCGCGTATTTCAGGTCGTCCGCCAGCATCGCGGGCGTCTTGCCCACGGCCGGCATGTCGCTCACCAGCGGCGTGGTGATGCGGCCGTCGGGGCGCACCTGCACCTCGGCCGACAATTCCTGATTGCGCCACACGAAGATCTGGAGCGTGTCGAGCGGGCCGATGACATATTCCTCGCCCGGCCCTTCACGGCTCGCGACAAAGGCGGTCGGCGGCAATTCGGGGCGATTCGCACCCCCCATACAGCTCGAAAGCACCATCGCGATCAGCGATAGCGCCAAGGCCCTGCCGGCATGTCCCAAACGCATGTCTCTACAACCTCCTTGCGCTCGCGCGGCCTCCGGCGTCCCATCGGTTCGTGCGCGAACAGCCGCTTTGCTATGGGCGGCGGAGGTAAAGATACCGTTAGGAACATCGCTGTGCCGCACGGGCGCGAGGCCCTAGATTCCGGCTGAAAATCGGCGCCGGTTGCGCTATGATCGGGGCGCGTCAGCAGGGAGAAGGCACATGCGCTTCGGATACCAGACGATGAGCCGCAACGGTGACGGCCAGCATGGCGGATGGCCGCCCGCTCCCCCGCCGCCTCCCGCCCCCGCGCCGTCCCCCTCGCCGCCGCCGCCCCCGCCGCCGCCCAATCCGAACTGAGCGCGTGCACAGATGGGGCCGGGTCATCTCTATTATCTCGGCATCCTGCTGACGGGGCTGTTCATCGCCCCGTTCAGCCCGCTCGCCCGCGTCATCGTCGCCAGTTGGCTGCTGGGCGAATACGCCTTCTGGCTCGGCATCCCGGCCAACTGGGTCAATCTCGCCCAGCATCTCGCCGCATTCATCGTCGGAAGCCGCTATTTACGCAACGAATGGTGCCTGCTCGCCTGGGTAATGTTCCTGCCCATGCTCGCCTGCGACGCCCTCGCGCTGATCCAGGAGTTCGAGGTGCTGGCATGGTGGGGTCTGCTGTGCACCGCGCTCGCCCAGCTCGTCTTCCTGCCGCTCGGCATGGACTTCTCTCGTGCCCGTACGACGCTGGACGAAGGTTGGCAGGGCTATGCCGGCTACCGCCGGGAGGATTTCCTGCGCGTCGGCATCGCCGTCGGCTAAGCGACGATCTCCGCCGCCGGGCCATGGCCCAGAAACGCCGCAGGACTGGCGCTCGCGCCATAGGCGCCCGCCAGGAACAGCGCGACGACGTCGCCGACCTCGGCGCGGGGCAACGCGACCTTGTCGCCCAGCCGGTCGAGCGGCGTGCACAGCGGGCCCACGACCGACACCGTCTCCTCCGCCACCGCACCCATCTTCCCCGCGATCGCGATCGGATAGTTGCGCCGCACCACCGTGCCGAAATTGCCCGATGCCGCCAGCTGGTGATTGAGCCCGCCGTCACACACCAGGAACGTCTCGTCCCCGCTGACCTTCCGGTCGACGATCCGCGTCAGATAGACCCCGCATTCCCCCGCGATCCAGCGCCCCAGTTCGATCGCATAGGCCTGATCGGCGTCCAGCACCTGCGCCAGCCGCTCGCCCACCCGACCGATATCGACGGGCATGTCGCCCGCGAAATAGGGAATGCCGAACCCGCCGCCCAGATTGACCAGCGGCGCGCGTGCACCTGCCGCCTCGGCCAGTTCGCGTGCCAGCCCGACTGTCGCTGCCTGCGTTTCGCAGATCGCCTCACTGTCCAGCGCCTGCGATCCGGCAAAGATATGAAATCCCCGCCAGTCCGCCCCCGCTGCGACCAGACGCTTCACCAGGGCCGGCACCCGCGCCGCGTCGATTCCGAAGGGCGATGGTCGTCCGCCCATCTTCATGCCCGATCCCTTGAGCTCGAACGCGGGATTGACCCGCACCGCCAGCTTCGGAGTGACGCCCAGGCGTTCGCCGATTGCCAGCGCGCGATCCGCCTCGCCCTCGGATTCGAGGTTCAGGGTCGCCCCTGCGACGATCGCCGCCTCGAGCTCGATGTCACGCTTTCCCGGCCCTGCGAAGCTGATATGCGCGGCATCCTTGACCGCCAGTGCCTTGGCGAGTTCGCCCCCCGAAGCCACGTCCAGCCCGCCGACTAGCGGAGAAACCGCTTGCAGAAATTCGGGCAAGGGGTTGGCTTTGATCGCGAAATGGATCTCGACCGAACGCGGCAATGCGGAGCGCAACTGCCCGATCCGCTCGCGCACAATCGACGTGTCATAAACGAACAGCGGTGTCCCTGCCTGCGCGATCCAGTCCCCGGCCTTCCGCCCGGCAATCCGCAAGTCTCCGTCCTGTCCCGCAAAATAGGGCGGGATCGGCCCCATCGGCTTCATGCCAGTATCTCCGCTTTCAATCCACTGCGGTCGAGCTTGCCGTTCGCATTGCGCGGCAGCGCGTCGCGCCACACATAGCGCGACGGCTGCATGAACGCAGGCAGGTCGCGCTTCAGCCGCGCGCGCAGATTGGCCTCCGCCTGCTCCGCCTCACCCCGCGCCACCGCGATCACAAGGATCGCCTGTCCCAGTCGCGCGTCCGGCACCCCGAGCGCGACCGCCTCGCGCACCTCGCCCCCGGCGAGCACCGCTTCCTCGACCTCGGTCGGACTGATCCGGTTGCCCGACGACTTGATCATCTCGTCGTCGCGGCCGACGAAGCGCAGCAGCCCGTCCGGACCTTCGACCACGGTATCGCCGGAAAAGACCGCCATCCCGCCATAGGCGGACTCGGCCGGCGCCGGCTTGAACCGCAATGCGGTGCGCTCCGCATCCTGCCAATATCCCTGCGCCACCAGCGGCCCGGCATGGACCAGCTCGCCGGCTTCGCCCGGATCGGCCCGCGTCCCGTCGGCCCGCACCACCATGATCTCGGCAAAGGGAATGGCCCGCCCCATCGACTCCGGATGCGCGTCCACCAGCGACGGATCGAGATAGGTCGACCGGAACGCCTCGGTCAGCCCGTACATCGGATACAGGTCCGCCCCGGGGAACCGCGTCCGCAATCCGCGTACCATGCCCACCGTCAGCGCCCCGCCCGAATTGGTCAGCCGCCGAATCTTCGCCGCGACCGGCTCCGGCCACTCCGCCTCCAGCAGCTGGGTCCACAGCGGCGGGACCCCGGCGATCGTCGTGGCGTCATGCCGGTCCACCGCCTTGATCACATCCCGCGCCGTCAGATAGTCGAGCGGGATCACGCGCCCCCCGGCGGCCCAGGTCGACAGCAGCTGGTTCTGCCCATAATCGAAGCTGAGCGGCAGCACGCCCAGCACGCGATCTTCGGGCGTCACCTTCAGATAATGCGCCACGCTGATCGCGCCGAGCCACATATTCGCGTGGCTCAGCATCACCCCCTTGGGCCGCCCGGTCGATCCCGAGGTATAGAGAATCGCCGCCAAGCCGTCGGGGTCGCGCTCCGAATAAGCCAGCCCCTCGCCCAGCAGCGGGGCATCGGCATCGAAGACCACCGAACACCCTCCGGGCACATCGCCTTCCTCCAGCGTCCCTGCCCGCGCCGATTGCGTCAGCAACAGCTGCGCCCCGCTATCGGCCAGGATGTGCGCCACCTGCGCGCGCTTGAGCACGGGATTGACCGGCACATGCACAAACCCGCCCCGCGCCGCCGCGAGCGGCATGACGCAGGCATGCCGCGTCTTCGGCAGCCAGGTCGCAACCCGCTCTCCGGCGACCAGCCCGTGCCCGCGCAGCCAGTGCGCAAGCGCGGCGACTGCAGCCTCCAGTTCGGCGTAGGTCCAGGTCCCCGCACGATCCTCCAGCGCCACCGCGTCGGGAGCACCACGCTGGGTCAGCACATCGATCGGATAGGGCGTCGGGTCCAGTTCCACCATGGCGATGCCTTAGCCTGCATCGGTTAACGATCCAGTGTCCATTGTTCGGTCCGGCCAAGTCGGATGCCAAGTCGGATGGCGGCGAACCGCCCCGCCACTTGGCAGCGCCGCGTCGAGCCGGTAACGGGCGCAAAACAACCGGGGATTCTGGGCCGTGCAGCCTGATGGATATCATGAAGTCGAGGAAACCGTACGCGGCGTGCTGCGCGACGTGCTGGGAATCGACGCCACGCGCGCCGCGTCCTTCGACGAAGCGACGCCCCTGTTCGGCGCACTGCCCGAACTCGATTCGATGGCGGTCGCCGGTGTTCTGACCGAGATCGAGGACCGGCTCGGCATCGTCATCGATGATGATGAGGTCGACGGCGATATGCTCGAAACCTTCGGCGCGCTGGTACGGTTCGCCGCGGCCAAGGCACTGAGCTGATCGCGTTCGACGCCTATGACTGGCCCGGCGGGAGCGAGGCGATGCTTCGCTTCGGTCCCGCGTCCGGCCCCGTCGTCGTCGTCGCGCTTCCCCTGTTCGAGGAAGCAAACCGCACCCGCGCCTTCGCGGTCACGATCCTGCGCGCGCTCGAAGATCGCGGCATCGCCGGCGCGCTTCCCGACCTCCCGGGTCAGGGAGAGAGTCTGGTCCCTACGCACGACGCCACGCTCAGCTCGCTCCGCGCCGCCTTCGCCACGGCAGTGGCTGGCCTCGGGCGCTCCGCGTACAGCCTGGCAATCCGCAGCGGCGCGCTGCTCGATGGCTCGGCGCTGCTCGTCGCGCGCTATCATCTCGCGCCCATGACCGGCGCCGACCTGCGCCGCGAACTCGCCCGCGCCCGCCAGGCCTCGTCGCGCGAATCCGGTGAGGCGTTCGATCCGGCGAGCCTCGACACTGCGACCCTGCCGGTCGAACTGGCCGGAAATCTAGTCGCGCCGACGATGCTCACCGAGCTCGCGACTGCGGCCCCGGCAACCACCGCCGTCCGCACCGTCCGCCTCGAAACCGAGGCCCGCCCCGCCGACGCCAAACTGCCCGGCAGCCCGCTCTGGCGCCGCGCCGAGCCGGACAACGACCCTGATTTCGCAGCCCGTCTTGCCGAGGACATCGCCCAATGGGTCGCGACATGCGAAGCTTGAAGCGCTTCCGCTGCGCGGGCGAAACGCTGATCGCGACGCTCGACGATGCCCCCGGAACCACCGGCCTGCTCATCGTCTCCGGCGGCAATGAAATCCGCATCGGCGCGCATCGCGGCATGGCCGAACTTGCCTCCGCGGTCGCTGCACAGGGCTACCCGGTATTCCGCTACGATCGCCGCGGGATCGGCGATTCGACCGGCGAAAACAAGGGCTTCGAGTCCACGGCTCAGGATATCTCTGAAGCTGGTGCCGCCTTTCGCCGCGACTGCCCCCACCTCACCCGCCTCGTCGCGTTCGGCAATTGCGACGCGGCGAGCGCACTGATCCTGTTCCACGATCAGGCACCGATCGACGCGCTGATCCTCACCAATCCCTGGACGATCGAGTCTAACGCAACCGGCGACGACCTCCCCCCTGCCGCCGCGATCCGATCGCGCTATGCTGAAAAGCTCAAAAATCCCCGTGAACTCCTCCGACTGGTCACCGGCGGCGTCGATATTCGCAAGCTTGTCAGCGGCTTGGCGAAGGCATCGTCGAAACAGTCTCAAACCTCGGCAAGCCTTCCGGCGCGCCTCGCCGCGGCGATGGCGGGCGCAAAAATCCCGGTGACGATCCTCCTCGCCGAACGGGACAACACCGCCCTCGCCTTCGCCGATCACTGGAAAGGCGACGCGTTCAAGGCAGCCCGCACGACGTGCACCCTAGAAACGTGTCCCACCGACAGCCACAGCTTCGCGCGGCCCCAGGACAAGGCGTGGCTGAAGGCGCAGGTGCTGGCTGCCCTCGCAGCAGCCTAGCCCCGGTCAACGTCTCTGCGCGGCGCCCCAAAATGCACCACCGCCACCAACGCCGCGATCGCGACCAGACTTAGAACGCTACCCTCCGGCCCCGCGCTGCCGCCCGTCAGCCATGAAGGCCCCTCAATCCGCGAGACCATCAGCGCGTTCGCGCTCCGTCCACCGCTGTTGTTCAGGCCGAACACGAAGCTCTGGGCGAAATTCCAGCTCGCATGAAACCCCAGCGCGAACCACAGCGATCCGGTGCGCAGCAGCGACCATGCCAGCACCAGCGCGAAAAGCCCGGCAACGACCATCGACAGCGGCGTCGCGCCCTCCTGCCCGACATGCCCCCACATGAACCACAGGCTCAGCAGCGCGGCCGCCGGCCAAAAGGAGATCGCGCGCGACAGCTGCACAAAGGCATAGCCACGATGCAGGCCCTCTTCATGTGCGGCCTGTACGACCCACAGCATAACCGACAACAGCACCATCCGCGCCAGTTCGCCGCCGGACCACACAGCAGCGCCGCCCGACCAGGCGCCCGCGACCCATAAGATCGCAACGATTGCGAACATCATGCCCGCGCCGCTCGCGGCCCCCAGAGCCGCCAGCCGCCCACCGCCGGCTCCAGACCAGCCGGAAGTCGCGAACCGATCCTTCCACACCAGTAAAGAGAGTGCGGTTGGTATGATCACAAGCGCAAGCAGCAGCCCCGCATGGGCGATAAGTGCCTCGCCGGGCCCCGCCTGCATCAATTGCTGAAGATTCCGCCCCGTCGCAACCTTGAGCACGGAAGAAACCAGCAAGGCCGCGACCAGCGCCAACCCTAGATACACCGCCGCCTTTCCGATCGCGCGCATGCGCCCGCGCCAATCCGGAGTGATCGCCATTGAGGGTGCGTTAAAGTGCGGCTGCTCCACGTCTAATCCCCCAGTGCGAAGCGCCAAGCTGCGCTATGCTGAGTTTGCGCGCAATGGCGGAACGACGCAGACACTATCCCACCAGATCAGCGATGGCGGTTGACCGGCGTGGTCGGGCAGCAAACGGGCGCAGCCAACGCCCCCACCCCTCGCTACCCAGAGGATGGGCTTGCAGAAGGGCTTTCCTACAACCCTTCAAAAAGCGCATAAGCTGGTCGATGCGCGCCCGACTCGCCTTGTCCCGAACGAGATGCAGCGATCCAGCGCGCACGGGGTCAGCGCTGATTGGTGTCACGAGCGCAAAACCGGCGTCGGCGTCCCCGCCGCGCGCGGCTCAAACGCCGCGCATTTTGTCAGCTTCGTCACTCGAAGCTGACAGCATCAGGCGCTTTACCCGTGACTTCGTCAGTTTCCCCGGATCACTCCGCCGCCTGCGCCACCGCCTCAAAGTCGGCCTCGGCCAGGAACCGCTCGGCATCGAGCGCCGCCATGCAACCCGTGCCCGCCGCGGTGATCGCCTGGCGATACACCTTGTCCATCACGTCACCGCACGCGAACACGCCCGGCACGCTGGTCCGCGTCGTCCCGGTCTCGACGGTGATATAGCTATCCTCGTCCAGCTCCAGATGCCCGCGAAACAGCTCGGTTGCCGGATGGTGACCGATCGCGACGAAGCCGCCTTCGACATCGATTTCGGAGAGCTCGCCCGTCACCGTGTCCCTGAGCTTCAGCGCAACCAGACCCTCGGGATCGCCGCCGCCGACGAACTCGACGACTTCCTTGTTCCACAAGGTCTTGACCTTGGGATTCGCGAACAGTCGCTCCTGCAGGATCTTTTCGGCGCGCAGGCTGTCCCGGCGGTGGATCAGCGTGACGTCATGGCTATGGTTGGTCAGATACAGCGCTTCTTCGACCGCGGTATTGCCGCCGCCGATCACCGCGACCTTCTTGCCGCGATAGAAGAACCCGTCACAGGTCGCGCACGCGCTCGCGCCCTTGCCCTTCATCGCCTCTTCGCTCTCAAGCCCCAGCCACTTGGCCTGCGCGCCGGTCGCGATGACCAGTGTGTCGCACGAATAGACGGTGCCGCTGTCGCCGGTCAGCCGGAACGGACGCTGCGTCAGGTCGACTTCAACGATCATGTCGTACATCATCTGCGCGCCGACATGCTCGGCCTGCGCCTGCATCTCCTCCATCAGCCACGGACCCTGGATCACTTCGCGGAAGCCGGGGTAATTCTCGACATCGGTCGTCGTGGTCAGCTGCCCGCCGGGCTGGACCCCCTGCACCACGATCGGCGCAAGCCCCGCGCGCGCGCCATAGATGGCGGCGGACAATCCGGCAGGGCCGGAGCCGAGGATCAGCATGCGGGTGGAGTGAACTGCGGTCATTCGGCTTTCCTGAAACTGTCCCCAACCGGGGTGGCGGTGCCGCATCTAGGGGGTCGGCACCGCCAAAGGCAACATGGGTGGTGCGCGTCCGTCTTCCAGCAAAGCGATTCTGTTGTGGACGAAAGCCGGTTGAAGCCGTGCGGCGGGCTGGGCAGACTGGCGGCATGACATTCCGCCGCACCCTGCTCGCCGCAGCCCTGCTGCTCCCGGCCGTCGCCTTCGCGCAAGACGCGCCGACGCCCTCCCCTGCTCCGACGCCCAAGCCCGCGACACAGAAGGTGGCGATCGACACCAGCATGGGCCGGATCGTGCTGGAGCTCGAAACCGAGCGCGCGCCGATCACGGCGCGCAATTTCCTGCGCTACGCCGATCAGAAGCGCCTCGACGGCACCTATTTCTATCGGACGGTGAAGGTCGCGGACAAGTTCGGCTTCGTCCAGTTCGGCGTGGGCAATCAGCCGAAGCGCGTCCTGCCACCGATCAAGCACGAGCCGACGACGCAGACCGGGGTGAAGCACGTCAATGGCGCGATCTCGGTCGCGCGGCTGGCCCCGGGTACGGCGCGTGGAGAATTCACGATCAGCGTCGGGGATCAGCCCTCGCTCGATGCGGATCCGAGCAAGCCGGGCGATAATCTGGGCTACGCCGCGTTCGGCCGGGTGGTCGAGGGGATGGAGGTGGTGTGGAAGATACTGGACGCCCCGACCTCCCCCACCGCGGGAGAGGGGGTGATGAAGGGGCAAATGCTGGAGCCGAAGGTCCGGGTGCTCAAGGTCACCCGGCTACCCTAGGCAGCGTCAGCCCCGCGTGAAGAGGAGCAGGACCAGCAGCCAGAACATCAGCGAGGCGGAGACCACGACGAGGAATCCGGCCCCAGCAGGCCAGCGCCCGTCATACATCTCGTGCTCGCGCAGGTCGAAATTGTCGGCGCTATTGATCTCGCGGGGCAGATACATGGCAAGTCTCCACTGGACCTGTTCATGCTGCCACCGATCGACTCCGCCGCCCATATCGGGAAAATGCTATGGGGATAGTACAGCGGTCCGCATTTACCCTCTTTTCCGCTCGGCCGCCCGCAGCAGCCGCAGAACATTGCCCGACCAGATCTTGGCGATATCCGCTTCGGAATAGCCAGCAGCGACGAGCCGCTCGGTCACCTTCGGCAACGCCGTGATGTCTTCCATCCCCCGGACCCCGCCGCCGCCATCCCAGTCGGCGCCCATGCAGACATGGTCCGGCCCGGCAATCTTGAGGAGATACAGAAGATTGGCCATGAAATTCTCGAAATCGGTGTCCTGCACCGGATCGGTTTCATCGAGCTTCCGGATCGCCGCGGTCAGTTTGACCTGTTCCTCCGGCGAAAGTTCCCCGATCCGCTCGGCCTTGTCGGACAGGCGGTTGCGTTCTTCGGTATAGGTCAGCTTGGTCAGGAACACGCTGTTCATGCACACCGCCCCGCCCGCCGCCGCGAGCTTGCGAATCCGGGCATCGTCGATGTTGCGGGGGTGGTCCCATTTGGCGCGCGGGCCGGAGTGCGACAGGATGATCGGCGTCTTCGACAGCGCCAGCATCTGGTCGAACGCCGCGTCCGACGAATGGCTGCCGTCGATCACCATGCCCAGCCGGTTCATCTCCGCCACCCATTTGCGACCGAGCGGAGACAGCCCCTTCCAAGTCCCCGAACCTGTCGCCGAATCGGCGAATTGGTTGTCCTTGGAATGAACCGGCCCCGCCATCCGCACGCCGCGCCGGTAGAATTCGCCGAGCAACGACAGGTCCTCGCCGAGCGGGTAGCTGTTCTCGATGCTGATGAACGCGAAGCGCTTGCCCGCCTTGTCGGCGGCGATCGCCTGATCGGCGGTTGTGACCAGGCTGATCCGGTCGGGATAGGCAGCGATCGTGCGTTCGATCTCGCCCAGCCGCTTGAACGCGAACGCCTTTGCCGCCGCAAAGCCCTGCGGCGTCACCGGACCGGACGGGGTGTAGATGACGAACATGCCCCCATCCAGAGCTGCATCCATCCGCCCCAGATCGACCTGCGCCAGATCGGTGCGCCAGTCGTGCCGGTCGCCGAACTTCCAGTTGGGGTTGTTGAACCAGATCGGCGTGTCGAGATGCGTGTCGAGCGTCAGCAGCCGGTCATGCAGCGTCCGCGGCGTATTGGCCGGGGTCTGCACCTCCCCCATCGGCGCGCAAGAGGTTCCGGTAAGGGCGATCGCGCAGACCAGGGCGGCTTGGCTGAGGCGGGCCACCGTCATTCTACCGGCTTCACCTGAAGCCCGGTCCATTTGGCCGCGAAAGCCCATAGATCCGACGTTTCCTCGATGATCTTGTCGGTCGGCTTGCCCGAACCATGGCCGGCGCGGGTCTCGATGCGCACCAGATGCGGCTTCGGCCCGATGTCCGCCGCCTGCAGCGCGGCGGTGTATTTGAAGGTGTGGCCCGGAACCACGCGGTCGTCGGTGTCGGCGGTGGTCGCGAGGATCGCCGGATAGGTCTTGCCCGACTGGATATTGTGATAGGGCGAATAGGCGCGCAGCACCTTCCAGTCCGCCTCCTTCGACGGATAGCCGTAATCGTCGACCCAGTAGCGGCCCGCCGTCCAGCGGTCGAAGCGCAGCATATCCATCACGCCCACCGCAGGCAGCGCCGCAGCGAACAGGTCCGGGCGCTGGTTGGTCACCGCGCCGACCAGCAGCCCGCCATTCGATCCGCCCTGGATGGCGAGGCCATCCTTCTTGGTGATGCCCTGAGCGATCAGATATTCGCCAGCGCCGATGAAGTCGTCGAAGACGTTCTGCTTGTTCTTGAGGCGACCGCCGTCGTGCCACGCCTTGCCATATTCGCCGCCGCCGCGGATGTTGGCGAGGACGAACACGCCGCCCTGCTCCATCCAGGCGAGGCGCGAGGCCGAGAAGGCCGGGCCGTAGCTGATGTTGAACCCACCATAGGCCCAGAGCAACGTCGGCGCGGGACCGGTCACGTCCTTCCGCTTGACGATGAACATCGGCACCTTCGTCCCGTCCTTCGACGTGAAGAAGCGCTGTTCGACGGCATATTTCGACGGGTCGAAATCGACCTTGGGCTTGGCCCATTCGGCCGCCTTCCCGGTCTTCACGTCATAGCGATAGACAGTGGTCGGCATGTTGAAGCTGGTGAAGGCGTAAAAGGCCTCGCTCTTTTCCGGGTCACCGCTGAACCCGGCGATGCTGCCGATGCCGGGCGTCTCGACCTTGCCCAGCAGCTTGCCGTCGAGCGCATATCGCCGCATTTCGTCCTTGGCATCGACGAGATAGGTGACGAACAATTGGCCGCCGACGATGCCGGCGCCCTCCATCGTCGCCTTGTCCTCCGGGATCAGGTCGGTCGCGACCGGATCGGCGGCGGACACGTCCATCGTCACCACCTTCTTGCGAGAGGCACCCTTGTCGGTGGTCCAGAAGAAGCGGCTGCCGACGTTGCCGGCAAGGCTCCACTCATTTTCCAGCCCCTTGACGATCGTCCGCGGCTTCGCGGCGGGATCCTTGAGGTTCAGGATCGTGATCTCGTAGCGGTTGTCGGTCCCCTCGGTCGTGGTGATGACGAGCCAGCCGCCGTCTTCGGTGACCTGCGCGAAATGCCCGCGCTTGGGGTGGTCGGGAGTCGAGTATATCAGCTTGTCCTGCGCCTGCGCGGTGCCGATCTTGTGGAAATAGACCGCCTGGTTCTCGTTCAGTGCCTGGAAGGTCTCGCCCTCCTTCACCTCGGGGAAGCGCGAGTAATAGAAGCCCGAGCCGTCCTTCGCCCAGGACAGCGCGCTGAACTTGATCCACTTGACCTCGTCGTCCAGCGTCTTGCCGGTCGCGACGTCGAGCACCTTGACGGTCCGCCAGTCCGATCCCCCGTCCTGGATGCCATAGACGAGCAGCTTGCCGTCGTCCGACGGCACCCACTCGGAAAGCGCGGTCGCGCCGTCCTTGGCCCAGTCGTTTGGATCGATCAGCACGCGCGCTTCGCCATCGAGGCTGTCGCGGACCCACAGGACGTTCTGGTTCTGGAGGCCGCTATTGTGGCTGTAGAAATAGCGCCCGCCCTTGTTGGTGGGGACGCCGAAGCGCTCATAGTCGAACAGCTGCTTGATCCGCGCCTTGAAGATGTCGCGGCCGGGCAAGGTGTCGAGATAGGCGTCGGTGACCTTGTTCTGCGCTTCGACCCAGGCGGCGACCTCCTTGTCGTTGCGGACGTCGTTTTCGAGCCAGCGATAGGGATCGGCGACCTTTTCCCCGAATACCTCATCAACGACGTCGACGCGGCGGGTTTCGGGATAGGTGATCGGGGCGGTCATCGTCGGCTGGGACTCCGGGCTGGCATGGACAAGGGGTGCTGCGAACAGCAGCGGCAGGGCGATCAGCGACGAACGGCGCATTGGTTTCTCCGGTAACGGGATGAGCGCAACCTATTGCCGATCGCCCGGCGGTCAAGCGGCCCGTCCGACGATCCTGACAGAAAAGCGGTGTTTTTCGGCGAAGGCGACTGCGAAGCGACGACGACACGCCCGCTTCGCGACACCGACAGGACAGCGACACGACACCCAGGCGACAGGTCAGGGACAAGCTGTCAGGCTTCGGAAACCGCAAGGTGTGCGCTCACGCGAATGCGGTCAGCGCGCTTTCGTAGCTGACCCAGCCCATCACCAGCAGCGGCAGCGTTGCGAAGGCGATCGCCACTGCCCCGCCTGCGCCATATCCGTTCGATCGTCTCATCACGTCCTCCTGCGCCGCGGGTTTGCACGGCGCGTGCCAATCTGCGGACCGGCGGATTTCCGTGGGTTCGCTTGCAGACGATAGATGGGGCGTGGGAGCGCGCACCAATGTTCAGCGATTCTTACGCCCCCGCAACATTAGCTTGGGGCGCGGACCCGTGGCAGGATGACGAGATGATCCCTACCGCCCTGTTGCTAGCGCTCGCGATCCAGTCCCCAGCCGCAGAGGATGTCAGCGCGTGCGTCCGGACGGTTCGGCCCGCCACGGGAACGATCGGTACGCTGGAGAATCGCTGCGACCATCGCATCGTCGTGTTCATGTGCGTCACCGGGCCACCGCAGCGCGAACGCGAGACCTATTTCGACTGCGCGCGCGGGCAGGTCGGCAGCTACGACATCAAGGCGCAGAGCAGTGCGCGGGCGATCTTCGCGGGCGCGCGGCGGCTGCACATGTTCGCGTGCCGGTTTCCGAAGTTCCTGCCGCGCGACGTACGCTACTACCACGGGAAGGGACTGCGCGGGACGTGCCGGTGAGCCGGAACGGAGCACCAAAAGGAAGGGGCGGCCGCACCGTCGTGCGACCGCCCCAACTCTTGACGAAAAACGCCGATCAGGCGGCGTCTTCGTAATCCTCGTCGGTCATCACCGGACCCGAATCCTGGCCCTTGGCCGAGACGTCGCGGTCGACGAATTCGATGATCGCCATCGGCGACGCGTCCGAAGCGCGCGGGCCGGCCTTGATGATGCGGGTATAGCCGCCGTTACGGTCGGCGTAGCGCGACGCGAGCACGTCGAACAGCTTCACCAGCTGCGCGTCGTCGAGCAGGCGGGCATGCGCGAGACGACGGTTCGACAGGCCGCCCTTCTTCGCCAGCGTCACCAGCTTTTCGACATAAGGACGCAGTTCCTTCGCCTTGGCGACGGTGGTGGTGATCTGCTCGTGCTTGATCAGCGCAGCCGACATGTTGCGGAACAGCGCGGCGCGATGCGCCGAGGTACGCTGAAGCTTACGACCGCCGTACTTATGGCGCATGGGTAGTTCCTTTCAGTTCGTCAGGGGGCCGTCTTACGGAACCCCAAGCCAGGCGGGACGGACGGCCGCCACCTAAAACCGTCACCCCCGCGAAAGCGGGGGCCCATCTCCCGCCGTCGAACCCAGCTCCACGGCGTGGAGATGGGTCCCCGCTTTCGCGGGGATGACGGCGGATGGGCGTTACCCCATGATCTCCTGTTCGAGCTTTTTGGCCATCTCTTCGATGTTCTCAGGCGGCCAGCCCGGGATTTCCATGCCGAGGCGCAGGCCCATCGACGACAGCACTTCCTTGATCTCGTTCAGCGACTTGCGGCCGAAATTCGGGGTGCGCAGCATCTCGGCCTCGGTCTTCTGGACCAGATCGCCGATATAGATGATGTTGTCGTTCTTGAGGCAGTTGGCGCTGCGAACCGACAGTTCGAGCTCGTCCACCTTCTTGAGCAGGTAGCGGTTGATCGTCGCGGTGTCGCCGGCGCCACCTTCGGCAGCGGCGGGTGCCGCCTGACCGATCGGAGCCGAACGCGCGATCGACGAATCGTCGAAGTGCACGAACAGCGCGAGCTGATCCTGCAGGATGCGCGCGGCATAGGCGAGCGCGTCCTCGGGGGTCACGGTGCCGTCGGTCTCGATCGACAGGCTCAGCTTGTCATAGTCGAGTTCCTGACCCACGCGGGTGTTCTCGACCTTGTAGCTGACCTGACGGACCGGGCTGTACAACGCGTCGACCGGGATCAGGCCGATCGGCGCGTCGGCCGGACGGTTGGCGCTGGCGGGGACATAGCCCTTGCCGGTGTCGGCAACCAGTTCCATGTTGAGCGTCGCGCCGTCGTCGAGATGGCACAGCACCAGTTCGGGGTTCATCACTTCGATGTCGCCCGACACGGCGATGTCGCCGGCCTTGACTTCGGCCGGGCCGGTCGCGCTGAGCTGGAGGCGCTTGGCGCCCTCGCCCTGCATCTTGAGTGCGATCTGCTTCACGTTGAGGACGAGATCGGTCACGTCCTCGCGCACGCCGGCGAGCGAGCTGAACTCGTGAAGGACGTTCTCGATCTTGATCGAGGTCACCGCAGCGCCCTGCAGCGACGAGAGCAGCACGCGGCGCAGCGCGTTGCCGAGCGTCAGGCCGAAGCCGCGCTCCAGCGGCTCGGCGACGAAGGTCGCCTTGCGCTTGCCGTCACCGCCCTTTTTCTCCAGGCCGTTCGGCTTCTTAAGTTCCTGCCAGTTCTTTGCATTGACAGACACGGGCTTCCCCTGAGTTGGGCAGGACGGGGGGTATCCTGCCAGAAAAGAGAGCCGCCCCGCCCCAGTTCCGGCTTCCCGGAACCGCAGGCGACGCGGAGAGGCAATCAGACGCGGCGACGCTTCGACGGACGCACGCCGTTGTGCGGGATCGAGGTCACGTCGCGGATCGACGTGATCTGGAAACCGACCGCCTGGAGGGCGCGCAGTGCGCTCTCGCGGCCCGAACCCGGACCCTTCACCTCGACCTCGAGCGTGCGGACGCCGTGTTCGGCAGCCTTTCGGCCTGCGTCTTCCGCAGCGACCTGGGCAGCGTACGGGGTCGACTTGCGCGAGCCCTTGAAGCCCATCATGCCGGCCGAGGACCACGAGATCGCGTTGCCCTGGGCATCGGTGATCGTGATCATGGTGTTGTTGAAGCTGGCGTTCACATGGGCGACGCCGGCGGTGATGTTCTTGCGCTCGCGACGGCGAAGACGCTGCGGTGCTTGTGCCATTGTTCAGTAATCCTTCGAAATGCGAAGCAGGCGGGCCGCTTGTGGGCGGCCCAGCGGCTTACTTCTTCTTGCCGGCGATCGGCTTTGCCTTGCCCTTGCGGGTGCGCGCATTGGTGTGCGTGCGCTGGCCGCGGACAGGCAGGCCCTTGCGGTGACGCAGGCCGCGATAGCAGGCGAGATCCATCAGGCGCTTGATGTTCATCGCGGTCTCGCGACGAAGGTCACCTTCGACCGTGTGGTCGGCGTCGATGGTTTCGCGGATCTGCAGCACTTCCTGATCGGTCAGGTCCTGCACGCGACGCTCGAGCGTGATGCCCAGCTTTTCGGTGATTTCCTTGGCCTTGGCCGGGCCGATGCCGTGGATATACTGAAGCGCGATCAGAACGCGCTTGTTGGTGGGCAGGTTAACGCCCGCAATACGTGCCATGAATCTTGTTCTCCCAGCTCCACGGGGCCCGCATGGCAGCTGAACCCCATCTCTTCGCGTTGACCCGGAACGCAAGCGCGCGGCATACGCCAGGAAGCGCTGCCGTTCACCGGTGTTTCGGAAGATGCGCGACATATGACCTCGCACCAGCGCTGTCAAGCGGCGGTCCGGGGCAAAAGTCGGTTGAAGGCATATATACCATCGGGGCCCGAGCGCCAAGCGATCGCGTCCGCCATCGCGCTCCGGTCGGCGCCTGCCAGTGCCGCCTTGTCGACTGCACCGGAGGCGTCTCCGTTACTTCGTGCCCTCTCCCATGTTCCGGTCGAGGAAGTTGAGGATCGTCGTCCACAGATGCACGCTGATGCCCGGCCCCGCCACGCGGTGCGTCTGGCCGGGATAAAGCATGACGTCGAACGGCACCGCCGCGCCCTGCATCCTGGCCATCATCACGGTCGAATGTTCGAGCACGACATTGTCGTCGGCCATGCCGTGGATCAGCAGGAGCGGATCGGCGATCTTCGTCGCGTCGGCGACCGTGTTCGACACGTCATAGGCCGCCTGCACCTTGCGCGGATCGCCCATGTACCGTTCGGTATAATGGGTGTCGTAAAGTTCCCATTTGCTGACCGGGGCGCCCGAAATGCCCGCAGCGAAGGTCCCGGGCGCAGCCTGAAGCATCTTGAGCGTCATATAGCCGCCGTAAGACCAGCCATAGGTGGCGATCCGGTCGGCATCGACGAAATCGAGGCTCTTGAGATAGGCGGCGCCGGCGAGCTGGTCCGCCACTTCGACGCTGCCCATCGCCTGATAGAGGTGATCCTCGAACGCCTTGCCGCGGTTGGCGGCGCCGCGATTGTCGACGACGAACCAGATATAGCCGCGATCCACCAGATATTGCTGGAGCGCGCCGCCCCAGGCCCTGCTCACCTGTTGCGAATGCGGGCCGCCATAATGGTGGAAGAAGACCGGGTATTTCTTTCCCGGCTCCAGCTTTGGCGTGATCATCTCCCAGTAGAGATCGGTGCCGTCGGCCGCCTTGATCGTGCCGAACTGCTTCTGCCGGTGGCTGGCGAGATAGGGCGCGTAGGGGTGATCGCTGGCGACCTTGTTCTCGCTGACCCAGGCGGTGCGGTTACCGGCGCCGTCGGTAAGCATCACCTGCGGCGGTTGATCGGGCCGGGAGCGGGTTACGATCAGGCGGTGACCCTGGGCATCCGAGCTGGCGGCATGCCACCAGCCCTGCTCGGTCAGCTTGCCGTAGCCGCCCCGGTTGAATTTATAGTTGATCGAATAGACATGCCGCTCGAGCGGGCCGTCACGGTTGCCGAGGAACTTGACGCTCCCCTGCTCCTCGTCGACGCCGAGCAGGTCGGCGACTTCCCAGTTTCCGCTGGTCAGCTGGTCCCACTCGCCATCCTTGAACCGGTAGAGATGGCCATGACCGTCGCGTTCGGACCACCAGATGATGCTGCCGTCCTTGAGCGGGCGGTAGGAATCGGAGAGGTTGATCCAGCTCTTCTCGCGCGCCTTTTCGCTGAACAGAATGCGCGACTTGCCGGTCGCGGGGTCGACCGCGAGCATGTCGAGCACGGTTTGCGCGCGGTTCTGGCGCTGGACGAGCAAGGTCTTGCCGTCGGGAGTCCAGTCGACGCGAGCAAGGTAGATGTCCGTGTCCGGGCCGAGATCGACCTTCACCTTGCCGGAACCGTCGGGGTTCATGACGTAGAGATCGACCAGGACGTTTGCGGTGCCGGCCTTGGGATAGCGCTGGTCGTATACCTTCGTCCCCTCCGCCCCGATCGCGGCGCGGCTGACGATACCGACCGGGGCCTCGTCGAAGCGCTGGACGGCGATGCGCCGGTCGTCGGGCGACCACCAATAGCCGGTGCTGCGCCCCATCTCCTCCTGCGCGACAAACTCGGCCTCGCCGAAATGGACGGTACCCTTGCCCTCGGTCGTCGCCTGCGTCTCGGTGCCCGAGCCGAGATCGAGCACGACGAGATTCTGGTCGCGCACGAAGCTGGCATAGCCGCCGCGCGGGCTGATCACGGGGTTGAGTTCGCCCCCCTCGGTCGCGGTCAGGCGGCGGACATTGCCGTCCAGCGTGGCGAGATAGAGATCGCCGTCGAGGGGGACGAGGATCGACTTTCCGTCGGGGGCCCAGTCATAGGCGACGATGCCCTTGGTCCCGCCGATGCGCGCGCGTTCGCGCTGCATCTTCTCGGCCTCCGACAGTTCGGCGCCGGTGCCGATCTTAAGGCTGTCGACCAGCATCCGCCATTTGCCGGTCGCGGTATCCATCGCCCACAGGTCATAGCGCTGGTTGTCGTCCGGCCGGTTGCGCAGCAGCGTCACCAGCTTCCCGTCGGGGGACAGCTTGAGCGCGCGCGGGGCGGTGCCGGCGAGATCCGGGCTGGCGAAGATGCGCTCCAGCGTCAGGTCCGTCGGGGTCGGTTGCTTCGCTTCATCGGCCATGGCGACACCGCCCATCGCCACGCTCAGCGCCAGCGCCGCACCCAAGGTCCAGTTCCACATGCATCGACTCCACCAGCGGCGCATCGGTGCCCCGCGCGGCCAGCGTTATCGCGGCGACGGTAGCGCGGTAAAGCCCCGCCGCTTGCGTCGCGCCGCGGCCGCACTTATCGAACGCGCCATGCAGATCATCGGCAATTTCCAGCAGGACGGGCATGCGCATGTCCAGGGGCTGCTTCCGCGCGAAGTGTGCAACGCGTTCCTGCGGCAGCTTCAGGACCATCTCGGGCGGACCGGGACCCGACTGGGACAGATCGAGAAGGAATCGGCGATCCTCAAGCGGGGCGCGCCCGAACTGTACGGGTTCGATTATCCGCCGATGCTGACGCTGCTATGGGGCCTCACCCCGACGATCGCGGAGATCGCCGGCCGCGAGCTGCTGCCGACCTACAGCTATCTGCGGATCTATCGCGAGGGGGACATCTGTCGCGTGCATTCCGATCGCCCGTCGTGCGAGGTGAGCCTGTCGCTCACGCTCGACTATAGCGACGGCGTGGCGTGGCCGCTGGAGGTGTCGGAGCACCGCGCGGAGCTGTCGCAGCTGGAGATCGAGGACGGGTTCGACGGTCCCTATCGCGGCTGGGAGATGGAGCCGGGCGATGGCGTGATCTATGACGGCGTCCACCTGCGCCATGGCCGCACCCAGCCCAACCCCAATGGCTGGTCCGCGCACCTGTTCCTCCACTGGGTCGAGCGCGACGGGCGCTATGCCAGCCACGCCTTCGACCGCAACCGCGATCAGGGCAAGCCGGTCAACTTCACCTTCGGCTGATTGCATCCGCGCGGCCGCGCGCCGCGAGGTCGCTCACCGTGACGATGCGGAATCCGCGGGACTTCAGCCCCGTCAGCACGTGCGGCAGGGCCTCGCGCTCGATCGTGCGGCTGGCGTACATCGGGTGGATCAGGATGATCGAGCCCGGTCGTGCCGCGGCGACCACCGCATCGGCATAGGCGCGCGCGCCGCCGGGCCGGGCGACGGGCTCCTCGAAATCCCACATCGCGATCGTCTTGCCATCGAGCGCGCGGGCGAGGCCGGTGAATTTGATGCCGTAAGGTGGCCGGAACAGCTTGGGTTGTGGTGCCCCCGCAGCCGCGATCGCGCGATCGGTGTGCGCGAGCGCGTCGCGATAGGCGGTAGAAAAGGGCGAAATCATGCGGCGGTGATCGAAGCTGTGATTGCCGACTTCATGCCCCGCTGCAGCGATGCGGCGCACGCCGTCGGGATAGGATTCCACCTCTGCCCCGATCACGAAGAAGGTGGCGCGCGCGCCGTGCTTCGCGAGGACCGGGAGGATGGCGTCGAGACCCGCGCGGGTCGGCCCGTCGTCGAAGCTGAGCGCGACCAGCTTTTCATCGCTTTCGATCCGGCACAGGACCGGGGCGCCGAACGCCCAGCAGCGTGCCTGCATCGCCGCCTTCAGGCCCCAGGCGGCGCCCGTCAGCGTTACGACCAGAGCCGTCGCGACGATCCAACGGCGCTTCACTCGGGGGCCCCCGCCTGCCCCAGCACATAGCGCGGTCCCGCACCTTCCGCCGCCGCCGCGTCATCGGGGTTATACAAGCCGCATTTACGCAGCGAGAGGCAGCCGCAGCCGATGCATTCGTCGAGCTTCTCGCGCGTGCGCTCGAGCAACGCGATGCGACGGTCGATCTCCGCGCGGAAATGGCGGCTGATGCGGTTCCAATCGGCCTGGGTCGGGGTGCGACCGTGCGGCAGCCGCGACAGTTCCGCAGCGATTTCCTGGACCGTCAGCCCGAGCCGCTGTGCGATCAGCGCGAAGGACAGGCGGCGAATGTCGGAACGCAGGAAGCGACGCTGGTTGCCACGCGTGCGGATCGGTTCGACCAGCCCGCGGCTCTCGTAGAAGCGGATCGCGGAGACCGTCAGGCCGGTGCGTGCCGCAAGGTCGCCGATGGTGAGGAGTTCGTTGCCGCGCATGGACAGATTTTCCGTTTGACCTCAACTTAAGTTGAGGTTGTAGCGGAGTCGGGCACTCACGCAAACCGCAAAGGAAACGCCATGCCCACGACCTTCATCGAACATGTCAATCTGACCGTGACCAACCCGGCACGCACCGCGAAGCTGATGCAGCATCTGTTCGGCTGGCATATCCGCTGGCAGGGACCGGCGCGCGACGGCGGGACGTCGATCCATGTCGGCGACGAGCGCCTCTATCTGGCGCTCTACGCGCCGCCGGCGCAGGCCGAGCGGCGCTACCCCAAAGGCCGGCCGCTCAACCATGTCGGGATCGTCGTCGACGATCTCGATGCGATCGAGGCCAAGGTCGCCGCGGCCGGCCTCACGCCGTTCGAGCATGGCGACTATGACCCGGGGCGGCGCTTCTACTTTCTCGACTTCGACGGGATCGAGTTCGAGATCGTGTCCTATGCGTGACGCTTCAGCGGAACCGCACACAGGCTGAGCATCCGGCTGGCGATCTCGCGCTCGCCCATCACCACGTCGCCCGCGCCGCGCGCTTCGAGATAGTCCACCTCGGCATCCGAATGGGCGCGGGCGACGATGGCGATGTCCGGATTGATGGCGCGCGCGGCCTCGATCACCGCGCCGCCCTCAAACCCCTCCGGAATCGCGATCAGCAGCTTCGCGGCGCGGTCGACGCCCGCCGCCTTCAGCGCCTCGGGATCGACGGCGTTGCCGCGGACGACGTCGAGCCCCTCCCCCTTCGCCGCGTTCGCCGTATCGGTCTGATCCTCGATCAGGATGAAGGGCCGCTTGCGCGCGAGCAGGTCCTGCGCGATCAGCTTGCCGACCCGGCCATAGCCGACCAGCACGACATGGTCGGTCCGGTCGCCGGTATCCGCAGGCGGCTCGATCGGGTCGGTCTGCGCCTGCCGACGCGGAACCAGCCAGTTGAAGATGAAGGGGTTGGCGAGGATCGACAGCAGCGCGCCGGCGAGGATCAGGTCGCGCCCCTCTGGCGGAAGGATCTGAAGGCTGACGCCCAGCCCGGCGAGGATGAACGAAAATTCGCCGATCTGCGCCAGGCTGGCGGCGGCAGTGATCGCGATGCGGTGCGAGCGGCCGAGCGCGCGGACGATGCCATAGGCGATCACCGACTTGCCGAACACGATGATCAGCACCGTGGCGAGCAGTGGGAGCGGCTGTTCGACCACGACCGCCGGGTTGAACAACATGCCGACCGAGACGAAGAACAGCACCGCAAAGGCGTCACGCAGCGGCAGCGTCTCCTCGGTCGCCTGGCGGCTGAGCGGGGTTTCGCCGAGGATCATGCCGGCGAAGAAGGCGCCGAGCGCGAAGGAGACGTCGAACACCACCGCCGCGCCGAACGCGACGCCGAGCGCGATCGCGAGCACCGCGAGGCGGAACAGCTCGCGTGATCCGGTGTGCACCACCCAATGCAGCGCGAGCGGGATGACCCGCCGTGCGACGAGCAGCATCACGACGAGGAAGCCGGTCACCTTGAACGCGGTCTGCGCCAGCGGAACGAGGATCGCGTCCCACGTCATCGGCCCGTCGCCCTGCATCACCTCCGCCAGCGCCGGGAGCAGCACGAGCGCAAGCACCATCACCAGATCCTCGACGATCAGCCAGCCGACCGCGATGCGTCCACGCTCGGTATCGACGATGCCGAAGCCCTGCAGGCCGCGCAGCAGCACCACGGTGCTGGCGACGGAGAGCGCGAGGCCGAAGACGAACCCAGCGAGCGGGTCCCAACCGAGCGCCCAGGCCAGCGCCATGCCCATCAGCACTGCGGAGGCGATCTGCCCGATCGCGCCGGGTACGGCGATCTTGCGCACCGCGAGCAGGTCGCGCAGCGAGAAGTGCAGGCCAACGCCGAACATCAGCAGGATGACGCCGATCTCGGCCAGTTCGGCGGCGAGATTGCCGTCGGCGACGAAGCCGGGGGTGAACGGCCCGACCATGATTCCGGCAAGCAGATAGCCGGCGATCGGTGAGACCTTCAGCTTGTGGGCGATCGACCCCATGATGAAGGCGATGACGAGCCCCGCGACGATGGTGGCGATGAGGGGGGTGTGGTGCATAGGCTGGCTGGCGTCCCTGTTGTCGCCCGGACCGCAGCGCGCGGCCCGGGCGGCGCGGTCAGCCCTGCGTCCCGCCGATCACCAGCGCGGCGGCGGCGGCACTCGCCACTACACCGCCCCACACGATCGGCGCGAACCACCAGGGAGGCCGCTTCTTCTTCTGGTCCATGACAAAATCTCCCGAAACCGCCGTGGCCGGCGAAGGGGTGGAATGTCAGGCCGCCGGAGGGCCGCGCGGGGTGCCGGGGAGGACGGCGTGGGGATGAAGTGAGGGCGTCGAGGCGCGTGCGGCGACGCGCATATGGGCCGGGCGGACAGCCTCGGTTCGAGCCGGAGCTAGCCCCATAGCTGCGGTCGTGTCCGATCCGGCGGCGGGGCCATCGTCGCGGCGCACGACCTCTGCGGTGACACGGGGTGCCGGGCGGATCGGCTTGAGCACGACCGATGTGGTCGCGGGGTTGAATGCCGAGCCGAGCGCCGTGGTGCGGGGCATCCCGCCGCTGAGCAGCGAGGAGGCGAGTGCGACCAGCAACGCCAGCCAAAGCGCCGCGTCCCGGATGGTACGGGTGGCGCCGAGGCCGAGGGGAATTGCGCGGGTCTTCACGCCCTTAATCTAGGGACGCCGGCGCCGGAATCAAACAGCGCCGGAAACGAACGGGGCGCGAAAGCTTTCGCCCCCGCGCCCCGCGCTTGTTCAAGCCTGCGTGCCGATTACTCGGCGGCAGCGGTGCCCTTGGCCGGACGCGGGTCGCGGCGCTCGGCGATGCGCGCCGACTTGCCGGTGCGGCCGCGCAGATAATAGAGCTTCGCACGACGCACGACGCCGCGACGGACGACTTCGATGCTGTCGATGTTCGGCGAATAAAGGGGGAAGACGCGCTCGACGCCCTCGCCGAACGAAATCTTGCGGACGGTGAAGTTGCTGCCCATGCCCTTGTTGGCGCGGGCGATGCAGACGCCTTCATAGTTCTGAACGCGGGTGCGCTCGCCTTCGACGACCTTCACGCCGACCTTGACGGTGTCGCCGGGGCGGAATTCGGGGATCTTCTTGTCGGCCAGGAACTTCGCGACGTTCTCGGCCTCGATCTGCTGGATGAGGTTCATGCTCATTCGTCCTTCTTTTGCCGCGCGCCAGAGGGAGACTGGACCCGAGCGCCCTCATGGCGCTCCCAAAGATCCGGCCTCCTTAGCCGTGTATCGGTCTCGGCCTGTTGCTTTCGCCAGGCCGCGATCCGCGCATGATCCCCCGATCGCAGCACTTGCGGGATCATATGCCCTTCCCATTCGACGGGTCGGGTGTACTGCGGATATTCGAGGAGGCCGCTTTCGAAGCTTTCCTCGACTCCGCTGGAAGGCGCGCCCATTACGCCGGGAAGCAGCCGAATGCAAGCATCGAGCAGCACCAGCGCGCCCATCTCGCCGCCCGACAGGACGTAGTCCCCGATCGACACCGGTTCGATGTTGCGCGCCTCGAACAGGCGCTCGTCAAACCCCTCGAACCGGCCGCACAGGATCGAGACGCCGGGACCGGCGGCGAGCGAGCGGACGCGGTCCTGCGTCAGCGGGGCGCCGCGCGGGGTCATCGCCAGCATCGGGCGGTCGTAACCCACGCTGTCACAGGCGGCGGCGAGGATATCGGGCTTGAGCACCATCCCTGCCCCGCCGCCTGCCGGAGTATCGTCCACGGTGCGGTGCCTGTCGGTCGCGAAATCGCGGATCTGGACGGTATCGAGGCCCCACTTGCCCTCGTTCAGCGCGCGTCCGGCAATGGAAATGCCGAGCGGACCGGGAAACATCTCCGGGTAAAGCGTTAGGACGGTGGCGGCGAAGGTCATTGCGCCTGTTCGCCGCTTGGACGGTGATTGGCAAGGGAGCGGGCATGGAAGACTGTATCATCGTCGGCGCGGGGCCGGCCGGGCTGACGGCGGCGATCTATCTGGCGCGCTATCACCTGTCGATCCGGCTGTTCGATTGCGGATCGAGCCGCGCGGCGCTGATCCCGCGCACGCACAACCATGCCGGCTATCCCGAGGGGATCGAGGGCGTCGAGTTGCTGCGGCGGATGCTGGCGCAGGCGGAAAAGTATGGCGCGGTGCGCGAGCCGGCGAAGGTCACGCGGATCGAGCCGGCCGACGAGGGCTTCATCGTCCATGCGGGCGAGCGGAGCTTCCACGCGCGATCGGTGCTGCTGGCGACGGGCGTGGTCAATCACCGGCCCAAGGGAATGGAGGATGCGGTGCACGATCCGGCGCTGGCGAGCGGCCTGCTGCGCTATTGCCCGGTGTGCGACGGATATGAGGTGACCGACAAGCGCGTCGGGGTGATCGGCACCGGCGATCACGGGATGCGCGAGGCGCTGTTCCTGCGCGGCTTCACCCGCGACGTGACGCTGATCGCACCGGACATGGAGCACCGGCTGGACGATGCGTGCCTGGCCAAGCTGGACGAAGCGGGGATCGCGCGGGTCGACGGGCCGTGCGGCGGCTATGGAATCGAAGGCGAGCGGATCGCGGTGGAGACGGCGGAAGGCCGGATGACGTTCGACAGCATCTACCCAGCGCTGGGATCGCGCATCCGCTCCGACCTGGCGGTCGCTGCGGGCGCGGCGGCGACCGAGGAAGGGTGCCTGGAGGTGGACGACCACCAGCGCACGTCGATCCCCGGGCTGTTCGCAGCGGGCGACGTAGTGCTGGGGCTGGACCAGATCAGCAATGCGATGGGACAGGCCGGGGTCGCGTCGACGACGATCCGGAACATGCTGAGCGAGCAGCGGCCGATCCGGCGGTAGTGCGGGGCGAAAGCTGACAAAGTTACGGGCAACGCGCGCGATTCTGTCAGCTTTGGGCGGCGTGGCGGCGCGGTTTCGAAGGCTGAAGGGGGTGTCCGGGTTCGACATCGGACATTGCAGATATGCTGGATCGGGGGTTGTAGGAAAGGCAATTATATCCTTGCGGCGGAAGCAGAGGACCATGGGACAAGAGCTGTCGCTATTTCAGATCGTTCATCGACATTCGATCAGGCGCGAGTCGGCTGGTTGCGTGACACAGGTCGCCCCACCGACGACTTCGACGCGTCCACTTCCAACCGAAGAGATGTTCGCTGTGCCGGACACGTTCGCGTAACTCGAACCAGATCCTCCGATCGCGATGTGAGCGTTCTTCACCCGCAAGCGCATCGCATCGATGGAACCCGATCCTCCCACCGCATATGTCGCCTCTCGGGCCACACCCTCCGCCGATATGCTACCTGCGCCGCCCGTCGTCAGTCGAATCCGCTCGACGTCCAGTCCAGTCGCTTTCACCATTCCAGAGCCCGCTGTGGCGGCCACAAACGTCTCCCCGCGAACTCCGTAGACTTCGACGATCGCAGCGCCATCGAGATTCACCGAACTGAGACGCGATGTGGACACGGTAATGTTCACACCTGAGCCGGGATTCCAACTCCAGGTTGCGCCTTCGCGAAAGCGGATCGAGAGGGCACCGTTTTCAACGGCTAGGATCGTGTCGGCCAGCAAGGCAGGGGGCCCCTGAAGCAGAACTTCATCCGGCTCATCGGTGACCATGACGGTAACCTGGAACGGCCCTGAAACCTTCAATCGCTCAAAGCTAGGCACGGCAATCGAGCGGGTTTGATAGGGGCTGGGGTTTGCCTCGGCAGCAGTCGATGGTGCCACTTGACCAGCGGACTTGTCGGAGCGATCCGGAAGCGGATTCACGCTCGAAAAGGACAGGACAGTGGCAGCAGCGGCGACGAGGATCACGAGCAACACTCCGGCATAAGTCAGCCAACTGTTCGGACTGAGCGGCCGGAAGAAACGCTGCGTCGTGGTCGGTCCGGCCACCCCCAATTCGTTGGGTCCCATATTATGTGGGGGTACCGACTCTGCCTCCCGCAGGATGCGCGCAGCTTCCCGGCTGCTCGAAACCTCCAAATGTCGCCGGGCTTCGCGGAGATGCTCGGTCACAGTGTGGACGGAGATACCAAGTTCGCGGCCAATCGATTTGGCATCATACCCGTTCAGAAGAAGTCGAAGTATCTCCTTTTGCCGGGGCGTAAGCTTATGGACGGCGGCGACACGCATTCGAAGACCATATCCCCAAAGATGCTTATGCCCGCAACGGGGCGTTTGCCGCCGGTCCGCCTAGACGGTGTCCGCCCTCAATCCGGCCGTGGCGCAAACCGCAGCGCCTGGATCGCGGGCGGGTTGGTTGGGCTGAGCAGGATCTGGCCATCCAGCTTGCCCTTCGCGCAGTTCCAGCGGAAGGCGGTCGTGAGGTTGCCGGTCGGGAAGAGCGGTTCGGCGGTTGGGCAGTCGCCGACCAGCGCCTTGATCCGCGCGAATTCCGTTCGCCAGTGGGCGGCGTCGCGGTCCATCAGGAAGTTCATCGCGAGCTTGCCGTCGAGCGGCTTGAGGTCGCCTGTGGCATAGGCGGCGCGGGCGGCGTCCTGCATTTGCGCCAGCAGCGGGTTGAGCGGGAGCTCGCGGGGCTCGGCCGCCCCTGCCCGCGCCAGTGCCCATAGCGACTGCCAGACCGGCACGGCGGGGGCGGTATAGGTCTTGTTGGTGAAGGCGAAGGCGGCGATGCCGCGTTCCGGCGCCAGCACGAGGAAGCTGCCATAGCCGGGGAAGCCGCCCCCATGCGCGAGGGTGAGGCCGAGGTCGCAATCGGGCGTCACCCGCATCCCCTTGCCATAGGCGACGGCATGGACGCATTTGTCCCCTTCCGGCGCGCCGCGGCGCGGGCCGATCTGGACGAAGTTGAGGCCCTGCGCCAGCTCGCGCACGGTGGCGCGCTTGACCGGCCCGGTCTCCGCCCCGTCGCGCGGCGGCCAGGCCGAGAGGAGGAAGCCGATCCATTTGGCGTAATCGTTGGCGGTGGTGATGATGCCGCCCATCGCCCCGAACGCGCCGTCGCGCATGCGCGGTTCCTCGACCCACTTCTCATCCTGCCAGCGATAGCCGAGCGCTAGCTTGTCCTGCGGCACCTGCGCGATGTCGTAGGTCGTGGCGGTCATGCCCAGCGGCTGCAGGATCGTGCCCGCGATGTAGCGCTGATAGGGCTGACCCGAGACGTTGGTGACGATCCGGCCGAGCAGCGCATAGCCGAAGTTGGAATATTCGTGGCTCATCTGCCCGGTGCGACTCCACGGTACGCCGGCGGCGATCATCTTCGTGAAGTCGGCTTCGCTCAGCACCTGTTGCCGGTCGCCCCATGGATCGTCGGTGACCATGCCGCCGACATGCGCGAGCAGATCGCGGATGCGGATGCGCGGGCTGTCGGTCGTCGGATAGGTCCAGCCGCGCATTTCGGGGATGTGCGTTTCGGCGAGATCGTCGAGTCGCAGCTTGCCGTCGTCGCGCAGCTTGAGGATCGCGAGCGCGGTGAACGCCTTGCTCATCGACGCGATGCGGAAGCGGGTGTCGAAGGTGACCGGTACGCCGCCGGGGGTCTGCGTGCCGACCGTCGAGGACATGGCCGGCTTGCCGTCCTTGATCACCATAAAAACCATGCCGGGGCTTGGGTTCTGATCGCGATATCTGGCGAACAGCGCGTCGACCTCCGCGACCTGAGCGGCGGGGATCTGGCTGGCCGGCACCTGCGCGAGGGCAGGCAGCGGAGCGAGCAGGGCGAGCGACAGGGCGGCGCGGATCATCATGCCTGCCAAGCAATCAGGAAAACGCGACGCGGGGAAGCCTCAATCGCCGATGTCAGGACGAATGCGATATAAAGAATTCTTTATGTCTTGCCGCCGCGGACTCACGCGCCTATTGGGCCGGGCGAGGATCGGGGGCAACCCCGCGCCTCGATGATCGCGCCGGTGCCCCGAAAGGGGCTTAAAACGGGAATGCGGTGCGGACGGGCGACCGTCCAACTCCGCAGCTGTCCCTGCAACTGTAAGCGGCGAGCGCGATGCACTGGTTCCCCGCGAGGGAACAGCCACTGGGCCATGCGGCCCGGGAAGGCCGTGCATCACGCCCTGACCCGCGAGCCAGGAGACCTGCCAGCGCACCGGTCGCTCTTGCCTTGGTCCAGGGGATGGCCACGGCACGGTAGTTCTCCGTCTGAGCGACGACCCAAGCGGCCGGGGCCGCTTCGGTGCGCGCGTCAGGCGATTCCAGCGCCCGTCTGCCACAGCGCACCGGTCGTTCGCAGCTGCGGACGACAGGCCCCTGCCCTCGCTCGTTCAGGCGCGGGGGGAATACCAATGTTGAAGACCGGTTTCGTTTCACTGATCGCCATCGCCGCGGCGTCGCCCGCGCTCGCCAATTCCGACGCTGCCGACGCGCCCGACGACGTCGTCGTCACCGCCTCGCGCTCCGGCGAGGAAGTGCGCGTGGAGGACGTCCCCGCATCGATCACGGTGATCGACGCGCAGGCGCTGGAGGACCGCCAGACGCGGATCGTTTCCGACGTGCTGCGCGACGTGCCGGGTATCGCAGTCAATCGCACCGGCGGGATCGGCAGCCTGACGCAGATCCGGGTGCGCGGCACCGAGGCGAACCATGTGCTGGTGCTGGTCGACGGGATCGAGGTCGCCGACCCCTATCAGGGCGAATATGATTTCGGCACGCTGATCGCCGATCCAGCCGCGCGGATCGAGGTGCTGCGCGGGCAGCAATCGTCGCTCTACGGATCGGACGCGATCGGCGGCGTGATCCACTACATCACCCTGTCGGGCGCCGAGGCGCCCGGCTTCAGCGCGCGCGCGAAGGCCGGGTCGTTCGGCACGGTGAGCGCCGCGGCGCGCGCGGCGGGTGCATCGGACGCGTTCGACTATGCGCTGACCGCAAGCTGGCTGCACAGCGACGGCGTCCCCACCGCGCGCGGGGGCAGCCGCAAGGTCGGCGCGGACAGCGTCGGCGCGAGCGTGAAGCTCAACTGGCGCCCGACCGAGACGTTCAAGCTGACCGGCGTGCTGCGCTACAGCCATACCGATGCCGATACCAACAACACCGATGGCGACCCGACCAGCCCGACCTTTGGCACCACGATCGACAGCCCCGGCGTGTATTTCGTCAACGATGCGATCTACGGCCTGTTGAGCGCCGAGCTGACCGCGCTCGACGGGCGCTGGACCAACACGCTCACCGGGCAATTCTCCGACACCGAGCGCACCAACTATTCGCCGTTCGGGGTCGATTATGGCGACAAGGGCCAACGCTACAAGGGATCGTTCGTGTCGAGCCTGCGCTTCGGAAGCGATGCGGTGAGCCACCGCGTGACCGGTGCGGTGGATGTCGAGCGGGAGGATTATCGCAACACCACGCCGTCGAGCGGGTCGCCGTTCGACGCGTTCACCGGCAAGCGCAGCACCACCAATGTCGGGCTGGTCGGCCAGTATGAGCTGACCGCGGGCGGGCTCGCGCTTGGTGGATCGGTGCGGCACGACGACAATGACCGCTTCGCCAATGCGACGACGTGGCGCGTGCAGGGCGGCTATCGCCTCGCCACCGGAACGCGGCTGCGCGCCGCCTATGGCACCGGCGTCAAGAACCCCGGCTATTACGAGCTCTATGGCTATTCGGACGGCCGCTATATCGGCAACCCGGACCTCAAGCCCGAACAGTCGAAGGGCTGGGAAGCCGGGGTCGATCAGGAGTTGCTGGACGGCAAGGTCAGCTTCGGCGCGACCTATTTCGACACGGTGCTGACCGACGAGATCTATACCAGCTATCCCGCGCCGACCTTCGTCGCGACCCCGGCCAACCGCGCGACCGAGTCCAAGCAGCACGGCGTCGAGCTGTTCGCGAGCGCGCGCCCGATCCCGCAGCTGCGGCTCGACGCGAGCTACACGCATGTCGATGCGCAGGAAAATGGCGTCGAGGAGGTGCGGCGCCCCGGCGACATCGCCAGCTTCAACGCGACCTTCGCAAGCGCGGACGAGCGGTTTTCGACCACGCTGACGGTGCGGCACAATGGGCGGTTCGTCGATATCGCCTATACCGATCCGAGCTATGTGCCGGTGCGCGTGTCGATGAAGCCCTACACGCTGGTCAATCTCGCCGCGCGCTATCGCGTGACCGAGACGATCCAGCTGTTCGGCCGCGTCGAGAATCTGTTCGACGTCGATTACGAGGAAATCTTCGGCACTGCGACCTCCGGGATCGGTGCCTATGGCGGCGTGCGCGTAGCGTTCTGATGCACGCCGGCAGCCTCGTCAGCGGGCTGCCTTGGGCGGCGTCGCCGGTTTCGGCTGGCGGCGGCGTTGCGCCCTTGCGGCGGCGGTCAGCGGTGGTGGGCGACCTGCGCCGCGATGCTGCGCGCGGCTTGCACATAGGCCGGGCCGGCGCAGACGGTCCATGCCGACGGAAGGCGGACGCGGGGGATGTCGCGCAGCGCCGGATGGTGCAGCATCTCGGTTCCCTGATCCTCGACCGTGTCGGTTCCGCTGTCGACGATCAGGAAATCAGGTTTCGCCGCGACCATCTCCTCGATGCTGACCTGCGCGAGCGGCGGCTTGCCGAGCTTCGCGGCGAGGTTCACCAGGCCCGCGCGACGCATCAGATCGTCGACCAGCGTACCGGTTCCAGTCATGAAGCCGCGCCGCTGATAGAAGGCTGCGACCCTGCCGCGCCCGGTACGCGGGATCGCGGCGAGATCGCCCTGCATCCGCGCGATCATCGCCTCGCCGCGTGCCGGGTGGCCCAGCGCGGCGGCGGTCTCGCGGATCGAGAGATAGATTTCGTCGACCGTGTTGGCGAAGCGGAAATCGAGCGTCGGATAGCCCTGTCGCGCGATCAGCGCGGCGGCGGGGCCGGCGGGCATGCCAACGACCAGATCGGGCTGGATCGCGAGAATCTGTTCCCCCGAGCTCGACAGAAGGGGCAGGCCGCGCGCGCGATCTGCCACCGCCGACATTCCCGAATCGATGGCATTGCGGGTGAGCCCGGCGATCTGCGCGCGATCGGCGAGCGCGACGATGAGCTGGTCCGCGCAGAGATTGAACGACACCACGCGCTTTGGAACTGCGGGCGCGGCTTCCGGAGTTGCGGGACGCGCCGCCCATGCCACGGCACCCGCGCCGAATGCGATCATGCCGAGCGTGAGAAGCCGAAGACGCGCCATGGCCGCTTCCATAGCCGAGCGGCGCGTGCCAGCAAGCACTTGCGAGGCACAGCATGACATCGAGCCGCCATCTTTCGACGCTGATCGCGGCCCTGTCCGCCGTGACGCTGTGCGCCGCGCTGGCATCGCTGCTGTTCGGGCCGGTCGATCTGGGCCTCGCGCGCATCATCGCCGCACTGACGGGGCGCGGTGACCGGGTTGCCACCATGATCCTGTTCGAGCTGCGGCTGCCGCGCACGCTGCTGAGCCTCGCGGTCGGGGCGATGCTCGGGCTCGCCGGCGCGGTGCTGCAGGGATTCCTGCGCAATCCGCTCGCCGAACCGGCGGTGCTGGGGACGTCGAGTTCCGCGTCGCTCGGCGCGGTTGCGGCGCTCTATTTCGGGTTTGCCGCCGTTCACCCCGCAGTGCTGCCGCTGCTGGCGATCCTGAGCGCGCTGCTGTCGCTCGTGCTGCTGTTCGCGCTGGCGGGGCGGTCGGAGAGTGCGCTGACGCTGATCCTCGCGGGGATCGCCGTGTCGACGCTGGCGGGCGCGGGGATCAGCCTTGCGCTCAACCTGTCGCCCAATCCGTTTGCGGCGATGGAAATCATGACGTGGTTGCTGGGCAGTCTGGAGAACCGGTCGTTCGAGCATGTCGCCATCGCCCTGCCCTGCATCGCGATCGGGGCGGGCCTGCTGCTGTGGAATGGCCGCGCGCTCGACGCGCTGACGCTGGGCGAGGATGGTGCGGCGGCGCTGGGCGTCGACCTGCGAGCTGTCCGTCTGCGCCTGCTGCTCGGCACCGCGATCGGTGTCGGGGGCGCGGTGGCGGTATCGGGCGCGATCGGCTTTATCGGGCTGATCGTCCCGCATCTCGTGCGCCCGCTGACCGACCGCAGCCCGTCGGCGATCCTGATCCCCTCGGCGATCGGTGGCGCGGCGCTGCTGACGCTCGCGGACCTTGGCGTGCGCATCGCGCCGACCACCAACGAGCTCAAGCTGGGCGTGGTCACCGCGTTTCTGGGCGTCCCCGTCTTCCTTCTCCACCTGCTGCGGGAGCGGCGGCTATGGTGACGCTGACCGTCGAGCAGCTCAGCGTCGCGCTGGGCAAGCGGACCGTCGTCCACGACGCCGGCTTCGTCCTGTCGCCCGGCACGCTGACCGGAATCGTCGGCCCCAACGGCGCGGGCAAGTCGACGCTCGCGCGGGCGATGCTGGCGCTGGTGCCGGCGCAAGGCCGCGTGCGGGTCGATGGCGCGAATGCGGCGGAGATGGCGCGGGCCGAGCTGGCGCGCCGGATCGCCTATCTGCCGCAGGGCCAGACGCTGCACTGGCCGCTGACGGTCGAGCGGCTGGTCGGCCTTGGCCGGCTACCCCACCTCGCACCGATGTCGCGGCTCGGGGAAGCCGATGCCGCCGCGATCGAGCGCGCGATGGACCGCGCCGACGTGCTGCCGCTGCGCCAACGGATCGCGACCGAACTCTCCGGCGGCGAGCGCGCCCGCGTGCTGCTCGCCCGCGCGCTGGCGGTCGAGGCGCCCGCGCTGATCGCCGACGAGCCGCTCGCCAGCCTCGACCCCGGGCACCAGATCGACGTGATGGAGTTGCTGAGCGAGGAGGCGCGGGCCGGGCGCACCGTGGTCGCGGTGCTCCACGACCTGACCATGGCGGCGCGCTATTGCGACCGGATCATCCTGCTCGACCGCGGCCGCATCGTCGCCGACGGCGCGCCGCTGGCGGTGCTCACGACCGATAATCTGCGCGCTGTCTATGGTATCGAGGTGCGGATCGAGGAGCATCATGGCCGCCCGGCGATCGTGCCGCTGGGACGGAGTCGTTGAGAGGATGGAGGATCGCGGAGCCGCCGTTCTGCTTACGACCCCTTTGCGGACGCGCGCGCTACACCGACATGATTCCGTCGATCAGAGCGCTACGCCATTCGCGTTTGAGGAACAGCTGCAACTCGGCAGTGCCCGCGTCGTGTCCTCTGGTCTTCAAGACCCGAACTTGAAAGCGATCTTGCCCAGCCAATTTGGCTAGGGGTGGCAGTTCAAGCCGACAAGGATAACCTTCTGCATGTTTGGTTCCGGAGCATGATAACCCTGAAGCAATGACCGTTCCGGACCGCACGGATACAAGCGTCGCGGAATATGGTCGCCCCTCAGGCACACCGGTGCAATTTTCTACAAATACACGTAAGTCCAACGGGTAGGCAACTCGAGTGGTCCAGGCCTCTTCGCGCCAGCCCCCGTTGCTGGTCGTAGAAATAGAGCAGCCTGTTTCGTTTGACGAAACGGTGCTTTCTACGGTTTCCAGCCGATAGGGCCGCGACAGCATCGCAAGCAAAACAACGCCAATAGCGACGCTGGCGAAGATGCATCCTTGTTTTACAGGCACATTCGCCCCTCAGCTGTTGGTGCGCCATGCTGGCTGCCTCAACATGTAGCGCTTGGCTCATAGCCGCAAGGACGGCATCCCACACTTCCCGCCGCCCCGTCATGGCCGCCTTGCTTGCGGAAAGGTCAGAGTGCTCCGCTAACTCCGTATTGATCGGTTCACCACTTGGGGCACGCCGCCGAACCTCACGCCTCCGTGAGATGCGGCCGGTTGGCGAGCAGGTGATCCACCACCGACGGATCGGCCAGCGTCGAGGTGTCGCCGAGGTTGCCGACGTCGTTCTCGCCGATCTTGCGCAGGATGCGGCGCATGATCTTGCCCGAGCGGGTCTTGGGCAGCGCGGGCGCGAACTGGATCACGTCGGGCGTGGCGATCGGGCCGATTTCCTGTCGCACCCATTTGATCAGCTCGGCGCGCAGCGCGGCGTCGGGCGTCACCTCCGCATTGGTGGTGACGAAGGCGTAGATGCCCTGCCCCTTGATGTCGTGCGGCATGCCGACCACCGCCGCCTCGGCGACCTTGTGGTGCGCGACCAGCGCGCTTTCGATCTCCGCCGTGCCCATGCGGTGGCCCGACACGTTGATCACGTCGTCGATCCGGCCGGTGATCCAGTAATAGCCGTCTTCGTCGCGGCGGCAGCCGTCGCCGGTGAAATAGACGCCCTTGAAGGTGGTGAAATAGGTCTGGAAGAAGCGGTCGTGATCGCCCCACACGGTGCGCATCTGGCCGGGCCAGCTGTCCTTGATGACCAGGCATCCGTCGCCCGCCCCCGCGATCTCGTTGCCGTCGGTGTCGAGCAGCGCGGGCTGGACGCCGAAAAACGGTTTGGTCGCGGAGCCGGGCTTGAGCGCGGTCGCGCCGGGCAGCGGGGTGATCATCGCGCCGCCGGTCTCGGTCTGCCACCAGGTGTCGACGATCGGGCAGCGCCCCTCGCCGACCACGCGGTGGTACCAGGACCAGGCCTCCGGGTTGATCGGCTCGCCGACGCTGCCGAGCAGGCGCAGCGAGCTGCGGTCGGTCCTGGTCACCCAGTCATCGCCCTCGCGCATCAGCGCGCGCAGCGCGGTGGGGGCGCCGTAGAAAATTTCGACCTTGAACTTGTCGACCACCTGCCAGAAGCGCGAGGGATCGGGCCAGTTGGGCACGCCTTCGAACATCACGCTCGTCGCGCCGTTCATCAGCGGGCCGTAGACGACATAGCTGTGGCCGGTGACCCAGCCGATATCGGCGGCGCACCAGTAGATCTGACCCGGGCGGTAATCGAAGACATATTCGTGCGTCATCGCCGTCCACACGGCATAGCCGCCGGTGGTGTGGAGCACGCCCTTGGGCTTTCCGGTCGAGCCCGAGGTGTAGAGGATGAACAGCGGGTCCTCCGCGTTCATCTCCGCGGGCGCGCAATCGGCGGACTGGCTCGCCGCCTCGGCCCAGTCGATGTCGCGGCCCTCCACCATCGGCACGTCCGCACCGGTACGGCGGAGCATGATCACCCGCTCGACGCCGATGCACTGGTTGAGCGCGGCGTCGACATTCGCCTTGAGCGGGATGCGCTTGCCGCCGCGCAGCCCCTCGTCCGCGGTCAGCACGATGCGGCTGTCGCAATCCCTGATCCGTCCGGCGAGCGCGTCGGGCGAGAAGCCGGCGAAGACGATCGAGTGGATCGCGCCGATCCGCGCGCAGGCGAGCATCGCCACCGCGGCCTCGGGCACCATCGGCAGATACAGCGTGACGCGATCGCCGCGCCCGATGCCCTGCGCCTTGAGCAGATTGGCGAAGCGGCAGACATCGGCATGCAGCTCGCGATAGGTGATCGCACGGTGCGGCTCGGCGGGGTCGTCGGCTTCCCACAGGATCGCGACGCTGTCGCCGCGCTCGGCGAGGTGGCGGTCGAGCGCATTGGCGCTGATGTTGAGCGTGCCGTCGGAGAACCACGCGATGCCGAAATCGGCTTCGTCGAAGCTGGTGTCCTTGACGCGAGTGAACGGCTTGATCCAGTCGAGCCGCTGCGCCGCCTCGCCCCAGAAGCCCTCGGGGTCCTCGACCGAGCGGCGGTACATCGCCTGATAGCCCGCTTCGTCCACCAGCGCGTTCTCCGCCCAGTCCTGCGGCACGGGGTAGATCGTCTGGGCCATCACATCCTCCATCTCAGTTGCGGGCCTTCTGTAACTTTCACCGCCTGCTGTCACCCGCTGCGCGCAACAACGCTTCGTTTCCGCGAAAAAATGTGATCTTTTAGCGCTAACATAGCTGGAGGGGGATTCATGGCTGAGGCGCAGCCGACGCATCACGAAGCGACTCAGAGCGAGAGGCTGGTCATCACCGCATCGTCACTGGGGACGGTGTTCGAATGGTATGATTTCTATCTCTACGGGCTGCTCGCGACGATCATCTCGGCGCAATTCTTCTCGGGCGTGAACGAGACGACCGGGTTCATCTTTGCGCTCGCCGCCTTTGCGGCCGGGTTCGCGGTGCGCCCGTTCGGCGCGCTCGTGTTCGGGCGGATCGGCGATCTGGTCGGGCGCAAGAACACCTTCCTCGTCACGATGGGGCTGATGGGCGGGGCGACCTTCGTCGTCGGCCTCCTCCCCTCCTATGCGACGATCGGGGTCGCGGCGCCGATCCTGCTGGTCGCGATGCGGCTGGTCCAGGGTCTGGCGCTGGGCGGCGAATATGGCGGGGCGGCGACCTATGTCGCGGAGCATGCGCCGAACAACAAGCGCGGCCTGTATACCAGCTTCATCCAGACGACCGCGACGCTCGGCCTGTTCGCTGCGCTGCTGGTCGTGATCGGCACGCGCATGGCGGTAGGCGAAGAGGCGTTCCGCGACTGGGGCTGGCGCGTGCCGTTCCTCGTCTCGATCATCCTGCTCGGCGTGTCGCTGTGGATCCGCATGCAGCTCGAAGAAAGCCCGGTGTTCAAGAAGATGAAGGCGGAGGGCACGACGTCGAAGGCGCCGCTGACCGAGGCGTTCGGGCGCTGGAGCAACGCCAAATGGGTGCTGGTCGCGCTGCTCGGCGCGGTCGCCGGGCAGGCCGTGGTCTGGTACACCGGCCAGTTCTACGCGATGTTCTTCCTCGAAAAGATGCTGATGGTGGACGGCGCCACAACCAACATCCTGATCGCGATCGCGCTGGTGATCGGCACGCCCTTCTTCATCTTCTTCGGCTGGCTGTCGGACCGGATCGGGCGCAAGCCGATCATCATGGCGGGCTGCGCACTGGCGGTGATCACCTATTTCCCTGCATTTCACGCGCTGTCTGAAGCGGCCAATCCAGCACTTGCCCGGGCGGTGACGACGGCGCCGGTGACGGTGGTGACCAATGGCGACGATTGCTCGCTGCAATTCGATCCGGTCGGCGGCAACAAGTTCGACAGCAAGAGCTGCGACATCGCCAAGGCGTTCCTGGCGAAAAACGCGATCAGCTATCAGAGCATCGACGCCCCGGCGGGTACGGTGGCGGTGGTTCGCATCGGCGACGCAAGCTTCACCGCGCCCGACCCCGCCCAGGTGACCGGCGGCGCGCGCAAGGCCGCGATCGCCGGATTTCAGGGCGAGCTGAAGGCCGCGCTGACCGCGGCGGGGTATCCGTCAAAGGCCGATCCGGCGCAGATCAACAAGCCGGTGGTGGTGGCGATCCTCACCTGGCTCGTGCTGCTGGTAACGATGGTCTATGGCCCGATCGCGGCGATGCTGGTCGAGCTGTTCCCCAGCCGCATCCGCTACACGTCGATGTCGTTGCCCTATCATATCGGCAATGGCTGGTTCGGCGGATTTCTGCCGACCACCGCCTTCGCGATGGTCGCGGCGACGGGGGATATCTATTACGGCCTGTGGTACCCGATCGTGGTCGCGGGGCTGACGCTGGTCGTCGGCCTGATGTTCCTGCCCGAAACATTCCGGCGGAATATCGACGACTGAGCGCCAGCGCCTGAACCAAAGCCGGGATCGGCACGTTGGAGGGGCAAAGGAGAGTTTCCGATGCCCGTCGAACCGCCGATCCCCGCCGAACCGTCCGTCCCCCCGCCCGAAGCGCCTCCGACGCCCCAGCCGGGGCAGCCGGAGCCGACGACGCCCGAGATCAACCCGCCGCCGCCCGACATCGACGTCCCCGCGCCTCAGCCGGGCGGCGAGCCGCCCGCGACGCCGATCCAGCCAACGGCTTGAGGAATCAGTTGCCCGCGGTCAGATCGACGATCCGGTCGCGGTCGTAACGCATGACGCCATCGATCGCGGGGAAGCGGTCGATGGTCATGCCGAAATAGTTGGGCAGCTTGCCGACCGGCTTGAGCGACGCCTGACGCACCGGCAGCGCCTGCAGGCGCGCATCCACTGCGTCGCCGGCGACCGGCAGGCGATAATCGAGCGCGATCGGCATCGGCTTGGCATTGTCGCCGGGCTCGCGCTTGGGCATTTCCTTAGACACGAAGCGGCCGAGATCGGTGATCTCCCCCGCCTTCACATCGAACTTCACGCTGCCCATGCAGAAGCAGCTGCCGAAGGCACCGCCGCCGGGCAGCACCGACATCATGCCGTAGACGCGATAGGTGCCCGGCGTAAGCTCCTGGACATAGGTCGACACCTTGTCCTCCCCCGCCCCCTTGGCGAAGCGGTTGAGCGGGCCGATCGATACGCCGGTCAGCAGGCCGAACGGGGTGAATTCGAAATTCTCCTCGGTCGGTTCGACCGGTTCCTTGGGAAGTTCGGGCTTCGGCGACCCCTTGGGTGTCTTGTCGTAGGCGATCTTGGCCTTGTCGTAGGACGCCTTCTTCTTCACATATTTCTCGCGCGCCTCGACCAGCGCGTCGGCGCGCAGTTCGTCATATTTCGCCTGATCCTCGGCGCTGGGCACGCGCATCAGGTGCAGCGGGATCGCCGCGTCGGAGCGGAGCATGACATAGGCCTTGGCCGGGTCGAGCGTGACGGCTGGCTTGTCCTTCACCGGTGCCGCCTCGACGAACACGACCTTGTCCTTCTTCGCGGCGGGCGCCGCCATCGCGGGACCCGCGGCCAGCAGCGCCACCGCCGCGGCCATCATCAGCGTCTTCACAGCCCCAGCTCCTCGCCCTGCGGATTGGCGGTGGCGGCGACCAGCGCCTGCCGCTTGAGATAGTCAAACCGACGGCTCTCGGGCATGTCGGACAGCCCCTCCTCGAAATGGAATTCCTGCCACAGGTCTTTCGAGAGGCCGTAGCGGCGATAGCCCTTGAAGTTCATGCACTGGCGCATGTTGACGCGGCGCAGCCGGCGCTTTTCCGCCGATCCGAAGATCGCCATCGCCATCGCGCTGCCGATCATTCCGCCGGCCGCACCGGCCAGCGTCCCGGCATAGGGGTAGGGCGCCTGCGTATAGGTGATGCCGCTCGCCAACCCACGCGCATAGCCGTCACACTCGACGATATCGCCATAGGCGGTCTGGAAGTCCGTTTCGGAGCGGACGAAATAATAATATTTGTCGTAATTGTCCGGATCGGTTGCGGACGGCGTAAAGTCCAGCTTCGGCATCTCGACCTTGGCCGCCTCACCGGCATCCGTCGGCAATTTCCCGAACGGCGAACCGCTGTCTTCGAGATAGACCGGCGTCGCCTGGGCCTGTTCCTGCGCGCTCGCGATACCCGGCAGAACGAGCGCAGCCGCTGTCAGCGCGGCGCACGCGCGCCGAGCCAGACCGTAATCCTTCATGGGAGAACCCCCTCCGATTTCAATGACTTCCCGCCGAATCGGCAGGCCGTCAGCCCCGGCGCGGAGATTATCGCGCTCGGCGCCGCACGCAAGCGGGATCGATGGAGCGCTGCGCGACGCGACGCGTTACAGAGGCGAAGGAGACGATAGATGACCGACCCCGAACGCGATCCCCACCCCGACAGCCTGCCCGGCGCCGATCACGACAGCCACAGCGACCTCGAGCGCGCGGTCAGCGGGAGCAATCGCGACATCGAGAATGTGCAGGACGACACCCCGCCGGAAGGCGTGGACGGCGCCGTCGGCGGAACCGGCGGCGTGACCAAGAACCAGGACGATACCGCGCAGTGACGCGCGGCGGCAGGGTCAGCCCGCGAGTGCCTTCTTCAGCAACTCGTTGACGACGCCCGGATTGGCCTTGCCGCCCATCGCCTTCATCGTCTGACCCACGAAGAAGCCGAACAGCTGCTCCTTGCCGCCGCGATACTGTTCGAGCTGACCCGGGTTCTTCGCAAGAACCTCGGCGATCACCGCTTCGATCGCGCCCGTGTCGGATGTCTGCTTGAGCCCACGCTCTTCAACGATCTTGCCCGCATTGTCGCCGGTTTCGAGCATGATTTCGAACACCTGCTTGGCGAGGCTGCCCGAGATGGTGCCGTCGGCGACGAGCCCGAGCAGTTCGGCGGCCTGTGCGGCGCTGACCGGCGACTCCTCGATCCCCTTGCCCAGCTTGTTGAGCGCGCCGAACAGTTCGGACGTCACCCAGTTGGACGCCGCCGCGCCCTTTGCGCCCGCATCGAGCAGCGCGTCGAAATAGCGCGCGGTCTCGACCTCGGCGGTCAGCACGCCGGCATTGTATGGCGTCACCCCGGCCGCAATGTAGCGCGCGCGCTTGGCATCGGGCAGTTCGGGCAGCGACCTGCGGCATTCGTCCAGAAACGCATCGTCGAGTTCGAGCGGGAGCAGGTCGGGATCGGGGAAGTAGCGATAGTCATGCGCGTCTTCCTTCGACCGCATCGACCGCGTTTCGCCGCGATCGGGGTCGAACAGGCGCGTTTCCTGCACGATCGTGCCGCCGCTCTCCAGCACCTCGATCTGGCGCTTGGCCTCGATCTCGACCGTCTGCATGACGAAGCGGACCGAGTTGACGTTCTTGGTCTCGGTGCGCGTGCCGAACTCGGCGCCGGGCTTGCGCACCGACACGTTGACGTCGGCGCGCATCGAGCCCTGGTCCATATTGCCGTCGCACGACCCGACATAGCGCAGGATCGAGCGCAGCTTGGCGAGATAGGCACCGGCTTCGGCGGGCGAGCGCATGTCGGGCTTCGACACGATCTCCATCAGCGCGACGCCACTGCGGTTCAGGTCTACATAGGACAGGCGCGGATGCTGGTCGTGCATCAGCTTGCCGGCGTCCTGCTCGACATGGATGCGTTCCACGCCGATCGTCTTGGTCTCGCCCTCGACGTCGATCTCGATCTCACCCTCGCCCACCAGCGGGTGGTAGAGCTGGCTGATCTGATAGCCCTGCGGCAGATCGGCGTAGAAGTAATTCTTGCGGTCGAAGCGCGACCATTTGTTGATCTTCGCGTCGATCGCCATGCCGGTGCGCACCGCCTGGCGGATGCACTCGACATTCGGCACTGGCAGCATCCCCGGCATCGCCGCGTCGACGAGGCTGACCTGCGTATTCGGCTCCGCCCCGAACGCGGTGGCGGCGCCCGAGAAAAGCTTGGCGTTGGACGTGACCTGCGCATGGACCTCCAGGCCGATCACGACCTCCCACTCCCCGGTTTCGCCTTTGATGCGGTATTCAGTCATTCTTCGAACATCCCATGCGTTCCTGCGAAAGCAGGAACCCAGTGCCAAGCAACCCTAGGCTCCTGCTTTCGCAGGAGCACAAAAACTCACCACCATTGCTCCGGCCGCGCGGTGAACCCCGCGCGCTGCTCAAGCGCGAGGCTTGCGTTCAGCACGCCCTGTTCGTCCAGCGGCTTGCCGATGATCTGCAGGCCGAGCGGAAGCCCGTCCTTGTCCAGCCCGCCGGGCACCGACATCGCCGGGATGCCGGCGAGGCTCGACGGCACGGTGAACACATCGTTGAGATACATCGCCAGCGGATCGGCGCTCTTCTCGCCCAGCGCGAACGCGGCGCTCGGCGCGGTCGGGGTCAGCAGCAGGTCGCACTGCAGCCACGCCCGCTCGAAATCGCGCGCGATCAGGGTGCGGACCTTCTGCGCCTGGGTGTAATAGGCGTCGTAGAAGCCCGCCGAGAGCACATAGGTGCCGATCAGGATGCGGCGCTGTACCTCCGGGCCGAACCCGGCGGCACGGGTCGCGGCGTACATTTCCTGAAGGTTCGCGCCATCGGGCAGGTCGCGCTGACCGTAGCGCACGCCGTCATAGCGCGCGAGGTTGGACGACGCCTCGGCCGGCGCGATGATGTAATAGGCCGGCAGCGCGTATTTGGTGTGGGGAAGCGAGACTTCGACAATCTCCGCTCCGGCATCCTTGAGCCAGTCGATGCCCTGCTGCCACAGCGCCTCGATCTCGGTCGGCATGCCTTCGACGCGATATTCCTTGGGAATGCCGACCTTCTTGCCGCGCAGATCGGGGTTCAGCCCCTGCTCCCACTTGGGCACGTCGAGCTTGAGCGAGGTCGCGTCCTTCGCGTCGAAGCCCGCCATTGCCTCCAGCATGATCGCGCAGTCGCGCACGTCGCGCGCCATCGGCCCCGCCTGATCGAGCGACGAGGCGAACGCCACCACGCCCCAGCGCGAGCAGCGGCCATAGGTCGGCTTGATGCCGCTGATGCCGGTGAAGGCCGCGGGCTGGCGGATCGAGCCGCCGGTATCGGTGCCGGTCGCCGCGGGCACGAGCCGCGCGCTGATGGCCGCCGAGCTGCCGCCCGACGAGCCGCCGGGCGCGAGCGGGGCGTTGCCGCCATCCTTGCGCCGCCACGGGCTGATCACGTTGCCGAAATAGCTGGTCTCGTTCGACGATCCCATCGCGAACTGGTCGAGGTTCAGCTTGCCCAGCATCCCCGCGCCCGCGTCCCACAATTTCTGCGAGACGGTCGATTCATAGACCGGCTTGAACCCTTCCAGCATGTGGCTCGCGGCGGTGGTCTGCACGCCCTTGGTGCAGAACAGGTCCTTCATCCCGATCGGCACGCCGGCAAGCGGCTTGAGCGTCTCGCCAGCGGCACGCGCGGTGTCGGCCTCCTTCGCGGCGGCGAGCGCGTGCTCGGGCGTTTCGACGATGAACGCGTTGAGCGCCTTCGCCGCGCTCACCTTGACGATGAAGGCGTCGGCGACCTCGCGTGCGGAGAATTCGCCGGTACGAACGCCGTCACGCAGCGCCGCGACGCCGAGGGTGGTGAGATCGGTCATTATTCGATCACCTTCGGCACGGTGAAAAAGCCATGCTCGGCGAGCGGGGCGTTGGCGAGCACCGCGTCGCGCATGTCGCCGTCGTTCACGACGTCGTCGCGCAGGCGCAGCGTGTTGGGGATCACGGCGGTCATGGGCTCGACCGAGGAGGTATCGACCTCGCCCAGCTGCTCGATCCAGCCGAGGATGTTGTTGAGCTCTGGCGCAAGCCGCTCGGCGTCGGCATCGCTGATCGCGATGCGCGCAAGGCTCGCGACCTTCTTCACGGTGGCGGTATCTACGGACATAAGCGCGCGCCTAGCAGCGACGCCCCCGTTTCAGCAAGCGGGGTTATTCGAACGGATCGCCGACCGGCACGCCGCCGACGAAGACCTGGCGCCGCTGGACCGGGCGGACTTCGATAGCGCCTTTGCGATATCCCTCGCTTAGCGCCACTCTGACAGCCGGATCAGTTATGCCCGTATCCACAAACCGCCATTTTCCATTGGCACGTTCGATCCGCCAAGGGTTTCTGCAGCTCCAATCGACACCCGAGCGCCCCGTATGCGCCTCTCTGTAGGACTCGATGCACGAATCTCGGTAGACGACTGCCTGCTGCTCCCCGGGCAAAACATACATCGTGCAACGCACTTCACTATCGCCGCATAGCTTGTAGTCAGCGAGTATCCCGCGAAGCTCTGGCGTGAGGGGGACAGGGCGGGGAAGCATTCTCACCCGCTTCTCGATCCCAAATAGACGGCCCTGCTCTTGCCCCGTCCCCATCAGCTCCCACCGACTTTTAGCCGCTGCCGCGACTTGCGCAGGCTTGCTAACCTTTGGTTCACGTGACGACACAAGGCGCTCCAGCGCCCGCCGCCCCGGCTCCCCGAAATCGAACGCCAGCGCCGCCCAGTCGAACTTGTCCGGTGTCACCTCGCCCGACTCCAGCCGCGCGACTTGATCGCGGGTCGAGATCGCATTGAAGCTCACCAGCGGCGTCGCCAGCAGCAGCGCGACACCGCAGACGATCATCGCCAGATGCAGGTTGGCAGGGCGCACCCGCTCTGCCCAAGCGCCGCGCCCCCGGATCACGCTGACGAGGTAGGCGACCGCAACCACGCTTGCGATGATGACGAAGGTCAGGCCCCATAGCCGCTCGGGCGTGAAGCCATATTGGCCGATGCGCAGCCCGGTTGCGATCGCGGCGATCACCACCAGCGGCAGGATCGCCACCGCCAGAACCAGCGCAGCCCAGCGCAGCACGCGGTTACGCTGTGCGTCGTCGCCGCCATTGCCGATCACCGCATTGACCAGCAGCAGCGCCCCGACCGCGCACGCGAGCAGGATCGGCGTCGTTGCCTTGGTCGCGTCCCATAGCGGCTGCAGCCCGGTGAAGGGCAGCGCGATCAGGAACAGCCCCAGCCCGACCGCCAGCACCGGCGCCAGCACGCCGAGCACCAGCATCGCGACATTCTGAAGCAGTCCGACGATCCGCCGCTGCTCCCGCAGCAGCGCAAGGCCGAGACCAAAGGCAAGGCCAACCAGCGGTCGCCAGAACCATTCCTTCCGCAGCAGGTCCTTGAGCAGGTCGATCCCGATCAGGTCGAACAGTGCGGCGAGCAGGAACGACAGCAGAAGCACGACACCGACGAACGCCCAGCCAAGGCACCACAGCACTGCATTGGTCCAGGCGTGATCGTGCGCCAGAGGATAGGACAGTGGACGATACCCGCCCTCGCGACCTGCCTGAAACAGCGGCGCGACGATGCCGATGGCGAGCGCGAGGCAGACGAGCCGCCACCCCTCGGTCGCGCTCCATCCCGATGTCGCGCCGTTGAAATAGACGATCAGCGCCGCAATCACGCCGCACGCGAGCGCGAACGCCGCCGAACGGATGAGGTCGGTGCGAAGGACGACGAAACCGAACAGGATCGCCGTCACGCTGACGAAGCTGAGCAGCGCGAGCCGCACCGCGCTGATCTGCGGTTGATACCCCGTCCCGAAAATCCAGTGGACGATAAGGCCGGTGATCAGCCCGAGCGCCGCAAGGATCGGGGCAAGCAGCGGCCAGCGATCCTCGCCCGTGTCGGTCTGCATCGTCATCGTCCACCCTCCCCGCGCAGCATCGACCCCCGGGGCCGGCCCGGCGTTGCCGTCGGGCGAAACTCTAATCCACGCCATCGCGGCGGTCGAGAGGCGCGCGGTTGCGCTGTTGAATCGCGTAGCCCGCCGCAAGCCCCTTGCCCTTCCCCATTTCCCCGCTAGCCTTTCGCCACATCATAAAAAGGACCGGGCATGCGGCATATCGCGGTGATCGGATCAGGGCCGGCGGGCTATTATACCGCCGAAGCTTGCCAGAAGCAGTTCGGGGAGGATGTCCGGGTCGATATCATCGACCGGTTGCCGGTCCCCTTCGGCCTGATCCGCAGCGGCGTCGCGCCCGACCACCAGTCGATTAAGGGTGTCTCACGCCGGTACGAGGCGGTGGCACTGACCGACAATGTCCGCTTCGTCGGCAATGTGACGGTGGGCAGCGACGTCACCATTCCCGAACTCATGGGCCTGTACGACGCGGTCGTGCTGGCGACCGGCGCGCCGTCGGACCGACCGCTGGAAATCCCCGGCGCCGAACTGCCCGGCGTCACCGGATCAGCCGCGTTCGTCGGCTGGTATAACGGCCATCCCGATTTCGCAGGACTGGCCCCGCCGCTCGGGGGACCGGGCGCGGTGGTGATCGGCAACGGCAATGTCGCGCTCGACGTAGCGCGCGTGCTGGCCAAGACGCGCGCGGAGTTTGCGGGATCGGACATCGTCAGCCACGCACTCGATGCACTCACGGACTCGGGGATCGAGACGATCACGCTGCTCGGTCGTCGTGGGCCCCACCAGATCGCGATGACGCCCAAGGAGCTGGGCGAGCTGGGAGAGCTCCAACGCGCCGCCCCGGTGGTCGACGCCGCCGATTTCCCGCCCGAACTCGACGACGCACTGCTCGAACCCGGCCTGCGCAAGTCTGTGACGCATCTGCGCAACTTCGCCGGCGCCAGCATCGACAAACCGGTGCACATCGTCTTCGACTTCTTCGCCATGCCGGTGCGGATCGAGGGCGATGGCCGCGTCGAGCGGGTGATCGTCGAGCGCACCCGGCTGGACGAACGCGGCGCGGCGGTCGGCACGGGCGAGACCTATGCGATTCCCGCCACCCTTGTCGTATCGTGCATCGGATATCGCACGCCGCGGATCGAGGGTGTGCCCTATGACGACCGCGCCGGGCGCTTCGCCAATGACGAGGGGCGCGTGCTGCCGGGCCTCTATGCGGTCGGCTGGGCGCGCCGCGGACCCACCGGCACGATCGGCACCAACCGCCCCGACGGCTTCGCGATCGCCGAGAAGATTGCCGAGGACGTTCCGCACGGCAGCGGCAAGGGCGGCCGCCCGGCGCTCGACGCGCTGCTGGCATCGCGCGATGTCGAAGTCGTCACCTTCCGCGACTGGCAGAAGATCGACGCCGCCGAAATCGCCGCCGCGCGCATCGATTCTCCGCGTGAAAAGTTCACCAGCGTGACCGGAATGCTCGACGCGCGGGGCGGGTAAAAAAGCGATCGGAGGCGCTTGCAAGGCCCGATTGCTGCGGTTATAGGCGCGCCTCCAAGCGGCGCGGTCTGCCCACCCGGGGCCTTTGACAAGGACTGCGCCGCTCAGTCGGGGAATAGCTCAGCCTGGTAGAGCACTGCCTTCGGGAGGCAGGGGCCGGAGGTTCGAATCCTCTTTCCCCGACCATTTATCTATCGCTTTACTGGGAATAGGTTTCCGGTTAGAAGACCTCCTGTCGCGGCCGCCGTGCAACCGGGCCGCGCGCCTGAGCGCATCGCGTTCGAACGGGAGATGTTCCGGCCATGACCGCACTGACCCTTACCGCCCCTGCAGACCGTTTCTCAATCCTCACCATCGCCGATCGCCGGGCGGGCGCGCCGGTGTGGAGCGATCGTTTGGGCTGGCCCGTCGAAGGCGACACGCACCTCGCGCTCGATACGCGCAGCGCGTCGCAGCGGAACCTGTGGGCCAGCCGTATCGACGATGCCGTGCTGAACGCCGATCGTGCGGTACTGCTGGTTGCCGAGGGGCTGGGATGCGCGGCCGCTGCCTGGTGGGCACGCCTGTCGCCGCGGCATTATGCCGATCGGGTAGCCGGCGCGCTGCTGTTCGACCCGGTCCAACCGACCGGTACGGAAGGTGCGCTGCTCGCCTCGCCGCGCGTGCTCCTCCCCTTTCCTTCCATGGTCGTGACCGGACGGGACCGCATCGGCCAGGCTTCCGACATGCAGCAGCTGGTCGATGGCTGGGGCAGCCGCATGCTGATCGCCGATCGCCGCCGCTCCCCAGGCGCGTGGCGGGCGGCGCAGCGGCTCTTGACGCGGATGACCGCAGCGGTGGTCGCCCGCGATATCGACCGCGGCCTCGCCCTGCGCGGCGAGTAACCGCTACGACCCCTCGCCGCCCAGCCGGGCGACCAGCTGCTAGGCGGCACCGCACTTGCCGCTAACCGCGCGGCGTGAAATCCTCGACCAGCTGATAATGCTCGCCGGGGAATAGCTGACGCGCGAAGGTGACCGGCGCCTTGCCGCGCCATGTCCAGCGCTCGACCTGGAGGCACGGTGCGCCTTCCTTTAGCTTCAGCCGTCCTGCCGCTTCGGCAGTGGCGCCGACCGCCGCGATCCTGTGGCGCGCATCCGTCCAGGGGATGTGAGCCAGCAACCAGCTTCCCGGCGCGGTCGCGGAGAAATCCGCCTCCGCCGCGCCCGGCGACGCCGCGAGATCGAGCCAGCGCTCCTCCCAGCCAAAGGGAGCCTGCCCGGCATGATGGACGCCGGTCAGCACCAGCCAACCGCTGCCCGACCCGCGCACCGGGAAGCCCGTCGGCGCGCGGCGCTGGAGGTTCACCGTCAGCAGTTCCCAACGATAGGCTTCCCCACGCGCTTCGATCAGCGCGGCGATGTCGGGCACGCCGACCACGGGCGTGCGGATCGACGGGCGCGCGACGAAGCTGCCGGCGCGGCGCTTGCGCTCGATCAGCCCTTCGCGGGCGAGGCGGGAGAGCGCCTTGTTCGCGGTCGCGCGGGCGCAGCGATAGGCCTCCATCAGTTCGTGCTCGGTCGGCACGCGCGTTCCCGGGCCCCATTCGCCCGAGCGGATGCGTCCCTCGATCTCGCCGCGTATGCGCGCCTCGATGCTCATGCCAGCAGGTCCCGCAGCGCCGTGCGATAGCGCGCCTCGATCGCGTCGCGATGGCGGTGCCGCCCGCGCTCGACCTGCTTGACGCCGGCGCGCCAGACGCAGTCGATCGGGCGGCGGCTGGCAAAGATCCAGCTGTCGATCAGCGCGTCGCCGCTACGCCCCTCGAACGCGGGATCGTCGCGGTCGAGCGAGACGATGTCGGCCGGGCGCCCGGCGGCAAGCCCCGTCTCGACGCCCAGCGACTGTCCACCGCCGCGCAGCGCCGCGTCGAAGAGGCGCGCGCCGGTCGAAGGTCGCGCCGCACTCGCCAGCCGGTTGCGTCCGCGCAGGGTCAGGCGCTGGCCATATTCGAGCAATCGCAACTCCTCCGCCGCATCGATCCGCACGTTGGAATCGCTTCCCACCCCGATCGCGCCGCCCCTATCGAGGAAGTCGCCCGCCGGGAACAGCCCGTCGCCCAGATTCGCCTCGGTGATCGGACACAGTCCGGCGACCGCCCCGCGCGCCGCAATGTCGGTGACCTCGCCCGCATCGACATGGGTGGCGTGCACCAGCGTCCAGCGTGCATCGACCGGCGCGGCGTCGAGCAGCCACCGCACCGGGCGCCGACCGCTCCACGCGATGCAATCCTCCACCTCCTTCACCTGTTCGGCGATGTGAATATGCACCGGCCCGCCATTGGCGATGGGGAGCAAGGCGCCGAGCTCTTCGGGCGTCACCGCGCGCAGGCTGTGGGGCGCGATGCCGATGACGCCGTCCTGCACCAGCTTGGCTCTCGACCGCTCCACCAGATCGGCAAAGCCGTCGACGCTGTTGATGAAGCGCGCCTGCGCCGCCCCTGGCGCCTGCCCGCCGAACCCGCCATGCGCGTAGAATACCGGCAGCAGCGTGAGGCCGATCCCCGCCGTCTCCGCCGCCGCCGCGATCGCCCCACTCATCTCGGCGATATCGTCGTAGCGCGATCCGTCGGGCGCATGGTGGAGATAGTGGAACTCGCCGACCCGCGTGAACCCGGTCTCGAGCATCTCGGCATAGGCCAGCGTGGCGATCGCCGCGCACTGGTCGGGTCCGATCTTCGATACGGAGCGGTACATCAGCTCGCGCCACGACCAGAAATCGTCGTTGGAGGCGCCGCGGACCTCGGTCAGCCCGGCCATGGCGCGCTGGAAAGCGTGGCTGTGCAGGTTCGGCAGGCCCGGCAGCGCGGCGAAGTGCCGCTCGTCTTCTTGCGCGGGATCGACCCCGACCTCGACCCGCTCGATCCGCCCTCCCGCCAGCGTCAGCCGGACCCGATCGGTCCAGCCATGATCCAGCAGCGCAGTTTCGAACCAGAGCGTCATGCCGAATATGTCTAGACATAATGGTCGCACTGTCCAACACTAAACGCCATGCCGACTCCTGCCGACATCCTGTGGCGCAACGCCCGTCTTGCCACCATGGCGGGCGACGATCTGGGCGTCGTCGAGCGCGGCGCCGTGGCGGCGCGTGGCGGCACGATCGCCTGGGTGGGCGCAGACGCCGACGCTCCCGATGCGGCGACGATCGTCGATTGCGACGGGCGCTGGATCACCCCCGGGCTGATCGACTGCCACACGCACCTCGTTCATGCCGGCAGCCGCGCGAAGGAGTTCGAGGCGCGGCTGGACGGTGTGAGCTATGAGGAGATTGCCCGCGCCGGTGGGGGCATTCTCTCGACCGTCACCGCGACGCGCGCGGCGAGCGAGGACGACCTCGTCGCCACCGCCCTGCCCCGGCTCGACCAGCTGATCGGCGAAGGTGTCACGACGGTCGAGATCAAGTCCGGCTATGGCCTGACGCTCGAGGATGAACTCAAGATGCTCCGCGCGGCGCGGCGCTTGGGGGAGGCGCGCGGCGTGCGCGTTCGCACCACGTTGCTCGCGGCGCACGCGATACCGCCCGAATATAGGGGCGACGCAGAGGGCTATATTGACCTGGTCTGTAACACGATCATCCCAGCCGCGGTCGGCCTTGCCGACGCCGTCGACGCCTTTTGCGAAGGGATCGGTTTCACCGCGGAGCAGACCGATAGGGTGCTCGCCGCCGCCGTCGCGCACGGTCTGCCGGTCAAGCTGCATGCCGAACAGCTCTCGAACCTCTCCGGCGCCGCGCTCGCCGCCCGGCATGGCGCGCTGTCGGCCGATCATCTCGAACATCTCGACGGTCCCGGCATCGCCGCCATGGCGGCGAGCGGCACCGTCGCCACGCTGCTCCCCGGAGCCTTCTACTTCACGCGCGAGGAGCGCCGCCCGCCGGTGCAGGCGTTGCGCGACGCGGGCGTGCCGATCGCGATCGCGACCGACTGCAATCCCGGCACCTCGCCGATGGCGTCGATTCTGCTTGCGGCGAGCATGGGCGCGACCTTCTTCCGCCTCACCGTCACCGAATGCCTGCGCGGCATCACCATCAACGCCGCCCGCGCGCTCGGCCTGTCCGGAAGCGTCGGCACCATCGAGCCGGGCAAGGCGGCGGACTTGGCCATTTGGGACGTCACCGACCCCGCCGAGCTGGTCTACCGCATCGCCGCCAACCCCCTTCATGCACGAGTTTTCGCAGGCCAATGATCCGTCCCGGCAACACCCCGCTCAGCACCTGGAACGCGATCTATCGCGGTGAGCCAGCGCCGCTCGACCCGTCGTGCCACGACAAGATCGCGGCCAGCGCACAGGCGGTCGAGGCGATCCTCGCCCGGCACGCGCCGGTCTATGGCATCAACACCGGCTTCGGGAAGCTCGCCAGCGTCCGCATCGGCGACGAAGACCTCGAAACGCTCCAGCGCAACATCGTGCTCAGCCATGCGGCGGGCGTCGGCGATCCGATGCCCGCGCCGGTCGTCCGGCTGATGATCGCGCTCAAGCTCGCGAGCCTCGCGCAGGGGCATAGCGGGGTGAAGCCCGCGACGATCGGGATGCTGCAGGACATGCTCGACCGCGGCATTACGCCGGTGATCCCGGCGCAGGGCTCGGTCGGTGCGAGCGGCGATCTGGCCCCGCTCGCGCATCTCGCCGCGGCGATGATCGGCGTCGGCGAGGTCGATATGGGTCCGCGGCGCATTCCGGCGCGCACGATGCTCGGCGGCCTCACCCTCGGCCCCAAGGAGGGACTGGCGCTGCTCAACGGCACGCAGTTCAGCACCGCCTATGCGCTCGCCGCGCTGTTCGAGGTCGAGAAGCTGTTCCGCGCCGCTCTGGTCACCGGCGCGTTGTCGACCGAGGCCGCCAAGGGCTCCGACACGCCGTTCGATCCGCGCATCCACGCGGTGCGCGGCCATCGCGGCCAGATCGAGGTGGCGGAAGCGCTCGCGGGGCTGATGGACGGCTCCGCGATCCGCGCCTCGCACCGCGAGGGGGATGAGCGGGTGCAGGACCCCTATTGCCTGCGCTGCCAGCCGCAGGTGATGGGCGCCTGCCTGACGCTGATCCGTCAGGCTGCCGACACGTTGGCGGTCGAGGCGAACGGCGTGACCGACAATCCGCTGATCTTCACTGATGGCGCATCCGGGGGCGAGGCCCTGTCGGGCGGCAACTTCCATGCCGAACCGGTGGCGTTCGCGGCGGATATGCTCGCGCTCGCGATCTGCGAGATCGGCAGCCTCGCCGAACGCCGCATCGCGATGCTGGTCGATCCCGCGCTGTCGGGCCTGCCCGCCTTCCTCACCCCGCGCCCCGGGCTCAACTCGGGCTTCATGATCCCGCAGGTTACCGCCGCCGCGCTGGTGAGCGAGAACAAGCAGCGCGCCTACCCCGCCAGCGTCGATTCGATCCCGACCAGCGCGAACCAGGAGGATCATGTGTCGATGGCCGCGCACGGCGCGCGCCGCCTGCTCGACATGACCGCGAACCTCGCCCACATCCTCGGCATCGAATATCTCGCGGCGGCGCAGGGGTGCGACTTCCACGCGCCGCTCGCGTCCAGCGAACCGCTCGAGGCGGCGCGTGCGCTGCTCCGCGAGCAGGTGCCGCATCTGGAGGACGATCGCCACTTCGCTCCCGACATGGCGCTGGCGACCGCGCTGGTGAACAGCGGCGCGCTGGGCGACCGGCTGCCAGGGATCGAACCATGATCGTCACCGTGCGCGGCGAAGGGCCGCTGATCGTCAGCATTCCGCATGCCGGCCTCGAGATTCCCGAGGAGATCGCGCCCAGGCTCGTGTCGCCGGCGCGCGCGCGCCACGACGCCGACCTTTATGTCGATCAGCTCTATGCCTTTGCGTTCAAGCTCGGCGCGACGCTGATCCGCACCACCACCTCGCGCACCGTCATCGACGTCAACCGCGACCCCAGCGGGCAGACGCTCTATCCAGGCCAGTTCACCACCGGCCTGTGCCCGCTGGTCACCTTCGACGGCGACCCGCTCTACCAGCCGGGGCAGGAACCCGACGCGGCCGAGATCGCACGCCGCCGCGCCGCTTATTTCACCCCCTATCACGAAGCGCTGCGCACCGAGATCGATCGCCTGCGCGACCTGCACCCCGCCATCGTCCTCTACGAAGCGCATTCGATCCGCAGCGTGGTGCCCAAGCTGTTCGACGGACGCCTGTCCGAATTCAACATCGGCACCAACAGCGGCCAATCCTGCGCCCCCGAACTCGCCCGATCGATCGCCGCGATCTGCGCCGAGCAGCAGCGCAGCCATGTGGTCGACGGTCGCTTCAAGGGCGGTTGGACCACGCGCCATTACGGCCAGCCCGACAAGGGCGTCCACGCCATCCAGATGGAGCTGGCGATGCGCACCTATGTCGAGGAAGTCCCCGCCGCCGACTGGCCACCGCGCTGGGACGATGTCCATGCCGCGCAGGCGCACGCCGCGCTCCGCCCGATCCTCTCCGCCGCCATCGACTTCGCGAAAGCCCAGAAATGACCACCCGCACCGACAATAGCCGCCGCATCAAGGCACCCACCGGCCCGCAACTGACCGCGAAGAGCTGGCTGACCGAAGCGCCGCTGCGGATGCTGATGAACAATCTCGACGCCGATGTCGCCGAGGCGCCCGAGAGCCTCGTCGTCTATGGCGGGATCGGGCGCGCGGCGCGCGATTGGGACAGCTATGACAAGATCGTCGAGACGCTCCGTCGCCTCGACGACGACCAGACCCTGCTCGTCCAGTCGGGCAAGCCGGTCGGCGTGTTCCGCACGCATCGCGACGCGCCGCGCGTGCTGATCGCCAACTCCAACCTCGTGCCCCATTGGGCGACGTGGGAGCATTTCCACGAGCTCGATCGCAAAGGGCTGGCGATGTACGGCCAGATGACCGCCGGATCGTGGATCTATATCGGCACGCAGGGCATCGTTCAGGGCACCTACGAGACCTTCGTCGAGGCGGGGCGCCAGCATTATGGCGGCGACCTGAGCGGCAAATGGATCCTGACTGCCGGGCTTGGCGGCATGGGCGGCGCGCAACCGCTCGCGGCGACGATGGCGGGCGCATCGTGCCTTGCGATCGAATGCCAGCCGAGCCGGATCGAGATGCGGCTGAAGACCCGCTATCTCGACCGTAGCGCGACCAGCATCGACGAGGCGCTGGAGATCATCCGGACCAGCGACACCCCGGTCTCGGTCGGCCTGCTCGGCAACGCCGCGGAGATTCTGCCCGAACTGGTGAAGCGCGGCATCCGCCCCGACATGGTGACCGACCAGACCAGCGCGCACGATCCGGTCAACGGCTATCTCCCCGCCGGCTGGACGCTGGAGGAGTGGTTCGCCAAGCGCGAAACCGCCCCGCACGAGGTCGAGGCCGCCGCTCGCGCGTCGATGGCGACGCATGTCCGCGCGATGCTGGCGTTCGAGGAGATGGGCGTCCCCACCTTCGACTATGGCAACAATATCCGTCAGGTGGCGAAGGATGCGGGAGTCGCCAATGCCTTTGCCTTTCCGGGCTTCGTGCCCGCCTATATCCGTCCGCTGTTCTGCCGCGGGATCGGCCCGTTCCGTTGGGCGGCACTGTCGGGCAATCCCGAGGACATCCACAAGACCGACGCCAAGGTGAAGGAACTCCTCCCCGGCAACCACCACCTGCACAACTGGCTCGACATGGCGAAGGAGCGGATCGCGTTCCAGGGCTTACCGGCGCGCATCTGCTGGGTGGGCCTGGGCGACCGCCACCGCCTCGCGCTCGCGTTCAACGAGATGGTGGCGAGCGGCGAACTCGAAGCCCCGATCGTCATCGGCCGCGACCATCTCGACAGCGGATCGGTCGCCAGCCCCAATCGCGAGACCGAAGCGATGATGGACGGCAGCGATGCGGTGTCCGACTGGCCGCTGCTCAATGCCCTGCTCAACACCGCGTCCGGCGCGACCTGGGTCTCACTCCACCATGGCGGCGGCGTCGGTATGGGCTATTCGCAGCATTCGGGCATGGTGATCGTCGCCGACGGCACGCCCGAAGCGGCACAGCGGCTGGAACGCGTGCTGTGGAACGACCCGGCGACCGGCGTGATGCGCCATGCGGATGCTGGGTATGAGATCGCGAAGACCTGCGCGATGGAAATGGCGCTGGACCTGCCGGGAATCGGCTGACCCAAGCGAGGTACTATTTCGATCTGATGTCGCGCCAATACTCGTCCGCGACATCCGCGTCGATCTCGACCGGCATTCTGCTTTTCGGATACAGCCGGTCCGCACCGTCCCTGCGCGGCCCCGAAATCCAAAAATGGGCACCATTATCCTCAGCGATATAATTATATTTGTACCCGCCTCCGGCCTTGCGGAATGTCCGACCCTGATAGTGAACAGAGCGTCCGGTCTTTGATAGTGTCACTCGACCGATCCTGGCCGGACCATTGAACCCTTCCGACTTGTCTTCGATGTACATAATACGCGTCTGGAGCTTCGGCATGGCGTTCGTACTGTCAGCGTTCCAGCAAAATGGGAAGCTACGTCACCAAGCCCGCCCCCGCCAGTTCGCCACATGCGCCCCGGCAAGCAACAGGCTCCCCGCCACCGTCACGCCCGTCTCGACCGCCGCCCAATCCTCGAACGCCAGCCCCGCGGCCAGCAGGACCAGTCCCATCACGCCGACGAACAGCGGCGTCATTCCGCGATGCCGCCGCCACCCCTCGATCAGCGCGAAGGCGCTGGTCGGCACGGCGAACGCGAGCACGCCGAAGTGAAAGCCCTCGCCCAGATCGAGCCGGCCAGCCACCGCGGGCAGCACCGCGATCAGCAGCGGCAATACAAGGCAATGCGCAAGGCACAACGCCGACGCGCCGACCGCAAGCCCGTCGAACCACCGCGCTATACTCATCCGCATCCACGCACACTCCATCGCTCGCGGCGCAAATGATACTTCATATCATCGATTGCAAGGGACGAGCGGACAAAACCGGCCTTGCAATGTTGGAATTCAACTGATGCACTGTAGACCTCGACAGCCCACCGGGCGGCCCGCTCTCTGAATCCGCCATATCCCCTCGCGCGCAGGAGCCCGCGCTACGGCAGCCATTCAAACGCGTTCGTCCACACGACAGAAGATAGGGTGCATGAAGTGATGAGAAAATTGATGGTGAAGATTTTAGATAAAGAAGAGCCGCATATTTACATTCAATTGCCTATTGACGATGAGCGCGGCGAGAATAACACAATCTCAAAAAGTATAGACGTCACCAGCGAGCTCAATTTGACATGTGAGCAAACTGTTCGCTTTGACTTGGACGAAGATGGAAACCTGTTATCGATAGAAATATTTTGAATAAATCGCGGACTTTGCAGATTTTGATATCCGGTTGCCGGGTCAACTTCGGACGGGAAACGCCGGAGCCTCGGGCGGCACCGCCGCGTTGCGCCAGCGCGCCACCGGCACCGTCTCGACCCCGCCCTCCTGCGTCTTCCGCCGCTGGATCAGCGTCGCGCCCTGCTGCGCGGTGTCCCCGATCGTCGCGCGCACGCGGACCCAGAAGGTGTTCGACGCAAAGCCCGTCCCCGGCGGCTGGGTGATGTTGAGGTCGGACAGCTCGCGCAGCGTCACTTGGCCGTTGCGCTTGCGGATCGCGACCAGCCGCTGCGCCGCGACGGGATCGGCGAACAGGAAGGCAAGCAGTTCCTCGTCCGCCGCGTTCAGGTTGATCGTGGTCTTGCCGGGCAGCGCGGTTACCATCCGCTCGAGCCGCGCGATCGCGCCTGCATCCACCCCGGGCAGCAGGCGAATCGGACGGATGTCAGTGACCGGCCCCTGGCTGCGGACATAGGCGATCGCCTCAACCGTCTGCTGCTCGTCCAGCCCGGCGATCGCCGCCAGCTTCTGGAACAGGATCACCGGCACCGCATCGCCGCTGCGCAGCGAATTGACGTTGAACCGCCCCTCGGCGTCGCTCACCGCGAGGTCGAACGTCCCCCCGTCGATCGCCGCCCCGCTCGCCCCGATCGACGCCCAGGCCTCGCCCGCATGATCGACCTCCGGCGCCGCCAGCGCATCGCGCTGCAACGCCGCGATCGCCGACAGTTCGCCGCCGCGCACGATCGCCGCTGCCCGCGCGGCCTCGCGGCTGCGCAAGGCGCGGTCGAGCGCCAGTTCCTCGCGCCCGATCATCAGCAGCACCAGCCCGCTGGCGATCGCCACGAACATCAGCACGTTGATCAGGATCATGCCCTGCTCGTCGTCGCGGCGCGTCATGGCGCGTCGCCCTCGGGCCGGACCGGCAGCGCGACCACGCGACGCAGCATCCCCTGTGGCCCACGCGCGCCGGTCACCTGCATCTCGACCTGCACCGCGCGCGGCCATTCCTCTTTCCGCTCGGCTGCGGGCGGCCAGCGATCGATCCAGCTCTGCCCGTCGAGAAAGCGCCAGCGCACCCCGCCCACCCCGTCGAGCAGCAGTTGCGGCTGCGGCGCGGACCGCACCAATGCTCCGCCCGCCGCATCGTAGCGCAGCGGCACCGGCGCCCCGCCCATCCCCGCCGCGACGCGGGTAAAGGAGATGCCGGCGCCACCGCCGCTCACTTCGCCGCGCGCGATCTGGTCGAGGTCGCTCTGGATGACGAACATCGCGCGCTGCAGCGTCGCGGTGCGGTCAAGCCGCCCCTCGGTGCGCGCCTGCACCCCCATCACGCTTTCGAGCAGCGCCAGCCCCGCCACCGCGATCAGCGCGAACAGGCCGAGCGAGATGATGAGTTCGAGAAGGGTGAATCCCTCCTCGCCCGCATCCGGTTTCACGCCCCGAGGCTCACTGCCACAGGCGTATAGCCTTGTGGCCCTGCGAGCAGGATCGACAGTTCTCGCGCCACGCTGCCGTCGCTGCGGAACCGCGCATTGCCGGTGACGCAGGGGTAATTGGTTTCCGCCAGCAGCGCGGCTTCGTCGAGCGAACCCTTGGCGCGCAGCAGCTTGACGATCCCGCCGGCGTCATAGGCCAGCGCGGCCAGCGCGCCCGGCGTACCGCCATGACGCGACCGGAACTCACCCGCGAACTTGCCGAACGCGGCCGGATCGGGGCTGGCGATCCACGCCCCGTCCAGCGCCTCGAGCGCGGCAGGCCGGTGGTCGAGCGCCTGCACCGTGCCGAGCAGTTGGATGCCCGTCGCCTTGAGGTTGCGCGCCGCCGCCAGCACCGCCGCGCCGCTGCCGGGCAGCAGCACCGCGTCGGGCGCATCCCCGGCTTCGGGCAAAGGCGCGCCCTCGGTCACGGTCAGCACGCGGACATCGACCCCGATCTCGCCCTGCGCCTGCCCCGCCGCCAGCGCCGCCGCCGCGCTCCACGGCGTGCTGTCGTCGATCACCACGATGTTGCGCACCCCACGCGACCGGGCATAGCGCAGGATCGCGCTCGTCACCTGGGCCGGGGTAATGCCGAAGACGAAGCTGCCCGGCCCGCGCGCCACCGCGTTGTTGGTAAAACCGATCACCGGCACGCGCCGCGCGACCTCGCTCGTCACCGCGGTTAGTTCCTCCGCCGTCACCGGCCCCAGGATCATTGCGCTCTTCGCCTTGAGCGCATTGCGCGCCGCCAGCGCCGCGCCTTCGGGCGTTCCGCCGGTGTCGTAAGCTGTCAGTTCCGGCCCAGAATCCGCGAGCAACACCGCCTGCCGCATGCTAAGGCCCAGCGCGGCGCGCGGCCCGCTCAGCGGCAGCAGCAGCGCCACCGGCCGCTTGTCACGCTTGACCTTGTCGGCTGCAAAGACGGAGGGACTTGCGAGCAATGTCGACGGCACCATCAGCCCTGATCCGATCAGAGACAGCAGGTCGCGACGGCGAATCGCCATCGGCTGTGGCGGGCTCAAGTTCATCCTGGTCGGCACGGCGGCGTCTTACCGTCTTCGTCGTGCTCGGCATAGCCGCTTATGTCCTGGCGATGATCGCGACGATGCCCGCCAGCGTGGTGGTGAAGAACCGGCCCTGGCGCACCGGCGTTGCCGGAACCGTGTGGAACGGCGAAGTCGGCGTCGCGGGCGGCAGCAAGTTCGAATGGCACTGGGCGCCGCTCCGCTCGCTGACCAGCCTGGGCTTCGCGGCGGACTGGACCGCGACCGGCCCGGACACCGATATGGGCGGCCGTGCGCTGGCGGGCCTTTCGAGCACGATCCTCGACAAGGTCAGCGGCAGCAGCCACGCCGCACTGCTTCAGGCGCTCCAGCCCAACCTCCCCTTCACCTGCGATATGGTGATGCAGGTCGAGTTCGATCGCATCGCCATAGGCGGATCGAACCAGGGCATCGATGGCCGTCTGACCACCGACGCCGGGACCTGCACGCCCAAGGGCGGCGGGGTGCCGGTGGCGGTGCCGCCGCTGATGCTGACCGCGGAAAAGATCGGCGCGACGACGCAGATCCGCGTCACCCCGCGCGCGCAGCGGAGGCAGGTGCTGCTCGACGCAACGCTTGCCGAGAACGGCGCGCTGACCCTGCGGATGACCCCGGACGGTGCGCGGGTCCTGCCGTTCGCCGGGCTGCCAGGAGGGGCGAGTATCGCGGGGGAACTGTAGGCCCATCGTCACCCCGGCCCTGTGCCGGGGTCCACTCGGCCTCACGCCCTGCCCTCAAGTCTTGAGGGTCGCCATCGGGTAGCCATGGATCCCGGCACAGGGCCGGGATGACGACGGTCTCCTACAACGTCACCAGATCGTTCAAATTGATGATCGGCAGCAGGATCGCCAGCACCATCATCAGCACCATCCCGCCCATCAGCAACAGCACCATCGGCTCGACCAGCGCGACCAGCGCGGTGGTCACCGCGTCCAGTTCGCGATCGAGCTCGTCGGCGGCGCGCGACAGGGCCGGGCCGAGCTTCCCCGACGCCTCGCCCGAAGCGACGATGGCGGTCAGCATCAGCGGGAACACCCCCGCCTCGCTCATCGCGGCGCGCAGGCTGATGCCCTCGCGCACCCGCGCCGCGACGTGCATCGCCCGCGCGCGCACCCACAGGTTCGGGGTCACCGCGGCTGCGGCGTGCAGTGCTTCGACCAGCGGCACCGCGCTCTCGACCAACGTCGCGAGACTCCCCGCGAAGCGCGCGGCGTTATGCTGGCGCGAAAAGCGGCGGAACGGCCAGCGCTCGGTAAAGCCGCGATGCACCTTGAGCCGGTTCGCCGGAATCGCCGCCCAGCGGTTGAAGACGAAGAAGGCGACCAGCCCGGCGAGCAGCAGGTAAAGCCCCCACGCCTGCAAGAACCCCGACACCGTGATCAGCATGCGCGTCAGCAGCGGCAGGTCGGTCCCGCGCGACACGAACACGTTGACGATGTCCGGGATCACATAGACCAGCAGCAGCACGATCACGCCCAGTGACACGGTCGCCAGCAGCCCCGGATAGAGCAACGCCAGCTGCAGCTTCTGCGCATTGGCCTGACGGTTCTCGACGAAATGGGCGAGATGGGCGAGCACTTCGGTCAGCTTGCCCGACGCCTCTCCCGCCGCGACCGATGCGCGATAGAATTCGGGAAAGGTCTTGGGATGCGTGCCCAGCGCGCTGGCGAAGCTGCGCCCGTCCAGGATCGCGCCCCGCACTTCGAGCAGGATGCCCGACACGCGCTGCGTCTCGGACTGGCTCGCCGCCAGCCGCAGCGCCTCCTCGACCGGAATGTCCGATCCGACCAATGTGGAGATCTGCCGCGTCGCCGTCGCCAGCTCGCGCGCGCTCATCCCCGACCGGCCGAATTTGGGGAGCTGGATGCTGCCGATCGAGCGCCGTTCCCCCGCCGCCTCGACGCTCAGCGGCAGCAGTCCCTGGTCGCGCAGCAGGGCGCGCGCAGCGGCGGCGCTGGAGGCCTCGACGGTGCCCTTTTTCTGCGCGCCGCTTCGATCCGCAGCGCGATAGGCGAATGCGGCCACTAACCCTCTTCCCTCACGACCCGCGCGACTTCCTCGACTGTCGTCACCCCGGCTTTCACCTTGTCGACCCCGTCGTCGAGCAGCGACGGGTTGTCCCGCCGCGCATGCGCCTCGATGTCCGCCTCGGACGCGCCGTCATGGATCATCGCCTGGAATTTCTCGTCCACCGCGACGACCTCGTACAGCCCGGCACGGCCGCGATAGCCGTCGCCATGGCACTCGTCGCAGCCTTCCGCGCGCCACAGCGTCTCACCGGCGCGGATTCCTCCGCCCAGCAGTAGCACATCGCCCTCCCCCGCCACATCCTGTCGCCGGCATGTCGGGCAGAGCCGCCGCACGAGCCGCTGCGCCGCGACGCCGACCAGCATCGGCGCGAGCAGATAGCGCTCGACCCCCATGTCGATCAGCCGCGTCACCGATCCCACCGCGCTGTTGGTGTGCAGCGTCGACAGCACGAAATGCCCGGTCATCGCCGATCGCACCGCGACTTCCGCCGTCTCCTGATCGCGAATCTCGCCGACCATGATCACGTCGGGATCCTGGCGCAGGATCGCGCGCAGCCCGCGGGCGAAGGTCATGCCGGTACGCGCATTGACCTGCGTCTGCGCGACGCCCGCCAGCTCATATTCGATCGGGTCTTCCACCGTCATGATGTTGCGCTTGCGGTCGTTGAGCCGCTGGAGCGCGGCATAAAGGCTGGTCGTCTTGCCCGATCCGGTCGGACCGGTGACCAGGAGCATCCCGTGCGGCCGTTCGAGCAGACGCGCAAACACAGTGCGATCCCGCGCGCTCATCCCCAGCGCCTCCATGTCGAGACTGAGCGAACCCTTTTCGAGCAAACGCATCACCACCCGCTCGCCATGCTGGGTCGGGATGGTGGAGACGCGCGCGTCGACATCGTGCCCGCCGATGCGCAGCGTCACGCGCCCGTCCTGCGGCACGCGCTTCTCGGCAATGTCGAGCTTCGCCATCACCTTGATGCGGCTGACCAGCAGCGGCGCCAGCTCGCGGCGTGGCTCCAATTTATCGCGCAGCACACCGTCGATGCGGAAGCGGACGACGACGCGCTTTTCCTGCGTCTCGACATGCACGTCCGACGCACCTTCCTTCACGGCCTCCAGCAGCAGCGCGTTGATCAGGCGGATGACCGGCGAATCGTCGCGCGAGTCGAGCAGATCGTCGACCGCCGCGGCGCTGTCCGCCAGTGCTGCCAGGTCCATCCCGCCCAGGTCGAACTCCGCCGCCGCGCCCGCGCTGCCTGAATAGCTGGCGGCAAGCGCCTGGTCGAACTCGGCCTCCGCCACCGGCACGAACCGCACGCCCGGCGCAATCCGCTGCACCTCGAGCAGCGCGTCGAGCGCGGCGTCGGGGCGATGGACGCATTCCAGACCCCCCGCCCCGGCGCGCAGCACCACGCCATGGTTGCGCGCATAGCCATAAGGCAGGCTCGGCGCATCCAGCGTTACCGCATTCACTGGCTAAACTCCACGCTGGCAACGACGCGGCCCGGCGCGCCGCCCCTGGTCATCTCGACCCGGCGCGCGCGCAGCACGGTGGTCCGCTCGACATTGCCGATCCAGCCGATCACAGCCTCATAGGGCGCCTCGGCGACCTGCGCAGTGACCCCTGCCCCGCCCGGCGCGATCGTCGCGACCAGCCCCGCCTCGCGCGCGGCATCTCCCGCGGCGTCGATCGGCGCCCCCGCGCGCTGTTGCGGCTGGCTGCCCGGCGCGGCAAGCACGCCGGCCGCACGCACCCGCGCCGCCAGCGTTTCGCGGGCGCGGATATCGGCGATGGCATCGGCACGCGCCGCCTGAAGCGGCTTCACGATCCCGAACACCAGCACCAGCACCGCGAGCAGCCCGCCCAGAATGCCGACGAGCCAGCGTTCGCGGGTGGTCAGCCCGGCCCACCATAGCGAGGTGCGCAGCGACAGGCTGTCGAGAGCGGACAGGCGGATGATCCGGATCATGCCGCGATGCTCACGCGGATCGCGCCATCGGCTCCGGCCGCCACCTGCCCGGATACACCCGCAGCCTGCAGCGCGCCGCGGATGCGCGCCGCCAGATCGGGCGCGCCCGGCTCCACCTCGAGCACCAGCGCGCTCCCCTCGAACCGCATCGCCCGCGCCGTCACCGCGCTCGACAGCGGCGCCAATGCTCGCGACAGCTGCGTCACCGCAGGCACGAACCCGCCCGGGGGAGCACCCGGCGCGGGCAGCATCTCGACGACCGTGCGTTCGAGGTCGCCGTTGAGCGGCGTACCCGGGGCGGCCTGCGCCACTGCGGTCCGAACATCCTCGGCGCGGCGCTCGGCGATGACGCGCAGCATCACGGCATCGGCCGCCGCGATCACCGTATGTGCGGCGATCCCCGCCGCCGCGATCCACGCGAACCGCTTGAGCCAGCTGCTACCGACGACCGCGCGCCGGGCATAAATGCCCTGCCGCAGGTCGAGCGCGGGCTGCATCAGCCGCTCGGCCAGCCCACCGCCCCCGCCGCTATAGGGTTGCTGCGGCAATTCGCCGATCGGCGCCGCGCCCAGATTCCAGATGCGCGGACGTCCCGCCGCTTCCCAGGCCGGACCGACCAGCGCGGTCGGGGCGGCAAAGCCGGTTCCGTCGCCGCTGCGCACCACCACCCGGCCATCGCCCGCCTCGGCGCACCACTCAGCCGGCCCCGGCATCGGCAACGCCAGCGGATCGGGGACCAACGCGGCATGTCCCAGGCCCGCAACTTCCGCCGCCTCGACCCATTCGACCATCTGCGCATGCCGGACCACTGCGACCAGATATTTGCGGGGCGCGATCTCCGCACCGATCGCGAGGTGGACCGATTCGATCGGGTCGGCGATACGGTCCTCGATCGCGAACGGCAGCGCCTCGATCCGCTTGGCGCGCGACGCCACCGGCAGATCGACCGCGAGCAGCAGCACCGATTCGCCCGGCACCAGCATGGTTGCAGGGCCGTCGGGCTCGGCTATGATCGGTCGCCCGCCCGCCAGCGTCCACACGCCGCCGGACGGCACGTCCGCGAACTCCGAAATGGGTTGGCCCGTCATGCTTTGAGGAGTCCCGGCTGTAACATGGCTTTCACGATGAACCCGCATGGGGCCGCGATGCGCATAATATTAAAACAATTCCATGACACCGTGACAGTCGATGCTGCGAAGAGCAAGCATCCCCCGGTGCCAAAGGGCGAGGCCGGGCTCACCCTGCTCGAAATGATCGTCGTGCTCGTCATCATCGCCATCGTCGCGGGGTTGGTGACGATGAATGTCGTCGGCCGCCCCGACCAGGCACGGGTGACCACGACCAAGACCGATCTCGTTACCCTGTCGAGCGCGCTGACCACCTATCGCCTCGACAATGGCCAGTATCCGACCACGACCCAGGGGCTGAAGGCACTTGTCGAAAAGCCGACCACGCCGCCGCTGCCGACATCATGGCCGGACGGCGGCTATGTCCGCAGCGATCCGGCCGATGCGTGGGGCAACCCGTATGTCTATGAATCCACCGGCTCCAGCTTCACGCTGAAATCGCTCGGCCGCGACGGCAAGCCCGGCGGCGAGGGCATCGACGCCGATCTCGATTCGCGGGATCGGTAGCGCCCGTGCCGGGGGGACGCACGACCAGTGACGAGCAGGGCATGACCCTGATCGAGATGCTGATCGTGCTCGTCATTATCGGCGTCGTCGCCGGTGGCGTCGCGCTCGGCATCGGTTCTGCAACCCGCGCGCCCTCGGTCGAGACCGAGGCGCGCCGCCTTGCCCTGCGCCTGCAGGCGGCGGCGGACGACGCGATGATCGGCGATCGCATCATCGCCTTCACGATCGAGAAGGATGGTTATGGCTTTGCCGCCGTCGCCCGCGACGGCACGATGGCGCCGCTGTCCGATGGGCTTGCCTTCCACCGGCTGCCGGGCGGGATCGCGGTGCAGCTCGACGTCACGCCCCCGGTGATGATGGGCGTCGACGGGTCGGGCAAGCCGCTCAATGCGACGATCAGCAATGGCGAGCAGGTCTGGATCGTCCGCTACGACGGCATGACCGCCATCGCCGAGCGCGCGCAGGCGGCAGCGCAACCGTCATGAACGAAGACGGCTTCTCGCTGATCGAGGCGCTGGTCGCGCTCGCGGTGCTCGCCATCGCCAGCGTCGGCCTGATCCGCGCGGTCGAGAGCCATGTCGATTCGACCCGCGGCCTCGAACGTCGCGCCGTAGCGATGTGGGTCGCCGAGAATCGTCTCGCGGAACTCCAGATCGGCGATCCGGCGGCGGCGCAGAAGCAGGTCGACCTGCTCGGCCAGCAATGGCAGGTCGCGGTCGCTCGCACGCGGACGGAGGATGCGGCGATCGACAAGGTGCGGATCGACGTGATCCCGGTGGGCGAGCGTTCGCCGCTTGCATCGCTCGACGGCTTCGTGGAGGGCGGCGGAGCATGATCCGACTCCCGGTCCTCCCCCCGCGCCAGGCGCGCACCGCGCTCGATATCTTCGCCGCGGCGGTGGTCGTCTCGGTCGCGGTCGCGCTGGCGGGCCTGACCTGGCGCATCGCCGGGCATGCCAGCACGGGCGCCGTCACCGTACCTTCCGGCGCGCGCCCGGTGACGATGGGCGCAGACCTGACCCCCGCGCTCGCCTTCGCCCCGTTCGGCAAGGGCGCGATTGCCGATGCGACCCAGCCGACCGGGCTCCCGCTCAAGCTCAAGGGCGTGTTCGCCGCCGTCCCCGCCGCACTTTCCGTCGCCTATATCGAGGTCGGCGGGGAAGCGGCCAAGCCGTTCCGGATCGGTGAGGCGCCGGGCGGCGGAACGATCGAGGGCATATTGCGCGACCGCGTGATCCTGCGCGTCGGTGGCAACATCGAATATCTCGCCTTCCCCGATCCGACGCTGACCGCTGAGCAGCAGGCGAGCGCTGCGGCCCCGGCCCAGCCCGCTCCGGCCGCGGTCGGCGCCCCTGCCCCCCCGCCCGCCGCGGCCGCGGCAGCGCTCTCCAGCATGACCCCGGCCCCGGGCGGCGGGATGCAGGTCGGCGCGAACGCCCCGCCCGGCCTTCAGGCCGGCGACGTCATCACCTCGATCAACGGCACGCCGCTGACCGGTCAGTCCAGCGCCGCTTCCGCCTTTGCCGCCGCCCAGGGCCGCAGTTCCGTTCAAGTCCAGATCACCCGCGATGGAAAGCCCGTGACGCTGACCATCCCGACCCGCTAGGTATCCCACCGTGCCGTACATGATCCGCAAGACCGCACTCGTCCTCGCGCTCGCCAGCATGACTGCGCAGCCAGTACTCGCACAGCAGGCCGAAGCCGCCGACATCGTCGTCAACATGCGCGGGGTGGAGATTGCCGACGTTGCGGACCAGATCTCGCGCCTCACCGGCCGCACGCTGATCCTCGACCCTGCAGTCAAGGGCAGCGTCACCGTCACCTCGGCAAGCCCGCTCTCGCCGAACGGCGTGTGGGAGCTGTTCCAGTCGGTGCTGCGCGCAAACGGCTTCGCGGCGGTGCGCTCGGGCCGCGCCTGGCGCATCGTCCCGGCGGGCAACGCCGTGCGCGACGGCGGCGTCTCGTCGCGCTCGGCGTCGGGGCAGGAACTGGTGACGCGCATGATCCGCCTCGCCAATGTGCCCAGCGCCGAGGCCGCGCGCGTCGTCCGCCCGCTCGTCGCGAGCTTCGGCAGCGTCGAACCGCTGGCGCAGCCCAACGCCGTCGTCGTCACCGACTATGCGGACAATGTTCGCCGGGTGGAGGCGATCCTGCGCTCGCTCGACGGCACCGGCAGCGGCCTGACCTTCGCCACCATCACGCTGCGCAACGGCAGCGCGCCCGAAGTGGCGCAAGCGCTCCAGACCGTGCTGGGCGATGCCGCGTCGGGCGGCGCGCGCGTCGCGGCGGATGCGCGCAGCAACACCATCATCGTGCGCGGATCGCCCAGCGCCGTCGCCGATGCGCGCCGCATGGCCGCCTCGCTCGACGCCCCCGGCGGCGCGACGCCGATGACGCGCGTCTTCCGCCTCAACTATGCCGATGCCGAATCGGTGACAGAAGTTCTCAGAGGCATTCTCGGTCAGGAGCCCGGCACCACCAATCCTGTCGCGCGCAGCCTGTCGGCGTCGCGCAGCAACCCGCGCAGTCCGACTGGGGTGCTCGGCGGCCTGATCGCATCGGGCGGCACCAGCCCGGCCGAGACTGCTGCAGCGGCGGCGGCCGCCGCCAGCCAGGCGCAACTCGGGCAGCAACAGACCGAAACGCCGCAGGGCTTTTCGACCCCCGAACTCACCGTCCAGCCCTCGCCCGACATCAACGCGGTCGTGGTGCGCGGCACGCCAAGCGCGATCGCAGCGATCGAACAGCTGATCATCGATCTCGACGTGCGGCGCCCGCAGGTGCTGATCGAAGCCGCCATCGCCGAAATCACTGGCGACGAGGCCGAGGCGCTGGCGGTCCAGCTCGGCACGAGCGGTGCGGCGCTCAGCCAGATCGAAGGTGCCGCCACCTCCTTTGGCGGGATCGGTCAGGCGTCGCTCAGCCAAATCCTCGACACGCTGGACGTCCCGATCGCCGCCGCGCTCGGACCGGGGCTGACCGCCAATCTCGCGATCGGCAACGACTTCTCGATCCTAGTCCAGGCACTCGGCACCTCGTCCAAATCCAACCTGCTCTCGACGCCGCAGATCACCACGCTCGACAACAAGGTCGGCGAATTCATCGTCGCGCAGGAGGTGCCGTTCGTCACTGGATCGATCCTGACCGATTCGAGCGATGTGCGACCCTATACGTCGATCGAGCGCAAGGATGTCGGCATCACGCTCAAGGTGCTGCCGCGCATCAATGCCGGCGACACGATCCGGCTGGAGGTGGTGCAGGAAGCATCGTCGATCGCCGCGACGCAGCTGTCTCAGGCGACCGACCTGATTACCAACCGCCGCGCGATCACCACCACAGTGCTCGCCGATAACGGCCAGACGATCGTGCTCGGCGGCCTGACATCCGACGACTATGGCCAGGTGAAGAGCCAGGTGCCGATCCTGGGCGACATCCCGATCCTTGGCGAACTGTTCAAGAGCCGTCGCGAAAGCCGCCAGAAGCGCACGCTATTCATCTTCCTCAAGCCCACGATCCTGCGCAACGGCGAGGATGCAGCGGCAATCGCAAAGGCCAAATATGCGCGGCTCCGTGCCGAGGAACTCGACCTCAACTCGCCCAGCAACCTACTGCTGAAGCCGCTCCAGCCGCGCCTGACGCTGGAGATCGACGGAATCTACTGATCGCACGGCCCACTTGCTCGATGTCTGATTTCCTCGGAAGAAATCTGCGGTAGGATCGGGCTGAAATGGCGGTGCCCGGTCGGCATTTCGTGGGGGGTTGCTGAATGCGTTTGCTGCTTGCCGGATTGATTGCGTCCGCCCTTCCCGCCGCAACTTCGGCGCAGAACAACGCATCGAGCGCGCAGGGTGAGATTAAGGCGCTCCTCGAGCGCGTGCGTGCGCCGATGTATGCGGCCTCCGGCGCGTCGGTCCCCGGGAAGACGGCGACCTATTCGGTCTCGGGATCGGGGTGCTACACCCGCCTCGAGGTAAGCTACCCCTCGCATCAGATCGGCGCGACATCCCATCCGGCACGGACCGATGCCACGGAGTTCGCGTGGAGCAAGGTCCAGTCCACCCGACTTTCCAATGGCGACCAATATGTCGTCGTGGCGGGCCCCGGGTTGCCCGCCAATGGCCGGTTTCTTTATGCCGGCAGCGCGGCCGCCACGCTCAAGGCGGCGATCGACCGGCTGGTTCGCGCCTGTGGCGGGACGACGGGCGCGCAGGCGGTTGTCGCACCCCCCGCCCCGCCATCGCCTCCTGCCCCGCCGACTCTACCCGCGATCAAGATCGAACCCGTCCCTGGCAAGGGCTATGCTGCGGTCGTTGAGACGTTTCCGGTGACACAGCTCACTTCGATCAGTGATCGGATCAGTGCGCTCGCGAAACAGCGCTGCGGGCGTCTCTCGGCACGCATGGGTCGGTACAAATATTTCAACAGCACCGATGCGCAGGGTCGGGCAGCGCTGACGCAGTATCGCCAGAGCTTCACCTGCTACGATCCTGCCACCGATCCCTATGAACGCGCGCCCGCAGATTGGAAGCCGAGCGCGCAGGATCAGGCCGACCTCACCGCCTTTGCCCAGCGCTACATGGCCCTGCTCGACCGCAGCGACTATCTCGCCGGAATGCCGATGATGGAGCCGATCCTGGAGATCGAGAAGGACGAGTGGTTGAGCGTCCCCAATATGCTGAAACAGCATTCGGGCGGGAAAGGCAGCTGGACGCTCCAGACCCTTGGCTGGGCCAACAATCCGGACGGGGCGTCGCATCCCGGTCGCTATGCGTTCGTCAAGGTCACCGGAAGCTATCCCAAGATCGCCGCCTATTGCGGCACGCTGGTGATCTATCGCCAGCGTCCGGGCTCATATCTGGTCACCCAGCAAAATCTGAGCGTGATCCCCGAAAGCTGGATCACCACCGGACGCACAACGCGGGCCGAAGCGGCCAAGTCTTGCGAGCAATAGGCCGGAGCGTCAGTCGGCAGGCGGCTGCTCGTCCTGCATCGCCACGCGCACCCGCTCGCGTCCCCGCGTGAAGAACGCCGCGTCGATCGCCAGGCTCTCCAGCCGCCAGCCATCGACGCTCTCGCCGATCCTGAGCGTCCGCGCGCTCCCGTCCGCCAGTCGCACCAGCGCCACCGCATCGCGATTGAGCCGCCCGGCAACCCCGGTCAGCGCAGGCGCGTCGGGGGGCGGCGCATCTGCCTCGGCGGGCACGAACAGCGGGCGCGTATAGACGGGGCCGATTGCGGGCTGCGGTGGAGGCGCCACCGTCCCGATTTCGGCGCGCTGGTCCGTGCGCGGTGCCGACGGATAGGGATAGAGCGCCGCAACCGGCACAGCGAGTGCCAGGATCGCCACGCCGATCAGGACGCGCGCCTGTGCCCGCTCTATTGCCACGCCGCCACCATCTCGCCCTCGATCCGCACCCCGCCATCGGCAATCGCGGTCGCACGCCAGTCGCGAAAGCGCATCAGCGGCGTATCCCGCTCGATCTGGTCGACCAGGGCAATCACCGCCTTGTCCGGCCCGGACAGGCGCGCACGCACGCCAGCTAACCCCGGCCCGGTCTGCGTCGCGCCCAGCGCCTCGACCAACACGCCCGCTCCTGCTGCCGCGCGCCGCACCTGGTCCGCCATCGCCCGCGTCGCCGCGATGCGCGTCCCGGCCTGCAACGCCGCACCTGGCGCTGCGATCGGCGGCGGGGCATCCACCGGCGCTGCCAGCCGTGCCGTGAGGTCTGTGCGGGCTTGGCGCGCGACCGAAAGGTCGCCGACCGCCGCGACCATCGGCTGCACGAGCAGCAGCCAGCACAGCGCCCCGCCCGCAAGCCCGGCAGCGATGGTCCCGATTCTCATCGCTGCGTCCGCATCACGACGACTACGCGACCATCCGCCGTCCGCCGTTGCCCGGTCTCGCGCATCGCCGCGAACAGCGGGTCGCGACGCAGCGCCGTGCGCAACGGGTCGGGATCGCTGGTGGCGATCTCGATGCGCAGCGTTCCATCCGCCTCGCGCGCCACCGCCGCGAGCCGCGCATCGTCGGGCACCACCCGCGCGATCCGGTCCAACGTCACTGCGACTGTCGGTCGGCGCACCGCGTCGCGAAACTGCAGCGCTGCGCTTCGCTGAGCGCCCTCGGCATCGAAGCGCGCCTGTCCTTGGGCGCGCAACGCCTCCGCATCGCGCTGCGCGTCGGCGCGCAACCATCCGGCTCCGGCGATGGTCAGCAGTGGCCCGAGCGCGATCAGCGCCGTCAGAGCAAACGCAAAGCGAACGTCGATGGCGGGAAGCGACGGTCGCCGCCACGTCACGGCTCCGGTGCGCCGGGCGATCGAGTCGAACAGGCTTTGCCGGGGGGCCGTCATGGCCGGAGCGTTTAGCGAAGCCACCCTGCCCTGCCCAGCTGTCATAAATTTGCCGCCCAGTCGCAACGGCTCCGTCGCGCAGCTTGCATCAACCTGTAAACACCAGCCGCCAGACGCCGCTTGCAACCGTGTTCACCAGGGACTCGGGACAAGGGGACAGCGACATGACCGAACTGACCGCGCACGGCTTTGCCTATACCGATGGCGATGTCGACACGAACAACTCTGTCAACCCCAGCCTCAACGCGATGATCGAACGGCGCTATTCGCGCCGCTCGGCGCTGCGCTCGGGCGCGGCGGCCGCGTCGGCTGCCGTATTCGGCGGCGCGGTTCTCGCAGGCTGCGACAGCGCGAATGCCGATGGCGATTTCTTCCCCGTCATCGTTTCGGTCGGCTCCTCCGACGCGACCAGTTCGGGCCGCGTCGTCACGCTCACCGGCAATGCGACCGACGCGGGGACGATCACCTCGTCCTGGACGCAAACCGCCGGGCCGACGGTCACCCTGACGGGCGCGGGCACGGCGACGGCTTCGTTCATCGCCCCGGCCGTCTCCAGCGCCACCACGCTCACCTTCGAATATCGCGCAACCGACAATGCCGGCCAGGCCTCGGTCGGCACCACCAGCGTCGTGATTTCGCCCGCCACGCTCGGCTTCGCCTCGATCGCCAAGAATCTGAACGACGTCGTGACCGTCCCGGCGGGCTACAGCGTCACCGTGCTCACCCGCCTCGGCGATCCGATCACATCGGGCGCCCCGTCGTACAAGAATGACGGCACCGACACCGATTTCGCCAGCCGCATCGGCGATCACGGCGACGCGCTCGGCTGGTACGGCCTTTCGGCTGCGGGTGCGCGGGAAGACACGAGCTCGACGCGCGGTCTGATCGTCCAGAACCACGAGAATCTGAACGTCCAGTATCTTCACCCCAATGGTCCCACCAGCCCCGGCGGCATCCGCCCAGAGGCGGAGGCGATCAAGGAGATCGAGGCGCATGGCGTATCGGTCACCGAAGTGGTCGAGGGGGCGAACCGTGCCTGGACCTATGTCCAGAACTCGACCTTCAACCGCCGCATCACCCCCAACACGCCCATGATCCTCAACGGCCCGGTGCGCGGCGCCACGATGCTCCGCACCCCATTCTCGACCGACGCGACCGCAGCGCGCGGCACGATCAACAATTGCGCCAACGGCCATAGCGGCTGGGGCACCAACCTGACCTGCGAAGAAAATTGGGCGGGCTATTTCCGCCGCAACGGCGACGACGCGCTGCGCACCCCGCGCGAAGTGACCGGCCTGCGCCGCTACGGCGTCACCAGCAGCACCGGCAGCTATGGCTGGTCGACCGTGTCGGCGTCGGACCCGACCGACACCCGCTTCCGCCGCTGGGACGCGCGCGCAACCGCGGGCGGCACCGCCACCACCGACTGGCGCAACGAGCCCAACCAGTTCGGCTGGGTGGTCGAGATCGACCCGTATGACAAGAGCAAGGCACCGCGGAAGCGCACCGCGCTCGGGCGCCTCGGCCATGAAGGCGCGTGGCTCGGCAATCTCACCTCGGGCAAGAAGGTCGCGGTCTATCTCGGCGACGATTCGCGAGGCGAATATTTCTACAAGTTCGTTTCGAACGCCGCGTGGAACCCGGCAGATGCGCAGGCCGCAGACCGGCTCGCGATCGGCGACAAATATCTCGACGCGGGTACGCTCCACGTCGCCAAGTTCAACGCCGACGGCACCGGCGTATGGGTCCCGCTGGTGTTCGGATCGGTCCCCAACCGCCCGGCGCAGGGCGCGGACGCGGAATATGTCTTCGCCGATCAGGCGGATATCCTCGTCCACCCGCGCCTCGCTGGCGACGCGGTCGGGGCGACCCGGATGGATCGCCCCGAATGGACCGCGACCAACCCGGTCACTGGCGACATCTACCTGACGCTCACCAACAACAACGCCTCGACGCGTCCGCTGAACGGCACGGATGCTGCCAATCCGCGCCACTACAACGACCCCAAGGGCGCGTCGAACCAGTTCGGCAACCCCAATGGCCATATCCTGCGCCTGCGCGAGAATGGCGGCGACCCGGCCGCGACCGGCTTTGTCTGGGACATCTATCTGTTCGGCGCGGACTCGGCGGATGCGAACAGCGACGTGAACATCTCGGGCCTGACCGCATCGAACGACTTCTCCAGCCCGGACGGCCTGTGGTTCTCGCGCCCGACCAACGCGGCCGGTCAGGTCAAACCGCTGCTGTGGATCCAGACCGATGATGGCGCCTTTACCGATCGCACCAACAACCAGATGCTGGCCGCGCTGCCCGGCACGGTGGGCGATGGCGGCACGGTAACGATCACCAATGTCGGATCGGGCGGCGCCACCGCTACGCAGACCACCCGTCGCGGCACGCCGGCGACCGACGCTACGCTCAAGCGTTTCCTGGTCGGCCCGGTCGGCTGCGAAATCACCGGCGTCGATACGACCCCGGACGGTCGCGCGCTGTTCGTCGGTATCCAGCATCCGGGTGAGAACGGCACCGCCGCGGCACCGGAGAGCAACTGGCCGACGACGCAGGCGACCGGCACCGCCCCCGCCGGAACGCGCCCGCGCTCCGCAGTCATCGTCATCACCAAGAATGACGGCGGCGTGGTCGGCCTCTAACCTTGAAACCCCCACTTACGGGGAGGCGAGCCAAGCGCTCGCCTCCCCGTTTTTTTACTGGGCGTCGGTCCGGCTGACGATGTTCGCGGTGCCGTCCTTGGTAATCGAAATCAGATGCGGGTCGCGATTGTCGCACGTCGCGCGCCACGTCGGATCGCCGTTGCGATCGTCGACCCGCTCGCTCGCCGTCACCGACTGGCAGCTAAGGCCCGCATCGCGCACGGCGCGCATGAACACGCCTTCGCGCGCACGCGGGTTGAGCGCGAGGACTTCGGCCTGATAATTGGTCGTGTCCTCGACGACATTCTCTACGGCTTCATTGGCCGTGACGTTGTTGGTCGCCTGTCCGCCACCGCACCCGGCCAACAGGCCGGCAGTCGCCAGCACCAGAATCATCTGTCGCATCTACGCACCTCCATCAACGCCATAACGCGGATCGTCACGCCTTCGATCCAATCATTCTGAGAAACAGCCGCGTCGCCCGCTCCACCCGCTTGCGGATCGTCTCCGCATCCGGCAGCGGCTCCAGCCCGAGCTTGAGCCCCATATCCGACACGCCCTTCCACAGGCCGCACAGATCCTGCGCAGCGAGATAGGGATCGTCGACCTCGACCTGTCCGCGCGCCGCCGCATCGGACAGGACTTCGGCGAGCCGCCCGAAGCACAGAGCCGGCCCTGCCTCGTAGAAACGGCGCGCCAGTTCCGGCACCTGTGCGATCTCGTGCATCAGCACCCGGTCGATTGCGACATGATCCTCGCTGAACATGAAGTTTAGCAGACCCAGGCCATAGGCATTGAGCTGCTCCTCCAGGCTGCGATCTTCGGAAACCGCCTGGTCGAACACCATCGCCATGCGTGCGCTCTGATCGCGCATCACTTCCTCGAACAGCGTCTCCTTGTCGCCGAAGCGGCTATAGACGGTGACCTTCGACACCTCCGCCGCTTGCGCGATGTCCTCGATCGTCGCGGCCTGAAACCCCCGCGTGAAAAAGGCGTGGCGCGCCGCTTCGATGATCGCGGCATATTTGGCCGGATCGCGCGGGCGGCCTGCGCGGCGTGGCGTACAGCCGCTTGCGCAGCCCAGGGCGAACCGCTTGCTCAGCGCTCGTACGCCTTGGGCAAGGCGCCTTCCTTGGGGTCGAAATAGCGCTTGCGCAGCAGGTCCTGTCGCGTTTCGACCGGCTGTTCGACGCCATCGATGAAGACGCGTACCGCCGCCGTGCCGATCTCCAGCGGGTCGCCGTCCCACAGCACGATATCACCGCGCCGCCCGGGCCGCAGCGACCCGAACTCAGCTCCCATGCCCATCGCTTCGGCCGGCTTGGAGCTGATCGTCGCGAACGCCTGTCCCCAGTCGAGCCCCGACGCGCCCGGCACCTTGGTCAGCGCGACGAGGTTGCCGGCATATTGCTTAACCAGCCGCGCCTGGCGCGCCTCGTCGTCGTTGATCATGCCGATGCCGACGGTTACGCCGGCCGCCTGCATCCGTCCGATATTGGACTGGGTGGCGGCGAGCTGTTCGAACGATGCCGGAAGGTCGGCGAGTGCGCTCGCCAGCACCGGCACCTTCGCCGCAGCGATCTGCCGCGCCACCATCCAGCCCTCATTGGCGCCGACCAGCACCAGCTTGAGCGCAGGCACTTCGCGCTTGAGGTCGAGGATCACCAGAATGTCCGACGCGCGTTCAACGTGAACGAGCAACGGAACCTGCCCGGTCACCACCGGCACCAGCGCCTGCGCATCGGCACGGGTCAGCAGCGCGTCCTTACCGCGATCGGCGAACCCGCCGGGCGCACGGGAATAGTCGCGCACCTCGAACAGGATGTTGCGCAGCATCGCGATCGCCGCGGGCCGGCTGCCCCCGGCGCGGCGCGCACCTTCCTCGCCATAGACCATAAACTGGAACGCGCGCGGCTTGGTCACGGCATCCATGTCGGCGCCCAGGTCGATGATCGCGCCCTGCCCGGCAAAGATCGATCCGCGCGCTTCCGGGGCGACGACCGCCCGGGTCACGCCCTCCGCCCGATTGAGCACGATCGCACTGGTCTTTGGATTGACCGCCGGCGCGACGTCGATCGCGGCGTTGAACGGCGAACCGCTCGCGGCGCTGTCGTCGGTCTCGCTGACACCATCGACCTCGACGATACCCATTTTGGTAAATCCCGCGAAGATGCCCGGCGTCACCCAGCGGCCCTCCGCATCGATCACCGGCACGCCTGCCGGAACCGCCACGCCCTGGCCCGCGGCCACCACGCGTCCGTCACGGACAACGACGGTGCCGCCCGCGACCGGCGCCGATCCGTCGCCGATCACCAGCTTGGCATTGGTCACCGCCACGGTCTGGGCGGCGGCGGGAAGTGCGGCGCCGAACGCCGCTGCTGCCATCAGGAGTTTCTTCATTTCACATCTCCCGATCCGGGCTGGCCCAGCTCGAAATCGGACACTGGTCGTAATTTGGGGTTGTTCATGTCGTACAGCAAGGCGCCGTCGATCCACACCTTCTCGGGACGGGTGTAGACGCTGAACGGGTTGCCGTTCCACAGCACCACGTCGGCCATCTTGCCGGGCTTCAGGCTGCCGGTGACGGCATCGATCCCCAGCGCCTTCGCGGGCGTGATCGCCGCCCATTTCCAGGCGATTTCCTCCGGGATCACGAATCCTGCCCGCTTCGCCGCAGCACGCACCTTCGCGATCTCCTGGTTGAGCCGCTGGATGCCGTTGGCGTCGTCCGAATGGATCATTCCGCACGCGCCTTCGCGCTCCAGGATCGCCAGATTTTCCTCGATCGCGTCGTACGACTCCATCTTGAAGCCCCACCAGTCCGCCCACACCGCGGCGCAGGTGCCGCGCTCCTTGAGCAGGTCGGCGATCTTGTAGGCCTCGACCGCGTGGTGGAACGTCCCCACCTTGTACCCGAACTCCTTGGCCATATCGAGGACCACGGCCATCTCGTCGGCGCGATAGCAGTGGTTGTGGATGATGATCTCGCCATCCAGAACGCCGCGCAGCGTGTCCATCGCCATGTCACGCGACGGCGCCTCGCCGCCATTTTCCTCATAGCGGTCCCAGCGCTTCTTATAGTCCTGCGCGCGTGCCCAGGTCTGGCGGTCGACCGCGATGTTGCCCATCCGGGTCGAGGGCATCCTCCCCTTGCTGCCATAGACGCGCTTGGGGTTTTCGCCGCATGCCATCTTGAGGCCATAGGGCGCACCGGGGAACTTCATCCCCTGCATCGTGCGCGCATAGACGTTCTTCAGCGTCACGCTGCGCCCGCCGAACAGATTGGCCGAGCCGGGCAGGATCTGCAGCGTGGTCACGCCGCCATTGGCCAGCGCACGGCTGAACCCCGGATCCTGCGGCCAGACGCTGTGCTCCGCCCACACTTCGGCAGTGACCGGCCCGGTCGCTTCGTTGCCGTCCGAATGCGCCTGGACGCTTGGGGTGGGATAATCGCCGAGGTGGCTATGCACGTCGATCACGCCCGGCGTGACATATTTGCCCGCACCGTCGATGACCGTCGCGCCCTCCGGCGCGGCGATGCTCTGCCCGAGCTCGACGATCTTGCCGTCGCGAAACAGCACCGCGCCGCGTTCGATCCGGCCGCCTTCCCCGTCCAGGATCGTGACGTTGGTCAACAGCGTAGGGACACCCGGATAGGGCTTGTAGGTCGAGGGATAGGGGTTGTGATCATAGCCCTTGCCCTTGCCCGGCCCCTTACGGGCGGGGGCATCGGACGAAGCGCTCTTCGGGCCGCTCCCCGCATTTGCCGTGCACGCCGCCAGGCTCGCCGCCGCCGCAGCCCCGATAAAGATCCGGATCAATTCATGCGTCTCCCTGAAAAGCGCTGCGTGGTGGGGCCGCCGCAGCTTTGCGCCGACGTTAGGGATGAAAAGCGTTGCGTGCAATTTGCCGATTTGCTCCAAGGGGATGAAGTGATCGCGGGGGAATGCGGGAATGACGGCAAAGGGCGCGAGTGTCGCCGCGCGCGACGGCGCGACCGCCTTTGGCGATCCCGCCCAGGTCGATTCCGCGCACAAGGCGATACGAGCCGATCCGACGATCCAGTTCGATCTTCCCTGGTTCGAACTCAAGCGCAACCCGCCCCCCAAATGGCTGACCGAATTGTTCGAATGGCTCTCCAGCTCGATCGAATGGGTCGGCGGCGGCTGGCGTATCCTGATGTGGGTCGCGCTCGCGCTCGTCGTCGTCGCGCTCGTCTTCGCGCTGTTCCCGCCCGCCCGTGCCTGGCTCGCCGCGCGGCTAGCCCGGAAGCGCGACGTGACCGTCGCCGCGCCCGACTGGGCGCCCGAAGCAGCCACAGCCCGCGCCCTGCTCGTGGAGGCCGACCGGCTCGCCGGCGAAGGGAACTATGACGCCGCGGTGCGCCTGCTGCTCCACCGCAGCATCGAGGATATCGAGACCTGGCGCGGCGACCCGCTACGCCCGTCGCTGACCAGCCGCGACATTTCCCGGATCGACCGGCTGCCGACGGTCGCCCGCGCGGTTTTCGGTCGCATCGTCGCTGACGTAGAACGCAGCCTGTTCGCCGGACGACCGCTCGCGCGCGCTGACTGGGAACGCGCGCGCGCCGATTATGCCGACTTCGCGCTGGCACGGTGAGCGCCCGATGAGCGAGAGCACCGCTAACCCGTTTCGTACCCGCACGGTGCTGATCCTGATCGGCGCCGGAGTGATGCTCGCGCTCGGCTTCCTGCTGGTCAATGCCTATGGCGACCGGGTCGACCGTCAGCGCAGCAACATCCCCAGCCCCACGTCGCGCTTCGCCACCGGCTTCTATGGCCTGACCCGCCTGATCGACATGTCCGGGGGAACGGTCTCGCTGTCCGGCGATCCGAGGGGGCGTCCCGAAAACGGCCTCCTCATCCTCACCCCGCATGGCGGCACGACGCGCGCGGAACTGGCCGAGGCGCTCGAGGCAGCGTCGAGCGAGACCGCGCCCGTGCTCATCATTCTCCCTAAATGGGTCGCAATCCCCCAGGCCCGCAGGCCAACGCGCGAGCAACGCATCTCCGATCTGCCGATCCCGCAGATCGAGGATATGCTGGGCGCACTCACCCTCGCCAAGGTCGCCCGGGAAAAGCCGGGCAAGCCAATCGTCGTGACCAGCCTGCCCATCCCCGATTTCCGGCCGACGGATTCGCTCCAGACAGTGTCAGGACCGAAAATCTACCCGCTGATCAAGTCGCCCGGCGGCGCGACCGTGCTCGGCGAAGTCCCGGGGACGAACACCTTCATCCTTGCCGACCCCGACCTGCTCAACAATCGCGGCCTGGTCCATCGCGCCAACGCACGGGCGGCGATTGCCCTGGTCGCCGGCCTTGATCCGAACGCGCCGGGTACGGTGATCTTCGACACCATGCTCCCGTTCGGCGCCGGGGACCGTAACCTGTTGCGCCTGATGTTCGAACCGCCCTTCGCCGGGGTGACATTGGCGCTCGCAATCGCAGCGCTGCTCGCAGGGCTGGCGACGCTGTCGCGCTTTGGCCCGGTCCGGCGCGAACCGAGCGGCATCCCGCTGGGCAAGGCCGCGCTGATCGAGAATATCGTCAGCCTCGCCCGGCGTGCAAAGCGGACGCACGAGGGCGGCGCGGCCTATGCCGATGCCGTTCGCGACTGGGCGGGACGACGGCTCGCGCTACCCAGCACGCTGAAGGGCGACGCGCTCGACGCGCATCTCGACGCGCTGAAAACTACCACACCCTATGCCGAATGGGCGACGCGCGTCCGCACCGCGACCAGCGAGGCGGAACTGCTCCACGCGGCACAGAAACTCGACGATTGGCGAAAGGAAGTTAAGGCATGACACTCGACGACGTCCGCAACCTCGGTGCGGCGATCGATGCGCAGGTGGCGAAGGCCGTCGTCGGTCAGGGCGCCGCGACCCGGCTGCTCACCATCGCGCTTCTCTCGGGCGGCCATGTCCTGCTCGAAGGCGCACCCGGCACCGCCAAGACCCTGCTCGCGCAGAGCTTCGCTCGCACCTTGGGACTCGATTTCGGCCGCATCCAGTTCACGCCAGACCTGATGCCCGGCGACATCGTCGGCGCCAGCCTGTTCAACTTCCAGAGTTCCAGCTTCGAACTTCGGCGCGGGCCGGTCTTTACCGAATTGCTGCTGGCAGACGAAATCAACCGCACTCCGCCGAAGACTCAGGCTGCGCTGCTCGAGGCGATGCAGGAGCGCGCGGTGACGATCGACGGCTCGACCGAGAAACTCTCGGACCGCTTCACCGTCGTCGCGACGCAGAACCCGATCGAGCAGCAGGGCGTCTATCCGCTGCCCGAGGCGCAGCTCGACCGCTTCCTGTTCAAGCTCGCGATCGAATATCCCGATGCCGTGGCCGAACGCGCCATCGTCGCGCAATATGGTAGCCGCACAGGCTCTCCCCGGCCCGAGGACAGCGGCGTCGAGCAGGTCGCGAGCCCCGACGCGCTCAAGGCGGCAAGCGACACCGTGCTGGAGGTGCGGCTGGCGGACGAGATCGTCGCCTATATCGTCGACCTGATCCGCGCCACGCGTGACCATCCCGATCTGTCGCATGGCGCGTCTCCCCGCGCCGCCTCCGCGCTCGCCGCAGCCTCTCGCGCTGCTGCCGCGCTGGAGGGGCGCGACTATGTCATCCCCGATGACGTCAAGCTGCTCGCTCAACCTCTGCTGCGCCACCGCGTCATGCTCTCCCCCGCGGCCGAGATCGACGGTCGCCGCGCCGACGATATCGTCACGCAGATCATCGATCGGGTCGAGGCGCCGCGTTGATCGTCCCGACCCAGCGTGCGGTCGCGCTCGCGCTGGCGGCGGCGCCGCTGGCGCTGCTGCTCGGCGGGCTGCGGCCCGAAGGCTGGCTGCTTGGCGTGGCCTGGGCGCTGGGGATCGCGATCCTCGTCCTGCTCGACGGGCTGCTCGCCCGACGGATCGTCCGCTCCGACCTAGCGCTGGCAGTGCCCGCCACCGCCGAGGTCGGCGACCGCGTGACGCTGACCGGCGCGACGCCCGGCCTTGCCTATGCGGCCGATGTCACCCCGCCGCTCGACCCCGCCGACACGTCGCTCGCCTTTACCGCCGCCCGACGCGGTACGGCGCGGGTCGTTCGCCTGTGGGCGCGCGTCGCCGGGCCGCTCGGCCTCGCCTGGCGCCAGCGCAGCGTTGCGCAGGATGGCGAAATCCGCGTCCTGCCCGATCTGCGCCCCGTGCGCGAACAGGGGATGCGGCAATTCCTGCGCAGCCGCCAGTTCGGCGCGCGCATCCGCCCCGAAAGCGGCGACGGCACCGAATTCCAGTCGCTCACCGACTTCCAGCCCGGCATGGAACGCCGCGCGATCGACTGGAAATCCTCCGCGCGCCACCTCTCGCTGCTCGCCCGCGAATACCGGACCGAGCGTGACAACAGCATCGTCTTCGCGGTCGATTGCGGACGCGCGATGAGCGATCCGGTCGACGGCCTGCCGCGCATCGACCGCGCCGTCTCCGCCGCCCTGCTCGCCGCGTTCGTCGCGCTCAAGTCCGGCGACAACGTCCGCCTGTTCGGCTTTGCCGGGCGTCCCGTCGCGGATTCCGGCAGCGTCAACGGCGCGCGCGGCTTTGCCACGCTTCACCGCACCGCCGCCGAGCTCGATTACGGCAGCCAGGAGAGCAATTATACCCTCTCGCTCGTCAGCCTCGACCAGCGGCTGCAACGGCGCAGCCTCGTTATCCTGTTCACCGAATTCACCGATCCGACCAGCGCCGAACTGATGCTCGCCGCCGCCGCGCGGATGCACAAGCGCCATCGCCTGCTGTTCGTCCTGTTCCACGATGTCGAGCTGGACCGCGTGGTCGAATCGCGCCCGCAAAGCGCCGACGACATCGTCCGCGCCAATGTCGCCCACGCCCTGTTGCGCGAGCGGCGGATCGTCATCGAACGCCTCAAGCGACTCGGCATCGACGCGCTCGAGGCGAACCCCGACGATCTCGCGCTCGCCCTTGCCGAACGCTATGTCCGGGACCGCGAACGCCCATGACCGCCTCCACCCCCGCCTTCGGCGTCAGCCAGTTCCGCAGCGAGCGCGAGAGCGATTGGAAACGGCTCGAAACGCTGCTCGACCTGGTCGAGAAGAAGTCGGCCCGCCGCCTGACCAATGAGGATCTGGTCGAACTCCCGCGCCTCTATCGCTCGACGCTCTCGGCGCTCTCGATCGCGCGCGACACGTCGCTCGACGGATCAATGATCACCTATCTCGAGAGCCTGTCGACCCGCGCCTATTTCATCCTCTATGGCTGCCGCGACTCCTTCTGGCGGCAGATCGGCAGCTTCTTCGCACAGGGCTGGCCGGCGGCAATACGCGGGATCTGGGGCGAGACGCTGCTGATCGCCGCCCTGTTCCTCGGCAGCGGGCTTGCCGGCTATCTGCTCGTCCTGTCCGATCCCGCCTGGTTCGGGGCGATCGTCCCGTCCGAACTCGCCAACGGCCGCGACATGAACGCCAGCGCCGAAACGCTGCGCCAGTCGATCTACGGCGCGCCCGAACGCGGCGGGCTCGAAGTCTTCGCGACGATGCTGTTCACCCATAACAGCCAGATTTCGATCATGGCTTTCGCGCTCGGCTTCGCGTTCGGCATCCCCACCTTCCTGCTTATCGCCAGCAACGGCATCCTGCTCGGTGCCTTCTATGCCGCGTTCATTCCCAAGGGGCTGGGCTTCGGCTTCACCGGGTGGCTGCTGATCCACGGTTCGACCGAGCTCTTCGCGATCGTCCTCGCCGGGGCCGCCGGGCTGCATATCGGACGCGCGGTCGCCTTTCCCGGCGCGCGCAGCCGCCTCACCGCAGCGGGGGAAGCCGGTCGACGCGGGGCGTTGGTGATGATCGGGGTCGTCATCATGCTGCTCGCTGCTGGACTGCTCGAAGGATTTGCGCGGCAGCTCATCACCGACGACACCGCCCGCTTCGCGATCGCGGCGTCGATGTTTGCGCTGTGGGTGTGCTATTTCACCCTCATCGGACGGCGTCGCAATGGTTGATCGGCCATCCCGGCGAGAGCGCGAACTGGTGACGCCCGAGGGCGCGGTGCTGCGCCTGCGGTTGGGCAGCGCGGCGGCGCGTGCAGGCGCCTTCACCATCGACGCCGCGATCATGCTCGCCACGCTGATCGCGCTCACCTTCCTTGCCATCTGGCTGCTCACCAGCTCGCTTACCAACAGCGCCGGCGCGATGATCTGGCTGCTCGGCTTCTTCCTGCTGCGCAACTTCTATTTCACCCTGTTCGAAAGCGGCACGCGCGCCGCGACGCTTGGCAAGCGAATCCTCAAGCTGCGCGTCGTGGCGCGCGATGGCGGGCGGCTCACCGGCGGCGCGATCCTCGCGCGCAATCTGATGCGCGAGGTGGAGGTGTTCCTGCCCCTGATGTTCCTGATCAGCGCGCGGTTCGAGGGGTTCAGCAACCGCTGGCTGACGCTGTTCGGCTTCGGCTGGACCGCGATCTTCATGCTCATGCCGCTGTTCAACCGCGATCGCCTGCGCGCGGGCGACCTGCTCGCCGGAACCTGGGTCGTCGAGAACGAGCGCCCCGTTATCGCGCCGGACCTGCTGGCCGACACCGCGCCTGAGCAGCTCGATCGCTACGCCTTCACGCCCGACGAGCTCGCCGCCTATGGCCAGTTCGAAATCCAGCGGCTCGCCGATGCGCTTCACCGCGACGATCCGGATACGATCACCACCATCGCGGGCGTCATCCGACGCAAGATCGGGCGCCATGACGGGGGCGGCAATCGCGCGGAGGATCGCGCGTATCTTGAAGCCTATTACGCCGCCGCGCGCCTACATCTCGAACGCCGGTTGCTGTTCGGCAAGCGCAAGCGCGACAAGTTCGACTCCGCGGATTAAGAGGCGATCCATGACTGAACCCACCCGCGACGTGCCCGGCGTCATTGCCCCGCCTCCATTGATCTTCCTCGGCTTCCTGCTCGCGGGCCTCGCGCTCGAGTTCCTGGTGGTGCGGACGCAGGGCCTCGACATGCCGAACACGCTACGCTGGACGGTGGTGGCGTTGTTCCTGCTGACGGGAATCGGCAGCATCGTCGCCGCGCTGGGGCGGTTTCGCGCCGCCGGAACCCCCGCTCCGCCCTGGCAGCCCGCCACAGCCTTCGTCGCACAGGGCATCTACCGGTTCAGCCGCAACCCGATGTATCTCGGCATGTTGCTCGTCTATCTCGGCCTTGCTGTTGCGGCGAATGCGCCGGTGGTGCTGTGGCTGCTGCTCCCGCTGGTCCTGACGATCCACTACGGCGTCATCGTGCGCGAGGAGCGCTACATGGCCGAAAAGTTCGGCGTGCCGTACATCAACTATCTGCACAGCGTCCCGCGCTGGCTTTGAGCGCGTCCGCTGTGGCCGACGTCCCGCCCCGACCCCATCGCGCCCGTGATCCGGGAAAGCGTCTGTTCCAGTATCTGAACGACTGGGGCGGGGTGAACTGGGTCGACTGCCCCCGCTGCGGAGGGCCAGCGCGCGATACGGGTTCTCGTGTCACCTGCATCAAATGCAGCTATGCCTATGGTGCGAAGGAGCAGCGCGTCCGCAAAGGCCAGATGCTCACGCTCGCCAAAGGCTCGCCCGTCTGCGCCAAGTGCAAGGGGCCGATCCCCGACCACGGGCGGGCGCTCCGACCGAACGGCGCCGACGCGCCACCGATGGCCCAAGTCAAATGTCCGACCTGCGGCTATCGTGGAGCCTATCCCGGTTATGCCGGGCGCTCGACGTTGGGATGGAGCCGTTCGGGCCTCCCGTTCCGTCGCGGTCCCTATCTCCGCCGTTCGATCGGCAACTACACGCTATGGGTCTATAACCTCGATCATCTCGACGCGCTGGAAACATGGCTGGGTGCCGATCTGCGGGAGCGACCGGCCAGACGCGCACTGACGATGATGGCGCGGCTTCCGCGGTGGATGAAGGCCGCATCGGCCCGGCCCAAGGTGCTGAAGGCGCTTGCCGAGATGCGCGAGGAAGCCGCGCAGGTCGGTATCACGCGCGATTGAGGTTCAGCCCTCGCGCTTCCCGAAGAAATGCTCCACGATATGCTCGGCGATCCGTGCCGGGCGCAGCGTTTCGGCATCGATGCAGCACCAGCTCGATTTCACCTCGGCCAGCACCTCGTCGCCGCGCCGGATGATCGTTTCGTAGAATGCCCGAACGCCCTGCACCTTTTCCAGCAGCACCGTCGCGACGACCTCGTCGTTCAGGAACGCCGGCTTGCGATAGGTGATCTCGTGCTTGAGCGCGACCCACAGATGGTTCGCGACCTCTTCGGCCGGCGCCAGCTTCTGCCAGTGGCTCAGCACCGCTTCCTGCACCCATTTGAGATAGCTGGCGTTGTTGACGTGCCCCATGAAATCGATGTCTGCAGGATCTACGGGGATCGGCACGTCGAACGGAGTGGCTGCACGGGTCATGACCTCACCTTAACGTAAAGTGCGCGCCAATGCGAGCGCCCAATCATCGCACCGCCGCTCGATCGATGCCATTGATTGCCGTTTCGAATTCACGGTATGGCATGCGGCAACGACAAGCAGGAGGATGCCATGACCAACCCGATCCCCGCCCAGGGGAAGCAGATGTTCTCGACCGTAACCGAGGATGGCGGTCTCGAGCTCGCACTGCGCGATGTCCCCGTGCCCGCTCCGAATGGCGACGAGGTTCTGATCCGGGTCGAAGCTACGCCGATCAACCCGTCCGACCTCGCGGTGATGTTGAGTGTCGCCGATTCGAACGCGTTTACCGCGCTCGGCTATGGCGCACGCGCGGAGATTCCCGAGGGGCTGCGTCGTCATGTCGCGGTGCGCGCGGGCAAGCCACTGCCGATCGGCAATGAGGGCGCCGGTACCGTGGTTGCCGCCGGGGACGATCCCGCCGCACAGGCGCTGATCGGCAAGACCGTCGCAGCGGCGGGCGGCGGCTTCTACACCCAGTATCGCCTGCTGCGCGCACGCGATTGCCTGGTCCTGCCCGATGGCATCACGCCAGAGGAAGCCGCTTCGTCCTTCGTCAACCCGATGACCGCGCTCGGCATGGTCGGGACGATGCGGCGCGAGGGCTATCGGGGCCTCGTCCACACCGCCGCCGCGTCGAACCTCGGCCAGATGCTGGTCAAGCTGACGCTGTCGGAAGGCGTGCCGCTGGTCAACATCGTGCGCAGCCAGGCCCAAGCGCTGCTGCTCCGCGATCTCGGCGCCACCCATGTCGTCGACAGCAGCGCGCCGGACTTCATGGCGCATCTGACCGACGCCATCGCCGAAACGCAGGCGTTTCTCGCCTTCGACGCGATCGGCGGCGGCAAGCTGGCGGGTCAGATCCTCACCGCAATGGAGGCCGCCGCGGTCCGCACCAATCCGGCCAACGGCCCCTATGGTTCATCGACGATGAAGCAGGTCTATATTTATGGCGGGCTCAGCACCGCGCCGACCGAGATCAGCCGCGGCTTCGGGATGAAATGGGGCGTCGGCGGCTGGCTGCTTACGCCGTACCTGACGGAAGCCGGGATGGAGGAAGCGATGCGGATGCGCGCCAAGGTCGCGGCTGAAATCCGCACGACCTTCGCCAGCAGCTACAGCAACCGCATCAGCCTGGAAGACGCGGTCCAGCCGGACACGATCGCCGCCTACAATCGTCGTGCGACGGGCGAGAAATATCTGATCCTGCCGCAACTTTGAGCGCGCATACGGAAACACTGCGTTCGCACATCGCCATTTGAACAAGTCGGGGGCGTCGCGCATTATCGTGGCGCCCCCGTAACGCATTCCGGAGACCGAACCCATGCGCCTCGTCCTCGCCACGCTGCTCGCCGCGACCGCCATCGCCACGCCCATCGTGGCGCAGCAGATGCCCGGCTCGAAAAGCACCTCCGCGATCAGCGGCGGCACCTACACCGCCGATGCCAATCACACGCTGGTGAAGTGGGAGGTCAACCATTTTGGCTTCTCGCCGCTCTGGGGCCTGTTCGGCCAGGTGACCGGCACGCTCGTGCTCGATCCCAAGAACCCCGGCGCGTCCAAGGTCGACGTGACCATCCCGGTGTCCAAGATGACGACCGCCGTCCCCGGCTTCACCGCGCACCTGCTGCGCGACGGCAAGGATGGCGGCAAGCCCGACTTCTTCGGCTCCACCCCCGCCGACGCGCGTTTCGTCTCGACCAGCGTCGTCATCGACTCCGACGGTGACGAAGCCAAGGTGATGGGTAATTTGACGCTCAACGGCATCACCAAACCGGTAACCCTCGACGTCGATTTCTACGGCGCCGGCAAGGCGCCCGCGCAGATGGGCGGCAAGGAGAATGTCGGGTTCGAAGCCGAAGCCACGATCAAGCGCAGCGACTTCGGTCTCGGCTATGCCGTGCCGCTGGTCAGTGACGAGGTCGAACTGACCATCGCGGCCGCATTCCAGAAATAAACCGGCTTCAGGCCGCGCGCCGGATTTTCGCGAACCCTTCGAAGGTGGCGCGGATATTCGGCGACGCGGTCTCCAGCCGTTCCGAAATTTGTTCGATAAGCGCGTCGCCATCGATGCCGGGTGTGCGGTGCGACATCGCCCACTCACCGAACTCCCGGGCTTCGATCGCGCGACGCGACAGCACCACCACAGCGCGATGGCGGGAATCCGCGGCAATCCGGACAAAGGCGCGCTCCACCGCATCCGTTGGCCCTTCGAGTACCTGCAGGAACCGCCGACCGTCAGCATAGAGCAGCCCGGTGATCGCATCGCGCGCATTGTTATGGCGCGAAACGGTCAGGATCTTCGCGACATCGACGGGGGCGCAGCTCGCGGTGCTGCTGCTGATATACATGATCTGGAGCATTTCCGTCCTTCTCGATCCCCCCATTCCCTCATAGTGTTCAAAGGTTTATAGAATCATTCTGTCGAACGCGGCGGCGTTTGGATGAAAGCGCACTGGACATTTGTTGCGTGTTGACGATAAGCGACCCGCATAATGTTACTGCTCCGCAGCCTTTTCCTGCTTCGACTTATCCGCCCTTAGGGCGTGGATTCGCGCGGGCATGCCCGGCGCACACGGCCTAAGGGCAGAGCCGACCCCTCCCCGACCGCCATATACCCGAAGCGAGAAAACCCATGTTGCGCGACCCCAGCGTCAAATACCGCCCCTTTCCCCAGGTCGATCTGCCCGACCGCCAATGGCCTAGCCGTACGATCGCCAAGGCACCACGCTGGCTATCGACCGACCTGCGCGACGGGAACCAGGCACTGATCGATCCGATGGACGCGGAGAAGAAGTCCCGCTTCTTCGACCTTATCTGTCGCGTGGGGATCAAGGAAATCGAAGTCGGTTTCCCGAGTGCGGGTGCGACCGAATTCGACTTCATCTACGGCCTGGTCCGCGATGGTCGCATCCCCGACGACGTGACGGTCCAGGTCCTCACCCAGGCCCGCCGCGACCTGATCGAAACCAGCTTCGATAGCCTGCGCGGCGCGAAGCAGGCGATCGTCCATGTCTATAATGCGGTGAGCCCGGCATGGCGGCGCATCGTGTTCGGCATGGAGCGCAGCGAGGTCAAGGCGATCGCAACCGACGCCGCCCGCATGCTGCGCGACGGTGCGGCGGCCCAGCCGGATACCGAATGGCAGTTCGAATACTCGCCCGAAACCTTCTCCACCGCCGAACTCGATTTCTCGATCGAGGTCTGCGCGGCGGTGATGGAAGTCCTGCGCCCCACGCCCGAACACCCGCTAATCCTCAACCTGCCCGCAACGGTGGAGGCGGCGACGCCCAACATCTATGCCGACCAGATCGAATATTTCTGTCGGCACATCCCCGATCGCGACAGCGTCGTCATCTCGCTGCACACGCATAACGATCGCGGCACCGGCGTCGCGGCGGCGGAATTGGGGCTGATGGCGGGCGCCGACCGGGTCGAGGGCTGCCTGCTCGGCAATGGCGAGCGCACCGGCAATTGCGACCTCGTGACGGTGGCGATGAACATGTACACGCAAGGGGTCGATCCCGGCCTCGCCTTCGACGACATCGACGAGGTGGTGAAGACGGTCGAATATTGCACCAACATCCCGGTCCATCCGCGCACGCCGTACGCCGGCGACCTGGTGTTCACGGCCTTTTCGGGCAGCCATCAGGACGCGATCAAGAAAGGCTTTGCCGCGCAGGAAGCGCGCAACGACGATCTGTGGGAAGTCCCCTATCTCCCGATCGACCCCGCCGATCTCGGCCGCAGTTATGAAGCGGTCATCCGCGTAAATTCGCAGTCGGGCAAGGGTGGCGTCGCCTGGGTGCTGGAACAGGACAAGGGGCTCAAGCTGCCCAAGCGCCTCCAGGCCGATTTCAGCCGCCACGTCCAGCGCATGGCCGACGAAACCAGCCGCGAACTCAACGCGCAGGATATCTGGGCAACCTTCCAGAGCGCCTATCGGCTGACCGAGCCGCAGCGCTTCACGCTCGGCGCCTATGACGAAACCCGCGCCGCCAATGGCGAACGCATTTTCGCCGGGTCGATCGAAGTGGACGGCGTGACGCGATCGGTCAGCGGCCGCGGCAACGGCCTGATCTCCGGCGTCGTCGCGGCGATCCGCGAGGGCTTTGGCGTCGATCTCGACATCGCCGACTATGCCGAACACGCAATCGGCCATGGCTCGACCGCGCAGGCCGCAGCCTATGTCGAATGCCGCACCACCGACGACCAGACCGTGTGGGGCGTCGGCATCGACGAAGACGTCGCCACCGCCAGCGTCCGCGCCGTGCTCAGCGCCGCCAGCGCGATCGAAACTTGATGTGACGCACCCGGTTCTGTTCTCCTGCGAAAGCAGGGGTCCAGGGCCGCACCGGAACGCGCTTGCGTCCCTGTTCCCCTGCTTCCGCAGGGGAGCAAATCACCTTAGGACCCGCCCATGACCCGCTCCCCCCTTGCCCCCGCCGCCTTCCCTGCGCTCCCGCCCATCGCCGGCGTCACGCTCCGCGTTGCCCGCGCGCACTACAAGCAGTGGGACCGCTGCGACCTCACCTTCGTCACCCTGGACGAAGGGACCAGCGTCGCCGGGGTCACCACCACCAGCAAATGTCCCTCGCCCGAAGTCGAATGGTGCCGCGACGCGCTCCCGCTCGGCCGCGCCCGCGCGCTGGTGGTCAATGCCGGCAACAGCAACGCCTTCACCGGCAATCGCGGTCGCGCTGCCGTCGAGGCCATCGCCGCGCGGGTGGCGGGGCATCTGAACTGTCAGCCTTCGGACGTATTCGTCTCCTCCACCGGCGTGATCGGCGTCCCGCTTCCGATCGACAAGGCCGAAGCCGGTCTCGACGCAGCCTTCGCCGCAGCACCGTGCGGCTGGGAGGATGCCGCAAACACGATCGGCACCACCGACACCTTCGCCAAGGGTGCGTCGACCTCCGCGATAGTCGATGGTCGCGCGGTCAACCTCGTCGGCATCATCAAGGGCAGCGGCATGATCGCCCCCGACATGGCGACGATGCTCGGCTACATCTTCACCGACGCCGCCGTCGATCCGGCCTTTCTTCAGCGCGCCCTTTCCGACGCCAACCGCAAGAGCTTCTCTTGCATCACCGTCGACAGCGACACCTCGACCAGCGACACCGTCCTCGCCTTCGCCACCGGCGCGGCGAGCAATGCGCCGCTCACCGATGACGACAGCGACGGCGCCGACGCTTTCCGCGCCGCGCTCGCCGACCTGTGCCTCCAGCTCGCCCATCTCGTCGTCCGCGACGGCGAGGGCGCGTCCAAATTCATCCGCATCGATGTCGAAGGCGCCGAAAGCGACGCCAGCGCCCACCGCATCGCGCTCAGCATCGCCAATTCCCCGCTGGCAAAGACGGCCATCGCGGGTGAGGACGCCAATTGGGGCCGCATCGTCATGGCCGTCGGCAAGGCCGGCGAACCCGCCGACCGCGACAAGCTCGCGATCACCTTCGGCGGCGTGCAGGTCGCGTCAGGCGGCCTCGCGGTCGAGGGCTATGACGAAACCCCCGTCGCCACGCATCTCAAGGGCCAGGACATCGAAATCAGCGTCGATCTGGGCCTCGGCGAAGGCCGCGCCACGGTGTGGACCTGCGACCTGACCCACGGCTACATCTCGATCAACGCGGACTATCGCAGCTGAGGCTGGACTGCTATCGCCCCTCCCGCGCGGCTCATCGCGCGTCAGCGACAGGAGGCCATCATGGCACGCATCGACACCTTCGCCGACCTTCCCTGCTTTCGAGCGTAGCTCAAAGCGGCGGCGGGGTTATCCCTCCGAAACGCATGTGAAGCGCGGTCTGCGCTTCGTCCATGGTGACGTCGAACTGATCGAAAAACTCGGTCGGAATGATCCCTGCCCCTGCGGTTCGGGAATCAGATTTCAAGCGCTGCTGCATGCATTCGGGCCGCTTTCGACGGCGCGGAGCGGCATGACTATTGGCGCGATTAGGTAACAAACGGGGGCCGGGATCCCGGCCCCCGCAATCTCACACCACGCTCTCGATCCACGCCTTCAGCTTGGACTTGGTGTTGATGTCCTGAATGCCGACCTGCTGCGCGACCTTCTGCCCGTCCTTATAGACGAACAGCGTCGGGATGCCGCGAATGCCAAGGCTACCCGGCGTATCGGGATTTTCCTCGATATTCAGCTTGGTGATCGTGACCTTGTCGGCCAGCTCCTCGGCCAGCTCTTCCAGGCTCGGGCCGATGATCTTGCACGGGCCGCACCATTCCGCCCAGAAATCGACCAGCACGGGCTTGTCGGACTGCAGCACGTCGGTTGCAAAGCTCTCGTCGGTAACGGCCTTGGCCATGTCTCAAATCTCCTGTCTGTTGCCGCCAACCTAGGGTGGCGACCCGCGCGTCTCAAGCATCCAATGCCAAGCTTTGTTCGCTGCCTGCGAAGCCCGGCTTGTGCGCCGCGACCAGATCGGCCGGCAGTTCGAACAGCACCGGCCCCGCCGTGTAGAGCAGCCCAGCAACCACCTCCCGCCCCGGAAAGATCACCTCAAGCGCTGCGACATAGGCCGCCATCTGCCGCATATGATACGCCGGCACATCGCCAAGCGAGCCCGGCGCGCGCCGCCCGGTCTTGAAGTCCACCACCAGCACACGATCGTCGGTCACCAGCAGCCGGTCGGCAGTCCCCGACACGACATGCCCGCCGCCCACAACCGCCGCGACCGGCGCTTCGGCCAGCGCCTCCGGCCCGAACAGCTCGGCAAAGCGCGGATCGGCCAGCACCCCCAGCGCCGCGCGCGCCAGCTCCACCCGCTCACCCGCATCCTCAATGCCGCCAGCGCCCGCCAGCCAGCGTTCCGCAACCTCAGCGCGCCGCTCCGCCGCAACCACCGGCAGCCGCTCGAGCAACGCATGGATCAACCGCCCGCGCTCCGCCGCCGCGCGCAACGCCGCAGCCGGCGGCGGATCGGCCACCAGATCCTCGCCCAGCGAAGACGGCGCGAGCGGCCGCGGCGGCCGCGCCTCGACCGGAGCCGCACGCCGCGCCCAGTCCGGCACCGCCCCCGCCGCCTCGCCGACATCCGCAACCACCGCCTTGCGCGGCACCGCCCGCGTCGGCGCCAGCCCGGTAAAGCTCCGCTCCCCCTCGCCCGCGTCCACGCCCAGCGCGTCCAGCCCTGCCGCCGCCGCCGTGTACCAGCTCAACTCCGGCGGCTCGCCCTTCGCCTTCGGCCCCAGCGACCCCGCGATCACCAACCGCTCCTCCGCCCGCGTCGCCGCGACGTAGAACAACCGCCAATGCTCCTCCAACTCGCGCGCCTCGGCTGCGCTCACCGCCGCATCGACCGGCCCGCCGCGCTCGGCCTTGCCCGGGCGGAACACGGGAATCTTCTCCGGGAAATCATCCGGCTGCCACGCGACAAAATCCCCGCGATTGCCCGCCACCGGATCGGCAGTCGCATCGGCCAGGATCACCAGTGGCGCCTGCAAGCCCTTCGCCCCATGCGCGGTCATCACCCGCACCGCCGCCTGCGGTTGCGCCGCATCGCGCACGATCTCGACATCGCCCCGGTCGAACCAGTCGAGGAAGCGTTGCAGCGTCGGCGTCGCCACCCCCTCGAACCCCAGGGCCGCCGTTAGCAACTCCTCGATCGGATCGAGCGCCTCCGCCCCCAGCCGGTGGAGCAGCTTGCGCCGCCCGTCCATCGGCCCGGTCAGGATCGCCTCCAGAAACCGGTGCGGCGTCATGAAGTCGGCGCGCGCGAGCAACCCAAACAACGCCTCCAGCCGCTCCGCCGTCTGCGTCGCGCGCAAATGCCGCCACAGGCTCCCCCGCTCGCGCATCGCCGCGACCATCAGCTCATCCTGCGTCCACCCGATCAGCGGCGACACCAGCAGCGCCGCCAGCGACAGGTCATCGTCGGGCTGCAACGCAAACCGCACCGCCGCCAGCAGATCCTGCACCGCCAGCGGCGCATTCAGCCGCAGCCGGTCGACCCCCGCCACCGGCACTCCTTCGGCATAAAGCCGCGCGACGATGAGGCCCGCCAGCTCACCGCGCCGCCGCACCAGGATCATCACATCCTCGGGCCGCAGCACCCGCCCCTTGCTCTCCAGCACCAGCGTGCCGATCCACGCCCGGATCTGCCGCGCGATCCGGTTGGCCAGCTCGCGCGTCGCATCATCGATCCAGCCTTCCTCATCCTCCGGGTCGCCGCCCGTCACCACCGGCGGCCACAGCGTCACCGTCCCCGGCCCCTCGACCCGGCTGGCATGCGGCTCGGGCTCGGCAAACTCCCCCATCCCCGGCGGCGGCAGCGCCCCAATCGCGGCATCGACAAACTCCAGCACCGGCGCGGTCGAGCGGAAGCTGTGCACCAGCGACAGCGTATCCAGCGCCCCCGCCGCGCGCGTATCGAAATGCGTCTGGGCCGCGCGGAAATTGACCGGGTCGGTCCCCTGAAAGCCAAAGATCGCCTGCTTGTAATCGCCCACCGCAAAGATCGTGCGCACCTCCTCACCATGCGCACCCTCGCCGGCAAAGAACTCGTCGGCCAGCGCACGCACAATCCGCCACTGCGCGACATTGGTGTCCTGCGCCTCGTCGATCAGGACATGGCTGGTCGCCTGATCCAGCTTGTACCGGATCCAGTCGCCCATCCCCGGCTGTTCGAGCAGCGCCACCGCCTTGCCGATCAGATCGTCGAAATCGACCGCCCCCGCGCGCCGCTTCGCCGCGGTATAGGTCGCGGCATAGTCACGCCCGGCCGCCAGGCCCTGCGCCAGGCAATCGACATAGCCCGCCCGCGCCACCATCCCCTGAACGGCAACACACGCCTCACCCAGCGCGATCAGCAGCTCTTCATAGCCCGGGTCGATCGCCGCCAGCTTGGCCGAAACCTTGCGCGGCTCATCCTTGCCGGTCAGCGCGAGTTTGCGCAGTTCACTCAGCGCCGCGACACGCGCCACCGGGTCCGCCGCCAGCCACGCCCGCGCCACCCCGGCGTCGCGCGTCCCCGTCGCGGTCCCCCAGGCGTCATTGGCATCGGCAATCCGCGCCAGCCCGTCCACGTCGAACGCGTCGTCGCTGCACCACTCCGCCGCTGCCTCGGCAACATCGCCCGACGGCAGCCCGAAAGCGCGCCGCAACCATGGCTGGATCCCGCTCGGCAGCGCCGCCATCGCCTCGGGCGCACGGGCACAAGCACTCAGAAACGCCTCGGCCTTGCCCTCGCCCAGCCGCAGGCTCAGCGCCCCGACCGCGTCGATCACCCACCCGCGCCCCTCGCGCTCGGCGGTCAACAGCATCTCCGCCAGCGCCTCGCGCGCCAGCGCCGCTTCCTCGCGCGCCTCCAGCGGCCGGAACCCCGGCGTCAGCCCCGCCTCGACCGGGAACGCCGACAGCAAGGTCTGGCAAAAGCTGTGGATCGTCTGGATGCGCAGGCCCCCGCCCGGCGCATCCAGCACTTTGGCAAACAGCGTCCGCGCCAGCGCAATCTGCGCATCATCGGCCGGCTCGCCCAGCGCCTCGAGATCGGCAAACAGCTCGGTCCGCTTCGCCCGCACCCACCAGGCGAGCCGCCCGCTGACCCGCGCCGCCATCTCCGCCGCGCCGGCCTTGGTAAAGGTCAGGCACAATATCGCGCCGGGATCGACCCCGCGCAGCAACAGGCGAAACACCCGCGCCGCCAGCACCTGCGTCTTCCCCGTCCCCGCGCTGGCCGAAAGCCACACGCTCGCCTCGGGCTGCGACGCCGCGCCCTGACTCCCGGCGAGCGGCGGGAGTGCGGAGATGTTAGCGCCGCTCACGGCCATACCATTCGTCCCGGCGCATCAACTGGTCATAGTCGGAATAGGGTGCATATTCGGGCTTAAGCTTAGCCGTAAACGGCGCACGCCCCGTCAAGAACTCGCCTACAGTCTTCGTAAAGTTGTCGAGCGCCGTCGGCACGAATTCCTCCGGCTTCATCCGCCCATATTTCTCCGCCGGATCGACCGGTGTCGCGACGTAGCCGAACTCGCCATTCTTGCGCGCCAGCGACCAATATTCGAAACAGCTCGCCCGCCCCGAAATCCCTGCAAACCCGCCGCGCTCCGCGATCAGACCCAGCAGGCCCAGCTGCAAACTATATCCCGCGCGCACCGCCTTCGTACTCGGCGGCTGGCCGGTCTTGTAATCGACAATGCCGATCGTCCCGTCGCCCATCGCGTCGATCCGGTCGAACTTGCCGGTCAGCCGCACCCCGGCAATGTCGATCCCGCCCTCCTGCTCCACCGCCAGGATGCGCCGCGCCGGATGCGCCGCCGTCTCACGCACGATCCAGCGCACCGCCTCGATCAGGCGCGGTTGCCACAGCGCCCGCATCATCGGGTGCGCCGCGCGCAGCATCTCCAGCACGCGTGGCTCCAGCGCATCGGGATCACAGCCATCGTGGCGCGCCCATTGCTCCAGCGCGTCATGCACCGCCGTCCCGCGCCACGCCGCGCTCGGATCGGCATCGACGGGATCGAGCGGGCGCAGCCGCAACATGCGCTTGGCGTAAAAGGCATAGGGGTCGGCCTTCAGCCGGTCGACGTCTGTAACCGGAATTGATCGCGGCCGGATCGCCACCGGCGGGCACGGCTCGGGCCGAGTCACCGGCTCATGCACCCCGGGCACATCGATCGCGCGCGCCCATGCCTCCAGCTCGGTCGCGCGCTCCAGCCCGCCCGACAGCGCTTCCAGCCGCAACCAGAAGCGCGACGCAATGGTCGGCGCCCCCGCGTCGCGCTTCGCCCGCGTCAACAACACCTCGCGCGCACCCAGCCCCTGCGCCAGATCATGCGCCGCAAGGCCAATCCGCCGCTCCAGCCCCGGCAAGCCAAGCTCGCTGCGAATGCGCGGCGCCAGCCACGGATCCGGCGCGGGCAGCCCCGGCCACACGCCTTCGTTCAACCCGCCCAGCACCAGCAGGTCGGCGGCATGCAACCGCGCCTCGATCACGCCCAATATGGCCAGGCGCGGATGCCCGCCCTGGGGCGGCCGGACCGCCACCTCATCCATCAAAGTCCGCAGCAATGCGGGCAGGCTTGCCGCGGCGATCAGCGCCGGACCATGCACCGCTTCCCGCTCCAGATCGTCGAGCAACGCCGCCGCCGCGCGCCCATCGACGCCCGCCCAGATGCGCTCCCCGCACAGCCGCTCGGCAGCTTCGCGCAATTGCGCCAGCAATGTCGCGGGCGGCACCGTCTCCGCCGCAAACGCCGCCTCGATCGGCTCCAGCAGCGCCGCAATCTCCGCCCATGGCCCGATCGCCCGCGCTCGCGTCCGCGCATCGTAGCCCTCGGGATCGACCAGATGCGCCGCCACCCCGGCCAGCCCGGCAGGCGGTCGCGGCCCGCGCAACGCCAGATCGAGGACACGCACCTGTTCCAGCCACCCGATCCGCTCGTCGCCCGCGCGCACTAGCGGATGCTTGAGCAGCGCCAGCAACGCCATCGGCGCGAACCCCTGCGCCGCCGCCTCGGCCAGCGCGAGCAACAGCGTCCCCGGCGGCAGGATCGACAGCGCCGCACCGGCGGAATCGTCGATCGCAATGCCCCAGCGCGAGCAATGTGCCGCAACCCGCTTGGCCAGCGCCCGGTCCGGCGTCACCAGCGCCGCGGTCCGCCCCGGCTCCTCCAGCGCCTGCCTTAACGCCAGCGCAATCCCCTGCGCTTCCTCCGCCGGGGTCGCGACTTCCAGCGCGCGCACCCCCGCCAGCCGCCGCTCACCCGCGGGCAGGTCGCTCCACAACGTCGTGCGCTCGGCCGGCATCATCGCGCTCGCAATCGCCTTGCTGCGCGCGGGTGGTGCGTCCAGTTCGGTCGCGACGCGCCAGTTCTCGAACTCGCCGCGCTGCACGCCCATGCGGTCGATCAGCAGCTTCAAATGGAACTGCGGATGCGTGTCCAGGCTGCGCCTGCGTCGTCCGCTCGCCGGATCGACCGGGAACGGCCCCAGCATCGCCCATTCCTCATCCGCCATCGCCAGATCGAGACCCGGCAACACCACCTGCCCCTGCGGCAGTTCCGCGACGACGCGCAGCAGCCGCGCAATCGCGGGCGCGCTGGTCGTGATCCCCGCCGCACAGACAAAACGCTCGGGCGGTTCCGCCCGCCACCGCGCCGCAACCCGGTCGAGCAAGAGATTACGCCGCTCGGCCAGATCGATCCGGCCAAGCTTCTCAAGCTCTTGCGGCCACTTCTCCAAAATGATCTCGAACAGATCGAGCGCACGCTGCCAGTGCACCGTCAGGTGATCGAGCAGCACCACGTCGCGCAGCGCGCTCGGCGCGATCTCCTCGACCAGCATCTGGTCGAGCGTCCGTCCCAGATCGCCCGCCAGCCGCACCGCCTCCGCCACATCGACGCTGCGGTCATGCGTCTCGATCAACCGCGCCAGGATCATCCGCCGCTGCAACGGATCGACCGCGGGCGGGATTGGCGCGTCATCATCGGCGGGATCGAGGAACGGCCCCGCCGCCTCGTCCAGCTCGGGATCGCCGATCGCCACCATGCGCGGCAACAGCAACCCGCCCCCGCTCGCGCGCACGAACGCATCGGTGATCGTCCGCTTCGCGCGATTGGTCGGCACCAGCACCACCCCGCGCGCCAACCGCAACGGATCGCCGCCATGCCGCCGGATCAACCCTTGCGCGAGCGCATCGGCAAAGGCCCGATGTGGCGGGATGGTGAAGATGTTGAGGCGGGTGGTCATGGAAGCGCCGACCGTAGCGCAGAGTACCGCTTAGGCAAGCGCCCCCTCTTTCGTCACCCGGGACTTGTTCCGGGACTCACCGCGCCGCTACGGTTCACCCATCCGCCAGCACCGCCTCGGTCGCCGCGATCGCCGGCGGCGATCCGACGTCGAACCACAGGCCCTGGTGCACCACGCCCCACGCGCGGCCCGCTTCCATCGCGCGCTGCCAGAACAGGTTGGTCGAGAACGGTCCCTCCGGCCAGTCGCGGATCACCCGCGGCGACAGAATCTGGACCCCGGTATAGACGAACGGAGCCAGCCGTCCCGGCTTGCGCCGTCCGACGATCTTGCCGAACGGGTCGATGTGAAAGTCGCCCTGCCCGCCATGGCAATGCGCGCGCGCGAGCGGGACGAGCAGCAGCAGCGCGTCCATCTTGTCGTCATCCCATGCCGCCGCCAGCTGTCGGATCGCGTCGATCGGGCCGTCGATCCACAGATTGTCGCTGTTGACGCAGACAAAGGGGTCGTCACCCAGCATCTCGCGCGCCTGCACCAGCCCACCGCCGGTTTCCATCAACTGCGTGCGCTCGTCGGAGACCAGCACCTCGATATCCTTCACGCGGTGCGTGACATGCGCCTCCAGCGCATCGGCGAGGTAATGGACATTGACCACCGCCCGCTCCACGCCAGCGCTGCGCAGCCGGTCGAACACATGGTCGATCAGCGGCTTGCCCGCCACCTCGACCAGCGGCTTGGGCCGCGTCGCGGTCAGCGGGCGCATGCGTTTGCCGAGCCCCGCCGCCATCACCATCGCGGTGCGCGGCACGGCACCGGCCGGGACCGGCCGGATCGCCAGCGTCTTCTTCGTGCTCACGCCTGCACCACCACCATCGGATCGCCGCGCAGATGCGCCGGAATATTGGCATCGAACCAGGCCGCCACGGGGGCGAGCGCCGGGTGCTTGAGATCACGCTCGAGATACCCCCATACGCGCGGGCACAGGCCGGGATAGCGCGGCTTGCCATCGCGCTGCCACAAGCGGGTGAAGATGCCGATGATCTTCGCGTTCCGCTGCGCGCCCAGCACATGATAGGCATCGACGAAGCGGTCGTCCGCCCCCGTAATCCGGCGATAGCGGTCGAGCATCGCGGCCTCCAGATCGGGATGCACGTCGCGCCGCGCATCCTGCAGCAACGATACCAGGTCATAGGCCGGATGTCCGGCCAGCGCGTCCTGGAAATCGAGCAGGCCGAGCGTCTCGCTCCCGTCGATCAGCATCAAATTCTCGGCATGATAATCGCGCAGCACCGTCACCCGCTGCCCGTCCAGCGTCGGCGCGAGCACCGCGTCCCATGCCGCGCGATAGCCCGCGACATCCGCCTCGACCCCGATCGCCGGGCAATACCAGTCGGTCAGTAACGCTGCCTCGCGCTGGCAGGTGTCGGCGTCATAGGGGTCAAGGTCCGCCGCCGCATGCCCGCGCAGGCGAATCAGCACGTCGATCGCCGCCTCGTACAGCCGCAACTCGCTCTCCGGCGCCGCATCGGCGGTCTCGCGCAGCCGTGCATCGCCGAAATCCTCGATCAGGACGAGCCCGACATCCAGATCCTCGCCATAGATCTGCGGCGCCGCGAACCCGCGATCGGTGAGCCAGCGGGCGATCGCGATGAACGGACGCGGGTCCTCATGCGGCGGCGGCGCGTCCATCAGGATCGCGCTGCGCCCCGGGGCCTGCACGCGGAAATAGCGGCGGAACGAAGCATCCCCCGCCAGCGGCAGGATCTCCCCGTCCCCCCACCCGATCTCGTCGAGGAAGAAGGGGGCCCGCTCGGGCGGGTTCATGTCGGGCGGCGGCGTTACGCCAGAGCTCACAGGGGCCATCGGTCCTTCCATGCCGCCGGGACCCGCGCTGTCAAGGCGCGGGAGCCGTCGGATTCGATCGTCAGTGTCAGCCACAGGGCATCCGCCCAATGGTCGTTCGGCAGCCGCTCGGGCCATTCGACCAGCAACAGCGAATCCTGCCGCACATCGTCCAGCCCCAGCTCGTCGGCCTCGGCGGGATCGTCGATGCGGTACAGGTCGATATGCAGCACCGGAAACGCCACTTCGGGCGGGTCATAGGGCTGGACGATGGCGAAACTCGGCGACGGTGCCTCGCCCTCCAGCCCCAGTTCCGCGAGCAGTCCGCGCGCGATACTGGTCTTGCCCGCGCCCAGCGGCCCGGACAGGGCGATCACGTCCCCGGGGCGCGCCCGCGCGGCCAGCGCGCGACCGAACGCCTCGGTCGCTTCGGCATCGGCCAGTGCGATCATCCGCGCGGCAGTTCCGCGATCACCATCGTCCCCTGCCCCGGCTCGGACATCAGCTGGATGGTGCCGCGATGCGCCTCGACGAACTGTCTGGCGAGCGGCAGGCCAAGGTGCAGCGCACGCTCACCGTTGCGGCTGATCCCCGCCTGCGCGAACCGGTCGAACGCCTTGGCCGCGACCTCCTGGGCCATCCCCGGCCCGTCGTCGGACACGACGATCCTTGCGCCCGCGTCGCTCCCGTCGATGTGCAGCAATACGCGGCCGCCCTCGCCGGTCGCGCCGATCGCGTGGCGCAGCAGATGTTCGATCGTCTGACGAATACGGCGCCCATCGCCCTGGATCGTCCCGGCGCTGCCCTGAATCTCAACCGCCAGCTCGATCTTTTTGCCCTTCGCACTCGGCCCGACATTCTCGACCGCAACCCCGGCAACCAGCTCCAGATCGACCGTCTCGCGGGCCAGCGCGCCGCCGTCGCGGGTCAGGTCGAGGACATCGTCGACCAGATCGCTCAGCCGCCCCACCGACTCCAGGATCGCGCCCGAATAATCGACCGCGCTCTCGGGGAGCGGCCCGCCATAGCCATTGTACAGCATCTCCGCGAAGCCTTTGATCGACGTCAGCGGGGTACGCAGCTCGTAGCTCATATTGGCGACGAAGGCGGTCTTGATCCGGTCCGCGGCTTCCAGCGCGTCGTTGCGCTCGCGCAGCGCATTCTCGATCCGCCGCCGGTCGGAGATGTCGAGCATCGTGAACAGCGCATTGCCATCGGGCAGCGGCACCGCCGCCACCTCGAAATGTCGTCCGTCCGCAAATTCGATCGATCCGCCGCGCTGCTGCCGCTCGACCGTGGCGGCGCGGACCAGATCGCCGATCAGCGAGACGCGACCCGGCTTCGCCAGCCGCGACGCAGCCTCGCTCGCCAGCGCATCGACGCGCGGATGGCTGGTGATGAACGCTTCTTCGAACCCCCATGCCTGGCGGAACCGGCTGTTCCACAGCTGCAGGCGTCCGTCGGCGGAAAAGACGCCCAGCGCCTCGAACAGATTGTCGAACGTCGCCGTACGCACACGCAACAGCGTGTCGCGCGCACTGGCGAGCTGGACCTGCTCGGTCAGGTCCTCGAAAATCGTGAGCAATCCGCCCTCGGGCAGCGGCTGCGCGACCACGCGCAGGTGCGTGCCGCCGGGCAGCGTCCAATTCTCCTCATGCGCGCTTTCGGCCGCGACGAACCACTCGCGCCGCTCGTTCTTCCACCCCGGAAAATCGCGCACCACCGGCAACCGGTTCGCCTCGCGCATCCGCTCCAGGATGCGGTCGAATTCGGGCCGGTCGGCCAGCCATTCGTTCTTGAGTTCGAAGATGCGGCGGAACGGCTGGTTGCAGAAGACGAGCGACCGATCGCTTCCGAACTGAGCGACCCCCGCCGACAGGCGATCGAACATCGCGCGCTGCGCCTCGCCGGCGCGCTTGATACCGCTGCGCGCCTGCTCCAGTTCCTCGACATCGACGGCGAAGCCCGCGACCCCGCCGGTCGGCAGCGGCACGTCATGGATGTGCAGCGTGCGTCGCTTGCCCCCGATCGTCGCGGGCAGCTTCACCATCTGCGGCGTCCCCGCCTCGCGCGCATTTGCGGCGCTGGCGAGCGGTCCGCCCGGCGCGGACGCATCGACCAGCTCCAGGCCAGAGGCGACGACATGTTCGGCATTGCTGCCGTCCACCGCCTCGACATAGGCGTTGTTGACCATCGCGATGCGCAATTCGGGATCGCGGTACCACATCGGCATCGGCGCCGACTGGATCAGCCCGGTCAATGCGTCGAACGCCTCGCGATAGCGATCCGCCTCATTGGCGAAGCGGGCGACTTCCTCGCTGGATTCGGTCGCATCGAAGAACCAGATGACCGCGCCGCCGGGCGCGCGCACCGCATCGGGCGCGCGTTCGCCGATCGCGAGGAGCGTGCGATTGGCACCGCGCACCGGCAGCGCCATGCGAAACGGCTTTCCCGCCTTCTGCGCCGCGATCACCTCGCGCTCCAGCATCTCGGCCTCGTCGCGACCCAGCACGGCTTCATTGTCGACCAGATCGCCGAATTGCACAGGGACCTCGTCAAAGCCGAGCAGGTTGGCGAGCGGGAGCGAGAGTTCGATCCGCCCGTCGGCGCGCACGATCATCGCCAGCGCGGGCGCGCCCGACGCCAGCGCCTGAAGCCGGGCATTCGCCTCGACCAGCCGCTCGGCGCGCCCGCGCGCGCGCAAGCCCACCCACAACATGCCCGCGCCCGCCGCGATCAACAGCGCGAGCGCGGCACCCGCGAGCACGGCCGCGGATTCAGAAATCTCGATCAACGCGACGCGCCCTTCATCCGCCTGCTCTTACGAACTGCCGGATCGTCCGGCAACGGCGCTGCGCGACTCAAAGGCGCTACCGACACGAAAAGGGGCGCGCCCGTCGCCGGACACGCCCCCTGTCGTTCGCGCGATCGCAGGATCAGTAGCGATAGTGATCCGGCTTGAACGGCCCTTCGACCGGCACGCCGATATAATCGGCCTGCTTCTGGGTCAGCTTGGACAGCTTGACGCCCAGCTTGTCGAGGTGGAGCGCCGCAACCTTCTCGTCGAGATGCTTGGGAAGGACGTACACGTCGTTCTTGTACTTGTCCGCACCGGTCCACAGCTCGATCTGCGCCAGCACCTGGTTGGTGAAGCTCGAGCTCATCACGAACGACGGGTGGCCGGTCGCATTGCCGAGGTTCACCAGGCGGCCCTTCGACAGCACGATGATCTTCTTGCCGTCGGGGAACTCGACCTCGTCGACCTGCGGCTTGATCTCGGTCCACTTCATGTTGTTGAGGCCGGCGATCTCGATCTCGCTGTCGAAGTGACCGATGTTCGACACGATCGCCATGTTCTTCATCGCGCGCATGTGGTCGACGGTCAGCACGCCTTCGTTGCCGGTCGCGGTCACGAAGATATCGGCGCGGGTCGCCGCCTCTTCCATCGTCACGACCTCATAGCCTTCCATCGCCGCCTGCAGCGCGCAGATCGGATCGATTTCGGTTACCAGCACGCGCGCGCCGCCATTGCGCAGCGACGCCGCCGAACCCTTGCCGACATCGCCAAAGCCCGCGACGCAGGCGACCTTGCCCGCCAGCATCACGTCGGTGGCGCGACGGATCGCGTCGACCAGCGATTCCTTGCAGCCATAGAGGTTGTCGAACTTCGACTTGGTGACGCTGTCGTTGACGTTGATCGCAGGGAAGGGAAGCTTGCCCTTCTTCGACAGCTCGTACAGGCGGTGCACGCCGGTGGTGGTCTCTTCCGACACGCCCTTGATGTTCTGGACGCTCTTGGTGAGGTAACCCGGACGCTCGGCCAGGAAGCGCTTGAGCGTCGCGACGAAGATTTCCTCTTCCTCGTTCGACGGGGTGAACAGCTCTTCACCCGCCTCGACGCGCGCGCCCCACAGCGCGAACATGGTCGCGTCGCCACCATCGTCGAGGATCATGTTGGCGGTCTGGTCCGGATTCTCCGGCGTGCTCCAGTCGAAGATGCGGATCACATAATCCCAATATTCCTCCAGCGTCTCGCCCTTCACGGCGAAGACGGGAATGCCGGCCTGCGCGATCGCGGCGGCGGCATGGTCCTGGGTCGAATAGATGTTGCACGTCGCCCAGCGCAGCTCGGCGCCGAGTTCCTTCAGCGTCTCGATCAGCACCGCGGTCTGAATCGTCATGTGCAGCGATCCGGTGATGCGCGCGCCCTTGAGCGGCTTGCTCGCGCCGAACTCCTCGCGCAGCGCCATCAGGCCCGGCATCTCGGTCTCGGCGATCTCGATTTCCTTGCGGCCGAATGCGGCGAGGCTGAGGTCCTTGATGACGTAATCGGTCTTGTCGAGCACGGTGGCCACGATCTTTCTCCGGCTTGTGAACTGAATCGCCGCGATAGCCACGGCTCTGCCGCGCCCCTAGCGGATCGTCGGGCGAAGCGCAAACGAAACATAAAGATATCTTTATATGATGCCCTTCACCCAGCCCGTCAGACGCGCGACAAAATGATCGCGCGGATCTCGGTGCGGATGCGGAACCCCATCGCCGCATAGAGCGCGATTGTTGCCGTGTGGCTGGCATAGCAATGCAGGAACGGGACCGATCCGCGCGCCAGAATCGCCCCGGCGACCTCGCGGGTCAGGTGCCGCGCCAGTCCCCTGCCCCGCCAGTCGGGATGGGTGCAGACCGCACTGACCTCGATATAGCCGGGCATCCGCATGCGCTCGCCCGCCATCGCGACCAGCCTGCCGCCCTCGCGGACGCCGACGAAGCCGCCCAGCCGGTGCGTCTGGCGCGCATAGGGGCCCGGCTCGGTCAGGGTGGCCAGTGCGAACATCTCTGCGGCGTCGGCTTCCCCCAACGCCGTGATCGGGGGCGGTTTGCGCAACGCGGGCGTCAGCTGGTCCAGCACCATCTGCACCGCCAGCCCTTCCTTCACCACGCGCGTGCCGGGCGGCGTCGGTACCGGATCCCGCTCGACAAGCCACAATTCACCCTGGTCCGGCACCAGCGCGGCAAGCGCGTCCAGGCTCTCCGGCGACTGGTCCCGCGCCGCACCGAATACGCCGATGTCAGGCGCAATCCGCAGCGCGCGCGCATCTCCCTCGGCAATCTCTGCCCAGCCACTGCCAAGCGCGGACCAGACGGGGCGATCGAGCGGGTGCGTCATCCGAGCGTCCATGCTCCGCTCGGCGCGCATTGTCAGCCCGACAATTGCGTCAGCCGCGGATCAAGCGGTGCCGCCCCCGCTCGCCAGCATCCGCGGATCGATCCCCGCGGTCGCGAAACTCTGCTCCCAGCGCCGCTCCGGCTCGGTCCCATAGAGCAAGGCGGCATCCCCCGGCACGTTGAACCAGCCGTGCCGCGTCATCTCCGCGTCCAATTGCCCCTCGCCCCAGCCGGCATAGCCCAGCGCCACCAGCCAGCAGGTCGGGCCCGACCCGTCGGCAATCGCGCGCAGCACGTCCACCGTGCCCGACAGGGCCCAGCGCCCCGCCACATCGATCGTGTCCTGCCCGCTCCAGTCGGTCGAATGCACGACAAACCCCCGGCGCGGCTCCACTGGTCCTCCGAAATGCACCGGCGCATCGGGCGCGGCACCCGGCTCGATCTCGAACTGGCTCAGCAGTTCGTGCAGCCCCAGCCCATCGATCCTGTGGCCGATGCCGATTCCCAACGCCCCCTCGGCATCATGCGCGCACATCGCGATCGCCGCGCGCTCGAACCTCGGATCGCCGATGCCGGGCAGAGCGAGGAGGATCTGCCCGGTCAGGTACGCACTTTCTTCCATGACTGCGGACCATATCGCCCCGGGCAACGCAGCGCCACGCTTGAAAATCGCCGCGCATGTGCCACTTGAGCGGCAAGCCGCAGTCCCGCGGAGCGACAGGAGACCAGCATGACCATCCAGATCGGTGATCGCATTCCCAGCACGACCTTCGTCAAGGCGACCGAGAGCGGCCCGGAACAGGTCAGCTCGGACGACTATTTCGCAGGCCGCAAGGTCGCGCTCTTCTCGGTCCCCGGCGCGTTCACGCCGACCTGTTCGGCGCGTCACCTGCCCGGCTATGTCGAAAAGGCTGAAGACCTCAAGGCAAAGGGCGTGGACGAGATCGCCTGCACCGCCGTCAATGATGCGTTCGTGATGGACGCCTGGGCAAAGAGCGCGGACGCGAAGGACGTGACGATGCTGTCCGATGGCAACGGCGCCTTCGCCAAGGCGGTCGGTCTCGAAATGGATGGCAGCAAGTTCGGCATGGGCACGCGCGGCCAGCGCTATTCGATGCTTGTCAACGACGGCGTGGTCGAACAGCTGCACGTCGAGGCCCCGGGCGAATTCAAGGTAAGCTCGGCCGAACATCTGCTCGAGAGCCTCTGACCGTTTCGGTCGCGCGCCGGTTTGCCGTTGACGGTGGAACCGGCGCGCGGCGAAGCTGTTGTCATGGAGGAAGGGAGACCCTGTGATGATGGACGAAACGACCCCCACGACGACCCCGACGGCCACTCAGGCCAAGAGCGACGAGACGCTGTACGATCAGGCGAAGGATGCGCTGAGCGACGCGGGCGAGGCGATCAGCGACGCCGTCGACGGCGTGGTCGACGCCGCGAAGAAGAATCCGGTTGCGGCCGCGGCAATCGCAGCCGGCACCGCCGCGGCGGTTGCCGGTGCCGCGTTCGGCATCAGCAAGCTGCTAGACAAGGACGACGACGGCAAGTGACCTGACGTGGCGTGTCGGTTTCGGACCGGCACGCCACCGAACCGACATGATCCGGTCTTGCCTATGTCATCTGCGCCCATTAACGGCGAAAGATGACACAAGCAGAAGAAATCGTCGCCGAACTGGATCGGCTGCACACCGCCTCCGTCACCCGCCTACGTGAGGCTCTCGACCTTTATCTGACCAAGGGCATCGCGCCCGATCCGGAGCGCCGCCACGACGGCAGCTTCGCCTATCCCGAAATCCGTGTGGTCTACCGCAACGAAGTCGATCGCCCGACACCGGCACGCTCGTTCGGCCGGCTCGTCACCCCCGGCGATTATGCGATCAGCGTCACGCGTCCGGCGATGTTCGCGCGCTACCTCGTCGAACAGCTCACCTTGCTGATCGAGGATTACGACGTCGAGGTGGCAGCAGTGACCGGGCGTCAGGAAATTCCCTTCCCTTATGTCCTTGACCCCGGCCATGCGCTGCGGCTGGACGAGGTCTCGGCCCTCGAACTCGCCCGGCATTTCCCCGCGACCGAGCTGGCGCATATCGGTGACGAGATCGCCGACGGTAGCTGGATCAGCCAGGACGGAACCCGGCCGCTCGCCCTGTTCGACGGGCTGCGCACCGATTTCAGCCTCGCCCGGCTGCGTCACTATACCGGCACGCCGTCCGAACACGTCCAGCAATATATCCTGTTCACCAACTATCACCGCTATGTCGACGAATTCGTGCGCTGGGCGTGTGCGCAGCTCGGCCCCGACAGCCGCTTTACCGGCGTGTCCGGCCCCGGCGGCATCGTGATCGAGGCGGGGGACGATCCCGACACGCTGCTGACTGATGGCGCCTGGCGGCGTCACCAGATGCCGGCCTGGCACCTGATGGCTGAGCGCGGCACCGGCATCACGCTGGTAAATATCGGCGTCGGCCCATCGAACGCGAAGACGATTACCGATCATCTCGCGGTGCTGCGGCCCGAGGCGTGGATGATGATCGGCCATTGCGGCGGTCTGCGCCCCAGCCAGCGGATCGGCGACTATGTGCTCGCCCACGCCTATCTGCGCGACGATCACGTTCTCGATGACGTCCTGCCCCCCGAAATTCCGATCCCTGCGATCGCGGAAGTACAGCAGGCGCTCGCCCGCGCAGCCGAAACGGTGTCGGGACAGTCCGGCGACGAGCTAAAGCGGCGCCTGCGCACCGGCACCATCGTCACCACCGACGACCGCAACTGGGAACTGCGTTTCTCTCGCTCGGCATTACGCTTCTCGCTGAGCCGCGCGGTCGGCGTCGACATGGAAAGCGCGACGCTCGCCGCGCAGGGCTATCGCTTCCGCGTCCCCTATGGGACGCTGCTGTGCGTGTCGGACAAGCCGCTGCACGGCGAACTCAAGCTGCCCGGCCAGGCCAACCGCTTCTACGAGCGCGCGATCGCCGAGCACCTCAAGATCGGCATCGAAACCTGCGAAGAGCTGCGGCGCGAGGGTGCGAAGCTCCACAGCCGCAAGCTGCGCGCGTTCAACGAACCCCCGTTCCGTTGAGCAGCGGGGCGGCGAGTTACGGAATCCGTTGACGCGGGAAACCGATTTGGATCAGGTTGGTTACAGACACGAAACCACTGGAGTTACGTGATGGCCAAGGCCCCGAGCAAATCGACCACGACCGGCGACGCGACCGAGACCCCGGCGCCCAAGCCCGCAGCAAAGCCGCGCAAGGCACCCGCCAAGAGCGCAACCAAGGCCGAGGCGCCGTCCGCGCCCGCCAAGCCCAAGGCAGCGGCCAAACCAAAGGCCGCTACGACTGGAACGTCGGCCAAGGCCAAGGCGCCCGCTTCTGCCGCTGCTCCGGCTGCCGCGGCGGCCACGCCCGCGTCCAAAGCGCCTGCGCGTAAGGCTGCGGCATCGCGTGCAGCGAAACCGGCCGCCCCCAAAAGTGCCAAGGCGCCAGCGGCCTCAGATAAGACGCCCCCGCCCCGCCGCACAGCCGCCGCGCGCAAGGCACCCGCCAAGCCGCGCAAGCCCGCCGCCGCTGCCCCCGCGAATGCGCCGCGCGGCAAGGTCGGGGCGGCCGCTGCCAAGGTTTCCGCCGCCGCCCAGTCGGCTGCCAGCAGCGTCACCGAGTCCGCGCCAGTCCAATTCGTCTCGGACACGCGCGAGAAAATGGGCGACCGCAACTTCTTTGCATCGGTCATCGGCGGCGTCGCCGCGATCGGCGCAGCGGTCGCTGGCGTGTTCTACGCCCTGCAAAAGGGTCAAGGAGGACCACAGGACGAGACCGGCGCCAAGGCGCATCAGGCCGACGGCTCGGACAGTTCCGCCTCGCTCGACGCCGGCATCGCCGACGAAGGGACGATTCCGGACAAGCTCCCCGACTGATCCTGGCGCATCGGAAAAGCAAAAGGCCGCCGCGGCACATCGCCACGGCGGCCTTTTCGTCACCAGCGCTTCGGCTTGCCCTTGTTCTGCTCGTCGAGCCACGCCTTCAGCGGCGCGAAATACTCGACCATCGCCGCGCCGGACATTTCGCGGCTGCCGGTGAACACCTTGAGCGCATATCCCCCCACCGAGACTGCCCAAATCGATCAAAACGACAAGAGGCAGCCGGCAGCGCGGGCGCTGGTGACGCAACGCAGTCGTTCCGCCGCCGTGACCGATCAGATCTGTTCCGGTTAGCCTATCATTTCGGCGCAATCGCGAAGTCGATCCAGACCGTAACGGTCAACGCCTGTTCGCCCGGAATAACCTGCGGCAGGGTCGATATAAGGTTCTCAAGCGTTTGGGTTCCCGTAAGATACATGCCGGAACCCCCTCCACCGTACGCGGAGCGCTCGCTAACCCGTACGATACGGACGACTTTCTGGCCCAGCGCGGCGGCATATTGCTCCGCCTGCAGCTTGGCTTGCGCGACGGCGTTGGCCCGCGCACGGCCTTCCAACTCTCGCCGATCCGCAAAATCGAGTTTGATTTTGTCGAGATCGGTTGCGCCGGCCTTGAACAACGCGTCGATGAGATCGGGCGCGCGCGACAGGTTACGCAGAATGAGCTCCAGCTTGTTGGTCGAGCGATACCCAATAATAGCATCGCTCACCCCACCGCCTTCCGCCGGCGCAAAGCGGGGTTCGACGCGCAAATCCACGGTCTTTGCGTCCTTCGCTGCAATGCCGGCCGAACGCACTACGGCAACCAGCAGATTCGCCTGTCGAGCGTTTGCAGCCATCGCTTCAGCCGCGGTCTTGCCATCGTTCTGCACGCCGATGGACACCGTCAAAACATCAGGTGTCGCTCGCGCAGAACCCTCCGCCGAGACTTCAAGCAGCACTTCGCCCGGCTGAAGCCGCTCCTGCGCGCCGACAGGGGTGGCGGCGGCGACCATAGCCGCCGCGACCAGTAGCCTCACCATCCCTTCGGCTTGCCCTTGTTCTGCTCGTCGAGCCACGCCTTCAACGGCGCGAAATATTCGACCATCGCCGCGCCGGACATTTCGCGGCTGCCGGTGAACGCCTCGAGCGCATCCGGCCAGGGCTTGGAGGCGCCCATCTCGAGCATCGCGTTCAGCTTCTCGCCGACTTCCTTGTTGTCGTAGAAGGAGCAGCGGTGCAGCGGCCCCTTCCATCCGGCCTGGTCGCACGCCGCCTTGTAGAACTGGAACTGCAGCAGCCGCGCGAGGAAGTAGCGCGTGTAGGGCACGTTCGCCGGAATATGGTATTTCGCACCCGGATCGAACTTGGTCTCGTCGCGCTTCACCGGCGGGGTGATGCCCTGATATTGCAGGCGCAGCGCATCCCACGCGCCCTGATATCCGCTCTGGGGAATACCACCCGAGAACACGCCCCAGCGCCATTTGTCGATCAGCAGGCCGAAGGGCAGGAATGCGACCTTGTCCATCGCCTGCCGCAGCAGCAGCCCGGTATCCTTGTCCGCGCTCGGCACCTTGCTCTCGTCGAGCAGGCCAATCGACACGAGGTAATCGGGCGTGATCGACAGCGCGACGAAATCGCCGATCGCCTCGTGGAAGCCGTCATTGGCGCCGTTGCGGTAGAGCAGCGGCAGCTTGTTGTACGCGCGCTGATAGTAATTGTGGCCCAGTTCGTGGTGGATCGTGACGAAGTCGTCCGAATTCACCTTGATGCACATCTTGATGCGCAGATCGTCGACATTGTCGAGGTTCCACGCCGATGCGTGGCACTGGACTTCGCGGTCGGCAGGCTTGGTGAACAGCGAGCGCTGCCAGAAGGTCTCGGGCATCGGCGCGAAACCGAGCGAGGAGTAGAAGCCCTCGCCCGCCTTGACCATCTTGATTGCGTCATAGTCCTTGGCCTGAAGCAGCTCGCCAATGTCATAGCCAAGGTCGCCAGCCCCCTCGGGCGCGACGATGTCGTAGATATTGCCCCATTCCTGCGCCCACATATTGCCGAGCAGGTCGGCGCGGATCGGCCCGGTCTTGGGTTGGACCGCATCGCCATATTTCTCGTTCAGCTTCCAGCGGACATAGGTGTGGAGCGACTCATAGAGCGGCTTCACCTCGTTCCACAGCTTGTCGGTCAGCTTTGCGAACTCCTCCGGCGGCATGTCGTAGTTCGACCGCCACATCGCGCCGACATCCTTGAACCCCAGCTCGCGCGCGCCCTCGTTCAGCAGCCCGGCCGCGCGCTGATAGTCCTGACGCTGCGGCGCGCCGACGTTGTCGTGCCAGCTGGTCCACATTTCCTTGAGCTCGTCAGGATTTCGGCTGGTACCCATCGCCGCCTCGATGTCGCTGCCGCTGATCGGCTTGCCGTTCAGCGTTCCCTTGCCGGTGCCATAGACCGTCTGCATGTCGGTCTGCAGCTTGGCGAGTGCGGCCGCGGCACCGTCGCGCGTCGGCGCGGGCGAAGTGATCGCGCTGCGCAGGATATCGAGCTGGCGTTTCGTGTCGGGAGACAGGCCTTTGGCCTTGTCATACTTCGCCGCCTCCAGCGCAAAGCGAACCGCCATCTCGGTCCCCTCTGCGCCGCTCTTGGCGACAAGTGCGGCGCTGTCCGGGGTGATGTAGGTCGCATAGATCCACTGGATGCGCGCATCGTCGATCGAGAACTCGGCAAACTCCTTGCTCGCGCGCTCGACAAAAGCGTCGGCCTCCGCCGCGGTCGGGGTTGCGCCCTGCTTGCTGGTCTGCGCGCCGGCGGGGGCGGCCATCATCAACGCGAGCGCGATCGTCGAAATTCCGGTGCGGATCATCAATGCCTCGATTTTGTCTATGTGGATGGGTCCAGACTGCGCCTGCCCCCGGACGGGGTCAAGCCGTCAGAAATGTTACGATCGCGTCGCCCAGCTCGGATCGGGTGACCGCGCTCATGTGATTGCCCGGGATCGACGCCTGCCGGGCGTCGGGCAGCATCGCTGCCAGCCCGTCGAACGAGCCAACCTCGTCATCGTCCTCCCCCGCAACGATCAGCACCGGCCGGTCGATCTTCGCCACGACCTCGCGCGGCGTATCGACAAAGGTGTCGAGAATCCCCAGCAGCGCCTTGGGGTCGCCACCGGTGGTCTTGAGGAATGCCTGCGCCATGAACTCGCGATCGCCATGCTTGAAGCTGCCGAAATGGGTCAGGACATTGCGGAAATATCCGGCACGGCGGCCGGTATCGGTCACCCCCTCGTCACCCAGCCCGGACAGGATCACCCGTCGCGGCGCCGGTGCGATGCCGCGCGCCAGCACCCGCACGGTCGTCCGCGCGCCAAGCGAATAGCCGCCCAGATCATAGTCGGTCAGGCCCAGATGCGCGATCAGAGCCTCGGCGTCCTGCGCCAGCGCATCCGGCGGATAGGCCGATGGGTCATGCGGCCGCGCGCTTTCACCATGCGCGCGCAGGTCGGGCATGATCACGCGGAACCCCGCATCGACCAGCTTCTGCGCGGTGCCGTATTTGATCCAGTTGGTCTGCGCGTCGGAGAAGAAGCCGTGGATCAGCACCACGGGTCGGCCCTGCCCCATCTCGCGCCACGCGATCGTCTGGCCGTCGAACGTCTGGAAAGTCTTGGTCATCCGGTTTCTGTGCACCGGATCGGTCGCATCTGGAAGCGCCAACGATTGCAATCAATGCAATCGTATAAGTCGCAGATCGCAACTGATAAGGCTGGATATATATAAGCACGCTTATTATATCTCCGCCCATGAACGAGCCGCTGGGATTCCTTGTTGCCGACCTCGCCCGCCTGTTGCGGCGCGATTTTGACCTGCGCGCGCGCCAGATCGGCGTGACCAACGCGCAGTGGCGCATGCTCAAGACGCTGTCCCGGAACGAGGGCAGCAACCAGGGCATGCTGGCAGAACTGCTCGAGGTCGAACCGATCACCATGGCGCGAATGATCGACCGGCTGGAGGAAGCGGGGCTGGTCGAACGCCGCCGCGATCCCGCCGACCGCCGCGCCTGGCGCATTCACCTCACCGAAGCGGCCCAGCCGCTCATCGGCAAGCTCCGCGATATCGCGGATGAACTGGTCGAGGACGCGCTCGCGGGCATTTCCGAAGCGGACCGCGCCCAGATGCGCCGCACGCTCGACCGTGTCCGTGCCAACCTGATCACCCCGAACGATAATCAAGAGGCCGCCAATGGCTGACGCAGACCCCCGCATCGATACCGAAACGTCCGAGCCGGTTGCGGAGGCACAGCCGCGCCAGCGCAACTGGCTGCGCCGCATCTTGATGTTCGGCGTCCCTCTGCTACTGATCGCGGCCGCGGGTGCGTGGTGGGCCATGTCGGGCGGCACCGTCTCGACCGACAATGCGTATGTCCAGCAGGACAAGGTCTCGGTGGCCAGCGACGTCGCCGGCCGCATCGTCGAGGTGGCGGTGAAGGAGAATCAGCGCGTCAAGGCGGGCGACCTGCTCTTCCGCATCGACCCCGAACCCTATCGCATCGCTCTGGCGCAAGCGGACGCGGCGATCGCCAATGCTCAGGTTCAGGTGACCACGCTCCAGGCAAGCTATCAGGGGACCGGCGCCGACATTCAGGCGGCGCGCGACCGCATTGCATCGGCGCAGGAGGATTTCGCGCGTCAGAAGGCGCTGATGGATCGCGGCTTCACCACCCGCGCGCGCTTCGAACAGGCGCAGCACGCCGTCGAACAGGCCCGCGCCAGCTATCAGAGCGCAGTGGCGAGCGCCGACGAGGCGCGCGCCAAGCTGTCGAGCGGCAACGCGGTCCCCGGCGTCAACCCGGCCATCGCCGCTGCCCGCGCGCAGCGGGAAAAGGCCCTGCTCGACCTCGAACGCACCGCCCGCCGCGCCCCGGTCGATGGCGTGATCAGCCAGTCCGATCGGCTGCAGGTCGGCCAGATGATGATGTCGGGTCTGCCCGCCGTCACCATCGTCCGCTCGGGCGGGTCATGGGTCGAGGCGAATTTCAAGGAAACCGACCTTGCCGAGATGCGCGTCGGCCAGCCTGCCGAAGTCAGCTTCGACGCCTATCCGGGGCTCAAGCTCAAGGGCCATGTCGCCTCGATCGGTGCCGGTACCGGCAGCGAATTCTCGGTGCTCCCGGCCCAGAACGCCAATGGCAACTGGGTAAAGGTGACCCAGCGCGTACCCGTCCGCATCGCCATCGACGAGGCAAGCCCGCGCCAACTCATCGCCGGCCTGTCCGCCGACGTCACGGTGATCACGGACAAGTAACTTGGCCACCGCCGCCGCCAATCCTGCTGCCGAACGCCCCGCGCCACCGCCCGCCGATGGCGCGGCGCTACCGGTGCGCAACAAGGGTCTGCTGACAATCGGCGTCATGCTGGCGACGATCATGCAGATCCTCGACACGACGATCGCCAACGTCGCACTGCCACACATGCAGACGTCGCTCGGCGCGACGGCGGACACCATCACCTGGGTGCTGACGAGCTATATCGTCGCCTCGGCGATCGCGATCCCGATCACCGGCTGGGTGTCCGACCGGATCGGATCGCGCAACCTTTTCCTGATCTCCATCGTCGGCTTCATTATCGCGTCGGCGATGTGCGGGGCCGCGCAAAATCTGGAGGAGATGGTGCTGTTCCGCGTGCTTCAGGGGGTCGCGGCGGCATTCATGAACCCGCTCAGCCAGACCGTGATGCTCGACATCAACCGGCCGCAGGACCAGCAAAAGGCGATGGCGGTATGGGGCATGGGCATCATGATCGGCCCGATCCTCGGCCCGGTCCTGGGCGGCTGGCTGACCGAAAATTTCAACTGGCGCTGGGTTTTCTACGTCAATCTGCCGCTCGGCGTGATCTGCCTCGCAATTCTGTGGTGGCTGCTGCCCAGCCGGCCGATCCGCAAGCGCGGATTCGATGTTTTCGGATTCTCGCTACTCGCGATCGGGATCGGCGCGCTGCAGCTGATGCTCGACCGCGGACAGGGCGAGGACTGGTTCTCGTCCGCCGAAATCTGGGTCGAAACGCTCGCCGCGGCGATCGCGCTGTGGATGTTCGCGGTGCATATGGCGCTGGGCAAGAATCCGATGTTTGAGCGCAGCCTGTGGAAGAACCGCAACCTGGTCACTGCGCTCGCCTTCATGCAGGTGGTCGGCGTCGTGATGATGGCCACGATGGCGCTGCTCCCGCCGATGCTTCAGACGCTCTACGGTTACCCGGTGATCGACACCGGCCTGCTGCTGATGCCACGCGGCGTCGGCGTGCTGGTGACGATGGGGATCTCTGCGCGTCTGGTCGCGCGTGGTGTCGATCCACGCATATTGGTTGGCACCGGATTCGCGCTGGCCGCATGGTCGCTGTGGGACATGACGCAATGGACGCTGACGATGGGCAACGGGCCGTTCATCATCTCCGGCCTGGTCCAGGGCCTCGGCATGGGTCTCATTTTCATGCCGCTCAACGGCATGGCGTTCGCCACCCTGCCGCCGCAGCAGCGCACCGAAGCCGCGAGCCTGCTCAACCTGTCGCGCAACATCGGTGCTTCGATCGGAATCTCGCTGGTCACGACCATTCTCGCGCGCAGCACGCAGACCAGCCATTCCGACCTTGCCCAGAACATCACCGCCGAACGCCTCCAGACGCTCGATCCGGGGATGCTCGCCAATCTGGGCGGATCGACCGACACGATCCTCGCCATGGCGAACGCCGAGGTGACGCGACAGGCAGCGATGATCGCCTATCTCAATGACTTTCACGCGATGATGATCGTCACCGCGGCATCGATCCCGCTGGTGCTGTTCCTCAAGCGCCCCAAGGCGCCGGTGGCAAACGATCCGGCCGCCGCGGGACACTGACAAAGCGTCTAACGAAGACCGATTGCGCGCCTGCCGTCCTATACTTGACCCAGTCGGAATTTCTCCTGCCGGGGCCAAGCCATGCTCAATCGTTTCAAGCTAGCGACCAAGATTACGCTGCTTTCCTGCCTTGCGATGCTAGCTCTTGCGATATCTCTGATTGTCATGACGAACTTCGCGCTCAGCGGGGATGCAGCGCGCCGCGCCGCAGAGCGTCAGGAAACGAACATGGCGGTCGCCCGCGACGTGCTCAGCCGCTACGGCAACCGCTTCTCGGTCGACGGGGACCGTCTGCTGCTCGACGGGCGTGCCCTCAACGGGTTCAATGACCCCGTCGATCGGGTGAAGAAGCTGGTCGGCGGTACCGCGACGATCTTCCTGGGCGATACGCGAATTGCGACCAATGTGGTCAAGGAAGACGGCAGCCGCGCCGTCGGCACCAAACTCGCCCCCGGCCCGGTGTTCGATGCGGTGTTGCGCGACGGCAAACCCTATCGCGGTCAGGCGGACATTCTCGGCAAGAGTTATTATACGGCATATGATCCGATCCGCGACGCGTCGGGCAAGGTGATCGGCGTCCTTTATGTCGGAATCCCGGCGGAGGAAGTCGCTGGTAATGCGTCCGGTCTGATCCGGATGCTCGAGGAACTGGGCATCGCCGCACTGCTGGTCGGATGCGCCATCCAGTTTTTCATCAGTCGTCGCCTGTTTGCACCGATCACCGAAATGGTAGCGACGATGCGTCGCCTCGCCGATGGCGACACCAAATCCACTATCGTCGGTGGCGAACGCTCGGACGAGATCGGCGAAATGGCGCGCGCCCTGACGGTGCTGCAGGAGGCCTCAGCCGCTCGCGCCGTGGCGGAAGCCGAGATCGCGCGTAACAGGGAAACGCTGGACTCGGTCGTCCGCGCACTCGGCGACGGGCTTAAACGCGTGGCCGAGGGTAAGCTGACCCATGGCATCGACGCCGAATTCGATCCGCAATATGCCGCGCTGCGCGCCGACTTCAACGCAACGGTCGCGGCGCTTCAGGAACTGGTCGGGGCTGTGGTCGAATCCACGGTTGCGATCACCTCCGGGACGGTAGAGATTTCTTCGGCAACGGACGACCTTGCTCGCCGCTCCGAAAGCAACGCGGCCAGCATCGAGCAGACCACCGCCGCAATCACGCAGATCAATACCCGGCTCGAAGCCATGGCGCTCGCCGCGCGCGATGTGGTCGCCCGCGCCGAAGAGGCCGGCACCGTGGTCGAGGAAGGTCGCAATACCGCCGAGCATGCCGTCGCGACGATGGGCCGGGTCAGCGACAGCGCGCGCGGCATCGACGGGGTGATCGAGGGCCTGGACAAGATCGCCTTCCAGACCCGCGTCCTGGCCATGAACGCGGCGGTCGAGGCCGGTCGTGCGGGTGAAGCAGGTCGCGGCTTCGCAGTCGTCGCCGACCTCGTGTCCGCACTGGCGATGCGCGCCGAGGAAGAGGCGAAGCGCGCCCGCGAACAGCTCACCCTGACGCAGGACGAAGTTGCCGTCGCCGTCGAAGCCGTGCGCAGCGTCGATGGCGCGCTCGCCCGCATCGTCGAGACCGTGGGCAGCGTTAACGGCTTGGTCGCCACCATGGCCGCCGATAACGGATCCCAGTCCGCCGCGATGACGGAGATTGCCGCCGCCGTCGGCACGATGGATCAGTCGACGCAGCAGAATGCCGCGATGATCGAGGAAACCTCGGCTGCCGCGCGCGGCCTGCTGGCCCAGGTCAACGCACTGTCCGAACAGGCGGCGCGGTTCGATGCGGGACCCCGCAAGACCCTGTCGACGAGCGCCGCGTCGCCCGCACTTTCGAACGCCACTTCGGCGTCCGCGGCCAGCGCGCGACCGCTTCAGCAACCGCCGGCGCGTCCCAAGCCCACTCGGGCGAAAGCGGCGTCAGCGCCCGCCCCTCTCGTCCGACCGACGCTCCCCATCGTGGTCAATGGCAGCGGCACCGGTCTCGCTACTGCAGCGGCGATGGACGATTGGGACGAGTTCTGACGGATCGCTGCGGCGGTCAGGCGGGCCGCGACGGTCCGCTGATCGCCCGCGGCCTGCCCAACCCGGCGGCAAGGCCGGCAAGCGCCCCGAGCAGCGCCATCGCCATGTCCTTGGGCGCGTCGAACATGTCGCCCTGTTGCCCGTTATACTGATCCGCCGCTTCGGGACTGAGGCCAAGCGTCAGGGACCATTCGAAGATCTCGTAAAGTGCGCCGATCGCCATGATGCCGAGCAGCATGACGATGACAGCAAGCCGCCGGGCCAGCCCCGCATGGCGCATGCCGATCTCGACCAACGGCCGGACGAAGCACAGTCCCGATGCAAAATGGACCAGCCGGTCGAACATATTCCGGTCGAAACCGAACGCTGCGTCGATGCTGATGCCCGTCAACGTGCGCCCCCAGGCGTCGTACGGAACGCTGCTATAGGTCCAGCGCGCTGCGAACAGATGCAGCAACACGAACGCACATCCCCAGCCAACGCTCGCGCTGCTCAGCGGCCAGCGCCTGAGCGCCCACCAGGCCAGCGGCACGCCAGCCACGACCGGGCCGACCTGCAACCAGGTGTTGGGCGGATAGGCCGCTCCCACCGCGCTCAGAGGCGCGCCCGCAAGGCATGCGAGCAGCCACCAGCGCTGCGCGGTGGGAAGGCCTGTCCGCAGTCGATCAGCCCTTCTTCAGGTGCCGCCGCCCGAGCAGTTCGGCGATCTGCACCGCGTTGAGCGCCGCGCCCTTGCGCAGATTGTCGCTCACACACCAGAAGGCCAAGCCATTCTCGACGGTGGAGTCGTCGCGCACACGGCTCACGAAGGTCGCATAATCGCCGACGCACTCGACCGGGGTGACATAGCCGCCATCTTCCCGCTTATCGACCAGCATGATGCCCGGCGCCTCGCGCAGAACCTTCTGCGCATCCTCGGCCGACAGCTCGTTCTCCAGCTCGACATTCACCGACTCGCTGTGCCCGACGAACACCGGAACGCGGACGCAGGTCGCGACGACCTTGACCTTGGGGTCGAGGATCTTCTTGGTCTCGACCACCATCTTCCACTCTTCCTTGGTGGACCCGTCCTCCAGAAAAACGTCGATGTGCGGGATCACGTTGAACGCGATCTGCTTGGTGAACTTCTTGGGTTCGGCAGAATCGCCGACGAAGATGTTGCGCGACTGCTCGAACAGTTCGTCCATCCCCGCCTTGCCGGCGCCGGACACCGACTGATAGGTCGACACGACCACGCGCTTGACCTTCGCCGCGTCGTGGAGCGGCTTGAGCGCGACGACCATCTGCGCGGTCGAGCAATTCGGGTTGGCGATGATGTTCTTCGCCTTGTATCCGTCGATGGCCTCGGGGTTCACCTCCGGCACGATCAGCGGCACGTCGGGGTCCATGCGATAGAGCGAGCTGTTGTCGATCACCGTGCAGCCCGCCGCGGCGAAGCGCGGGGCATGGACCTTGGTCGCATCGCTGCCGATCGCGAACAGCGCCATGTCCCAGCCGGTGGGGTCGAAATGCTCGATATTCTGGATCTTGTACTGTTTCCCGGTCTCGCCGAAATCGACCATGTCGCCGGTCGAGCGTGCACTGGCGAGCACCGCCAGTTCGTCGATCGGAAATTCGCGCTCTGCCAGGATGGCGAGCATTTCGCGCCCGACATTGCCGGTGGCGCCTGCAACTACGACACGGTAACCCATAAAGACCCTTTCATACGGTCGCGCCGCTCCGGCGTCCGGGCGGCGACATAGTCATTGTTCGATTGGAAGTCAGCGTTCCCAACGGGGAGCTGGCGGAATTGTTTCGCGGCGCACACCCGGTCGACGCGCCCGGCCGATCAGCGGCGGGTCGCGGTCCGGGTGGTGATAATGGCCCGTTTTCGAAACATGGTGACCGCTCTAGCAGTTCCGTTACGCAAGTGACAGGAAAATTCTTCTTTCGTTGCGGCAAGCGGTTCGTTGGTCGGTGGACGCCGCGCGGTCCCCTCGCCTATGAAATTCGCCGCCTGACAGGAGAAGCGATCTTGGCCACCCCCTTCGTCCGCCCCGATGTGCGCGCCTTTCTCGACATGCTCGCGGCGATGCCTCAACCGGACTGGCCACCCCAGCCGGATGTTTACCGCGCGCAATATCTGGCGATGAAGGACATGGTCGACATGCCCGTCGGCGATCTCGCCACGATCCGCGATCTCAGCATTCCGGGTCCTGCGGGCGCGATCCCCGCGCGACTGTTCGATGTCCGCGAAAACCGCGAGCCCGGACCGGTCGTCCTGTTCTTCCACGGCGGCGGTTTCGTCATCGGCAATATCGACAGCCATGCGAGCTTCACCGCGGAGATGAGCCGGATGCTCGACCTTCCGGTCGTCTCGATCGACTATCGGCTCGCTCCGGAACATCCCTGGCCCGCCGCGTCGGACGATTGCGAAGCTGCGGCGCGGTGGGTCGCATCGGGTCCAGTCGAACTCGGCCGCGCGGTCACCGCGATCGCGCTTGCCGGCGACAGTGCCGGGGGGCAGATCGCCGCAGTCGCCGCGATCGACCTGCGCGACGAGCCAGCCGCCGTCCCCGTGATCGGGCAGCTGCTGATCTATCCCGCCACCGACTTTGCAGGCGACTATCCCTCCACCGAGGCGTTCGGTGAAGGCTATCTGCTCACCGCGCGGGGCATGGCTTGGTTCAACGAATGCTATGCTGCCGATGCCGATCACCCGCGAGCCTCGCCCATGCGCCACGCTGCGCTTGCGGGGCTTCCCCCCGCACTCATCCTCACCGCCGGTCTCGATCCGATCCGCGATCAGGGTCGCGCCTATGCCGGCGCACTGATCGCGGCCGGCGTGCCGGTCACCTATCGCGAAGCGGTCGGAAACATCCACGGATTCATCACGCTGCGACGCGCCATCCCGTCGGGACAGGGTGACGTCGCCGGTGCGCTCGTCGCGTTCCGATCGCTCCTCACCGAAGCGGAGGCCAACCGCGTCATGATGCAGGCAGCGGCGTGATCGATCGTAACGCACTCCCTTATCGCCCGTGTGCTGGCGTCATCCTGCTCAACGCCGACGGCCAGGTGTTCGTCGGCCAGCGCCTCGATTCCACGCTTGAGGCATGGCAGATGCCCCAGGGTGGGATCGACCCGGGCGAGGACCCACTCGACGCCGCATATCGCGAATTATGGGAAGAAACCGGCGTGCGCCGCGAGCATGTCGAACTCCTCGCCGCGCCCGACGAAGAACTGGAGTATGACCTGCCCGACGACCTTCTCGGCAAGGTCTGGAAAGGCAAGTGGCGCGGCCAGCGTCAGCGCTGGTTCCTGTTCCGCCTCGACGCCGGGGATGACGCGATCGACATCGCCACCGCCGAGCCCGAATTCCGCGCCTGGCGCTGGCTCGACCCGCGCGAGCTTCCCGACGTGATCGTCCCGTTCAAGCGCGATCTGTACGTCCGGCTGCTCGAAATCTTCGCTGAACCCCTCGGCCTCCAAGGTCGATGACGCGGTGCAGCACTCGATTTCCCGGCCAAAATTGAATAGGTAGCCGTCCATGCGTCTCCTCCCCCTGCTCCTCGCCCCGCTGTTGCTCGCCAACGCCGAGATCACGCCGGTGTCGACGTCGGATCCGGTGCCGACGGCCGACGCGCCGCAAACGGAGACGCAGGAGGCCGCGCCCAGCTCGGTCGAGCAATCGTCTGAAGTGAAGGCGATGCTCGACGCGGCGATGAAGGCGGGGGACGAGGCCGGGGTCAACGCGATCGTGAAATATGCCAAGGCGGCCGACAAGGAACGCGCAGCACAGTTCGAAAAGGCCGCGGCCAACTGGAAGCGCGAGCGCCGCGAGGCAGCCGAGCGGCGCATCCGTGAGGCAAAGTTTCTCGATCTGGTGAAGGGCCGTGCCGAACTGGGCGGCTATGTCACCACCGGCAATACCGAGACGATCGGCCTGACGGGCGTGGTCGACGTCAAGCGCGAGGCTCTGCGCTGGCGCCACAAGCTGCGGCTTCAGGCGGACTATCAGGAAAGCCTCGGCCAGACCGTGCGCGAACGCTACCTCGCGGCCTATGAACCCAATTTCAAGATCGACGACCGCGCCTATGTCTATGGCGCCGCCCAATATGAAAGCGACCGGTTCCTCGGCTATTACGATCGCGTCTCGGTCTCGGCCGGGGCGGGCTACACCGCGGTCAAGTCGTCCACTGTCAAGCTCGACCTCGAACTCGGTCCGGCATTCCGCCACACGGCGTTCACCGACGACACGATCGAACGCAATGTCGCGGCGCGCGGCAAGCTCGACCTCGACTGGAAGCTGAGCAAGGGCGTGACGTTCAGCCAGGACGCGTCGGCCTATATCCAGGACGCGAATAGCACCATCCAGGGCAAGAGCGCGCTACGCGTCAAGCTGTTCGGCCCTTTCTCGACCCAGATGTCCTACGCGGTGAATTACGAAAGCTTGCCGCCGGTAGGGCGCAAGACGACCGATACGACCACGCGTGCATCGCTGCTCGTGGATTTCTGACGCGTCGCTAGTTTGTCACGGTAACTTCACAAGATTGTAACATTCGGCGAAATCGGGCATCGGGCTGCCAACCGGAGCCATAGCCATTCGCCAGATTGCCGCCCTACCCTACCGGACCGACGGGTCCGCCATCGATGCCCCCGTGCGCGTGCTGCTCGTCACGTCGCGCGGGACGGGGCGCTGGGTCATTCCCAAGGGCAATGTTCCCAATGGCGCGTTGCCGCATGTCGCCGCTGCCGAGGAGGCCGAGGAGGAGGCAGGCGTGGTCGGCGCCGTCTGCCCGACCCCGATCGGCGCCTATCGCTACCGCAAGCGGCGCGGCAACGGCGCCAAACTGATGGCCGATGTCGAGGTCTTTCCGCTCGCCGTCACCGCAGAACTCACCCGCTGGAAGGAACAGAGCCAGCGCGAGCGGCGCTGGTTCACTCTCGCCGATGCCGCCGATGCGGTCGACGAGCCCGATCTCAGCGACCTGATCCGCAGCTTCGGCCCCACCGAATTCAACGCGGCCACGCGCCGCACCGGCATGCTGACCGCAGTCGCCGAAAAATCGAGGTTCACCCACATGTTCGCCTGGTTCCAGCGCCTGCTCCCCAAGACCGGGAATTTCTTCGAGTTGTTCGAGGCGCATGCGGTCACGATCACCGCTGCGGCCGACGCTTTGTCCCGCCTGTTCCAGGGCGGCGGGCCGACCCAGGATCACATCCGGGAGATCATGGAGCGCGAACATGACGCCGACGGCATCATCCGCGAAGTGCTGCAGACGGTGCGCAAGACCTTCCTCACCCCGTTCGATCGCAGCGCGATCACCAGCCTGATCGGCGCCATGGACGATGCGATCGACGAGATGAACGCTGCAGCGGCGGCAGTCGATCTGTATCAGGTGACCGAGTTCGAACCCGAAATGCGCGACATGGTCGCGATCATCGTCGATGCAGCGCGGCTCACCGCCGAAGCCATGCCCCTGCTGCGCGACGTAGCAAAGAATGGCGCGCGCCTGCATGAACTGACCGAACGACTGGTCCGCATGGAGGGCCATGCCGACGAGATCCATGATGCAGGCGTGCGGCGCGCGTTCAAGGAGCATGGCGACGCGCCGATGAAGTTCATCGTCGCGCGCGAAATCTACAAGCATCTCGAACGGATCGCCGACGCGCTCGAGGATGTGGCGAACGAGATCGACGGCATCGTGATCGATCACGCGTAACCCGCCCGATGCACGAACTCGCCTTTCCGCTGCTCGTCGGCCTGATCCTCGTCGCGCTGGCGTTTGATTTCCTGAACGGGCTGCACGATGCCGCCAATTCGATCGCAACGGTCGTCGCAACACGCCTGCTCGGCCCGGTGCAGGCTGTCGGCTTCGCCGCATTCTTCAACTTCGCAGCCTATTTCCTCACGCTCGTCTGGCCCGAACTGCACAAGGTGGCGGAAACGATCGGCAAGGGCCTGATCGACAAGGATCTGGTGACCCCGGCGGTGGTGTTCGGCGCGCTGGTCGGCGCAATGTTCTGGAACGTCGTAACCTGGCTCAAGGGCATTCCATCGTCCTCCAGCCATGCACTCGTCGGCGGGCTCGTCGGCGCGGGGGTCGCGCATGCGGGCTTCACCGGCATCCAGTGGAGCGGGCTCAACAAGACGCTGATCGCGATCGTCCTCTCGCCGCTCCTCGGCATGCTGCTGGCGATGCTCATCATGCTGCTGTCGAGCTGGGCGCTGCACCGGGTCAGCAACCGCACGGCCGAAAAGAGCTTCCGCTGGCTCCACCTCGTCTCTTCAGCCGCCTATTCGACCAGCCACGGGCTGAACGACGCGCAAAAGACGATGGGGATCATCACCGTGCTGCTCTATTCGACCGGCTATCTGTCCGGCGAGTTTCACATCCCGCATTGGGTCGCGATCTCCTGCTATATCGCGATCGCGCTCGGAACGCTGTCGGGCGGATGGAAGATCATCGAGACGATGGGCACCCGCATCACCAAATTGTCGCAGCACCAGGGGTTCAGCGCCTCGACCGGCGGCTCGATCATGGTCTTCTCCGCCTCACTGCTCGGCATCCCCGTCTCGACCACGCACACCATCACCGGGAGCATCATCGGCGCGGGCACGGCGCGCCGTGCGAGCGCGGTACGGTGGGGCGTCGCACAGAATGTCATCGTCGCCTGGGTCATCACCATTCCGGCGTCAGCCGCGGTCGGTGCACTGTTTTACATGCTCACCCGGCTGTTCTGACCGTATCACCCGATACTTTCCCAGCGGGGGTTCACCCGCGGCGTGTCAGCCGATACACCCCTGTCATGGGTCTCACCACAATCGAAACCGCCGCCGTCCAAGCCGCGCGCGCCGCGCCGATGCTCGAACAGGTCGAGCGCTGGGTCGCGGTGAACAGCGGCACGCGCAACCTCGACGGACTGGCGACGATGGCGGGGCTGCTCGCCGACGCCTTTTCTGCGCTTTCCGGCGATCTCGCATTGATCGAACCGGCGCCGGTCGAGACGGTCGACGGCACCGGCACGGTCCAGTCGATTGCGCATGGCCGGCACCTGCACCTGCGCGTCCGGCCTGATGCCCCGGTGCAGATGCTGTTCACCGGGCATATGGACACGGTCTTCCCCGTCGATCACCCGTTCCAGACCGCATCATGGCTCCCCGACGGTAGCCTCAATGCGCCCGGGGCCGCGGACATGAAGGGCGGGCTGTCGCTGATGTTAGCGGCCCTTCGCGCGGTCGAAACGACACCCGCCGCCGCACGCTTCGGCTATGAAGTAGTGATCAATTCGGACGAAGAAACCGGCTCCTTCGCGTCCGCAGCGCTGATCGCAGAGGCGGCGAAGGGCAAGGTCGCCGCGCTCACCTATGAACCGGCACTGCCCGACGGCACGCTGGCGGGCGCGCGCGGCGGCACCGGAAACTTTTCGATCACGGTCCGCGGGCGCAGCGCACATGCCGGTCGCAACCCGCGCGACGGGCGCAACGCGATCGTCGCCGCGTCCGATCTCGCACTGCGCCTCGCCGCTTTGATGACCGACGACCTGTCGGTGAACCCCGCACGGATCGAAGGCGGCGGGCCGAACAACGTCGTTCCCGACCTCGCGATCCTGCGCATCAACTTCCGCCCCGCATCGCCCGACGCGATCGAACGCGCCGGGGACGCCGTGCACCGCATCGCTTCGGAAGTCGCCGCTACGCACGACGTGCAGGTCCACGTCCATGGCGGCTTCAACCGCCCGCCCAAGCCGCTCGATCCCGGCGCCGAGCGGCTGTTCGGCCTGGTCAAGCAAGCCGGCGCCGATCTCGCCATCCCCGTCGCGTGGAAGGCGACCGGCGGGGTGTGCGACGGCAACAACATCGCCGCGTGCGGCGTCCCCGTCGTCGACACGATGGGCGCGCGCGGCGGCGCCATCCATTCTCAGGAGGAATTTCTGATCCCCGAAAGTCTGCCCGAACGCGCCGCGCTGTCGGCGCTCACCATTCTCCGCATCATCGAAAAGGGCGGCGTATGAGCTTTGTCATCCGTCCGGCGCGTGCCGATGATCTCCAGCACCTCTATGAGATGGCAAAGCTGACCGGCGGCGGGTTTACCAACCTGCCGCCGGAAAAGCCCTCGCTACAGGCAAAACTCGAGCGCAGTGCCGAGGCTTTTTCGCGCACCGACGACGCGATGAAAGACGAATTGTTCGTTCTGGTCCTCGAAAATGTCGACACGGGCGAAGTGCGCGGCACCTGCCAGATCTTCACCCAGGTGGGCCAACGCTGGCCCTTCTATTCCTATCGGCTCGGCACGGTGACCAAGCATAGCGAGGCGCTCAACCGTACCTTCCGCGCCGAAATCCTCAACCTCGTCAACGATCTGGAAGGATCGAGCGAAGTCGGCGGCCTGTTCCTGCACCCCGGCGAGCGTGCCGGCGGCCTGGGCATGCTGCTCGCGCGCAGCCGCTATCTGTTCATCGCGATGCACCGCGCGCGCTTCGCGGACCGCATCCTCGCCGAACTGCGCGGCGTGATCGACGAGGCGGCGGGTTCGCCCTTCTGGGATGGCGTCGCGGGCCGCTTCTTCGGGATGAGTTTCCAGCAGGCGGATGAATTCAACGCGATCCATGGCAACCAGTTCATCGCCGACCTGATGCCGCGCCACCCGGTCTACACTGCGATGTTGCCCGAAAGCGCGCGCAGCGTCATCGGCGTCCCGCACCCCTCGGGCCGCGCGGCGATGCGGATGCTCGAGCATGAAGGGTTTGCCTACGAGAATTACGTCGACATTTTCGACGGCGGCCCGACGATGACCGCGCGCACTGATAATGTGGCGACGATCCGCGACTGCCGCACCAGCAAGCTGGTCGACATCGCGCCGGGCGGCGAGCCGTGCATCGCGGCGCGCGGCCAGCTCGACTCCTTCCGCGCCTGCCATGCCCGCATCGGCAGCTCGGATAGCGGCATCACCCTCGATCCCGTCGCGGCAAGGCTGCTCGACGTCGCAACCGGGCAGGACATCCGCCATGCCCCGCGTTGAGATCAATTTCGACGGCATCATCGGCCCCAGCCACAATTATGCAGGGCTGAGCCCCGGCAACCTCGCCGCCACGCGCAACCGCGGCGCCGTGTCCCAACCCCGCGCCGCCGCGCTGCAGGGCATCGCCAAGATGCGCGCCAACCTCGCGCTCGGGCTGCATCAGGGCATATTGCTGCCCCATGCCCGCCCCGACCATCGCTGGCTCGAGACGTTGTCGACGAATTATGCCGATGCGCCCCCCCACCTTCAGGCGCAGGCGCTGTCCGCCTCGGCGATGTGGGCAGCCAACGCCGCCACCGTCTCCCCCGCGCCCGACACCGCGGACGGCCGTTGCCACCTCACCGTCGCCAACCTCGTGACGATGCCTCACCGCAGCCATGAATGGCCAGAAACGCTGGCCCAGCTCCGCCTCGCCTTCGCGCACGACGCCTTTCGCGTCCACGGCCCCGTTCCCGCCCCCTTCGGCGACGAGGGCGCGGCCAACCATATGCGGCTGGCGCCCGCGCACGATGCGCCGGGGATCGAGATCTTCGTCTATGGCGTCTCGGGCGGTCCCTTCCCCGCCCGCCAGCATCGCGAGGCGAGCGCCGCAGTCGCGCGGCAGCACGGCCTCGATCCGGCCCGCACGCTGTTCGTCCAGCAATCGGAGGAAGCGATCGCTGCCGGCGCGTTCCACAACGACGTCGTCGCGGTCGCCAACGGTCGCGTTTTGTTCGCGCACGAACACGCCTTTGCCGACAAGGATGCGTTCTACACCGACCTCCAACGCCTGATGCCCGAGGTCGAGATCGTCGAGGTTCCCGCCGCGCAGGTCAGCCTCGCCGATACGATCTCCTCCTACCTTTTCAACGCGCAACTGGTGACGCTCCCGGGCGGCGAGACCGGCCTGGTCCTGCCGAGCGAGGCTCGCGAGACGCCGTCGGTCTGGGCGTGGCTGCAGGATCATGTGGCGGGCAACGGTCCGATCCGGAAGCTCGAGGTTGTCGATGTCCGCCAGTCTATGGCCAATGGCGGCGGCCCCGCCTGCCTGCGGCTGCGCGTCGTCACCGACCCGGCGGACGTCGATCCCCGCTTCCTCGTCGATGATGCAAAGCTCGACCGCGTCGCATCGGTGATCGATACGCATTGGCCCGAAGCCGTCGCCCTAGACGACATCGCCGATCCGGCATTCCTCACCCGGATCGCCGCAGCGCGCACGGCCCTGCTCAAGACGCTTCAAACTGTCGAGTTGCTTGACAGTTAACCACAACATTTAACGCGAAACCGGCGATTTCCGCCCTTGGCCCGTGACTTGCGTTAAGGCTATCATGCTCACACGCATCAAACGCTTGTTCACGATCAAGACCCGGTTCGAGGCTTTTCTCGTCATCTATGGCCTCGGTCTCGGCGCGGTCGAGCGCGGAATGCACTATCTGGAGCAATATCCGGGATGGGGGGGATGGCTGCTGTTCGCCGCGTGCCCCATCGCGGTGTTCATGGCAGGCGCGCGAATTCTGGATTCGCTCGACACCGGTATCGAATAGGCGCTTTCAGGGGCCGTGGGGGCGGCCCGAACGGGGAGGTTGGGGTGCGGCTGTTTCGGGGGATGTTCACAGCATTGGCGGCGCAGGCCGTGCTCATCGTCGTGGTGCCGGGCGGATTGCTGCTGTGGAATGCCTACACCACCAGCACGCGGCTGATCGAAAATCGCGATGCCGAGCACCTCAGCACATTTGCCGCGCTGGCAGGGGAATCAGCCGCCGCAGGCAAGCCCTATCCCACCATCATCGCCGAACTGGACAAGCGTGATCCTGTCATCCTCGGCGGTCGCGTGGCGATCGTCGATGCCGGTGGCCGCCTGCTCGCAGGAGCCACTGCCGGCCCCTCGCGGATGGAACAGCCTGTCACCGCCAACGATCGCCAGGTCGCGACCGCGCGCATCATCGCCCCGCCCCAGCTTACCGACCGCGACCGCATCCTGCTGCGCGATCATTATCTCGGGATCGGTGCGGTCCTGCTGGCCATGCTCGCGCTTCTGCTCGGCGGTGCTTACTGGCTCGCCCAGCGCTGGTCGCGGCCGCAACGCGAATTGCTGCGCCTGAGCCAGGAAGTGGCCGATGGCGAAGGCGATATCCATTTCGACGAGAACGGCCCGAGCGAGACCGTGGCCACGATGCGCAACCTGCGCCGCGTTGCCAGTCGCTTTGACCGGATCGAAACGGCACGCCGCACCTGGCTCGTAATGATCGCCGAGGAACTGCGCGAACCGATCGCGACGCTCGGGCAGCGGCTCGAAATATTGCAGGAAGCGCTATCCGCCGATCCCGAGTTCAAGGCGGAAATCGAAGCCGATCAGGCACGCCTGGCCCGCATGGCGCAGGATCTCCACGCGGTCGCGCTCGCCGACCTCGGGCGGCTGCCGCTGCGCTTCGCCGATGTCGATCCGCGCGCGCTGATCCACAACACGATCTGGAGCCATGGCAAACGCGCACAGGCCGCGGGGGTCAGCCTCGAAACGAGCAACCTCCCGCCCTACACGATCCTGGTCAAGTGGGACGCGGAGCGGATCGAACAGCTCTTCGGCGCACTGATCGAAAACAGCATGCGCTACGTGTCGCGCGGCGGTCGCATCGTCCTCGGCCTCGAAAGCCAGCGCGATGCCTGGCGACTGATCGTCGACGACAATGCCCCGGGCATCGACGTCGATCTGGCCCAGCAACTGTTCGAGCCCTTCTACCGCGCCAATGCCGCGGACATGCCCGGCGGATCGGGCCTGAGCCTCGCCACCGCCCGCGCGATCGTCGAGGGGCATCACGGCCGGATCGAAGCGAGCAACTCGCCGATCGGCGGCCTGCGCATCACCGTGATCCTCCCCGCCACGCCACCAACGGCGTAGAGTTTGGTTCAGCACAGCTGAACCGGTTGCGGCACCAGCCCGCTCCCCCACCCGGCCACCCAATCAGGATACGTTGTGGGTGGCCGGGTGGGGGAGCGGGCTGGTGCCGCGATTCAGCGCAGCTGAATCTGACTTCAAGCGCGCGAACCGGCGTCATTCGATGCCGAGTAGCTCGATCTTGAACATCAGCGTCGCGCCGCCCGGGATCGGTCCCTTGCCAATCGGGCCATAGGCCTGCGCGGCAGGGATCGCGACCTCGATCGTGTCGCCAACGCCCATCTCCGGCACCGCCACCTGCCATCCCTTGATCAGCCGACCGAGCGGAAAGGTCGCCGGCTCGCCGCGTTTGTACGAGCTGTCAAACGGCGTGCCGTCGATCAGCGTGCCCGCATAATGCAGCGTCACCGTGTCGGCGACCGTCGGGTGCTTGCCGGCGCCGTCGCCAGCGATTCGCCGCCAGCGGATGTTGCCCGGCAGCCCGCGCCACCCGTCCGCCGGTTTGAGTTGCGCGATTGCCAGCTGCTGGCGGTTATGCCACGCCGCATCCTGCGAGCGGTCCGGCGCCTGCTGCGCGCCTACCGCGACGGCCACCATCGCGCCGCATGCCGCGACCGCCATCCACATCGATTTATGCATCATCACCCCTGTTCGAACTCCAGGATCGCCGCGTCCACCGCCAGGCTGTCGCCCGGCGCGAAGTTGATCGCCTTGATCACCCCCGCCTTTTCGGCGCGCAGGATGTTCTCCATCTTCATCGCCTCGACCACCGCGAGCGGCTGCCCGGCCTCGACCCTGTCGCCCTCGCCCACTTCCAGCCGCGTCAGCAGCCCCGGCATCGGCGCGAGCAGGAACTTGCTCATGTCCGGCGGGATCTTCGCGATCATGTGCCGCGCCAGTTGCGCCACGCGCGAATGGAACACGTCCAGCTTGTGCGTCGCACCGCGTGTGGTCAGCGCCCAGCCCGCCCGCGTGCGTGCGACGCGCACCGCGAGCGTCTCGTCGCCCCGCCGCATCACCGCCAGCCGATCGCCGGGGCTCCAGTCGAGTTCGCCTTCCACCAGCGCACCGTCGACCAGCATGTCCTCGCCCAGCGTCACCTCATGCTCGATCTCGCCGATCCGCACGACCCAGTCGCACGAAATCTCGCGCGGCGCACCGAGCTGACCCGAAATCTGCGCCGCACGCTCCCCCTGTCGCCGGGACAATTCAGCTGCGATCGCGGCCAGCGTCTGCCGCAGTTCAGCGCCCAGCGGCGCGCCCTCGAACCCTTCCGGATATTCCTCCGCAATGAACCCGGTGGTCAGCTCGCCCGAACGAAAGCGCGGATGCTGCATCAGCGCGGACAGGAAATCGACATTGTGGCCCAGCCCGTCGATCGCGAATTGGTCGAGCGCCGCCACCTGCAAATCCGCCGCTTCGTCACGCGTCGGTCCCCAGGTTATCAGCTTGGCGATCATCGGGTCATAGAACATGCTGACCTCGCCCCCCTCGGCGACGCCATCGTCGACGCGGACGTATCCGTCGCCGCCGACATCGCCATAGGGCGTATCCTGCGCCTCGGGCGGCGCATAGCGCACCAGTCGCCCGGTGCTCGGCAGGAAGCCGCGATACGGATCCTCGGCATAGACGCGATTCTCGATCGCCCAGCCGGTCAGCGTCACCTCATCCTGCGTGAACGCGAGCTTCTCGCCCGCCGCTACACGGATCATCTGCTCGACCAGATCGAGCCCCGTCACCGCCTCGGTCACCGGATGCTCGACCTGCAGCCGGGTGTTCATCTCGAGGAAGTAGAAGCCCTCCCCGGTCTTGTCGGCGCCGCTGACAATCAGCTCGACCGTGCCCGCGCTGTAATAGCCGACCGCACGCGACAGTGCGACCGCCTGCTCGCCCATCTTGCGCCGCATCTCGGGCGTGACGAAGGGCGACGGCGCTTCCTCGACCACCTTCTGGTGGCGCGGCTGGATCGAGCATTCGCGCTCGCCGAGATAGACGATATTGCCATGCTGGTCGCCCAGCACCTGGATCTCGATATGGCGCGGGCTCTCGATGAACTTCTCGATAAACACGCGGTCGTCGCCGAACGATGCCAGCCCCTCGCGCTTGGTCGCCTCGAAGCCTTCGCGCACATCGGTCTCGGACCAGGCGAGTCGCATGCCCTTGCCACCACCGCCCGCCGACGCCTTCATCATCACCGGATAGCCGATCTCGTTCGAGATGCGCACCGCATGCTCGGTATCGTCGATCACCCCGACGAAGCCGGGAACGACATTGACCCCCGCCGCCTTGGCGAGCTTCTTGGACTCGATCTTGTCCCCCATCGCCGCGATCGCATTGGCCGGAGGCCCGACAAAGGCGATCCCCGCCTCCGCGCACGCCTTCGCAAAGCTCTCCCGCTCCGAGAGGAAGCCGTATCCGGGATGGATCGCATCAGCCCCCGTCGCCTTTGCCGCCGCGAGGATCAGATCGGCCTTGAGGTAGGATTCGGCTGCGGGTGCCGGCCCCAGCCGCACCGCCTCGTCGGCCATCAACACATGCGGCGCCCGCGCATCGGCATCGGAATAAACCGCGACAGTGGCGATCCCCATCCGCTTGGCGGTGCGGAACACGCGACACGCGATCTCGCCGCGATTGGCGACCAGAATTTTGTTGATCATGATTTTGGCTTCACCCTGTTGGAGCGCGCGATCGACAAACGAGTCCAGATCATCGCCGGCACGGCCCAGATTGCGCAAAGCGCGACCGCCACAGCAGCTGTTTTTAGAAACGCGACTGCCATTGCATTGAAGATCGCACCAGAATCGACGCCGGGAACTTTGAGAGCGTCGTCCACCTCGAACCTAGCGACGACGCAGAAGGCGGACAGAAACGCGATTAAAACCAGCTTCGATCTAAAAATCGGCTCCAGCGCGAGTTCCAGCGAAGCCAGCCAAACACGCATCACTCCGCCGCCTCCAGCTCCGCCTTCACCTCGCCCGCCATCGCGCGCATCCCCAACCGCGCGAACAGCGCCGCGTCCTTGTCGTCGCCGGCATTGCCGGTGGTCAGCAGCTTGTCGCCGGTGAAGATCGAGTTCGCCCCCGCCATGAAGCACAAGGCCTGCGTCTCATCGCTCATGCTCTCGCGCCCGGCGGACAGCCGTACCATCGACTCCGGCATCGTGATCCGCGCCACCGCGACCGTGCGCACGAACTCGATCTCGTCGATCTTCGCCAGCGGCGTGTCGTGCAGCATGTCGCCCAGCACCGTGCCCTTGACCGGCACCAGCGCGTTCACCGGCACGCTCTCGGGATGCTTGGGCAAAGTCGCCAACGCATGGATAAATCCCACGCGATCGCCGCGCGTCTCGCCCATTCCGACGATCCCGCCGCAGCACACGTTGATCCCCGCCTCGCGCACATGGTCCAGCGTCTCCAGCCGGTCCGCGAACGTCCGCGTCGTGATCACCTCGCCATAGCGCTCGGGCGAGGTGTCGATATTGTGGTTGTAATAATCCAGCCCCGCCTCGGCGAGCATGTCGGCCTGCGTCTCGGTCAGCATGCCGAGCGTCATGCAGGTTTCCATGCCCATCTGGCGCACGCCCTTTACCATCTCGACGATGGCGGGCATGTCGCGGTCCTTGGGATTGCGCCAGGCGGCACCCATGCAGAAGCGCGACGAGCCATTGTCCTTCGCCTGCGCCGCCGCCTGCAGCACCGCGCGCACGTCCATCAGCTTGGTCGCCTTGAGGCCGGTCTCGGCATGGGTCGACTGGTTGCAGTACCCGCAATCCTCCGGACAGCCGCCGGTCTTGATGCTGAGCAAGGTCGACATCTGCACCTCGTCCGCCGCAAAATGCGCGCGGTGGACGGTCGCGGCCTGGAATAGCAGCTCGGTAAACGGCAGGTCGAACAGCGCGGCGATCTCGTCGCGGGTCCAGTCGGTACGGGTCATTTCAGGATCGCCGATGCAAAGGAGGGAACGAAGGCACCAAGGCCGACGGCTAGGAAGAACGTGCTCATGACGAGACCGATGCGAACGTTGCGCACCATCTTCGCGTGCGGCTCGGGCTTCACTTCGAGCGTGACGAGCGAATTGGCCATGAGCAGCGCGGTAACGCCGGAAAGGGCAAGCGCGCCGAGCACGATGACGAGGCTCAGACCGTCCAACTTCGCCGCCGTGTTATCCATCAGCGCAAACACGCCGCCAATCGAGATCAGCGCGATCCCGGTCATGTGCTTGAAAAAATCATAGGCGCGCCCGAAGGGCAGCTCGCCCCCGGGGGTATCGTCCTGGTCGATCATTCGGCAGCCTCGCTTTCCGGCGGCATGTTATGGCCGAGCAGCGTCAGCACCTCTTCGGCCGCTTTGACAAGATTCGTGCCCGGCCCGAAGATCGCCTGCACGCCCGCGTCGCGCAGGAACTGATAGTCCTGCGCCGGGATCACTCCCCCCGCGATCACCTTGATGTCCGACCGGCCAGCATCCTTGAGATAGCCGATCATCTGCGGGATCAGCGTCTTGTGCCCTGCGGCCAGACTGGACGCGCCGACGATATCGACATCCTCCGCCACCGCCAGCTCCGCAGCCTCCTGCGGCGTCTGGAACAGCGGGCCCGGCACGACGTCGAACCCCAGATCGCCGAATGCGGAGGAGACGAGGTTGGCGCCGCGGTCATGCCCGTCCTGCCCCATCTTCGCGACCATCATCCGCGGCTTGCGGCCCAGCCGCCGTTCGGTTGCGGCGACCCCTTCCTTGAGCTGCTCCCAGCGCGCATCCGCGTCGTGCGCGCCGCCATAGACGCCCTTGACCGGCGTCGGCACGGTGCCGTGACGGCCGAACACGTCCTCCATCGCCAGGCTGATTTCGCCCAGCGTCGCACGATGCCGCGCCGCCTCGACCGCCAGTTCGAGCAGGTTGCCGTCCCCGCGCGCGCCCTCGCGCAGCGCGTCCAGCGCCGCCCGGCACGCCGCGTCGTCGCGCAATGCCTTCACCCTGGCGATCCGCGCCACCTGCGCCTCGCGCACCGCGTGGTTGTCGACATCGAGGATGTCGATCGGGTCTTCCTCCGCCTTGCGGTACTTGTTGACCCCGACGATCACCTGCTCGCCCTGGTCGATCCGAGCAGCCGTCGCGGCGCTGGCTTCCTCGATCATCGCCTTGGGCCAGCCGGCGGCGACCGCCTTGGCCATGCCGCCCTCGGCCTCGACGCGCTCGATGATCTCCCACGCCTTATCGACCAGCTCCTGCGTCAGCGCCTCGACATAATAGGAGCCTCCCAGAGGATCGACGACATTGGTCATCCCGGTCTCTTCCTGGATCACCAGCTGCGTGTTGCGCGCGATCCGCGCGGAAAAGTCGGTCGGCAGCGCGATCGCTTCGTCCAGCGCGTTGGTGTGCAGCGACTGGGTGCCACCCAGCATTGCCGCCATCGCCTCGATCGTCGTGCGGATGACGTTGTTATACGGGTCCTGCTCGGTCAACGACACGCCGCTGGTCTGGCAGTGGGTGCGCAGCATCTTGCTGCGCTCATCCTTCGCGCCCAGCTGCGTCATCACGCGATGCCACAGCACGCGCGCCGCCCGCAATTTCGCGACTTCCATGAAGAAGTTCATCCCGATCGCGAAGAAGAAGGAGAGCCGGCCGGCGAACTTGTCGATGTCGAGGCCGCTGGCGACGCCGTATTTCACATATTCCATGCCATCGGCGATGGTGAAGGCCAGTTCCTGCACCTGCGTCGCCCCGGCCTCCTGCATATGATAGCCGGAAATCGAAATGCTGTTGAATTTCGGCATGTTGGCTGAAGTATATGCGAAAATGTCCGAGATGATCCGCATGCTCGGCTCTGGCGGATAGATGTACGTGTTGCGGACCATGAACTCCTTGAGGATGTCGTTCTGGATGGTCCCGTCGAGCAGGCTCTTTTCGACCCCCTGCTCCTCCCCCGCGACGATGAAAAAGGCGAGGATCGGGATCACCGCGCCGTTCATCGTCATCGACACCGACATCTTGTCGAGCGGGATGCCGTCGAACAGGATCTTCATATCCTCGACGCTGTCGATCGCGACCCCGGCCTTGCCGACGTCGCCGGTCACCCGCGGATGGTCGCTGTCGTATCCGCGATGCGTCGCCAGATCGAATGCCACCGACAGGCCCTTCTGCCCCGCGGCCAGATTGCGGCGGTAAAAGGCATTCGATTCCTCGGCGGTCGAAAAGCCCGCATATTGCCGGATCGTCCACGGCCGACCGGCGTACATCGACGCCTTCACGCCGCGCCGATAGGGCGCGAGACCGGGCAGTCCGGGATCGGTCGTCACATCGTCCGCGGTGTAGAGCGGCTTGACGTCGATTCCCTCCGGAGTGCGCCACATCAGGTCGCGGCCCTTCACTTCCTTGTCGGCAAGCGCCTTCCACGCGTCGAGGCTTGGCTTTTCGGTCATTACTTACCCTTGAACTCCGGCGCCCGCTTGCCGAGGAACGCGGCGACGCCTTCGCGAAAATCCTCGGTCCTGCCCGCGATCCTCTGATGCACCGCCTCGACACTCAGCGTCTCCGACAACGTATTGTTGAGCGCTGCCTTGATCTGCGCGCGAATCAGGCCCAGCGCGATCGTCGGCTTGGCGGCGAGCGTCGCGGCGAGCTTCCCCGCCTCATCCATCAGCGCGTCGTCCTCGACCACGCGCGCGACCAGCCCCGCATCCTTGGCGTCATCGGCGAACATCTTCTCGCCCAGCAACGCCATTTCCAGCGCCTTGGCACGCCCCGCCGACTTGGCAACCAGCCAGGTCGCGCCGCAATCGGGCACCAGCCCGATATTGCTGAACGCGAGCAGCAGATAGGCGCTCTTCGCCATCACCACGATATCGCCGCCCAGCGCGATGCCGACGCCCGCCCCGGCCGCAGGACCATTGATAGCGGTGACGATAGGGATCGGCAGCTTCGACAGCGTCTCGGCCAGAGGGTTGTAGTGATATTCAAGATTGTCGGCCGGATCGGCGCTCGTTCTCCCGTCGCTTGAGGCCCGTCCCGCCAGTTCCGCACCCGAGCAGAATCCGCGCCCCTCGCCCGTCAGCAGCACGGCCCGCGCACCCTCGTTCGCCGCACGCAGCAACGACGTGCGGATCAGGTCGAGCATGTCGAGTGTCACGGCATTCAGCCGGTCGGGCCGATTGAGCCGGATCGTCGCGACGCCGTTGTCGAGGTCGTAAAGGACGGTTTCGTCAGTCATCTCTTCCTCCACTGTTCCCCTGCGAAAGCAGGAGCCCAGAGCCACAAAGGGTGTCGCGCCTTGCCCTGGGCTCCTGCGCTCGCAGGAGAACAAGTCGATCAATGCAGGTCGTCACGCGGGCTCTCCATGATCTCGGTCAGCACCCCGCCCATGTCGCGCGGATGGACGAAGAAGATCAGCGTACCATGCGCCCCGATCCGCGGCTCGCCCAGCACCCGCGCTCCCTTTTCCTCGAACCACGCCTTGGCTTCGTGGATGTCGGGCACCTCGTAACAGACATGATGCTGCCCCCCCGCCGGGTTTTTCGCGAGAAAGCCATGGATCGGCGAATCCTCGCCCAGCGGCTCGATCAGCTCGATCTGCGTGTTGGGCGTATCGACGAAACACACCTTAACCCCCTGGGCGGGCAGGTCGAACGGCGTGTGCGCCAACTCCGCGCCCATTAGATCGCAGTACAAAGCGAGCGAGTCCTCGATCGACGGCGTCGCAACGCCGATATGGTTGAGGCGGCCGAGTTTCATGACTTCATTCCCGATTTCAGCACGACAGGCGCGACTCCTTCTGGAGCGGCACGAACTTGCCCCCGCGATATTCGTAGCGTTCGACGAACTTCGCCGTCCCGCTCGCCTGCACCGCGAACGACTTGCCCTTGACGATGTCGACGATCTTCCCGTCGAGGTTGCTCAGCGGTTCGCCGCCAAAGGTCTTGCCAGTCGTCTCATCGACCGCGCCCTCGTTCGACGCCGACAGCCACACGCGCTCCGACTGCACAGGCCCGTCCGGCTTCAACTCGGTGATCGACGCGCCACCGCACGAATAGCCCTGCCCCGACCAGCCGCTTTCGACATAGATGGCGGGGTTGTCGGTAAACTCCTCAGTCACCCGCCACTCCGGCTCGGCGCCCCAGCCGGAGCCACGCACCAGCGTCGGCCACTTTCCGGTCACTTCGAAGCCGTTGTCCTGCGGCTTGAGATAGGCGATCGCGAGTGCGCCGGAACAGGCATGGCAGTCGGACGCGTTCGCGCCGGGGCTCAGCAGCGCGGCGGTTTCGCCCATCCACACCAACCGCCCGGGCTTCACATTGATCACGTCGGAATCGCCCTCCCGCACCTGCGCCGCGCCATCCGCGCCATAGGCGGTGCGAAAGGCGAGCTTGAGCTGCTCCGCCTCGGGCAAGGCGCGCACGCCGGTCGCCGTCGGGGTGGCAGAGGGCGTCGGCGCGGTCGCGTTGCCGTTATCGGGCGCCTGTTGGCATCCAGCGAGCAGCATAAGCGAGCCTGTCACGACAAGGCCGATATAATTGAGACGGCGGGGCTTCATGCGAAATATCCCATCATCAGTACCGCTAGCGCCAACCCGGTAAGGCCAAACCACGGCACGGCCCTCAAGATCTTGAGTTCGAGATCGAACCGGACCGGATCGTCCGATCGCCTGATCACATGCTCACCAAAAACCCCCCGGACCCGAAATCTCAGCTCTCCCGACCGATCCGCCTCGCGGGCACGAAACAGCGCGGTGCCGATCGCCAATGCCAGCGCGGCGAGCCCCCCGAGAATCAGCAGAAGCGGCTCGTCACTCACAGCGGAATATTGTCATGCTTCTTCCACGGATTTTCGAGGCTCTTGTTCCTCAACTTCCGTAGCCCCAGCGCGATCCGCCGCCGGGTCGAATGCGGCATGATCACCTCGTCGACGAACCCCTTGCTCGCCGCAACGAACGGGTTGGCGAAGCGCGCCTCATATTCGGCGGTTTTCTCCGCGATCTCTTCCGGCGTGCGCCCGCGAAAGATGATCTCGACCGCGCCCTTCGCCCCCATCACCGCGATCTCGGCGGTCGGCCAGGCATAGTTCAAATCGCCGCGCAGATGCTTCGACGCCATCACGTCATAGGCGCCGCCATAGGCCTTGCGCGTGATCACCGTGATCTTGGGCACCGTTGCCTCGGCATAGGCGAACAGCAATTTCGCGCCATGCTTGATGATGCCGCTATGCTCCTGCCCGACGCCCGGCAGGAACCCCGGCACGTCGACGAACGTCACGATCGGAATCTCGAACGCGTCGCAGAAGCGCACGAACCGCGCCGCCTTCTTGGACGAATTGATGTCGAGCACCCCCGCCAGCACCATCGGCTGGTTGGCGACGATGCCGACCGTGCGCCCCTCGATCCGGCCGAAGCCGATCAGGATGTTACCGGCATGCGTCGGCTGCACCTCGAAGAAATCGCCCTCGTCCACCGTCTTCCGGATCAGCTCATGCATGTCGTACGGCTGGTTCGCGCTCGGCGGGATCAGCGTGTCGAGGCTGGGCTCGATGCGGTCCCACGGGTCGCTGCACGGCCGCTCGGGCACCGGTTCGCGATTGCTCGCGGGAAGGAAATCCACGAAGTCGCGGGCCGCCAGCAGCGCCTCGATATCGTTCTCGAAGGCCACGTCGGCGACCCCCGACTTCGTGGTATGCGTCACCGCTCCACCCAGTTCCTCCTGCGTGACGATCTCGTTGGTAACGGTCTTCACTACATCCGGGCCGGTGACGAACATGTACGATGAATCCTTCACCATGAAGATGAAGTCGGTCATCGCGGGAGAATAGACCGCGCCACCAGCGCACGGCCCCATGATCAATGAAATCTGCGGCACCACGCCGCTCGCCAGTACGTTGCGCTGGAATACCTCGGCATAGCCGGCGAGGCTTGCGACGCCCTCCTGAATGCGCGCGCCGCCGCTGTCGTTCAGGCCGATCACGGGCGCGCCGACCTTCATCGCCATGTCCATGATCTTGCAGATCTTCTGCGCGTGCCGCTCCGACAGCGATCCGCCGAACACGGTGAAGTCCTGGCTGAACACGAAGACGAGCCGACCGTTGATCGTACCTGAGCCGGTGACGACGCCGTCGCCGGGAACGATCTGGTCGGGCATGCCGAAATCGACGCAGTTGTGCTCGACATACATGTCGAGCTCTTCGAACGATCCCTCGTCCAGGAGCACCTCGAGCCGCTCGCGCGCGGTCAGCTTGCCCTTGGCGTGCTGCGCGTCGATCCGCTTCTGTCCGCCGCCCAGCCGGGCACCGGCGCGCCGCCGTTCGAGTTCCTCGATCGTCGAAGACATGCATTTCTCCTCAGCCGCGTGCCTTCACAGGACACGGTCCCCCTTGCAAATGCAATGTTGTGAAGTTGCATCGTTCATATCTGCAGATATTAGGGGACGATGCAACGCCGCCGCCTCTTCGCCGGAGCCCGGGTCCGCGACCTGCGCAGGCGCCTCGCGCTGCCACAGGCGGCGATGGCGGCTAGGCTCGGCGTCTCGGTCAGCTATCTCTCGCAAATCGAGAACGAGGAACGCCCGCTCACGCCCCCGGTACTGATCGCGCTCACCCGCGAATTTCCCGATCACTGGCGCGATGTCGACAGCGACGACGACACCACCGAACTGGTCCGCGCGATCGACGCGGCGACCGACAGCAGCATCGCCGCCGACCCGCTCGATCCGGCGGCGGTCCAGCGCGGGGTGGAGAAGCACCCTGCCCTCGCCCGCCGCATGGTCGCGCTGCACGACGCCTGGCGGCGCAGCCAGGCGCAACTGCGCGTGCTCGACGACAAGATCGAAAGCGGCGCGGGCAGCGGCGGCGCGCTGCCATGGGAGGAAGTGCGCGACTGGTTCCAGGCCGAGGGAAACTATATCGACCCGATCGACCGTGCGGCCGAGGCGCTGGCGGAAAGTTTCGACCATCCCCGCGCGCTCGAGGAGCGGCTGCGCGGCCGGCACGGCATCGCGATCGAGGAAGCGCGCGACGACGACACACGGCTGTCGCGCTTCGATGCCGACCATCGCCGCCTGATCCTGGGCAGCGTGATCCCGCCCGAAAGCCGCGCCTTCCTGCTCGCCCATCGCCTGGCCCTGCTCGAATTCCGCGACGAGATTCGAGCGGTCAGCGCCGATAGCGGCCTCGCCTCCCCGGCCGCGCGCGAGCTCCTTTCGCTCGGCCTCGCCAACTATGCCGCCGGCGCGCTGCTGATGCCCTACACCCGCTATCGCGACGCCGCGCTCGATCTGCGCCACGATATCGATCGGCTGCGCCAGCGCTTCGGCGCCAGCTTCGAACAGGCGTGCCACCGCCTCTCGACGCTCCAGCGCCCCGGAGCGCAGGGCATCCCCTTCTTCTTCTGCCGCGTCGATATGGCGGGCAACATCACCAAGCGCCATTCGGCCACCCCGCTCGAATTCGCCCGCTTCGGCGGTGCCTGTCCCTTGTGGCTGGTGCACGAGGCGGTGGCGATCCCCGACCGCATCCTCACCCAGCTCGCCGAAATGCCCGACGGCGCGCGCTATGTGATGATGGCCAAGGGGCTGGTGAAACCTTCCGCCAGCTTCGATCGGCCGCCGCGCCGCTATGCCGTCGCCCTGGGGTGCGAGGAGGTCCATGCCCCCGGCTTCGTCTATGCCGACACGCTGCGCCCCGGCGGCGTCGCCACCCCGATCGGCACCAGCTGCCGCATCTGCCCGCGCCGCGACTGCGATCAGCGCGCCTTCCCGCCCGCCGCGGGGGAGCTGCGCATCGACCCCGACGAACGCGCGCCGGTACCGTATCGGTTCTGATCGGCGGCACCGGCCCGCTCCCCCACCCGGCCACCCATAGAATACACTGTCGCTGGGTGGCGGGGTGGGGGAGCGGGCCGGTGCCGCCTCGGCGTCAGCCGAGCAAACTAGGCCGAGCGCGCCGGATCGGTGAGCGGATCGGCCAGCTCGCGCGCCGATGGCAGGCGAATGCCCGGCAACGTCCCGGTCGACCGCTCGATCATCCGGTGCACGCGCGGCGGCTCCGGCCCGCGATGAAGCGCCGCGATCCCCTCGCTGTTCGCGGTGTCGGCATTGGTCCGGCGCTGGTTGTGCCGCACATAGTCCAGCCAGGTCGGCACGTGATACCGCTCGATCCACAGCATCGGGTCGGCGAGGTCGCGCAGCAGCGACCAGCCGCGCGCTCCGTCCCGCTCGCGGATGCGCCGCCGCTCGCTCATCACGCGCAGGAAGCTCGGGATGTCGGCGGGTTCGATGCGATAGTCGATCGTCACCACCACCGGCCCGCTGCGCGCCTCGACCGGAACCTGCGTATCCGGCTCATGCCACGTCCCGCGCGGATCGAGGTCGATCTCCTCGATGCGCGGCAGCGGCACCAACATGCCCGCGGCAGCACTGAGCAACTGCGCGCCCGCCGCGACCAGCAGCGCAACCGCAACGCCATGATGATTTGTCAGCCAGCCAAACAGCCAGCTTCCCCCCGCCATGCCGCCGAACGCCGTCATCTGGTACAGCGCCAGTGCGCGCCCCACGACCCAGCGCGGGGTCGACAGCTGGACCGTCACGTTGAAGCTCGACAGTGCAAGCACCCATCCGGCCCCCGCCAGCGCGAGCACGGGCAGCGTCAGGAACAGTGATCCGCTCACCGCCGCAACTCCAGCGCCCGCTGCCAGCGCGATCGATGCCATCCGCACCAGAGTCTCGGTGCTCATCCGCTGGCGCAGCCGCCCGCTCAGCAGCGCACCGCTCACGGCACCCACGCCGAACCCGCCCAGCAACAGACCATAGGTCAGCGGCCCGCCGCCGATCAGATCGCGCGCGATCAACGGCATCAATGCGGTGATCGCACTCGCCGACAGCCCGAATAGCCCCGCGCGCAACAATACCGCCAGAATATTGGGCGACAGCAGGACGTATCGCACCCCCGCCGCCATCGCCATGCCGATCCGCTCGCGCGGCAGCACGCGTTCCGGCACGGCCGGGCGCCAGCGCGCCAGCACCGCGATCAGGCCGAGATAGCTGACGGCATTGATCGCGAACGCCGCCGCCGCGCCAGCCGCCGCAACGATCGCACCGCCCAGCGCCGGGCCCAGGCTGCGGGCGATGTTAAACCCCATGCTGTTGTACGCCACCGCCTGTGGCAGCACCGATCGCGGCACCATCTCGCCCACCGATGCCTGCCAGGACGGACCGTTCACCGCCACGCCGCACCCGATCAGGAAGGTAAAGCCCAGCAGCAGCCACGGCGTCAGCACCCCGGCCCAAGCGCAGATCGACAGCGTCAGCGACACCAGCAGCATGAAACCCTGCGCCGCCAGCATCACTTTGCGCCGGTCGAGATTGTCCGCGACCGCGCCGGCCCAAAGCGCGAGCAGCATGATCGGCAACGTTACCGACGCGGAAACGAGCGCAACCATCTGCGGCGGCGCCCCCAGCTGGATCATCATCCAGGATGCGCCGACCGACTGGATCAGACCGCCAAAGTTCGATGCCATGCTCGCCAGCCACACCCGGCGAAAGATGGGAACGGACAGGGGCGATGCTGGAAGCGGCGGAGCGGTGATTGGATCGATCGGAGTCGCGTCAGCCATCGCAACTACTTAGGACTGGTGCGGAACGGAGGAAAGCGCTGCTCCATCGAACGCCGTGCGCGCCGCCGCCACTTTCTCCAGATGCGCCTCCGCCCACATCCATACCCCGCAAAACGCCTCGCCCAGGCTCTCGCCCAGCGGTGTCAGCCGATAGTCCACGCGCGGCGGCACGACCGCATGCACGGTGCGCGTCACGAATCCGTCCCGCTCCATCCGCCGCAGCGTCTGCGTCAGCATCTTTTGGCTGATGCCGGGAATCGCTTTCGCAATTTGCGTGAACCGCAACTCGCCCTGCTCGTCGAGCGTTTCGAGCACGATCATCGTCCATTTGTCCGCAACGGCGCCGATCAGTTCATAGACCAGCGCATCGACGCGCGGGTCGTCCGCGTGCCATTCGCCATTGCCCATTTCCAATACTCTCTTTCCGGTAAGTATAAATCTTTCGGGTGCCTTCTTTCGCGTGGATAGCAGCATCCTAGATCGCCGTCATCGTTAGACGCAGGAGACGAAGATGAAGCAGAGCGGGAACACCATTCTCATCACTGGCGGCGGTTCGGGGATCGGCGAGGCACTGGCCCACCGCCTGCACGACGCTGGCAATACCGTAATCGTCGCAGGTCGCCGCCGCGCGGCGCTCGACGCCGCGATCGCGGGGCGGGAAAACATGCACGGCATGACGCTCGACATCGAGAGCGCCGAGGCGATCGAGAGCTTTGCGCACGACCTGATCGCCGCCCATCCGGCGCTCAACGTGGTGATCAACAATGCCGGGATCATGCGCTTCGAGGACCTCTCGGCCCGTCGCGATCTCGCCGACGCGGAGGCGACGATCACGACCAACCTGCTCGGCCCGATCCGCCTCACCAACGCGCTGGTTGATCATCTGAAGGGACAGGCAGATGCTGCCATCGTCAATGTCACCTCGGGCCTCGCCTTCGTGCCGCTGGTCACGACCGCCACCTACAACGCGACCAAGGCGGCACTGCACAGCTTCACCATCTCGCTACGCGATGCGCTTGCCGGATCCGTGGAGGTCATCGAACTCGCCCCGCCCGCGGTGCAGACGGATCTTACCCCGGGACAGCGGACGCGACCGGGCTATCAGCCGCTCGACGCATTCGCGGACGAGGTGATGGCCCTCTTGAGACAGGCCCCCACACCAAACGAAGTGCTGGTGGAAAATGTGAAGTTCCTCCGCAATGCGGAGGCGGAAGGCCGCTTCGACGCCGCGCTTGCGGCGGTCACGGCAATGGCGAAGGGCAGCGGGCACTAGCCCGCCGCCCTTAGGGGATCAAACCCCGCTTCGCCCGCGCAGGAACTGGACCACGATCACGATCAGCGCGACGACGAGGATAAGGTGGATCAGGCCACCCGCGACGTTGAGCGAAAAGCCCAGCAGCCACAGGATCAGCAGAATGACGGCGATCGTCCAGAGCATATGTATTCCCCTTTTGGTTCAAAGGAATAACCAGGTCGCAGCCGAAACGTTCCGCACGGCCCGCGTCGGCGGGCGGAAAACGGCGATCCGTCAGTCTGGTTCGATCGTCACGCGCGCGAATCGGCCATGTACTCCGCTCGCTCCCGCGCGCCACGCCGTCACCTCGTCACCGGCCACGATCACCCAGATATTCCCGTCCTCCGCCGCCATTTCGGCATCGGTCAGCGATGGCAACGCAACTCCCGATGGATGCGAATGCCAGTATCCGATCACCCTCTCCCCACCGCCGCGCTCGGCCCGCAACGCAGCGATCAGCGCGCCTGGATCGATCTCGAACCGGCGGCTTGGGTCGTTTGCTACATTGACCTCGATGCTCGCACGCTCGACCCGATCGGCGCCGAACAAAAGCCCGCAAGCCTCCAGCGGCGCGGCCTCCTCCGCCGCCCGCTGGATTAGTGCGATAACACAGCTTGAAATCCGCAAACCCATCCCCATTTCTCTAGAACAATGAACCGGGGGGTTTCCACACTCGAAGCGCGGATCGCGGACACGGCAGATGGCTGGCGGCTCGACCGGGCTTTGGCGGATGCGCTCCCCACGCTGTCGCGTGAGCGGATCAAGGCGCTGATCTCCACCGGCAATGTCACCGGACCTGACGGTCTGATCCGCGATCCCAAGAAAAAGGCACCCGGCGGGGCGACCTTCACCCTCAACGTGCCTGACCCCGAACCGGCGCATAACGAGGCACAGGACATCGCGCTCAACGTGGTGTTCGAGGACGAGCATCTGATCGTCATCGACAAGCAGGCCGGCCTCGTCGTCCACCCCGCTGCGGGCAATTTCGACGGCACGCTCGTCAACGCGCTGCTGCACCATTGCCAGGGCAGCCTGTCGGGCATCGGCGGCGTGGCGCGGCCGGGCATCGTCCATCGCATCGACAAGGACACGTCGGGCCTGATGGTCGCCGCGAAGACCGATCGCGCGCATGTCGGCCTCGCCCGCCAGTTCAAGGATCACTCGATCGACCGGCGGTACCAGGCGATCGTCTCGGGCCGACCGAAAACGTCAGGCGGAACCGTGGACGCGGCGCTTGCGCGATCGCCACAAAACCGCAAGAAGATCGCCGTCCAGGCGGGCGGCAAGCGGGCGGTCACTCACTGGACGCTGGTCCGGCCATTGTACGAAGCCGCGCTGGTCGAATGCCGGCTCGAAACCGGCCGCACGCATCAGGTGCGCGTGCACATGGCGTCGCTCGGTCATCCGTTGATTGGCGACCCGATTTACGGTAGAACGAAAAAAGAACATCGGGAGGTATTGGAAACCATGGGTTTCCGCCGTCAGGCCTTGCACGCCGCCCGTCTGGGGTTCATCCATCCTATCAATAGTAACGCTTTGGCGTTCGATAGCGAAATGCCTGCGGACATGCAGGAACTGATGGATAACCTCATCGTATAGTTTTCTGACTCGTCCGAATGGAGAGTCGACCGGCATCCCTGCCGCTACAGGGGGGAAGCCATCAGAAAGGGAGTAAGTGACCATGGCAACCGGAAGCAACGTCCCCGCGACGATCCCAGCCCTTGGTGGTGAGGCGAGCCTCAACCGCTACCTGGCGGAGATCAAGAAGTTTCCGATCCTCGCGCCCGAGCAGGAATATATGCTCGCGAAGCGCTTTCAGGAGCATGGCGATCCCGAAGCGGCCGCGCAGCTGGTCACCTCGCATCTGCGCCTCGTGGCGAAGATCGCGATGGGCTATCGCGGCTATGGCTTGCCGGTCAGCGAACTGATCTCCGAGGGCAATATCGGCCTGATGCAGGGCGTGAAGAAGTTCGAGCCCGATCGCGGCTTCCGCCTCGCCACCTATGCGATGTGGTGGATCCGCGCGTCGATTCAAGAATTCATCCTGCGCTCGTGGAGCCTCGTGAAGATGGGCACCACCGCCGCGCAGAAGAAGCTGTTCTTCAACCTGCGCCGGATGAAGGCGAAGCTCGACGCATTCGAGGACGGCGATCTCAAGCCCGAGGACGTGGCCAAGATCGCCCACGATCTCGGCGTAACCGAGGACGAGGTCGTCAGCATGAACCGCCGCATGGCGATGGGGGGCGACACCTCGCTCAACGTCCCCGTGCGCGAGGACGGCGAGAGCCAGTGGCAGGATTGGCTGCAGGACGACGGCGCGCTTCAGGACGAAGTCGTCGCCGAGGCGCAGGAAGCGGATGTCCGCCACTCGCTGCTTGTCGAGGCGATGGACGAACTCAACGATCGTGAGCAGCACATTCTCACCGAACGCCGCCTCACCGACGATCCCAAGACGCTCGAGGAACTGAGCCAGGTCTATGGCGTCAGCCGCGAGCGCGTCCGTCAGATCGAGGTTCGCGCCTTCGAAAAGCTGCAAAAGGCGATGATGCGGCTGGCGGGCGACCGTCGCCTGCTGACCGTCGGCTGACGCGTCGCCGGGGGCGGGTGAGCGATCCGATCGACGATAAGGATGCGGCGGCGCCGGGTGCTCAGCGCCCGGCGATGTCCGCGTCGTCACGCTCGGTTCCGCCGCTCGGGCCCCACCCCCTCCCCGACCTCGACCATCTCGACGGAATCGGCATTCAACCCGTGAAGCCTGCCAAACCCCGCAAATCGATCGGTCGGCGCTTCGTCGGCTGGCTGTTCAAGGGCGCGCTGGCCTTCGTGCTCGTCTCGGTCGCAATGGTCACCCTCTACCGCTTCGTGCCCCCGCCCTTTACGCTGACGATGCTGGGCGACGTATTTTCGGGACATGGCGTGACCAAGACCTGGGTGCCGCTCTCACGCATCGACGCCGACATGGCCCGCGCCGCGATCGCGGCCGAGGACAGCAGCTTCTGCAGCCATTCGGGCTTCGACTATGATTCGATGGCGGCGGCGATGCTGCGCAACGCCAAGGGCGGCAAGGTGCTGCGCGGCGGCTCCACGATCAGTCAGCAGACCGCGAAGAACGTCTTTCTATGGCAAGGGGGCGGCTATTTCCGCAAGGCGCTGGAGGCGTGGTTCACGCTGCTGATCGAGACGATCTGGGGCAAGCGCCGCATCATGGAAGTCTATCTCAACGTCGCCGAAACCGGCATCGGCACCTATGGGGCCGAGGCGGGCGCGCGTCGCTATTTCAAGAAGGGCGCGGGCAACCTCACCCGCAACGAAGCGGCGCGCATTGCCGCCGTGCTGCCGCTGCCCAAGAAAAGGGCGGGTGTCGCCCCGAAGGGCTTCACCCGCCGTTACGGCAATTCCATCGCCGCCCGCATCGGCATCGTCCAGCGCGATGCGCTGGACGCCTGCCTCCGCTGAGTTACTCGGCCGGAGCCGACTTCTCGATCGCGTCGCCGGCTTTCTCGGCAGTGTCCCCGACAGCCTGAGCCGCTTCGGTGATCGCCGCGTCCTTGCGCGTCTCGGAATTATTGCTCAGGAAATAGAAGGCGCCGACCACGACGATCAGCAGCGCGATGATCCCCAGGATCAGCCCGCCGCCGCCACCGCGACGCTCGATCACAGTCGTACCGCCGCCGCCATTGCGCTCGGTCACGCGCTCCGCGGTCACGCCATCATCGCGTTCGACAATCCGTTCATCAGCCATTTCGCATCTCCAACCTTGAACATTGGCGGCCCAACGCCGGGGCTGCAGCCATTGTTCCCGTTGTGAAATGTTCAGGCGCGGCTCAGAACGGCAGCTTGAATCCCGGCGGCAGCGGGATGCCGCTCGAAAGCTTCGACATTTCAGCCTGTGCCGCGGCATCGGCCTTCGCCCGGGCATCGTTCAGCGCCGCGGCGATCAAGTCCTCCAGCATCTGCTTTTCGGACGGCGCAAGCAGCGATTCGTCGATATCGACGCCGATGATCCGGCCCTTGGCGCTTGCCTTGACCTTGACCAGCCCGCCGCCCGAGCCGCCTTCCACCTCGATCGTATCGAGCGTCGATTGCGCTTTGGACAGTTCGTTCTGGACGTTCTGCGCCATCGCCATGATATCTTCGATACTCTTCATCCAAACCTCCTGTTATCGCGGGTCCAGCCGATCAGTTCGGCGTCGGGAAAGGCTTCGAGCGCGGCGGCAACGACCGGAGAGTTGAGCACTGCGTCGCGCTCGGCCGCCTCCAGTGCCGCCCGCTCCTCGTTCAGCGTGGGCTGGCCCGGCGCATCGGTCACGCGAAGCGACCAGCGCTTGCCGAGTACGCGCCGCAGCGCGTTTTCGAAATCATGCACCAGATCGGCGGGCAGGCCCTGGCTGCTCACCTCGACCACGGGTTCCTCCAACCGGATCGGGCGGACAAGGTTCCGCACGCGTGCTGCCAGATGCTCTTCATGCGCGGCGGAGAGCCGCTCCACGACCTCAGCGATGTTGCGCGGCGCCGCCGGTTCGGCCGGCGCTGCGGGGGCAGCCGCAGGGGTGGCGCCACCCATCGGTACGCCCTCGGCTATCTTGCGCGCCAGTTCGCCGGGATCGGGCAGCGTCGATGCGTGGATCACGCGCAACAGCGCCATCTCGCACGCCTCGATCGGCAGCGCGGCACGGATTACCTCGTCATGGCCCTTCAGCAGCAACTGCCACAGCCGGTGCAACGCCGGAAACCCCAGCTTCGCCGCCCAGTCGGCCAGCGCGGCGCTCTCTTCCGCCGCCTGCCCCGGAATCACGTCATTGCCCAGCTTCGCCAGCGTCACGCGATGCACGGTCTCCAGCAGCGATTTGAGCACCGCCTGCGGATCGACCCCCAGATCATACTGCCCGCGCAGCGCCGCGAGCGCACCCGGCGCGTCGCCCGCGATCACCAGCCCGAACAGGTCACGGATCGCGTTGCGGTCCGAAAGGCCGAGCATGTCGCGCACCGCGTCCGCCGTGACCGCCCCGCCTTCCATGCCGGCATGCGCAATCGCCTGATCCAGGATTGAAAGCCCGTCGCGTGCCGAGCCTTCCGCTGCGCGCGCGATCATCGCCAGCGCCTCGGGCTCCGCCTCCGCGCCTTCCTTCTCGACCACCTCGCCGAAATGCGCGGCGAGCTTTTCCGCCGGAATCCGCCGAAGATCGAACCGCTGACAGCGCGACAGCACCGTCACCGGCACCTTCTGCACCTCGGTCGTCGCGAACAGGAATTTCACATGCCCCGGCGGCTCTTCCAGCGTCTTCAGAAGCGCGTTGAACGCATTCTTCGACAGCATATGAACTTCGTCGATGATGTAGATTTTGTACCGCGCGCTCACCGCCGCATAGCGCGACGCATCGATGATCTCGCGGACGTCGTCGACGCCGGTATGGCTCGCGGCGTCCATCTCGATCACGTCGATATGCCGCCCCTCGGCAATCGCGCGGCACGGCTCGCACACCCCGCACGGGTCGATCGTCGGCCCGCCCTGCCCGTCCGGCCCGATGCAGTTCAATGCCTTGGCGATCAGCCGCGCGGTCGACGTCTTGCCGACCCCGCGCACGCCGGTCAGCAGGAATGCATGCGCCAGCCGATCGCGCTTGATCGCATTGCCCAGCGTCTGCACCATCGCATCCTGCCCGATCAGCTCGGCAAAGGTCTGCGGGCGATATTTGCGCGCGAGCACGCGATACACGCTGTCGCGCGGCTGCAGGGGTTCGTCGAGGCCAAGAAATGAATCGGACATTGCGGAAGACCCTAGCGGCTCCGGCCGGTCACGTCATGTAGGGAAGGTGGGAGCCGGGACGACCCGACACGAAAATCGTTACGGCTGCTTCCTTCCGGACCTGACCGGGTTGGCGACGGCATCGTCCGCCCGACTCCCGCGGCGCATATGGGGGAAGTGGTCGCCGGACGCAAGATCAGGCGAACAACAGCCCGATCAGCTCCCCCACCTTCGCGTGCGCCGCATTTGCCTTGGCCGAGTCCAGCCCGGGCGCGTCGAGATAGCAGGTGATCAGGATAGGCTTGCGCCCCGGCGGCGTCGCGATGGCGATGGTGTTGAAATAGCCCTCTCCGCTCGTCCCCGTCTTGTCGCCGACGCGCCAGCTTTTGGGCAGCCCGGCACGCAGTCGGTCCTTGCCGGTCGGCGACGCCTCCATCCAGCCGATCAGCTTCGCACGCGACGCGGGCGAGAGCACGTCGCCGAGCAGCAGGCGGTTCATCAGCCACAACATCGCCTCGGGCGTCGTCGTATCGCGCACCTCGCCATTGCGCACATTGTTGAGCTCCGGCTCGTAGCGATCGGACCGCGTGATCGCGTCCCCCGCCTCGCGGATGAATTTGGTGAGCCCGCGCGCGCCGGCGACCTGGCCGAACAGCAGGTTGGCGGCGCTGTTGTCGCTCATCACCACCGCTGCTTCGCACAGCGCTTCGATCGACAGCGCGCCCTTGGCCAGGTTGGCCTTCACCAACGGCGCATAGTCCAGCAGATCCGCCTCGCTGAACCGGATCTCGCGCGCCAGGTCGAGCTCGCCGCGGTCCACCCGCGCCAGCACCGCCGCGACCAGCGGCACCTTGAACGTCGAGCACATGGCAAAGCGCGCCTCGGCCCCGTCGAAATAGCGCCGCCCGGAGCCGGTATCGTACACCGCCAGTCCCAGCCGCCCGCCGGTCTCGGCCCGGATGCGGTCGAACGGCCCCTTGCCCTGTGCGAAGGCGGGCAGGCTGGCGAGCGCGGCCCCGCCCGCGATCAGGGTGCGGCGGTTTGTCGTTAAAGTCATCATCGTCCCTGCATATCGCGATGTTCTGAAGGCAGGCTGACCGTCAGCCCGTCGAGATCGGGGGTCAACACGATCTGGCACGACAACCGGCTGGTCCGCGTCGCGCCGATGGCGAGGTCGAGCATGTCCTCCTCCTCCTCGCTCGCGCGCGGCAGCCGGTCGAAATCCTCCGTCGCGACGATGACGTGGCAGGTGGAGCACGCCATCTGCCCCTCGCACGTCCCTTCCAGCGGCATGCCCTTCGCCTGCCCCAGTTCGAGCAGCCGGTCGCCCTCCGCGCCCTCGGTCTCCGCCGCCACATCGCCCTCGGGCGTCAGGAAGCGCACCCGGATCATGCCGTCACCGTCTGCGCGCGCGCCGCTTCGTCGATCCGTTCGATTGCCGCCAACAATTCCTCCTCGGTGGTATAGCGCCCGAACCCGAGCCGAACGCTCGACCGCGCCTCTGCGTCGCTCAGTCCCAGCGCCTTCAACACATGGCTCGGCCGCCCCGACCCGCTAGCGCAGGCCGATCCCGCCGAAAAGGCGATGTCGCGCAGATCGGACATCAGCCGCGCGACGTCCAGCCCCACGCGCCGCATGTTGAGATTGCCGGGATAGCGCTCGTCGAGTGAGCCGTTGAGCTCCCACCCGGCCCCGCCCAGCGCGCGGTGCGCCGCACGAAACAGTTGCGCGACATGCGCCCGATCCGCGCCGAAGCGCTGCTTGGCCAGCGCGGCGGCGGCGCCGAACCCGGCACACAGCGCCGGCGCCATCGTTCCGGAACGCCCGCCCTGCTCCTGCCCGCCGCCATGCAGCAGCGGCTCGAGCGTGACGCCGTCCCGCACCCACAGCGCCCCGATCCCCTTCGGCCCATGGATCTTGTGCGCCGACACCGCGACCAGATCGCAGGCGTCGGGAATAATCTCGCGCCCAAAGCCCTGCACCGCATCACACAACATCAGCGCGCCCGCCGCCTTGGCCAGCTCGGCAATCTCCTCGACCGGCTGGATCACCCCGATCTCGTTGTTGACCAGCATCGCTGCGACCAGCCCAATGCCGGGGCGGATCGCTTCGCGCGCCGCATTGAGGTCGATCAGCCCCTCCGGACCGACCGGCAGCACCGTCACCGCCCGCCCACGCCGCGCCTCGGCCGCCACCGTGTCCAGCACCGCGGCATGTTCCGTCGCGATGGTCACGATTCCGCCGGTCGTACCCTTGATCGCCCAGTTCAAAGCCTCGGTCGCGCCCGAGGTGAAACTCACCGTCCCACCATCGGGCATCAGCCCGGCGACCTGCTCCCGTGCCGCCTCGACCGCCGCCTTCGCCTTGCGCCCGGCGGCGTGCGCCGAATGCGGGTTGGCGAAATTGTCCGTCATCCATGGCGCCATCGCCGCCAGTGCCTCGGGCGCGAGCGGAGTGGTCGCCTGATAGTCGAGATAGGTCATGCCGCCCGCGCCCGCGCGTCCTGAGCGATCTCGCGCCAGGCGGCGGCGAACGCGTCCACCTCCGCCTCGCTCGTCCCGCGCCCGAAGCTCACCCGCACCACTTCGCGCAGCGCCGGCTCCTCCAACCCCATCGCGCTCAGCACATGGCTGGGGCGCAGGCTGCCGGACGCGCAGGCGCTGCCCGCCGACACCGAAATCCCGGCCATGTCGAACCGGATCAGCTGCGCCGCCGACGACACGCCCGGCATGCGATACGCACCGATCAGCGGGCTTCGCGCGCTCCCCCCGCCGATCACCTCGACTCCGGGCAGCGCCGCCTCCAGCCGTGCGCGCAGTCGTGCCATCGCCGCCAGATCCTCGGGCACCGCCAGCGCCGCGGCATAGCCCAGCGCGCCCGGCAGATTCTCGGTCCCGGCGCGATAGCCCTTTTCCTGCCCCCCCGTCGGGATCAGCGTGGCGAAGTCGCGGACCAGCAGCGCGCCCATGCCCGGCGGACCACCGCGCTTGTGCGCCGATACCACCACCAGATCGGCCTGCTTGATCTCGGGATCGGCGCCCGCCGGCATCTGTGCGGCATCGACGATCAGCGTTCCGCCCGCGGTATGGACGATGCCCGCAATCTCGGCGATCGGCTGGCGCACGCCCGTCTCGCTATTGGCCCATTGCACGCACAACGCAGTATCCGGCCCGACGGCACCCGTCAGCGCGTCGCGGTCGATGATGCCCTGCGCGTCGACCGGCAGCGTCCGCGCGCCTTCGGCCAAGCGTAATACCGCGTCGTGCTCGACCGCAGTGATCAGCGTCGTCCGCGCCATGCCCCGGCGCAGCGCGATGTGCAGCGCCTCGCTCGCCCCGCTGGTGAAGATCAGCTCGTGCGGCCAGCCATAGGCGCCGGCGACCGCGCGCCGCGCCGCCTCCAGCGCGGCGCGTGCCGCACGCCCCTCGGCATGGGGCGACGACGGGTTGGCCCAGCGGGTCATGCCCTCGATCACCGCGGCCTGCGCCTCCGGCAGCATCGGCGTGGTCGCGGCATGGTCCAGATAGATGCGGTCGGTCAGGAGAATCGTTCCAATTGCTTGTCGGGGCTTCCGGACTATATAGCCTGCACCCGTTTCCGCGCTACCGCGCCACAGCCAAAGAGCAGGTCCACTTTGCCCGAAGTCATCATCCCCGGTCCCGAAGGCCGCCTCGAAGGGCGTTTCGCCCCCGCTCCCCGCCCCCGCGCACCGGTTGCGATGATCCTGCATCCGCATCCCAACGCCGGCGGCACGATGAACAACCGCATCGTGCAGGAGCTGTACAAGACCTTCCAGCGCCGTGGATTCGCGACGCTGCGCTTCAATTTCCGCGGCGTCGGCAAGAGCCAGGGCACCTTTGACAACGGCATCGGCGAGCTTTCGGACGCCGCGTCCGCGCTCGACTGGGTGCAGAGCTTTCACCCCGAGGCGTCGACCACCTGGGTCGCGGGTTTCGGCTTCGGCGCGTGGATCGGCATGCAGCTGCTGATGCGTCGCCCGGAGATTCGCGGCTTCATCTCGGTCGCGCCGCCGGCGAACATGTTCGACTTCACCTTCCTCGCCCCCTGCCCCTCGTCGGGCATCATCATCCAGGGCGAGAATGACGAGGTCGTCACCCCCGGCGCGGTGCAGAAGCTGGTCGACAAGCTGCGCACGCAAAAGCACATCACCATCCACCACGACACCATCCCCGGTGCGAACCATTTCTTCGAGCATGAAATGGACCAGCTGATGGGCAGCGTGGACAAATATCTCGATATGCGGCTGGACCCGAACTCGCCGATCCGGTGAAGCGCGCCAAGCGCATCTGATCATGGGAAAGGGCCGGGGCATCGCTCCGGCCCTTTGCTTTTCGGCCGACCCCGCCGCATGATCGCGGGATGAAGCAAACCACTGCGATCAAGATCGCCACCGGCGTCGCCGCCGCCGCCATTGGCGGCCTGTTCCTCTATTCACGCGCCACGCGCCCGCCCGTGATCAACGCAAAGGTGCCGCAGCCGGCCAAGCCGGTCGACCTAACGCGTTATACCGGCCTGTGGTACGAACTCGCGCGCCACGAAAACCGCTTTCAGAAGAACATGGACGCGGTCACCGCCGAATACGCGCTCGAACCCGGCGGCAAGGTCGGCATCGTCAACAGCGGCCTGCGCGCGGGCGAGGACGAACGCGACATTGCCCGGGGCCAGGCGATCGTCGCCGACACGGAAACCGGCGCGAAGCTCAAGGTCTCCTTCTTCGGCCCGCTCTACACCGGCGACTATTGGGTACTCGACCATGGCGACGACTATGACTGGTCGATCGTCGGCGAACCCGGCGGCCGCTATCTCTGGCTGCTCAGCCGCGATCCGCACCCCGCCGCCGACCAGCTCCAAACACTGTTCCGGCGGATCGAGGCGCTGGGCTACGACCGCTGGGCGCTACGCATCACGCAACACGAGCCGGGGCCCGAATGAAGCGCATCGACATCACGGTCACCGGCGGCTGCCAGTGCGGTGCGGTCCGCTATCGCGCCACCGCAATGCTCGACAATGCGCATCTGTGCCATTGCCGCATGTGCCAGAAGGCGACCGGCGGTCTGTTCTCGGCGCTCGTTGCGGCGCCTAACGACGCGCTCGAGTGGACGCGCGGCACGCCCGCCGCCTTCCGCAGCTCCGACCATGTCGATCGCGGCTTCTGCGCCGCATGCGGCGCCCCGCTCACCTATCGCGACCTTCAGGGCAAGCACACCAACCTCACCATCGGCTCACTCGACGACCCGGCCGCCTTCCCGCCGCGCCGCCAGATGGGCAGCGAATCGCGCCTGCCGTGGTTCGACAGCCTCCCGACGCTCGAAGACATCGGCGCGACCGAGGATCAGGATGCCGATTGGGCGACCGCAATCGCGTCGAGCAACAATCAAGCGCCCGATCGCGACTGACGTCCGATCTAGAGCTCGCCCTCCTGCAACGGGATCCGCCGCGCACCACCCGCTTTCTCCAGCGCCGCTTGCACATCGGGACGCTGCTTGACTTCCGCCTCGCGCACCTCGGCGATACTCACCGGACTGCCCGGCAACGGCGGATCATAGTTGCTCAGCCGGGTCAGCGCCGCGACGCGACGGTCGGGATCCTCCAACTCGGCGATCAGCGCCTTGGCCGCCGCATCACGATCGTCCAGGCACAGAAACATCTCGCTCAACGCCTTGCCGTCGTCCGCGCTCTTCGCCTCGATGTAACTGCGATCCGCAGCCAAGGCGGCCGTGTTGCCCAGCCCCGCATTGGCGCACAGCCGCACCAGCCGGATCTGCATCGCGCCAAAGGGGCTCAGCGGCAGCTTCGCATCGTCGGCAGGCAGCGCCTTCAGCGCATCGGCATAGCGCCGGAACTGGATCTGGGTGCTGGCGAGATTGATGAGCTGGCTGACCTGCGGCACCCCGCCGGCATCTGGCTTGCTGCCCTCGCGCATCGCGGCGATCGCCGCATCCGCATCGCCGAGCATGATATGCGTCTCGGCCAGCGAGTTCCACCACCACGGCGCCATTTCCTGGCCGTCGACATGCGACTCCGGGGTCCGTCCCGGCGCGCGCGCCTTTTCGAGAATTTCGAGCGCTGCCTTGGGCTGCCCCAACGCGCGTAGCAGCCGCGCCGCGTTGATCAGCGGCGTCAGGCGACCGGGGTTGCGCGCGATCGCGTCCCGGGTCTTGGAAAGCTGGCGCTCCACCGCTGCGCGTATATCCAGATCGCGCGGCGCCACATCGCGATAGCGCGGATCGAGCGTGATGTTGAGCAGCATCGGAGCAGTCTCGATCCGCCCAGCCATCTCGCGCGCCCCGGCTACGTCGCCCCGCTCCAGTCGGATTCGCATCAACCGCTGATAGAAACCGTCTTTGCTCGCGACCGGATCTTCAGGGTCATACGCATTGTCGACCAGCGCCTGGAGGACCCGCTCGCGAAGCGCATCGCGCTTTGCCTCACGCAGCAGCGCGTCGGCGCGATACAGCCATGCGATATCGGTGGTGTTCAGCGCCCCGCCGCGCCCTTCGCGCATCGCCAGCACCGTTGCGGCGGCGCCCTCGGCGTCCTTCGCGTTCAGACCGGCAAAGAGGCGAAAATGCCACAACTCGTCCGTCACCTCGGAGTAAGCGGTGGCGCGCACTGCGAGCGCCTGAGCCTCCGCAAATCGCCCGTCATAGGATTCGCACACAGCCGCAAGGTACAGCGCGTGGACGCCCAGCGGTTCGGACAGCTTCTCGGCTACGCCCGGCTTGACCAAAGGCTTCAGCAACCGCAGCGTCGTCGGGCAGTCCTGGTTCTGGAAGGCCGAGACGGCCTTCGCGACCACCGCGTCGTCATCCGCACGCGCAACCGGAATTCCCGGCGCCGCCAGCACGGCCGCCATCACCATCATCCAACGCTTCATAAGGCCCCCCTTTTCGCGATCCTGCCGCCAACGCGCGGAAATCGAAAGCGAAATCAGTGGGGAGTGTCAGACCGTCCAGATCAGTACGTTCCCGACCAGAACCGCCGCACATATGATCATCAGTACGCCCTTGGTCCGGTCGCCCCTGCGGATCATCGTCACGCCTCCCCAGACGAGCCCGCCCGCCGCAAGCATCAGCAGGGACAACAGCGTCGTCGCGGCGGTAGACAGTTCGGATCGCATCCCGCCCCCATGCACAATCGCCGCAGTTACGTCGAGCCGATCCAATAAACGCGATTGCCTCGCATTAGCCTAAATGCTACCACTTCACTTCACGCTCGCCCATAGAATAGATAAAGCATCGACCGCTTTAGCGTTGAATGGGTTGCGCGCCATCGCCCCCACTTATACCGGACCCCGCAATGTCTGACCGTAACGCCATCCCGCTCGCCCCGTCCGCCGCGCTGACCGTGGAAACCGTCACCAGCGTGCGCCACTGGAACGAGCATCTGTTCAGCTTCACCATCACCCGGCCGCAGAGCTTCCGCTTTCGCTCGGGCGAATTCGTGATGCTCGGCCTTCCGGGTGAGGGCCGTCCGCTGCTGCGCGCCTATTCGATCGCCAGCCCCGCCTGGGCCGAGGAGCTGGAATTCCTCTCGATCAAGGTGCCCGACGGCCCGCTGACGTCCAAGCTCCAGTTGATTCAGCCCGGCGACCAGCTGTTCCTCGGCCGCAAGCCGACCGGCACGCTCGTCACCGACGCGCTGCTTCCCGGCAAGCGCCTGTTCTTCCTCTCCACCGGCACCGGCCTCGCGCCGTTCCTCAGCCTTGCGCGCGATCCCGACGTCTATGAGATGTTCGACCAAATCCAGCTGGTCCACTCGGTCCGCCGCGTCAGCGACCTCGCTTTCCGCGAGGAGCTTGAGGCACAGCTCGCTGGCGACCCGCTGGTGCAGGATCAGGCGCTGGTCCAGTTCAGCTACCTGCCCACCGTCACCCGCGAGCCATTTCCGACCAGCCAGCGTATCGGCACGCTGATCGAAAGCGGGGCGCTGTTCACGGGCCCGAACATGGCAGGCGAGAAGCGGCTCGACCCCGAAACCGACCGCATCATGCTGTGTGGCAGCATGGAGATGATCAAGGATCTCTCCGCGATGCTCGATGGCATGGGGTTCGATGAAGGTTCGAACAGCAAGCCAGGTCACTACGTCATCGAACGCGCGTTCGTCGGCTGACCATCTATCGCGCCCGGCTAAGGTCGGCGTGAGCAAAGTTCCTCCGGGGTGGTAGCGCTATCATCCGCATGCCGCTATGCTCTCCAGATAATTTATGGAGAATATGGCGATGCCGGACACCCCCCTGTCACGACGCAGCTTCATCGAAGCTACCGGGGCCCTCGGCGCCGCGCTGACCGCGACCGCCGGCGCCGCCAGCCCGTTTCGCCAGTCCACCGACGCCCGGCTTAAGGGGCAGCCTCTCCCCGCAAACCTGCGCCTCCCCGCCACTCCGCCCCGCCGCAGGCCCGGGGACAGCGTCGGTTTCGCGATCGTCGGGCTGGGCGATTATGCGCTGCGTCAGATGATGCCGCGCTTCGATCAGGCCGACCGGGCACACATCAGCGCGCTCGTTTCCGGCAATCCCGATAAGCTGGCGCAGGTCGGCGATGCCTATGGCGTGCCCGCGGATGCGCGCTATTTCTATGAAGACTTCGCGAAGATCGCCGCGGACGACCGCATCGACGCCGTCTATATCGTCCTGCCCACCGCATTCCACGCCGACTTCGCGATCCGCGCCTTCGCTGCTGGCAAGCATGTATTGTGCGAAAAGCCGATGGCGCTCTCCAGCGCGCAGTGCGCAGCGATGATCGCCGCCGGCCGCCGCGCCGACCGCAAGCTGATGATCGCCTATCGCTGCCATTTCGAGCCGTACAATGTCATGGCGATGCGCCTGATGCGCGAAAGGGCGGTCGGCACCGTCCGGCTGATTCGCACCGAACAATCCTATCGCGCCGGTCCCACGACCCCGGCGCAGAACTGGCGCTTCAACCGCGCACTGGCGGGCGGCGGCCCGCTCGAGGATTACGGCCTCTACGGCGTTCAGTCCGCGCTCTATCTCAGCGGCGAGATGCCCGAAAGCATCAGCGCGACCACCTTCCGCCCGGACGGCGACCCCCGCTTCACCGAAATCTTCGCCCATGTCGCGTCGCAGTGGCGCTTCCCATCGGGCGCCGTCGCGCAACTCGCGACCTCCTACGATTCCGCCAATGCCAACCTTGCCCAGGTGCGCGGCACCGAAGGCACGCTCATCATGGATCCCGCCACCAACTATTCCGGACTGAACATGCGGATCGAAGGCTCCGGCGCGGTCGCCTTGACCCCGGGCGATCCCACGACCCAGTTCGCCGGGCAGCTCAACCATTTCACCAGCGCGATTCGCGAGAATACCCCGATCCTGACCGGCGGTGAGATGGGCCTGCGCGACTTGCGCCTGGTCGAGGCGATCTACGCCTCGGCAAGGTCCGGGCAGGTGGTCAAGCTCGCCTCGGACGGACGCATGCGCGGCTAGAGAGTCCCGGAGGGCCACCAAAGCCACCGCGCCGGACTAGCCGTCCGACAACTTTCAAAAATCGCGAGACCGAAACGATGCCGGAGAACCGGCGCTTTGCGTGACGGTATGCGCCGCGCTGCAATCCGGGACCGGACGATCCGGGGCCTTGCGACGCGCCGCGCGCCACCCTTCTCGATCCTTAACCTACGTAAGCGACGGGACTTTTTGTGCCCGGCACGCGGAACAGGCGCCGCGCGGACTTCGTTGACGCAGCAGATTTCAGCAAGGATAAGCTATGGCCGACACGATCGATCCCGCGCGTGCGGACGACGCCCCGCTTGCGTCCTCGAAACATCGCGATGCCGCAGTCGACAGCGCGGTTCAGACACTCGTCGACAAGCCGGGTGAAGGCGATGCCGACACATTGGTGGGCCGCACCGTCACGATCAACCGCCCGCGTGCCGAACTGTTCGCCTATTGGCGCGACTTCACGCGGCTCCCGACCTTCATGGAGAATGTCGAGCGGATCGAGATGCTCGACGACAAACGGTCGCACTGGGTGGTGAAGGCGCCCGGCGGCAAGACCGTCGAGTGGACCTCCGTCATCACCGAGGAGCGGGATGGTGAGGTGATCGCCTGGGCCTCGGAAGATGGCGCCGACGTGCCCAATAGCGGCCGTATCGACTTTCGCGATGCCCAGGGCGACCGCGGTACGATCGTCACCGCGACGATCCTCTACGATCCGCCGGCCGGCATCATCGGCAAGGTCATCGCGAAGATGTTTCAGCGCGAACCCGCGATCCAGGCTCGACGCGACCTGCGCCGATTCAAGCAACTGATGGAAACCGGCGAAATCGCGACAGGCGCGCGCAGCCGCGCCCAGATGGAAGAAGGGAAGAACTGATGCGCGCACTCGCCTGGCACGGAAAGCACGACGTGCGTGTCGACACCGTCGACGATCCCGAAATCCTCAACCCGCGCGATGCGATCATCAAGGTGACCGCGACCGCGATCTGCGGGTCAGACCTGCATCTCTATGACGGCTATATCCCGACGATGAAGTCGGGCGACATCCTCGGCCATGAATTCATGGGCGAAGTGGTCGAGACCGGCCCGAAATCGACCCTGAAAAAGGGGCAGCGCGTGGTGGTGCCGTTCACCATCGCATGCGGTGCCTGCTACCATTGCGGCAAGCATCAATATTCGGCGTGCGACAACGGCCTCCCCGCCGATAACCAGGACATCGCGCAGGAACTCTACGGTCAGCCGATGGCCGGCCTGTTCGGATACAGCCACATGACCGGCGGCTATTCGGGCGGACAGGCGGAATATGTCCGCATCCCGTTCAGCGACGTCGGGCCGATCGTCATTCCCGATGGGGTCGAGGACGAGAAGGTGCTGTTCCTCTCCGACATTCTGCCGACCGGCTGGATGGCGGCGGAAAATGCCGAAATCGAGCCGGGCGATACCGTCGCCGTCTGGGGCTGCGGTCCGGTCGGGCTGTTTGCGGTCCAGTCCGCTTTCCTGATGGGCGCCGAGCGCGTCATCGCGATCGACCATTTCCCGCACCGCCTCGAACTCGCGAAGCGCTTCGGCGCCGAGACGATCAATTTCGAGGACAGCAAGACCTATGAAGCGCTGATGGAGATGACCGGCGGCATAGGTCCCGACGCGTGTATCGACGCGGTGGGGCTGGAGGCGCATGGCTTCTTCGTCGACAATGTGATCGATCAGATCAAGGCATCGACCTTCCTTGGCACCGATCGTGCGCACGCGATCCGCCAGGCGATCCTCGCCTGCCGCAAGGGCGGGCGCGTCTCGATGCCGGCGGTCTATGGCGGCTTCGTCGACAAATTCCCGCTCGGCGCGCTGATGGAGAAGGGGCTGACGCTCAAGACCGGCCAGACCCATGTCCAGCATTACATGCCCGGGCTGCTCCAGGCGATCCTGGAAGGGAAGATCGACACGACTTTCCTGATCAGCCACACCCTTCCGCTCGAACAGGCGGCCGAGGGGTACAAGATGTTCCACGACAATCAGAACGAGGTGACCAAGGTCGTGCTGAAGCCCGGCCTGGAAACCGCGATGGCAGCGGAGTAACCAGCATGACCAACAAGTTGGCAATCGTCACCGGCGCATCGACCGGAATTGGATACGAGCTCGCGGCCCTTGCAGCCAAGGATGGATATGACCTGATCGTCGTGGCGAACGAGCCGTTGATCGAAGCCGCCGCGCGCGATTTCGGCCAGACCGGCGTGACGGTCGAATCGCTCGAAGCCGATCTTTCGGCGATCGAGGGTGTCGACCGGCTACTGGCCGCGGCCGCCGGACGCCGCGTCGACATACTCGTAGCCAATGCCGGGGTCGGTACCGGCGGCCCGTTCCTCGACCAGGACGTCGCCAGCTGGCGTCATTCGATCGACACGAACGTCACCGGCACCGTCTACCTGCTGCAGAAGATGCTCAAGGAGATGGTCGCGCGTGGCGATGGCAAGGTTCTCGTGACCGGATCGATCGCCGGCTATATTCCCGGCTCGTTCAACGCCATCTACAACGCGACCAAGGCGTTTATCGACAACTTCACCGAGGCGCTGCGCAACGAATTGAAGGAGGTGGAGGGCGTTACGCTCACCACCCTGATGCCCGGTCCCACCGACACGCCCTTCTTCGAACGCGCCGGCATGCTCGATACCCCCGTCGGCCGCGACGAGAACAAGGCAGACCCGGCCAAGGTCGCCAAGGACGGCTGGGATGCGATGATGGACGGCAAGGGCCATATCGTATCGGGCTGGTCGAACAAGCTCCAGGTTGCCGCGTCCGGTCTCGCCCCTCAGTCGGTGCTGGCCGAGATGCATCGCGGAATGGCCCAACCCGAAGCGGATCAGGATTGAGGAGCGCCCGATGGCCGGCGAACATCCAGCAGAGCAGGCAACCGCGACTGCCGCGAGCGACGAGCCCCGCGCGACCGACCCGGACCGTCGCGATCGCGCGCACAGCAACGACGACGGCACGCCGGGCGGACAGGCGCAAGAGCCCGTCGATGACCGCCCGATGGTCGGCAGCGTCGACCCTGAGGATTATCCCAAGGACCGGCCCGACGGCTGACGCACTATAGGCGTCCTAGGGTGCGTCCTCAGTCATCCCTCCCCAGTACCTCGGCATAGGCCCCCGGATCGGCATTGCCGCCGCTCAGGACGACCAGCATGTCGGGGCGGGGATCGACCTTCCCCGCAAGGATCGCGGCGAGCGCCGCCGATCCGCCGGGCTCGACCACCAGTCGCAATTTGCGCGCCGCCCAGCGTTGCGCCGCCCGTACCTCGGCTTCGCTCACGCGCACGCCCGTGGCGCCGCGTCGCGACAGGACGTCGAACGTCAGTGGAGAGACGCGCAGCGTCTGCAGCGAATCGCACGCCGTCGCGGGCGGGTTATCCACCACGGGCTCGATCCACCCTGCCTCCAGACTGCGGCACATATCATCCCAGCCCTCCGGTTCCACCACCACGACCTGTGCATCGGGCAATGCCAGTGCGATGCCCGATGCCAGCCCGCCCCCGCCACATGGCACCACCATCTGCGCCGGATCTGGCAGGTTCATCTCGGCGGCCTGGGTCAGCACCTCGATCCCGATGCTCCCCTGCCCTTCGATCACCCACGGATCGTCGAACGGCGGCACCAGCGTCGCGCCGCGCGCATGGGCGAGATGCGCCGCGATCTTGTCGCGATTCTCGGTCATCCGATCATAGCTGACGACCTCTGCGCCCAGCGCCAGCGTCGCCTCGCGCTTCAGCGCGGGTGCATCGCTCGGCATCACGATCACCGCCGGGATGCCGAGTCGCTTCGCGGCCCAGGCCACCCCCTGCGCATGGTTGCCGGACGAGAAGCCGACCACCCCCTTGGACCGTTGCCCGGCGTCTAGCGCCGTCAGGCGATGCCACGCGCCGCGGATCTTGAACGCCCCGATCGGCTGGAGCGACTCCGCCTTGAACATCACCGGCACGCCGCGAATCTCGGCCACGAACAAAGGGGTAGGCGGCAGGATCGCTGCCACCTTCGCCGCCGCGTCCCGCACCCCGGCCCGTGTCGGCTGTCTTACGATAGTCACATCTCACCCCGCATCGCTGGTTTCCGCCGCTTCTCGCTTTACAAGGGGGCATCCCGACCCTATGTGAGCCGTCCGCTGCCCCATGGGACTTCCACCGCAAGGCAGTGTTTCACCGTACGGCGCAAGCCAATTGGAGGTCCCTTGAGTTGCACAAGCATCATAGCGCGCTGGGGCTAGCGAAAGCCCTTCGTCCCGTCGAGCCGGTAACGCTCGTTCGTCCGCACGCTGCAAAGCGAGCTGCCCGATTCTTCGTCGAGAAGTTTCCGGGAACGGTGCTCTACGCGGTCAAGGCGAACCCCTCTCCCGAATTGCTGCAGATCCTGTGGGATAGCGGCGTGACGCATTACGACGTCGCGTCGATCGGTGAAGTGCGCATGGCGCGCCGCACCCTGCCCAAGGCGACCCTGTGCTTCATGCACCCGGTCAAGGCCGAGGAAGCGATCGAGGAAGCCTATTTCGTTCACGGCGTCCGCACCTTCAGCCTCGACACGATGGACGAGCTGGAGAAGATCGTCCGCGCGACCCGCAACGCGACCGACCTCAACCTGTGCGTCCGCATCCGCGTGTCGTCCGACCATTCGAAGCTGAGCCTCGCCGCCAAGTTCGGCGCGGAGCCTGAGGATGTCGCCGATCTTCTGGTCGCGACCCGTCAGGTCGCCGACGCGCTGGGCATCTGCTTCCATGTCGGCAGCCAGGCGATGACCCCGGCCGCCTATGCCGAGGCGATGGAGCGCGTCCGCGCGGCGATCGTCGCCTCGTCGGTAACCGTCGACATCGTCGATGTCGGGGGCGGCTTCCCGTCGACCTATCCGGGCATGGAGCCCCCGCCGCTCGACGCCTATTTCGGCGTCATCCACAACGCGTTCGAGAATCTGCCGATCTCGTACAGCGCCGAATTGTGGTGCGAGCCGGGCCGTGCGCTGTGCGCCGAGTACAGCTCGCTGATCGTCCGCGTCGAAAAGCGCCGTGGCGACGAGCTGTACATCAACGACGGTGCCTATGGCGCGCTGTTCGATGCCGCGCATGTCGGCTGGCGCTTCCCGGTCCGCGTACTGCGCGACGATGCCGACGAAGCGGCCGAGATGACCGAATACAGCTTCTACGGCCCGACCTGCGACGACATGGATCACATGGCCGGCCCGTTCGAGCTGCCCACGGACATCCAGGCCGGCGACTATATCGAGGTCGGGATGCTCGGCGCCTATGGCTGTGCCATGCGCACCGCGTTCAACGGTTTCGGGTCGGACATCGTCCACACCGTCACCGACGAACCGATGGCGACGCTCTATTCGGGCATCGCGATCGAGCGTCCGACCAATGTGGTGAGCCTCGACCAGTTCAAGCGCCGCGCGCGCCGCTGAGCAGGGGCTAATCCGGACTGCCGCCGGAGCGGCGTGATTGACGATAGCGTATACGAAACGTATATGCTTCGCATATTCACCCGCTCCGGAGGTTGGTTATGGGCATCGTCAAGATCGACGAGGATCTGCACGAACAGGTCCGCCGCGCCAGCACGGTGATGTGCCGATCGATCAACGCCCAGGCCGAATTCTGGATGAAGATCGGCATGCTCGCCGAAGCCAGTCCGACGCTGTCTTTCAGCGACATCGTCCGGATCCAGCTCGACGCCGCCGCCGATGCGCCGGCTGACGAACGGACTGCCGCCTGAGATGGTCAAGACTGCCGAAGAGCTGGCGCTGATGCGGATTTCCGGACGGCTGCTGGCGTCTGTCTTCGAGATGCTCGACACGGTGAATCTGGCCGGCATGTCGACCCTGCAGGTCAACGACCTGGTCGATCGGTTCATCACCGCCGACCTCGAAGCGCGCCCTGCGAGCAAGGGGCAGTACGGTTTCGAATATGTCCTGAACTGCTCGATCAACCATGTCGTCTGCCACGGCGTGCCCGATGCCGCGCAGGTCATCCGCGACGGCGACATCATCAACCTCGACATCACGCTGGAGAAGAACGGCTTCATCGCCGACTCCAGCAAAACCTATATGGTCGGCACCGTCTCCCCCGCCGCGCGGCGACTAGTGCGCGTGACGCAGGAGGCGATGTGGAAGGGGATCGGACAGGTCCGCCCCGGCGCGCATCTCGGCGACATCGGCGCGGCGATCGAGGAGCATGCCAAGAAGAACGGCTATTCGGTCGTCCGCGACTATTGCGGGCACGGCATCGGCCGCGAGATGCACGAAGAGCCCTCGGTTCTCAACTTTGGGCGGCCCGGCACCGGGATGAAGCTGCGCGAGGGCATGGTCTTCACGATCGAGCCGATGCTCAATCAGGGCAGTCGCAAGACCGTGGCGCTGGACGATGGCTGGACCGTCGTCACGCGCGACGGCAAGCTCTCCGCGCAGTTCGAGCATACCGTCGCCGTCACCGCGACGGGTGTCGAGGTCCTGACGCTGCGCAGCGACGAGAAACGCGCGGCCTGACCCGCCGATACGCGGCGCCCTGCGCTCGACTAACGTCCGTCCAGGATCGCTTCGATCGCAGCGGTAACGGCGTCGATATCGGCCATGCCGTCCACCCGCTTCACCAAGCCGCGTGCTTCGTAGATCGGCAGGATCGGGGCGGTCTTGGCGCGATATTCGGCCATGCGCGTGCGCACCGTTTCCTCATTGTCGTCGGGCCGGCGCTTGAACTCGGTCGAGCCGCACACGTCACACACGCCGGCGACCTTGGGCTGCTTGAAGCTGTCATGGTAATTCGCGCCGCACTTGGCACAGCTGAACCGCCCGGTGATGCGCGCGACGAGCGCGTCCTCATCGACCACCAATTCGATGACATGGTCCAGCGTCCGGCCGCGCTCGGCCAGGATCGCGTCGAGCGATTCCGCCTGCGCCGCCGTACGGGGATATCCGTCGAAAATCGCGCCCTTGGCATCGCCCAGTTCGTCGAGCCGGTCGCCGATGATCCCGCTGACGATCGCGTCGCTGACCAGCTCGCCCGCGTCCATCACTGCCTTGGCCTTCAGGCCGATCGGCGTGCCCGCCTTCACCGCGGCGCGCAGCATGTCGCCGGTCGACAGCTGGACCATGCCGCGCTCGCTCTCGAGCCGTGCCGCCTGGGTGCCCTTGCCCGCGCCCGGAGGCCCCAACAGGATGATGTTCAAACCGCTTCCCCTCATTCGCCGCCTCGCCTTTTAGCGCAGGCGGCCGCCCTTCAGCTTCGCCTTCTTGATCAGATCGCCATACTGGTGGGCCAGCAGGTGCGACTGGATCTGGGTCACCGTGTCCATCGTCACGTTCACGACGATGAGCAGGCTGGTGCCGCCCAGATAGAAGGGGATCGAGAGCGCGGACACAAGATATTCCGGCACGAGGCAGATGAAGGTCAGGTATGCGGCGCCGATCACGGTGATGCGCGTCAGGACATAATCGAAATAGGCCTCGGTGTTCTTGCCCGGGCGGATGCCGGGGATGAAGCCGCCATATTTCTTCAGATTGTCCGCCGTCTCCTCCGGATTGAACACCACTGCGGTGTAGAAGAAGGAGAAGAAGATGATGCCGGCGCCGTAGAGCGCCATGTACACCAGCGATCCATGCTGGAGATACTGATTGAGGCTGATGATGAAGTCGCTCGCCCAGCCCTGCCCGGCCTGCTGCTGACCAGCGAACTGGCTGATCGTCAGCGGCATCAGCAGCAGCGACGAGGCGAAGATCGGCGGAATCACGCCGGCGGTGTTGATCTTGAGCGGCAGGTGGCTGCGCTCCGACTGCACCCCGCGCTGCGTCTGGCGCTTGGGATACTGGATCAGGATGCGGCGCTGCGCCCGTTCCATGAAGCAGATGAACAGGATCAGGCCAGCAACCGCCGCCAGGATCGCGAACAGCGTCACCGGGTTCATCGAACCGGTACGACCGCCCTCGAACAGCTGGACCAGCGTCGTCGGCAGATGCGCGACGATACCGGCCATGATGATCAGGCTGATGCCGTTGCCCACGCCACGGCTGGTGATCTGCTCGCCCAGCCACATCAGGAACATCGTGCCGCCGATCAGGCTGATGACCGCAGCGACGCGGAACAGCATGCCCGGCTCCACCACCGGCGCCAGCCCCTGGGTCGCGCCCAGCGCCTCAAGTCCGACGGCGATGAAATAGCCCTGGATCGCGGTCAGCGCGACCGTGCCGTAGCGCGTGTACTGGTTGAGCTTCTTGCGCCCGCTCTCGCCTTCCTTCTTGATCGCGGCGAGCGCCGGCGACAGCGAGGTCGCGAGCTGCACGACGATCGATGCGGTGATGTACGGCATCACGCCCAGCGCGATCACCGACATGCGCTCCAGCGCGCCGCCCGAGAAGGTGTTGAAGAAATCGAGCACGCCGCCCTGCGTGCGCTGTGCCAGCAGGTTGAGCTGGGTCGGGTCGATGCCCGGCAGCGGCACGAAGCTCAGCATCCGGAAGATGATCAGCGCGCCCAGCGTGAACCACAGGCGCTTCTTGAGTTCGGTGGCCTGTCCGAACTTGGACAGGTTGAGGCCGGTAGCGAATTGATCGGCTGCGGATGCCATTGAGCGAATATCCTGGAAACCAAAGCGGCGGAGAAGCGTTAACCGCCACCCCGCCGCCCATATAGGTTACTGATGGATCAGGGCAATGCGGCGCAGCGCCCCGTCCACAGTTAAAGTCAGGCCTTACCGGCCTTCTTGGCGGCGATTTCCTTCTGCTTCACGCGATGCTTGGCAGCATGCTTCTCTGCAGCGGGAACGATCGTCGGGATGGTGACGCTGCCACCGGCCTTCTCGACCGCCTCGATCGCGCCCTTCGACGCACCGGCGACGGTGAAGGCGAGCTTCGCCTTGAGCTCGCCCTTGCCCAGCAGGCGGACACCGTCCTTGCCGCCACGGGCAAGGCCAACGGCCTTCAGCGCCGCGTGATCGATCTCGGTCGCGGTCAGCTTGCCGGCATCGACCAGCTTCTGGATCGCGCCCAGATTGACCTCGGCGTAGTCCTTGCCGAACGGATTGTTGAAGCCGCGCTTCGGCAGACGCATGTGGAGCGGCATCTGGCCGCCCTCGAAGCCGTTGATCGCGACGCCCGAGCGTGCCTTGGCACCCTTCTGGCCGCGGCCTGCGGTCTTGCCCTTGCCCGAGCCGATGCCGCGTCCGACGCGCATCCGGCCCTTGCGGGCGCCTTCATTGTCGGTGAGATCGTTCAGTTTCATGTCGTGCACTCGCTTTCGCTTTTGTCGCGCTGGAAAAACCGGTTTCCCGGAAAATCGGAAAGGGGGCCGATAGCCCCCTCTCCCTTGTCTGTCACCTGGAAAAGGTGCCGGGGGCTCAGCCCTCGACGACCTCGACCATGTGGGGCAGCTTGCGGATCATGCCGCGGACCTCGGGGCTATCCTCGAGCTCGCTGACCTTGTGCATCTTGTTGAGGCCCAGACCGATCAGCGTCGCGCGCTGGTCCTTGGTCCGGCGGATCGGCGATCCGATCTGCTTCACCTTGATCTTCGCCATCTGACTTACTCCGTGATCGCCGCGGCATCAGCCTCGGCGGTCTGCGAGCCGCCACGGCCAAGCAGGTCGGCAATCTTCTTGCCGCGACGCTGGGCCACCGCCTTCGGGGAATACTGGTCGCCCAGTGCCTCGAAAGTGGCGCGGATCATGTTGTAGGGGTTCGACGTACCGACCGACTTGGTCACCACGTCAGCGACGCCCAGGCTCTCGAACACGGCGCGCATCGGGCCACCGGCGATGATGCCGGTACCGGCAGGTGCCGAGCGGACCGTGACCTTGCCGGCGCCGAAATGGCCCCGACCGTCATGGTGCAGCGTCCGGCCCTCGCGCAGCGGCACGCGGACCATCTTCTTCTTGGCAGCCGCGGTCGCCTTGCTGATCGCTTCCGGCACTTCGCGCGCCTTGCCATGACCGAAGCCGACGCGGCCCTTGCCGTCGCCCACCACAACCAGTGCCGCAAAGCCGAAGCGCTTGCCGCCCTTCACGGTCTTGCTGACGCGGTTGATGTGGACGAGCTTCTCGATCAGCTCTTCGCCGCCATCGTCGGCGCCCTGCCCGCGACGATCGTCACGACGGCCACGGCCACCGCGATTGTCACGGCCACCGCCGCGATTGTCGCCACCACGGCCGCCACGACCACGACGGGGAGCCTCGTTGGTGGCTTCGGGTGCGCCCTCGACGGGCGTCTGGTTCTGTTCGTCAGCCATCTTAGAACTCCAATCCGCCTTCACGCGCGGCATCCGCCAGCGCCTTGACGCGTCCGTGGAACAGGAAACCGCCACGATCGAACACGACCTGCGTCACGCCGGCCTTCTTCGCGGCTTCCGCGATGCGGGTGCCGACGGCCTTGGCCGCATCGATATTCGCGCCGTTCTGGCCGCGCACGTCCTTGTCCAGCGTCGAAGCAGCGGCGAGCGTCTTGCCCTGCGCGTCGTCGATCACCTGCACATAGATATGCTTGCCCGAACGGTGCACCGACAGCCGGGGACGGCTGCCCGCGCGCGCCTTGAGCGCGGTACGGTTGCGGCGGCGCCGCTTCTCGAAGAGAGAGAGACCCTTGCTCATTACTTCTTCTTCCCTTCCTTGCGGAAGATGAACTCGCCGTCGTACTTGATGCCCTTGCCCTTGTACGGCTCGGGCTTACGCCAGCGACGGATTTCCGCGGCAAACTGGCCGACGGCCTGCTTGTCGTTGCCCGAGATCTCGACGGTGGTCTGGTCCGGGGTCTTCACCTCGACACCTTCCGGCACGTCCAGATCGACGTCGTGCGAATAGCCGAGCTGCAGCTTCAGCTTGCGACCCTGCGCGTTGGCACGATAGCCGACGCCGGTGATCAGCAGCTTCTTGGTGAAACCCTCGGTCACGCCGGTGACCAGGTTCTGCACCAGCGTGCGCTGCATGCCCCAGAACGCCTTGGCGCGCTTGGTGTCGTTCGCAGGCTTCACCGTGATCGTGCCATCGCCCACTTCGTAAGCGATGTCGTCGGCGGTCGGCATCGTCAGGGTACCCTTGGGGCCCTTGACGCTGATCTTGCCGCTCTCGACGCTGGCGGTGACGCCGGCGGGAACGGTGATCGGCTTCTTACCGGTGCGGCTCATCAGAACACCTCCGCCAGCACTTCGCCGCCGACATTCTGCTCACGCGCTTCGGCGTCGGACAGAACGCCGCGAGGCGTCGAAACGATGGTGATGCCCAGGCCGTTGCGAACCGTCGGGAGCTCCTTGCTGCCCGAATAGACGCGGCGACCCGGCTTCGAGACGCGCGCGATCGACTTGATCGCGGGCTGGCCCTCGAAATACTTCAGCTCAATGCGGATGCCGGCCGCGGGGCCCATCTGCTCTTCGCTGTAGCCACGGATATAGCCTTCGCGCTGAAGCACGTCGAGCACGCGGGTGCGCAGCTTCGACGCAGGCGTCAGGACGCTGTCCTTGCGCGCGCGCTGGCCGTTGCGGATGCGGGTGAGCATATCACCCAAAGGATCGGTCAATGCCATCTTCTAATCCTTACCAGCTCGACTTGGTGACACCGGGGATCAGGCCCTTATTGGCCAGATCGCGCAGCATCACGCGCGCCAGACGGAACTTGCGGTAATAGCCGCGCGGACGGCCGGTCAGCTCGCACCGGTTGCGAATGCGGGTCGGATTCCCGTTGCGGGGAATTTCCGCCATCTTCAGGCGCGCGATCAGACGCTCGGTCTCATCGAGCGACTTGTCGTTCGCGATTGCCTTCAGCTTCGCATATTGGCCGGCATATCTCTTGACCAGCTTCTTGCGACGCTCGTTCTTGAGCACGGAACTCAGTTTCGCCATGACTTAAGTTCTCTTTCCCTTACGCAGCCTGCTTCGCTTCGCCGTCCGCCTCGATGGGGAACGGGAAACCGAAGAGACGGAGAAGCTCGCGAGCTTCCTCGTCGGTCCTGGCGGTGGTGGTCACGATCACGTCCATGCCGCGCACCTTGTCGATGCGGTCATAGTTGATCTCGGGGAACACGATCTGTTCCTTGATGCCGCAGGCATAGTTGCCGCGACCGTCAAACGACTTGTCGGAGAGCCCGCGGAAGTCGCGAACGCGCGGCAGCGCGATCGTGATGAAGCGGTCGAGGAATTCGTACATCCGCTCGCGACGCAGCGTCACCTTGCAACCGATTGCCATGCCTTCACGCAGCTTGAACTGCGCGATCGACTTCTTGGCCTTGGTCACGACAGGCTTCTGGCCGGCGATCAGCTCCATTTCGGAAGCAGCCTGCTCGACCTTCTTCTTGTCCTGGGTTGCCTCGCCGACGCCCATGTTGAGCACGATCTTCTGGATCTTCGGCACTTCCATCGCATTCTTGTAGCCGAACTTCTTGGTCATCGCCTTGACGATTTCCGCGTCGTACTTCGACTTCATGCGGGGGGTGTAGGTGTCAGCCATCAGATGACATCTCCGGTCTTGACCGCAACGCGGACCTTCTTGCCGTCGCGCTCTTCGAAGCGGACGCGGGTCGCCTTGCCGTCCTTGGTCACGTGCGCGACCTTCGAGACGTGCAGCGGCGCCTCGGCGCGCTTCAGGCCACCCTGCGGGTCGCCCTGGCTCGGCTTGGTGTGGCGCACGGCGATGTTGACGCCCGAAACGACGACCTTGTCGTCCTTGGGCATCGCGCGGACGACTTCGCCGGTCTTGCCCTTGTCCTTGCCGGACAGGACGATGACCTGGTCGCCTTTCTTGATCCTTGCAGCAGCCATCACAGCACCTCGGGAGCGAGCGAAATGATCTTCATGAAGCCCTTCGAGCGCAGCTCGCGGACCACCGGGCCAAAGATACGGGTGCCGATCGGCTCCTCGTTCTTGTTGACCAGGACGGCGGCATTGCCGTCGAAGCGGATCACCGAGCCATCGGCGCGGCGGACGTCCTTGGCGGTGCGAACGATGACCGCGCGATGCACGTCACCCTTCTTCACCTTGCCGCGGGGCTGTGCTTCCTTGATGCTGACGACGATGACGTCGCCCACGCCGGCGAAGCGACGCTTCGACCCGCCCAGCACCTTGATGCACTGCACCCGCTTCGCGCCGCTATTGTCTGCGACGTCGAGATTGGATTGCATCTGGATCATCGATCCGGTTCCTTCTCGTTCGGCCTACCGGGACGAATGCCCGGCGGTTCCAGTTAAAGCGATAAAGCCTGGCGGCTTAGGCCCAGAAAAGCTTAAGCGTTATCGGCCCGTTCGGGCGTCGCGTGGGTATCCACCCGCTCGATCACCTTCCAGGTCTTCAGCTTGCTGATCGGCGCGGTCTCTTCGATCCGCACCGTCTCGCCGGCCTTGTACTCGTTGCCCTCGTCATGGGCGTGATACTTCTTCGAGCGGCGGATGATCTTGCCGTAGAGCGGGTGCTTGACCTTGCGCTCCACGTTCACGACCACCGTCTTGTCGCCCTTGTCGGACACGATCTGCCCGGTCAGCACGCGCTTCGGCATGTCTCGTGTCCTCTTACTTCGCAGCCGAGCGCGAGCGCTCGTTCTGCAGCGTCTTGATGCGGGCGATGTCCTTGCGGACTTCCTTCACGCGGCTCGGCTTTTCCAGCTGGCTGGTCGCGGCCTGGAAACGCAGGTTGAACGCCTCGCGCTTCAGGTTGCCCAGCTCTTCGGTCAGCTGATCGTCGCTCTTCGCGCGCAGATCGGTTGCCTTGGTCATTTCTATCAACCCTCCAAGTGCGACGTGTCGCCGAGGCGCGCCACGACCTTGGTCTTGATCGGCAGCTTCATCGCCGCACGCTCGAACGCTTCCGCCGCGAGCGGCCCGGGAACGCCGTCCAGCTCGAACAGGATGCGACCCGGCTTCACGCGGGCTGCCCAATATTCCAGGCCGCCCTTGCCCGAGCCCATGCGGACTTCGGCCGGCTTGCTCGACACCGGAACGTCGGGGAACACGCGGATCCACAAGCGCCCCTGGCGCTTGATGTGACGCGTGATCGCGCGGCGAGCCGCCTCGATCTGGCGTGCGGTGATCCGCTCCGGCTCCATCGCCTTCAGGCCGTACGACCCGAAGTTCAGCGTCGCGCCGCCCTTGGCCTCGCCCTTGATCCGGCCCTTGAAGGCCTTGCGGAACTTGGTCTTTTTCGGTTGCAGCATCTGCCTAACCCTTAGCGACGGTCATCGCGCGCCGGGCGAACGCCCGTCGTCTGCGATTCCATGTTCAGGCGATCGGTCGCCATCGGATCATGGCCCAGGATCTCGCCCTTGAAGATCCAGACCTTGACGCCGCACACGCCATAGGCGGTGTGGGCCTGCGCCTCGGCATGGTCGATGTTCGCGCGCAGCGTGTGCAGCGGAACGCGGCCCTCGCGGTACCATTCCGACCGCGCGATTTCCGCGCCGCCCAGACGGCCGCCGCAGTTGATGCGGATGCCTTCCGCGCCGAGACGCATCGCCGACTGAACGGCGCGCTTCATGGCGCGGCGGAACGCGATACGGCGCTCCAGCTGGTCGGCGATGCCCTGCGCGACGAGCTTGGCGTCGACTTCGGGCTTGCGGATTTCGACGATGTTCAGCGACACGTCCGAGCTGGTCATCGACGCCAGCTTCTTGCGAAGCTTCTCGATGTCCGAGCCCTTTTTGCCGATGATCACGCCGGGGCGCGCGGCAAAGATGCTGACGCGGCACAGCTTGGCCGGACGCTCGATCACCACCTTGGAGATCGCCGCCTGCGGCAGCGTCTTCATGATGTACTGGCGGATCTTGAGATCCTCGAGCAGCAGGCGGCCATAGTCGGCGCCTTCCGCGAACCAGCGGCTGTCCCAGGTGCGGTTGATCTGCAGGCGCAGACCGATCGGGTTGCTCTTGTGACCCATGAGTTACGCCTCTTCCTGCACTTCGCGCACCACGATCCGAAGGCGCGAGAACGGCTTCAGGATGCGCGTGGACTTGCCGCGGCCACGGGTGTGGAACCGCTTCATGGTGATCGACTTGCCGACCGACGCCTCGGCGACGACGAGCGCGTCGACGTCGAGATTGTGGTTGTTCTCGGCATTGGCGATGGCCGAGGCCAGAACCTTGCGCGCATCAACCGCCATCGCCTTCTTGCTGAAGGTCAGGATGTTGAGCGCGTCGCCGGCCTTCTTGCCGCGGATCAGGCCCGCAACCAGGTTCAGCTTCTGCGCCGAACCACGGATCTGCGTGCCGACCGACAGCGCCTCATTGTCGCCGACGCGACGGGGAGCCTTGGGCTTCGACATCTTAGCGCTTACCCTTCTTGTCGGCCGCGTGGCCCGGGAAATACCGGGTCGGGGCGAACTCGCCGAGCTTCATGCCGACCATGTCCTCGTTCACCGACACCGGCACGAACTTGCGGCCGTTGTAGACGTTGAAGGTCAGGCCGACGAACTGCGGCAGGATGGTCGAACGACGCGACCAGGTCTTGATCGGACCACCGCGGCCCGAATTCTCCTGAGCGACTTCCGCCTTCTTCAGGAGGTGAAGGTCCACGAACGGACCCTTCCAAACGGAGCGAGCCATAGGTTAGCCCTTCTTCTTCGCGTGGCGGCTGCGGATGATGAACTTGTCCGTCGCCTTGTTGTGACGGGTGCGCGCACCCTTGGTCGGCTTGCCCCACGGGGTGACCGGATGACGACCGCCCGAGGTCCGGCCTTCACCACCGCCGTGCGGGTGGTCGACCGGGTTCTTGGCGACACCGCGGGTCAGCGGGCGGATGCCCTTCCAGCGGTTGCGGCCAGCCTTGGCGAGGTTGGTGTTGCCGTTGTCGGGGTTCGACACCGCACCCACGGTCGCCATGCACTCGCCACGGATGTAGCGCTGCTCGCCCGAGTTCAGGCGAACGATCACCATCCCGCGGTCACGACCGACGACCTGGACATAGGTGCCGGCCGACCGTGCGATCTGACCACCCTTGCCCGGCTTCATCTCCACATTATGGACGATCGTGCCGACCGGAACCTGGCCGATTTCCATCGCGTTGCCCGGCTTCACGTCGGTCTTCTTGGCTGCCAGCACCTTGTCCCCAACGGCGAGGCGCTGCGGCGCGATGATATAGGCAAGGCGATCCTTGCCGTTCTCGTCCGCGCCATAGCTGATCAGCGCGATGAAGGCGGTGCGGTTGGGATCGTACTCGATCCGCTCGACCGTGCCCTCGACATCCCACAACCGACGCTTGAAGTCGATCATGCGATAGCGCTGCTTGTGGCCGCCCGCGATGCCGCGCGAAGTCACGTGGCCCTTGTTGTTGCGGCCGCCGGTCTTGCGCTTGCCCTCGGTCAGCGCCTTGACGGGGCCGCCCTTGTGCAGACCGGAACGGTCCACCAGGATCAGGCCACGCCGCGCCGGCGAGGTCGGGTTGTAATTCTTGAGCGCCATGGTCAGTTGACCCCCTGCGTCACGTCGATCGAGTCACCGTCCTTCAACGTGACGATCGCCTTCTTGATGTCGGTGCGCGTGTAGGGCTTGCCCTTCCAGCGCTTCGTCTTGCCCTTCTGGACGATGGTGTTCACCGCGGTGACACCGACGCCGAAGATCGCCTCGACCGCCGCCTTGATCTGCGGCTTGGTCGCGTCGTTGGCGACCTTGAAGACCACCGCGTTCGCCTCGGAGACGAGCGTCGACTTCTCGGTGATGTGCGGCGCGACGATCACGTCATAGTGACGGACGTCGATCTGCTCCTGCTTCTTAGCCATTGAAGCGCGCCTCCAGCTTTTCGACGGCAGCGCGGGTCAGGACCAGCGTGTCGTGCTTCAGGATATCGTACACATTGGCGCCGGCCGCCGGCAGGACGTTGACGCCCACCAGGTTGCGTGCCGCCAGGAAGCCGTCACCGGCCTCGCCGTCGATCACCAGCGCGGTCTTGCCGACGTTCAGGCCAGCGAACTGACCCTTCAGCGCCGAAGTCTTGGTGGCTTCGAAGCCGTCCAGCACGATCAGCGAACCCGCCTTGGCATGGCTCGACAGCGCCATCTTCAGGCCCAGCGCGCGAACCTTCTTGTTCAGCGAGATGTTGAAGTCGCGCATACGGGCGCCGTGTGCCTTACCACCGCCGATGAAGATCGGTGCGGCGCGGTCGCCGTGACGGGCGGTGCCGCCACCCTTCTGGCGACCGAACTTCTTGCCGGTGCGCGAGACTTCCGAACGCTCACGCGTCGGACGGGCGGTGCCGCGGCGATTCCAGAGCTGCCAGGTGACGACGCGATGAAGGATATCGGCGCGCGGCTCGATGCCGAACACTTCGTCGTTCAGCTCGATGTCGCCCGACGCCTTCGCATCGAGGGTTTGAACCTTGACCTTCACGTTCAGCCCTCCTGGCCTTCGGTCGCCTCGGGCGCCGCAGCTTCTTCAGCCGGGGTGTCCGCCGCGGCGGTGTCGTTGTTGCTGTTGGCAGCCTTGATGCCGGCCGGGAACGGCGCGTCGGCGTGACGCGCGACCTTCACCGAGTCCTTGACGAACAGCCAGCCACCCTTCGAGCCAGGGACCGAACCCTTGACGAAGATCAGGCCGCGCTCGACGTCGGTGCCGACGATCTCGAGATTCTGCTGCGTGCGGTTCTTGTCGCCCATGTGGCCGGCCATCTTCTTGTTCTTGAAGACGCGACCCGGATCCTGACGGTTACCCGTCGAACCCAGCGCACGGTGGCTGATCGACACGCCGTGGGTGGCGCGCATACCGCCGAAGCCCCAGCGCTTCATGCCGCCCGCAAAGCCCTTGCCCTGCGTACGACCCTGGATGTCGACGAACTGGCCTGCGACATAATGGTCGGCCGAAATCTCGGCGCCCACGTCCAGCAGACCGTCCTCGTCCACGCGGAACTCCGCGAGAACCGCCTTGGGCTCCACTTCGGCCTTGCCGAACTGGCCGCGCTGCGGCTTGGCGACGTTCTTCGCCTTGGCGCTGCCAGCGCCCAGCTGCACGGCGGTGTAGCCGTCCTTGTCCATTTCGCGACGGGCGACGACCTGAACGCCTTCGAGGCTCAGGACGGTGACCGGCACGTGGCGGCCGTCGTCCTTGAACAGGCGGGTCATCCCCAGTTTCTTCGCGATCACGCCAGTGCGCATGATCAACTGCTCCTCACTACAGAGGCACCCCACGGACCATTCCGAAGGGTGCGTGATGGGCGCCTACCAAAGTATTACTTTGGCGGGAGCCCGACTCAGCCCGAATATGCGATGCGAGCCCCCGTCCGGGCTGAATTCCCGCCCGAGGGCGGAAAAGACGGGGGACGCAGTCCCGGGCCATTTTCCTTGCGGAGCCTGACCCGGCGGTATCCCTATGTCGTTTGAGCTTTCGCTCCGGCTGGAACATCGGATCGGGATCGATCCGGCCTGCCTGCGTGATCCCGATGGGATCACGAATCTCGTGGGAGAGCGCGGCCTTTACGTCAGCTTCACTTCCCTGTCCACCCCCTGCCCCGGCTTTTGCCGGAAACCGGAATGGAAACAGCCCCGACCGTTGATCGGGGCTGGTTCGGCCCGCTCAGGCGAGCTTGATCTCGACGTCCACGCCGGCGGCCAGGTCGAGCTTCATCAGCGCGTCGACGGTCTGGGCGGTGGGCTGAACGATGTCGAGCAGGCGCTTGTAGGTGCGCGTCTCGAACTGCTCGCGCGACTTCTTGTCGATGTGCGGGCCACGGTTGACCGTGAACTTGTCGATGTGGGTCGGGAGCGGGATCGGGCCACGGATCATGGCGCCGGTGCGGCGCGCGGTGTCGGCGATATCGCTGGCGGCCTGATCGAGCACGCGGTGGTCGAACGCCTTCAGGCGAATGCGGATATTGTTGTCCATGTCCCTACCAATGCGAAAGAGCGGGGCGCGTGAAACACGCCTCTTGCTGGTTCATACGCTAAAACGAAGGCGCGCCACTACAGCGGGAGCGCACGGTTGGCAAGGGGTGCGGGGGAGAAATTTCGCGGATCGGCGCTACTCGACAACGCTCATATCTGGATGACCGCCGACGAATGACAGAATCGCGGCTATGGTCGCGGCGTCATCCGAGAAAGATCGCCCAAGATGTTCCATGGTCGTGATGACGCCCCATTCTAGAATACCAAGCCAGTTCTCGTCTTCGAGTCCCTCCAGGTCATCAAAAACCCAGCGAACCAGCTCGCGACGGTCCGTCCACGATAGCGCGGCCACCCCATCTGCATGTTCCGCCCATGGCGCCGACGTGATGATTGCCTGAGTGACTGCCCGAGCGCGCAACTCGACCTGTCCACGTCTAGCCACGATCGTCAGCATCAACACCTCGTGCAGGCAACCCTGCCCACTTAACCGACAAAAAAAGCCCGGCCTCCCCTGGGGGAAGCCGGGCTCTTCAGTCTCAGCCCCGAAGGGCCTCGATTACTTCTGGATTTCGCTGACGACGCCGGCACCCACGGTGCGGCCGCCTTCGCGGATCGTGAAGCGCTGGCCGACGTCCATGGCGATCGGCGCGATCAGCTTGATGCCGAGCGCGACGTTGTCGCCGGGCATGACCATCTCGGTGCCCTCGGGCAGCTCGATCGTGCCGGTGACGTCGGTCGTGCGGAAGTAGAACTGCGGACGATAGTTCGCGAAGAACGGCGTGTGACGGCCACCCTCGTCCTTCGACAGGACGTACACTTCCGACTTGAACTCGGTGTGCGGGGTGATCGAACCCGGCTTCGCGAGCACCTGGCCACGCTCGACTTCGTCGCGCGCAACGCCGCGGATCAGCGCACCGATGTTGTCGCCGGCCTGGCCCTGGTCGAGCAGCTTGCGGAACATTTCGACGCCGGTCACGGTGGTCTTGCGGACGGCCGGCTGGATGCCGACGATCTCGACTTCTTCACCAACCTTGATGATGCCGGTCTCAACGCGGCCGGTCACCACGGTGCCGCGGCCCGAGATCGAGAACACGTCTTCGATCGGCATCATGAACGGCTTGTCGAGCGGACGATCCGGCTGCGGGATCGACTCGTCGACGGCCTTCATCAGTGCGACGATCTGGTCGTGGCCGATGTTGCGGTCGCGATCTTCCAGAGCGGCCAGCGCCGAACCACGGATGATCGGAATATTGTCGCCGTCGAAGTCGCGCTTGCTCAGCTCTTCGCGGATTTCCATCTCGACGAGCTCGAGGATTTCCTCGTCGTCGACCTGGTCGACCTTGTTGAGGAAAACGACCATGGTAGGCACGCCGACCTGCTTGGCGAGCAGGATGTGCTCCTTGGTCTGCGGCATCGGGCCGTCAGCGGCCGACACCACCAGGATCGCGCCGTCCATCTGCGCCGCGCCGGTGATCATGTTCTTCACATAGTCGGCGTGGCCCGGGCAGTCGACGTGCGCATAGTGACGGCTGTCCGTCTCATACTCGACGTGCGCGGTCGAGATGGTGATGCCGCGCTCGCGCTCTTCGGGAGCCTTGTCGATGTTCGCGAAGTCAACGGCGGTGCCGCCGCCGGTTTCTGCGAGCACCTTGGTGATCGCCGCGGTCAGCGAGGTCTTGCCATGGTCGACGTGACCGATGGTGCCGATGTTGAGGTGCGGCTTGTTCCGCTCGAATTTTGCCTTCGCCATTGTTTCCTACCTTCTGAGTCTATTTCCCGGACCGCCATGGGACTCACGAGAACGCGGCCCCATAGCGGGAGATTTTGGATAACGCCAGCCTTAGGCCAGCTTTGCCTTCACTTCGTCAGCCACGTTCGGCGGCACTTCGTCATAGTGCGAGAACTGCATGCTGTACTGCGCGCGCCCCTGCGTGAACGAGCGGAGCTGGTTCACATATCCGAACATGTTCGCCAGCGGCACCATGGCATCGACGGTCTGCGCGTTACCGCGGCTGTCGGTGCCCTGGATCTGACCACGGCGGCTGTTGATGTCGCCGATCACGTCGCCGAGATAGTCCTCGGGGGTCACGACTTCCACCTTCATCACCGGCTCGAGCAGCGTGATGCCCGACTTCTGGGCCGCTTCGCGCATCGCGCCACGGGCACAGATTTCGAACGCCAGCGCCGACGAGTCGACGTCGTGGTACGCACCGTCATACAGCAGCACTTCGAAGTCGATGATCGGGAACCCGACCAGCGAACCCGTCTGCGCGGTCTCGCGGAAGCCCTTTTCGATCGCGGGGATATATTCCTTCGGAATGTTACCGCCCTTGATCTCGTCCTTGAAGACGAAGCCCGAACCGCGCTCGCCCGGCGTCAGCTTCACCTTGACGCGACCGAACTGGCCGGTGCCGCCCGACTGCTTCTTGTGCGTGTAGTCGATGTCGACCGGCTTCTTGAGGTATTCGCGATACGCCACCTGCGGCGCGCCGACATTCGCCTCAACCTTGAACTCGCGCTTCATGCGGTCGACCAGGATCTCGAGGTGGAGCTCGCCCATCCCCTTGATGATGGTCTGGCCCGATTCGTGATCGGTCGAAACGCGGAACGAGGGATCCTCGGCGGCCAGGCGGTTGAGCGCGATGCCCATCTTTTCCTGGTCGGCCTTGGTCTTCGGTTCCACCGACAGCTCGATCACTGGTTCCGGGAACTCCATGCGCTCGAGGATGATCGGGTTGGCCGTGTCGCACAGCGTGTCGCCGGTCGTCGTTTCCTTGAGACCCGCGATCGCAACGATGTCGCCGGCACGGGCCTCGTCGATGTCCTCACGCGAATTCGCGTGCATGAGGAGCATACGGCCGATCTTTTCCTTCTTGTCCTTGACCGAGTTCAGATACGAACCCTTGGTCAGGGTACCCGAATAGATGCGGGCGAAGGTCAGCGAGCCGACGAACGGATCGTTCATGATCTTGAACGCCAGCAGCGACAGCGGCGCCGTGTCCGACGCCGGACGCGAATCCGGGGTTTCGCCGTCGAGCTTCACGCCCTGGACGTCCGGAATGTCGAGCGGGCTCGGCAGATAGTCGACGACGGCGTCGAGCAGCGGCTGAACGCCCTTGTTCTTGAACGCCGAGCCGCACAGGATCGGCACGAACGCCATCTCCAGCGTGCCCTTGCGGATCAGCTTCTTCAGCGTCGCGACGTCGGGCTCGTTGCCCTCCAGATACGCCTCCATGGCGTCGTCGTCCTGCTCGACGGCCATCTCGATCAGGTCGCTGCGATACTTCGCGGCCTTTTCCTTCAGGTCATCGGGGATGTCCTGATATTCGAACTTCGCGCCGAGCGACTCTTCGAGCCAGATGATCGCGCGGTTGTTGACCAGGTCCACCAAGCCCTTGAAGCCGCCTTCCATGCCGATCGGAAGGTACAGCACGGCCGGACGCGCGCCCAGGCGCTCGACGATCGTGTCGACGCAGAAATAGAAGTCGGCGCCGGTGCGGTCGAGCTTGTTGACGAAGCACATCCGCGGAACCTTGTACTTGTCCGCCTGGCGCCACACCGTCTCCGACTGCGGCTCAACGCCGGCAACGCCGTCGAAGCACGCAACCGCGCCGTCGAGCACGCGCAGCGAACGCTCGACTTCGATCGTGAAGTCGACGTGGCCCGGCGTGTCAATGATGTTGATCAGGTGCTCTTCACCCTTGCCGTCCTCGGCCTTCCACTTGCACGTGGTCGCCGCGGACGTGATCGTGATCCCGCGCTCCTGCTCCTGCTCCATCCAGTCCATCGTCGCCGTGCCTTCATGCACTTCGCCGATCTTGTAGGACTTGCCGGTGTAATAGAGGATGCGCTCGGTCGTCGTGGTCTTGCCGGCGTCGATATGCGCCATGATACCGATATTGCGATAACGCTCGAGCGGATGGCTGCGGGCCATGATCGGGGTTCCTTGAGAAGTTGGGGAGCCGGACAATCCGGCTCCCCATTATGTAGGTAGAAAAATTACCAGCGGTAGTGGCTGAACGCGCGGTTCGCTTCCGCCATGCGGTGCGTGTCCTCGCGCTTCTTCACCGCGTTGCCGCGATTGTTCGCCGCATCCATCAGCTCGCCCGACAGGCGTGCCGACATGGTGTTCTCGCTGCGGTTGCGGGCCGAGCTGATCAGCCAGCGGATCGCCAGCGCCTGGGCGCGCTCGGGGCGCACCTCGACGGGGACCTGATAGGTCGCACCGCCGACGCGGCGGCTGCGGACCTCGATGCCCGGCTTGATGTTGTTGAGCGCTTCGTGAAAGACGCCGATCGGGTCCTTCTTCGCGCGCTGCTCGACAACCTCGAGCGCCGAATAGACGATGCCCTCGGCGACGGCCTTCTTGCCGTCCAGCATCACGCTGTTCATGAACTTCGACAGAACCTGATCACCATAGACGGGATCGGGCAGGATTTCCCGCTTTTCGGGACGACGACGACGTGCCATCTTGAATTTCCTTCTAAAACTTCAGCCGGTTCCGGAACCTGTCCGGGGCTTACTCTGGCTTACTTCGGACGCTTCGCGCCGTACTTCGAGCGGCTCTGCTTGCGGTCCTTGACACCCTGGGTGTCGAGCACGCCGCGCAGCACGTGATAGCGGACGCCGGGAAGGTCGCGAACGCGGCCGCCGCGGATCAGCACCACCGAGTGCTCCTGCAGGTTGTGCCCCTCGCCGGGGATGTACGAGATGACCTCGCGGCTGTTGGTCAGACGGACCTTGGCCACCTTGCGAAGCGCCGAGTTCGGCTTCTTCGGGGTCGTGGTATAGACACGGGTGCAAACGCCGCGCTTCTGCGGGTTCTGCTCCATCGCAGGGACCTTCGACTTGGTCTTCTGCAAAACGCGGCCCTTGCGGACCAGCTGGTTGATCGTCGGCATGAAGCCCTTCACCTTCCAATGGTTACTTTGCTGGAGCCATGATTCCGGAAAATACGAAAGGACCCTGGCGGCCTTAGCGCGGCCTCCGGGCCCTGGCGTCTCCAACAACGTTCAGCTCAAAATTGCCCGCAGGACGGAATCCCGTCAGGCGCGGCGGCCTATAACCGCGCGGCCCGCACGGGTCAACGGGGTCGCGCGTGATCCCGCTCTGCCAGTTCCGGCGGCGTATCGGGAATTCGCCACCTATAGACCGTTGAGCCGCCCGCCCGCGGTTTTGCGTCGGGTTTCCGGTCGCCCATGTCGAATGCATGGCTGACGACTCGGGTCCCGGGGCGCAGCTGTTCGACCAATCGCGGCCTCAGTCGCAGATTGACTTCGAGCGGCAGATACATGGTGACGACGTCGATCCATCGCGCGTCGGTCGTGAGCAGGACCGCCGCCTCGAATCGCATGCGATCCGCGCGCCCCGCGTCGCGGGCAGCAAGGACGGCATCGGCATCATGCCGCACCATTTCTGCGTCGCTGGCTCACCCTGTCCGCCGCGAGGGTTAACGCGATTTTCAGGCGCACGGGCGAAGACGGCGCCATGTCGTCCACCAACGTCCAGGCGAAGCTTCGCGCCCCCGCGCCCTGGCTGGTGGTGCTCGCCGCCGCGGGGCAAGCCTGGTTGCTGTGGCCGCTCTTCACACCCGACATGACGGCCTATCTCATCCCCTGGCTCGAAACGATACGCGCGCGCGGGGTGCTGGACGCCTTCGCCCAGCCCTTCTCGAACTATATGCCGAGCTACCTCTATCTGCTCGCCGTGTTCAGTCCGCTTGCGGCCTGGCTCGATCCGATGAGCGTCATCAAGCTGCTGTCGGTCGCCGGAACCGCGGCGCTGGCGCTGGCGATGCACCGCCTGCTCGGCGCGTTGCAGGTGTCGGAGCGCGCGCGCTGGGCGGCGCTGGTCGTCGCCCTCCCCTCGGTCGCGTTCAACGCGCTGCTGATGGGCCAGTGCGATGCGATCTACGTCGCCGCCTGCCTGATGGCCGTGGCCATGGCCATCGAGCGGCGACATTTCGCGATGTTCCTGTGGTGCGGCGTCGCGGTGGCGTTCAAGGCGCAGGCCGTGCTGGTCGCGCCTTTCTTCCTCGCCGTGGCGATCCAGCGACGGGTATCGCCCGCCCAATGGCTCGCCGCACCCGCTGCGCTGCTGGCTCTGATGCTCCCCGCCCTGCTTGCCGGCTGGCCTCCCGCCGATCTCGCCACAATCTATTTCCGGCAGGCGGAGACATTCAGCAACGATATCGCTCGAAACGCGCCCAATATCTGGTCGCTCGCCGGGATGGTCGCGCCCGACTTCGCGCCGCGACTGTTCGGCCTGGCACTCGCCGCCGCACTGGGTGCCGCCGCCTGGTTCGTGGCGAAGATGCAGATCGTGCGCTTCGGCCATGCCGGGCTGGTCGGCATGGCCGCGCTCGCCGCGCTGCTCAGCGCCGGGCTGCTGCCGCGCATGCACGAGCGCTATTTCATGCTCGCCGACCTGCTGATCCTCGCCTTCGCCATCGCGCGCGGAACCCGCTCCGCGTTCGCGCTGGCGGCGCTAGTCCAGCTCGGCTCCTTCGCCGCGATTGTCGGGTATCTGGGTCTTGGCGCGCCGATGGTGGCGGTGGGGGCGTCGTGCATGATCGCAGCAACCTGGCTCGCGGCCCGGCCGCTTGCCAATCCCAATGCAAACGACAATCCCCCCGCGGGACGGACTCCACGACCAACCCTGCTGCGGCGCGTCGTCCCCTATGATATTGATGGGCGACTCAGGTTCCGGGGAAATGGGGAGTAGGGGTATGTTCAACAACAATCGTTCGCGTGATGACCGTCCTGCCATGCCGCCGGCGCCGCCGATGCAGCCCAGCAGCGGCGGCTCGTCGAAGCGCGGCATGTTCTCGGTCATCGGACCGGACATCGTCATCACCGGCAATGTGAAGGCGAGCAGCGAGCTGCATATCGAGGGCCGGATCGAGGGCGACGTCGATTGCGGCACGCTCGCGCAGGGCGCGGACAGCCAGATTTTCGGCAGCGTGAATGCGGACAGCGCCCGCCTCGCCGGCGCGATCGAGGGAACGGTTCGGGTCAAGCAGCTTACCGTGGAACGGTCGGCGCGCATCACCGGCGACGTCGAATATGAAAATATCACGATCGAGAATGGCGGCCATATCGACGGTCGCCTCAAGCATATGAGCGCGATCGCCGCGACGCCGCTGCGTGCCGAACCGGTGCAGCCGGCCGTGTCGGTCGCATCGGTCGTCTCGTCCAGCTACGGCCACGGCGCCGCCTGACCGAACTCGCCGGGGCCGCGTCATGCGGCTCCGGCCAATTCCCTCCTATTCGGCGACGCGCGCGCCGCCCTTGATCACGTCGGTCACCCGCGTCAGCACACTCACATCCTTCAGCGGATCGCCCTCGACCGCGATGATGTCGCCATAGCGGCCCGCCTCGATCGCCCCGACATCGCCGCTCCGCCCCAGCGCCTGCGCGGCATTGAGCGTCGCGGCGCGGATCGCCTCCATCGGCGTCATCCCATATTCGACCATCACGCGGAACTGGCCCGCCGCCGTACCGTGGGGCATCACCCCCGCATCGGTGCCGAACACCATCCTCACCCCGGCGGCATGCGCCTTGCGGAAATTGTCGCGCTGGATCTGCGCGATCTCGCGATCCTTGCGCAGATTGTCCTCCAGCACGCCGTTCTTGGCGCCCTCGGACTGGGTATAGTCGGTATTGTAGATATCCATCGAGAACCACACCGGCTGCTTGCGCGCGACCGCCAGTCTGATCCCCTCCTCATCGACCAGGCTGGCATGCTCGATCGTATCGATCCCCGCGCGGATCGCCGCCTTGATCCCCGCCGCGCCATGCGCATGCGCGGCGACCTTGAGGCCCCATTGATGCGCCTCGTCCGCGATCGCGCGCATCTCTTCCTCGGACAGCTGCTGCTGCCCCGGCTCGGTATTGCGCGAAAAGACGCCGCCGGTCGCGCAGATCTTGATCACTTCCGCGCCATATTTCCGCTGCTCGCGCACGATCCGCCGCAGCTCCTGCGCCCCGTCGCCGACCGCAACGCCCTTCGCCTTGTACGAGGGCGGCAGATAAGTGCTGTCGCAATGTCCGCCCGTCGCGCCGAGCGCATGCGCCGCCGGCACGATGCGCGGCCCGGCGATCAGCCCTTCGTCGATCGCCTGCTTGTAGCCTACATCGGCATAGTTCTCCGACCCGACGTTACGGATCGTTGTGAATCCGGCCTTGAGCATCGCGCGCGCATTCGCGGTCCCCTGGATCGCCCAGAAGCTGTCGGTGAACTGCAGCCCGGTATAGCCGCCATACAGCGGGTTGCTGTCGAGATGGACGTGCATGTCGATCAGCCCGGGCAGGATGGTCTTGCCCTCCAGATTGATGTGCGTGACGTCACTACCCCAGCGCACCGTGCGCGCATCGGCGACGCTGGTGATCCGCCCGTCCGTGATGAACACGGCGGGGTAGTCGACCACGGTCCCCTTCACCACGTCGATCATCTTCTCGGCAGTCACCACCACCGTCTGCGCACAGACCGGCTGCGCAAGGCACATCGCCACCGCCGCCGCAACAAACCGGTACCGCATCATTCAGTCTCCCTGGATCAAGGACCGGTCTCCGCCGGCGCGGTCCGGCGTCGAGGCCGGGCGAATGTAGATGCGCGTCACGATCGGGAATTCGACCGCGACCAGCGCTTCGATGTCACGGATGATGCGCTCGACGTCACCCGCGCTGATCGCGTCGTCGAAATCGGCGCTGATGACCGACACGACCTGATCGGGCGCCTGATGCACCGTCATCACATCGTGCACGCGATCGACGCCGTCATGCCCCTCGGTCAGCCGCCGCAGCGCGCCAATCAGCGCAGGATCCGCACTCTCACCGATCAGCAGGCCCTTCGCCTCGACGATCAGCAGGATCGCGACCGCGGCGAGCACACCGCCGATCAGGACGGAGGCGACCCCGTCCCACACCGGATTGCCGGTCCAATGCGAGAGCCAGATGCCGACCGCCGCGAGCACGATGCCCGCCAGTGCGCCGGTATTTTCCAGCAGGACGATCAGCGTCGGCGTATCCTTCGACGACCGGATCGCCGCCCACACATTGGTGTCGCCCCGCGCCGCATTGAACGTCCGCAACGCCGCCAGCGAGGACCAGCCCTCGAGCAGGAACGCGATTCCCAGCACGATATAGGCGATCAGCGTATCGCCCGCCGGCTCCGGCTCGAGGATATGCAGGATGCCCTCGTACAACGCGACCCCCGCCCCCAGTGAGAAGACGAGGATCGCGACCACGAAACTCCAGAAATAGAGTTCGCGGCCATAGCCGAACGGGTGAATCGCATCGGCGGGACGATGCGATCGCTTGGTCCCATAGAGCAGCAGCACATGGTTGGCGCTGTCGACCAGGCTGTGAACACCCTCGGTCAGCATCGCGGACGACCCGGTAATCCCCGCCGCCACGAACTTCGCGGCGGCGACGCCCAGATTGGCCGCAAGGGCGATCAGGATGACACGGTTCGACCCGCCAGCCATTCCGGTTTCCTTTAAAAGATTGCGGTCACGCCGCGCCGATGCCGTCGGTCGCGCGATCGAACGCGACCTGCGCGCTGCCCAGATCGATTGCAAAGCCGATCCACATCGCCATCAGCACGGCGCCCGACGCGACGAACAGCATCGCGCGCACCGGCACCTTCTTCGGCCCGATATGGACGAAGCTGTGCGCGATCCGGATCGCGACATAGATCCAGGCGAGGATCACCTGAATGCGGCTGTCGAGACTGGTGATCAGCAGCAGTGGCACCAGCGCGAAATAGAGCACCGGCATCTCGAACAGGTTGCGATAATTGTTGGCGGGCATCTCGATCGGCTCGAAATAGCGCATCGCCGCCTCGCTGCTTGCGAACGTTTCCCGGCGCGGGGGATTGGCGCGGATATGGCGCGCGCGCGTCACGAACATCGTCGCGAACACGATGAAGATCAGCCCGACCAGCGCGATCGTCGGCCAGAGAATCGCCATGCCCATGAAAACTTCCCCCATCAGCCTCGTTGCGCCAAGGTGACGCGGGGCGTCGTTCGAGTAAAGCGGAGGATGGAATGCTGACTGGATCGGAAGGTGGATGCCGCTGCGGCAAGGTGCGGTTCCGGATCGACGCCGAACCGCTCGTGACCGCCGTATGCCACTGCCGGGGCTGTCAGCGCATGACCGCCAGCGCATTTTCCACCACGATCACGCTGCCCGCCGACGCGCTCACGATCCTCGCGGGCGAGCCGGTGATCGGCGGCCTGCACGGCGATGAGGCACGGCATCACCACTGCAACTGGTGCAAGAGCTGGCTGTTCACCCGGCTGCCGCCCGAATATGGCGCGATCAATGTCCGCGCCACGATGCTGGACGATCCCGGCTGGTTCGCGCCCTTCATGGAAACCTATACCAGCGAAAAGCTGCCCTGGGCACAGACCGGGGCAGCGCACAGCTTCGAGACCTTTCCCGAGCCCGCCGACTATCCCCGGCTGATGCAGGCATTCGCGCAGGCGAACGCCTGATCGCACCGCGTCAGACGTGGATCACCCGCCCATAGGCGGCAAGGACGCTCTCATGCATCGACTCGCTGATCGTCGGGTGCGGGAACACCGTCTCGATCAGCTCGGCCTCGGTGGTCTCCAGCGTCTTGCCGACGACATAACCCTGGATCATCTCGGTCACTTCCGCGCCGATCATGTGCGCACCCAGCAGCTCGCCGGTCTTGGCGTCGAACACCGTCTTCACGAAGCCCTCGGGCTCGCCCAGCGCGATCGCCTTGCCGTTGCCAATGAACGGGAAGTTGCCGACCTTGACCTCGTAACCCGCTTCCTTCGCCTTTGCTTCGGTCAGGCCGACGCTGGCGATCTGCGGGTGGCAATAGGTGCAGCCCGGGATGTTACGCGGGTCCATCGCGTGCGGATGCTTGCCCGAAATCGCTTCGGCCGCGATCACGCCCTCATGGCTCGCCTTGTGCGCCAGCCAGGGCGGCGCGGTGATGTCGCCGATCGCCCAGAGTCCCTCGACATTGGTGCGGCACGCGCCGTCGGTCTTGAGAAAGCCGCGATCGTCGATGTCGACGCCCAGTTCCTTCAGGCCGATATCGGCGGTGTTGGGCACAATACCGATCGCGACGATGACATGGCTGAAGTGGCCATCGACCGCCTTGCCGTCCTTGCCGGTGATCGTCGCCTTCACGCCGTTCTTGTCCGCCGCGATCTTGTCGATCTTGGCGCCGGTCATGATCGTCATGCCCTGCTTCTTGAGCGCCTTCTCCAGATGCGCGGAGATGTCCTTGTCCTCGACCGGCACGATCCGGTCAAGCATCTCGACCACCGTCACCTCGGCGCCCATGTCGTTGTAGAAGCTCGCGAATTCGATCCCGATCGCGCCCGATCCGATCACCAGCAGCTTCTTCGGCATTTCCTTGGGCGTCATCGCATGGCGATAGGTCCATACCCGCTCGCCATCGGCGGGCAGGCCCGGCAGGTCGCGCGCGCGCGCACCGGTCGCGACGATGATGTTCTTCGCGGTCAGCTCGGTCGTCTTCCCGTCCGCGCCCGTGACCGACAGCTTCCCCTTCCCGGTCAGCTTGCCGGTGCCCATGTGCACCGCGACCTTGTTCTTCTTCATCAGGTGCGTGACGCCCTGATTGAGCTGCTTGGCCACCCCGCGCGAGCGTTTGACGACCGCGTCGAGATCGGCGCTGATCTTCTCCGCGGCGAGGCCATAGTCCTTGGCATGCTGCATGAAGTGGAAGATTTCGGCCGAGCGCAGCAGCGCCTTGGTCGGGATGCAGCCCCAGTTGAGACAGATGCCGCCGAGCAGTTCGCGCTCGACGATCGCGGTCTTGAGACCGAGCTGGCTCGCGCGGATCGCGGCGACATAGCCGCCGGGTCCGGAGCCGAGCACGATCACGTCATAGGTTTCAGCCACAGGAAAAGTCCTTCGTCAGGTGCGCGAGAAAAGGTTGAGCCGGTAGATCGACAACAGGATCAGCATCATGTTCGCTGCCGCCGTGATAAAAAAAACATTGGTGTCCCGGAAACCGCCGACCTGTCGCATTTGTCGGTCGAGTATCCGGACGACCAGCCACGCCGACGGCATCGCGAGCAGGATCGTGACGGCATAACCGGCGATCGGCGAGAGGATCGACGCACCGAACCCCAGCAGAGCCGGCCAGAAGCTGGCCGCCAATAGCGCCGGGATGAACACGACGCTGCCGAGAATGAAGTGCCCTAACGCCTGTCTCAAGGCCTCGGCAGGAAACGGCATCAGAATAAGTGCGACAAGAAATACGACCGCATAGATCAGCAGCGGTGCCGCGATCACGACGGGGATGGTCAGAAGAAACGCCGACAAGATGCTCATTCCGCCGCCACCGCGCGCGGCTTGCGATCCTCGCCCACCGCGACGAAGGTGAACACCGCCTGCGTCACCAGCTGCCGCTCCTCGCCATGCCGGTCGCGGCGCCACGCCTCGACCGCGATCTGCATCGAGCTGCGCCCGACCTTCACCAGATCGGCATAGACCGACACCTCGTCGCCGACGAAAACCGGCGCATGGAACTGCATCCCGTCCATCGCGATCGTCACCGCCCGGCCGCGCGCGCGGCGCGCCGCGACCAGTCCCGCGGCCATGTCCATCTGCCCGACCAGCCAGCCGCCGAAGATGTCGCCATAGGCATTGGCGTCGGCCGGCATCGTGCTGACGCGGATCGTCGGCTCGCTCGTCGGTGGGGCACGGTCAGGCATCGTCGGACTCCGGGGGGTGTGCCTGCGGGTTGCGCTGCAACCACATCGCGCGCCGCATCGGCCCGATGCCCATCGCGATGATGCACAGGATCGCGATGCCGGTCACCAGCCACACGTCCTGCCGCGCCAGCGGATAGGCCCAGCTCGCCAGCGCACCGATCAGCAGCGCAACCGCAATGCCCGCGGCGATATGCAATGCTTCGACCAGAACGCCCATCTGCGGCCTCCCTTGGCCCTCAGGCCAGCAGGCCCATGGGCGATTCGATCAGCGCCTTCAGCACCTTCATCAGCTCGGCGCCATCCGCCCCGTCGACCGCGCGGTGATCGAAGCTGCCGGTCGCCGACATCACCGTCGCGACACCCAGCGCGTCGTCGACGATATAGGGACGCTTCTCGCCCGCGCCGACCGCCAGGATCATCGCCTGCGGCGGGTTGATCACCGCGTCGAACTGCTTGATCCCGAACATGCCCATGTTCGAGATGCTGGCGGTGCCGCCCTGATATTCCTCGGGCTTGAGCTTGCCTTCCTTGGCGCGCTCGGCCAGCTCCCTCATCTGGGTCGAGATCGACGCCAGGCCGATATTTGCCGCGTCGCGGATGATTGGAGTGATCAGCCCGGTCGGCGTGGAAACGGCCACCGAGATGTCGGAGCGGCTATATTTGACCAGCTTGTCGCCGGCATAGGTCACGTTGCACTTGGGCACCTGCGCCAGCGCGACCGCGAGCGCCTTGATCAGCATGTCGTTGACCGACAGCTTCACCCCGCGCCCTTCCAGGCTCTTGTTAAGCTGGCCGCGCAGCTTGAGCAGTGCGTCGAGCTGGATATCGACGGTCAGGTAGATGTGCGGAATCGTCTGCTTCGCCTCGGTCAGGCGGCGCGCGATCGTCTTGCGGATGTTGCTGAGCTTCTCGACCTCGTGCGGGATGCTCTCGTCATACCAGACCGACGCCGGGGCAGCGGCAGGCGCGGCGGCGGCCGGCGCAGCCGCGGCGGGCGCGTCGGCCTTGGGCGCAGGCGCAGCACCGGGCTTCGCGTCGGCCACGTCCGCCTTGACGATGCGGCCATTGGGGCCAGAACCGGTCACGCTCGACAGGTCGACACCCTTTTCCGCCGCGATGCGGCGCGCCAGTGGGCTCGCCTTCACCCTTTCTTCCCCTCTCCCATCGGGAGAGGGGGGAGCCGACGCGACAGCGGCGGCGGGGGGTGAGGGTGACGGGGCAGGGGCCGCGACCGTCTCGCGCTCACCCTCACCCCGCGGCGCTTGCGCGCCTTGCCCCTCTCCCGCCGGGAGAGGGGAAGAAGTCGGCGCGGACACCGACGACGCATCCTCCCCCTCGCCCGCCAGCACCGCGATGACGGTGCCAACCTTCACGCCATCGGTCCCCTCGGCCACCACGATCTTGGCGATCACGCCCTCATCGACTGCCTCGAATTCCATCGTCGCCTTGTCGGTCTCGATCTCCGCCATCAGGTCGCCGGCCTTGACGGTATCGCCCTCCTTCACCAGCCATTTGGCGAGCGTGCCCTCCTCCATCGTCGGGGAAAGCGCGGGCATCTTGATTTCGATCGACATGGGTGGGGAGGATCCTGTCGTGGGGTGATGAATGGGTCGCGCCCTCCTTGCGCGATGCACGGCGCGGGTCAAGCCCGCCCCTTGCGCTTCCGGCGCCGACACGTCACCACCTGTCCCCAACGGAGGGGGAACTGGTTTCATGCGTACCTATCTGGTCGTGGTCGACGAAAGCCCGGAGGCGCAGATCGCACTCCGCTTCGCCGCGCGCCGTGCGGTCAAGACCGGCGGCGGAGTCGAAATCCTGGCGCTGATCGCCAAGCCCGATTTCGTCCAGTGGGGCGGGGTGATGGCGACGATCGAGGAAGAGGCGCGCCAGCGCGCCGAAGCGCTGGTCGCCGGCGCGGCGGGCACGCTGATCGCGGAGTCGGGGCTCAAGCCGCGCATCACCGTGCGGGAGGGTAACGGTCCCAAGATCATCCGCGAATTGATCGCGGACAATCCCGATATCGCCGCGCTCGTGCTCGGCGCTGCGGCGGAAGGTGCGCCGGGGCCGCTCGTCTCGCACTTTGCCGGCGAAGCGTCCGCCCTGCCCGTCCCGCTGATGATCGTGCCGGGAAGCCTCGACCGCGAGGCGATCGATCGCCTGAGCTGACCGCATGGCGCGCCTGACCGACGAGGAGCGCCGCTTTCGCAAGATCGGCGCGGGCATCCCGTTCGGCCGCTTCTGGCACATTCCGGCGATCGGCCTCGCCCTGATCCTGGCAGGATCGACCGTCCGCGACCTCTATCTCAACTGCACGGGGCACCCGATCGAGGGCGGCCGCAAGGCGGGGGCCGCGATCCGCATGGCGCTCACCTATCCCTGCAGCCCGTATCTGCTCCGCGAGGGCGTGTGGGGATGGCTGCTCTTCGTCGCCTTGTGGGTCCCCATCCCCTTCGCCATCGTCAACCTCTTCTGGCAAAGGCGGCATCGCGCCTATTGGGCCAAAGTGCGCGCCCGCGAGCGCGAACGGCGCCGGCAGCGCCGGGCAGAGCGCCGGAGACAACAGCAACCGGACGAACGCGGGACTTGAGATCGCATCGCGATGCGGCCACGCTGCGGCGATGCGCCAGCTCATCCTTCCCGCGCTGCTCCTCGCAGCCCCCGCCCTCGCCCAGCAAAAGCCCGCCGAAGCCCCCAGCCCCGAACGGCTCAAGGCGGATGTGGAAAAGCTGGTCAGCTTCGGCACCCGCCACACCCTCTCCTCCCCCGACGATCCCGTGCGCGGCATCGGCGCGGCGCGCAAATGGGGCGCGGAGGAGCTCGACCGCATCGGCGCAGCGTGCGGCGAGTGCATCAAGGTCGCCCGGGTCGGCCGCACCTTCACCGGCCCGCGCGCGCCCAATGGGGTCGAGGTGGTCAACGTCCTCGGCTTCCAGCAGGGCGAGGACGCCAAGCGCGTCATCATCGTCCAGGGCCATATCGATTCGCGCGTCAGCGACGTGATGGACATCACCAGCGACGCACCCGGCGCCAATGACGACGCATCGGGCACCGCGCTGGTGATCGAGGCCGCTCGCATCCTCTCGCGCGAAAAGCACAAGGCGACGATCGTCTATGCCCTGCTATCGGGCGAGGAACAGGGGCTGTGGGGCGGCACTTTGCTCGCCGAAACCGCGAAGGAACGCGGCTGGGAGGTCATCGCCGTCCTCAACAACGACATCGTCGGCAACACGATGGGCCAGAACGGCGTGCGCGTCGCCGATCGCGTCCGCGTCTTCTCCGAAGGCATCCGCGCTTCCGAAGACCTGCCCGGCCAGCTTGCCCGCCGCGCCGATGGCGGCGAGGATGACGGACCCAGCCGCGCACTGGCCAAGGCGATCGACAAGGTCGCCGATGGCATGCGCGAGAAGGACAAGGACGCGCTCGACGTCTTCGTCGTCCGCCGCCCCGACCGCTTCGGGCGCGGCGGCGATCACGAACCGTTCCTGAAGCTCGGCTATCCCGCCATCCGCTTCTCGGTCGGCGCGGAGAATTACGACCAGCAACACCAGGACCTGCGCACCGAAAACGGCCGCGTCTATGGCGACACGGTCGACAAGATGGACTTCCCCTATCTGGCGAAGGTCACCGCGCTCAACGTCGCGACGATCCGCCGCCTCGCCAACGCGCCCTCGGCCCCGTCCTCGGTCGTGCTCGACGGCGCATTGAGCGCGGATACCAGGGTCAAGTGGAACGCCGTCCCCGGGGCGCGCGGCTATCGCGTCTATTGGCGCCGCAACGACAAGCAGGACTGGACCGACGTGCGCGGCGTCGCCGGTCTCACCGAAACCACGCTCAAGGATGTGGTGGTCGACGATCATTTCATCGGCGTGTCGTCGATCGCAGCGGACGGCAGCGAGAGCATCGTCACCTTCGGAACGAGGCCGCCGCGGAACTAAGGCCAGGGCGTGCACGTCCCAACGTCCGTTTGCCCTGAGCCTGTCGAAGGGCCGACCCCAGCAAGCGTGTCACTTGAGGCCCTTCGACAAGCTCAGGGCAAACGGGGTCTTCGCTCCCCCTCAAATCAGCGGCAGCAATCCTTGGTCGAACGCCGCACCAGCTTGCTCGGATAGCGCCGCACGGTCTTGGTCGGCGCACGATAGGTGCGGACCGTCTTGGCCTCCTCGACCTCTCCATACACCTCTTCGGTGACGGTGCTCGTGGTGGTCGCTCCCGACTGGATGACGATCGTCGTCACCGTCGGCCCGGCCATGTAATAGCCGCTGCCATAGCCATAGCCCGATCCGTAGCCATAACCCCGCTGCGCATAGCCCCCGCCACACTGCGCGGCACAGGGGCTTTGCGCCGCCGGCGCTGCATAACGCGGCGGCGGCGGCGCATACCCCCCCGGGTATGGCTCGGCCGGAATCGGCTCCCGGCGGTACTCATCGTCATATCCGTAGTCGTCGTCATAGCCGGGCGCGTCATAGCTGGCGCCATAGCCGCCCCCGCCGCCGCCAGCAGCAGCGGCCGCGGCATAGCCGTCACCGGCATAGGCGCTTGCCGCACCGCCGCCGTACCAGTCGATCCCACTCACCGAATCCCACACCCGACCGCTGCGGTCGGCGAGTACGGCGTCGTCATAATAGCGGATCCAGCCATAGCCATAGGGCGGGCGGCTCAGCCCCCAGCTCGACCAGTCGCTGATCCCGAAACTTCCGCCGATCCAGTAGCTTGGCAGCGTCCAGCCGCGCACCGGGCGGCGATAGGCGCCCCACCCGCCGGGCGCGCGCATCCCGCCTTCCCAGCGGCCGCCGATGGTGCGGCCCCAGCGGCCCGACGTGCGCGGCGACTCGATGCGCGAGCGCGGCCCGTCCACCCGCGTCCGGGGCGCCTCGATCCGCGTCGTCGGCACCGAACGCTCGGGATAGCGCGCGGACGCGCGCTGCCGCGTTTCCCATTTCCCGTCGCGCCACACGCGCTGCGCCTCTGCCGGAAGCGCGAGCGAAACACCCGCGATCGAAAGGGCCAACAAGGTCAGGTTACGCTTGGTCACGACATGCATCTCCAGTGAGACGCGGCCATCCGAGCAGGGACGAAAGGTCGCGTCTCTTCACGGTTTCTTAACAGTCGCGGGCAGCCATCTCTACCACGACACATGGTTAAGAAAGTCCCGATCCGGGGCAATGCGTTAAGGGACCAGCAGACCGTGTCGTCCCGGAACGGATCAGTCCGCCGATCCGGCAACGCGCGGGGCGAGCAACGCGACCAGCGCCTCGCACCCCGCCGCATCCTCCGCACCGAACCGGCCCGTCAGCGGACTATCGAGGTCGAGCACACCGATCAACGCGCCGTCGTGAACGATCGGGACCACCAGTTCGGAATTGCTCGCGGCATCGCATGCGATATGCCCCGGAAAGGCGTGGACGTCGGCGACCAGCTGGGTCTCGCGCGTCGCCGCAGCCGCGCCGCACACGCCCCTGCCGAACGCAATGCGGATGCACGCCGCCTTCCCCTGAAACGGGCCGAGCACCAGCTCGCCGCCGACATTGCGGTAAAAGCCCGCCCAATTGAGGTCGGGCAGATACTGCCCGATCAGCGAAGCGGCGTTGGCCATGTTCGCGATCGCGTCGCTTTCCCCCGCCGTCAGCGCATCGAGCGCGGCAAGAAGATCGCGATAGAGTTCGGCCTTGGACCCGGCGGCGATGTCGAAATTGTACATGCGCCGCAGTTGGCCTTCCGCATGCGCGGTTGCAAGAGCCTATGGGCAGCGCACGCGCGCCATACCCTCGGACGTCAGGGTCTTCCCGTCCGGCGACAGTTCGAAGCTGCGCGTTGCGGTCCAGGCCTCGCCCTCGCCCGTATAGCGCGCCGTCACCGCGATTTCCGCGCCCTCACCCTCGATACCCGTCACCGTGCCGCTGCTCTCGTAGAAGCGCAGTTCCGCCGGCGTGATCTCGAGCCGGGTGATGTCGCTGCCCTTGCCGCAATCGCCCGCCTTTCCGCTCCACCGCCCGCGAAACGCCTCCGGGATTTCCGCGGCGACCGCGGCCGTGCTTGCACTCGCGCTGGGCGTGGGGGCGGGCTCGACCGGATCGGGCAGGCTCAGCGGCTCCATCTCCTGCGCATTGTTCTGGGTGACGTCGTTCAGCACCGGCTCCCCCGAACAGGCGGCAAGCAGGGCGAGCGGGGCAAGCAGGGCGCAGGGGATCAGTCTGTTCATGCCGGGCAAACGCCAAAGCGCGCCGATCGTTGCGCGGGTCAGTCGATCTGTACGCGTCCCCGCCCCGCCTTGATTGCCGATCGGCCCTTCTTCGCGTCGACGCGCCGTGCCTTCGCCGCCTTGCTCGGCTTGGTCTTCACCCGCCGCGCCTGTCGCTCATGCGCCTTCTCGATCAATTCGGTCACCCGCTCGCGCGCATCTTGCCGGTTCGCCTCCTGCGTGCGAAAGCGGCGCGCGGTCACCACCAGTTCGCCGCCCGACGTCATCCGGCTCCCCGCCAGCTCCTTTAGCCTGGCATAGGCATAAGGCGGCAGCCCCAGCCGGAACACGTCGATGCGCAGCTGCACCGCGGTCGCGACCTTGTTGACATTCTGCCCGCCCGGCCCCGACGCGGCGAGGAACTTCTCCTCGACGATCGCGTCCTCGGGCAGGTCAATCGGCATCGTCGCCCGACTCATCGGCTGGTGTCCCGCCGGCAAAGCCGAGCGTGCGGAACGCTTCGGGCGTCGGGGCCTCGGCATGGATGTCGGGCTTGCCCGGGCGCGGCACGGTCAGTTGCGCGGCGTGCAGCATCATCGTGCGTCCGTTGGCGACGCCATAGACGGGATCGCCGGTGATCGGAAAGCCCAGCCCCTCGGCGGCATGGACGCGGATCTGATGCGTGCGGCCGGTCTCTGGATAAAAGGCGATGAACGCGCGCCCGTCCTTGCTCGCCAGCATCCGCCAGCGCGTCCGCGCCGACTTGCCGTCCGCCCTGCCGGTCATGCGCCAGCCGCGCTCGGCGCTGGAGATCTTGACCAGCGGCAGGTCGATCATCCCCGACAACGCGTCGGGAATCCCGTCGATCACCGCGAGATAGCGTTTGGTGACCTGCCCCGCCTCGAACGCCTGCTGGAACCGCGCATGCGCCTTGGGATTGCGCGCGAGCAACAGGCACCCGCTGGTATCGCGGTCGAGCCGGTGGACCGGCGTCGGCCAGCGCTGGAACCCGAAGGTCAGGTTGCCGAGGTGATTTTCCAGGCTGATCGACCCGTCGCGCGGCCGGTCGACCGGAAGCCCGGCGGGCTTGTCGAGAACGATCGCCTCGCCGTCGATGAAAAGTACCTGGTCTTGTATCATCTCCGCGCCTTGCCACCGCCGCGCCCGCGACGCCAGCCTTAGGGGCCGAACTCCCCTAGAAGTCCGGACCCTGCCCGAAGCGATAAGCGTCCATCGCCAGCACGCCATAGGTATAGCTGTGGTGCAGGCGCTCGGCCTGCGCCCCGCCTGCGCCCATCGCGGCGAACAGCGGCAGGATATGATCCGGCGTCGGATGGTTGCGCCGCCCATGCGGTCCGCGCTCCACCGCATGCAGCACCGCATCGGTGTCGCCCGCATCCAACCGCGCCCTCACCCAGTCGGCAAAGTCGGACACCCAGTCGGGCACCGCTGCGTCATGGTCGCGGCCCTCGGCGAAGATCGCGCGCAGATTATGGGTCAGGCTGCCCGATCCGATGATCAGGACGTTGCGATCGCGCAGCGGGGCGACGGCCTGGCCGATGCGGTAATGCCATTCGGCCGGATGCGCGCTGCTGATCGACAGCTGGACGATCGGGATATCGGCGTAGGGCCAGGCAAGCGCCAGCGGCACCCATGCGCCATGATCCAGCCCCCGTTGCGGATCGAGAAACACCGGATGCCCGGCTTCCGCGATCAGCCGCGCCACCTCTTCCGCCAGCGCCGGAGCGCCCGGCGCGGGATAGCGCACATCGAACAGCTTTTGCGGAAATCCGCCGAAATCATGGATCGTCGGCGGTGCGGGCGACCCGGTCACCACCGCCTCCGCCATGTCGTGATGCGCGGAGATCATCAGGATCGCATCGGGCCGCGCCACCTGCGACGCCAGCCCGGCGAGAAAATCCCGCGCCGGGCTGGGTTCGAACAGGATCATCGGCGAACCGTGCGACACGAACAATGCGGGTTGCACGGCGCGCGTCATGTCAGGCAGCCAGTTTGGCCGCGACTTCGGCGATGCGGCGGCCCTGATAGCGCGCGCCGGCCAGGTCGATCTCGCTCGGCTGACGGCTGCCGTCGCCGCCGGCGATGGTCGACGCGCCATAGGGCGTGCCGCCCAGGACCTGGTCGATCTTCATCTGGTCGGCATGGCCATAGTCCAGTCCGACGATGGTCAGGCCGAAATGCAGCAGGTTGGTGATGATGTTCATCACCGTCATCTCGTTGCCGCCATGCTGGGTCGCGGTCGAGGTGAAGGCGCCACCGACCTTGCCGTGCAGCGTGCCCTTGAACCACAGCCCGCCGGCGGTGTCCCAGAACGCGGCCATCTGGCTCGACATGCGACCGAAGCGGGTCGGCGAGCCAACGATGATCGCGTCATACTCGGCCAGCGCGTCGGGGCCCTCGATCACCGGATGCGCGGTATCGGTCTTGAATCCTGCCGCCTTGACCACCGCCTCGGGTGCGGTTTCGGGAACGCGGCGGATATCGACCTGCGCGCCGGTCGCGCGCGCGCCTTCCGCCACGGCTTCCGCCATCTGTTCGATATGGCCGTAGGACGAGTAATAGAGCACCAGAACCTTGGTCATGGCGTGTCTCCTTGTCTGATCGTGGAAGGGGGTGGAGCGGCCCGCCTCGGGAGGGGGAGGTAGGCGGACCGCTCCGGGGGGTCTGTCAGTCTGAATCGACCAGGACGATTTCGGCGTCCTCGATCGCGGTGATCGTCACCGTCTGGCCGCCGCTCAACGCAGCGCCGTCACGGGCGTCGAACGGCTTTCCGTCGATTTCGATCCGTCCCACCGCGGGGACGAGATAGGCATGCCGCCCGTCGCCCACGCTGTGCGTTACGCTCTCGCCGGCCTTGATCGTCGCGCCCAGCACGCGGGCATTCGCCCGGATCGGCAGCGCCTCGCTGTCCTCGGCATAGCCGCTCGCTAGCGTCACGAACCGGCCCGACCGCTCGCCCTTGGGGAACGGCTTGGCGCCCCAGCTCGGCGCACCGCCGGCCTCGCGCGGCTGAATCCAGATCTGGAACAGCGTGGTCTTCTCGCCCTCCAGATTATATTCGGCATGGCGCACGCCGGTGCCCGCGCTCATCACCTGGACGTCGCCGGCCCCGGTCTTCCCGGTATTGCCCATCGAATCCTGGTGCGTGATCGCCCCGGTCCGGACATAGGTGATGATTTCCATGTCCTTGTGCGGATGCGGCGGAAAGCCGCTGTTCGGCGCAATCTCGTCGTCGTTCCACACGCGGATCGCACCCCATCCCATGCGGGCGGGATCATAGTAATTGGCAAAGCTGAAATGGTGACGGGCGTTGAGCCACCCGTGATCGGCATGGCCCAGGCTGTCGAACGAACGTTTGTCGATCATTGCTGCCTCCTTGTTGGACCCAAGATAGGGCGCCCGATCGCGCCGTAAACGGAAACGTTTGAAACGGATCGTTTCTAGAATATACGTGGCGCATCTTGATGGAGCTGACCGATGCGCCTCCCTGATTTCGAAGCCTGGGCGATCTTCGCCTGCGTCGTTGAGCACCGCTCGTTCAGCGGCGCCGCTGCAGCAATCGGGGTGAGCAAGGCCACAGTGTCCAAGGCGATCGCCCGGCTCGAGGCACAGCTCGGCACCGCGCTGTTCCACCGCACCTCGCGCCGCCTGACGCTCACCGACAGCGGCACCGCTCTCGCCGAGCGCGCCGGACGCATTCTCGCCGAGGCACAGTCGGCCGAAGAGGCGGCGATCGATTCAGCCAAGGCGCCCACCGGCCTCGTGCGCATCGCCGCGCCGATCACCTTCGGCATCCGCTTCGTCGCCGATGCCATCGCAGACCTCATCGCCGAACATCCGGGGATCGAGATCGACCTGCGCCTGTCCGACGCGCGCGTCGATATCGTCGCGGACGGGTTCGACATCGCATTGCGCATCGCCGACCTGCCCGACAGTTCGCTGCGCGCCCGCCGCCTCGCCCCGGTCACCGCGCGCGTCGTCGCAGCGCCCGCCTATCTCGAAGCGCACGGCACGCCGCGCCATCCGGCCGACCTCGCCCACCACGCCTGTTTCCTCTACGCCAACGCGATCGGCACCTGGCATTTCCGCAAGGCGGATGGCGAGGAAGCGGCGGTGCGCCCCGCCGGGCCGCTCACCACAGACAATGGCGACGCGATGCTCCCGGCGCTATTGGCAGGCCTGGGCATCGCCCGCCTGCCCGATTTCATCATCGACCGCGAACTCGCCGCGGGCAAGCTGGTCGAGATTCTGCAGGACTGGTCGCCGATGAACATCGCGCTCCACCTGCTCACCCCACCCAGCACCTTGCGCCCGGCCCGGGTCGAGCTGGTGATCGACTTTTTTGCCCAGCGTTTCCGCAACCTCTGCACGCGCGGTTAAGCGCGAGCGGCGTCGGCAATCCAAAAAAAGGGGCCGGTCCGCAGCGCTGCGAACCGGCCCCTCGCCTGGGTCGGTGATCGAACCCGTTTAGAACTTCACCTCGGCCGCGATCGTGAACGACCGGCCACGCGGGTCCGCAACGCGCGGCTCCCACGAGCTGCCCGCGCCGGTGTTGCTGTCATAGGTGATCGCGAACGGCGGATCGGTGTCGAATACGTTGCGAATACCCGCCGTCAGCTTGAACCCATCGCGGACGCGCTGCGTCACCGAGAGGTTGTAGATGATATAGGCGTCGACGCGCTCGTTATAGTTCGGCCGGGTCGCGCTCTGGTTGTTGGCCAGGCTCGGCAGGCCGTTATTCTCGTATCCGCTGCGATAGATTTGCGAGAAGGTCACCGACGTATCCTCGGTGGCGAAGCTCACCCAGGCGTTATGCTTCCACTCGAGGCCCAGGTCGCCGGCATAGCTGAACACCCCGACGATGTCGGTATACGGTGCGGTCGGCAGGAAGCGCTCCTTCTTCTCGAGCAGCCAGGTGCCGTTCATGCCGATATCGAACATCCCGCCCAGGCCGTCGAACCCGCCGCGCAGCGCGAACTCGAGCCCCTTGGTGCGCCGCGATCCGATATTGTCGGCGGTCAGGTCGACCTGCGTGATGATGCCCCCAGTCCGGATGATCCGATCCCCGAAGAACTGGTAATTGTCGAACAGCTGGCGAAGCGTCAGCGCACCGATCGTGTCGTCGACCGCGATCGACCAGAAATCGACCGAAGCGCTGAAGCGGGGTGCGGGGCGGAACACGACGCCGATCGAATATTGGTCGGACGTTTCCGGCCCCACATTCGGGTTGCCGCCGCTCAGCGTATCCGGGTTGATCGCCGCGCAGTTGGGGTCGGTGGTGCTGACCACGCCGCTCGGGCAGGTCGACGGATCGACCAGCGAGTTGGTGGTCGGGTTGGGACTCAGTGTCTGGCCGTTGAAGATCTGGTTGAACGTCGGCACGCGGAAACCGGTATTGTACGAACCGCGGAACATCAGCCAGTCGACCGGCGTGAAGCGCGCCGAGACCTTCGGATTGAACGTGCTGCCAAAGCCGGTGTAATCGTCGACGCGCCCGGCGACCGTGATCTCCAGCGGTTCGAAGATCGGGATCAGCACTTCGGCATAGGCCGCCTTCACGTCGCGGCTCTTCTCCGTCAGCGCATTGGCATTGTCGAACGCGACGTTGAAGATTTCCGGCCGGTCGAGTTCGGCATCGGCCGACCCGTTGAAGCTGTAGCTCTCGCGCCGATAGTCGATGCCGACCGCCATCTGCACCGCGCCACCGGGCAGGTTGAACAGCGAACCCGAGATCGACGCGTCGAACTGACGCACCTCGTACCGGCCGCCGTAGAGCCTGACGCCCTTGGCGGATACGGCATCCAGGGCGGCCATCGCCTCCGGCGTCTGGGTCAGCGAAAATGGATTGATGATGCCGCTGTTGAGCAGACCGACAATACCCGGAGCCGTCGCGCCGGGCGCGGTCGGCGCGCGCGGATCGATGCTCCCGGACGTGGCGCCCGGCACGCCCGACGCCGTAGCACGGGCGCTCGACGAGAAGATGCCGCGATAGGAATAGCCGGTGCCCAGCACCGACGTCGATTCGCTGCGCGCATAGGAAGCGCCCGCGCGATAGTCCCACCCGCCGAACAGCGGCCCGTCGATGCCGATCGCGGCGCGCAGGGTCTTGGTGTTGGTCTCATATTCGCGCGGCCCGCACGCCTCGCACCGCCAGCGATAGGCAATCGGCTTGCCATAGTTCGCCGCGATCCCCGGGAACACGGCCAGCAACGCGTTATAGACCTCGTTATAGGTCGACTGGGTCAGCGCGTTCAGCGGATAATAGAGCGGCGTTGTGCTGGTGTTGCCCGCATACTGGTTCGACGAGAACTGCTTGGACGAATCCGCGTCCGATCCGGTGACCTCGGCGAACAGCGTGTGCTTTCCGAGCGCGACCGTCGCACGGCTGTAATAGGTAAGCGTCTCCAGCGGCTGCTGCAGGATCGCCGCACGGCCGGTATCCCATGCGCAGGCATAGCGCGCGCTCGCGTTCGCCCAAAGCGCATCGTCATAGGCCATGCCGCCGTCGAAGGATTCGCATCCAGCGCCGCCCGGCAGGTCCAGGATGTTGATGCCGCCATTGGCAGTGATCGTCGTGCCCGGGATCAGCAGCGGCACGCCGCTGAGCAGGCTGCCCGTCGGCGCGAAGATCGCGTTCGGTCCGTTGGCGAACATCGTTGCGATCGGCGTACCGCGTGTATCGACCGAAAGGCCGCGATCGGGCTGGTTGCCGTTGACGAAATCGCGGCTCGATCCGCGCAGGATGCCGTTCCAGCTCTTGCTGACCGCGGCCATCACGTTGAAGCCGTCCGACTTCAGGTCGCCATAGCCGGCGGTCGCCGACAGGCGATAGATCGGCGAGTCGCCGCGCTCGGTGATGTCGGTGAAGCCGTTGAGCGCCAGCCCTTCGAAATCGGTCTTGGTGATGAAGTTCATCACGCCGCCGATCGCGTCGGTGCCATAGATCGCCGATGCGCCGTCCTTCAGCACCTCGACCCGCTCGATCGCGGCGAAGGGGATCTGGTTGACGTCGACCGCCGAGCCCTGAAGGCCGTGCGCCGCGACCCGGCGACCGTTCAGCAGCACCAGCGTGGCCGCGCTGCCCTGCCCGCGCAGGTTCGCCGCCGACAGGCCGTTGGTGCCGCGCTGCGCGCCGCTCACCACGTCGGTGTTTGACGCGAGATTGTCCGCGCCGTTGCCGTTCGTGCTCAGCAGCGAAACGAGCTGTTCGGGACTATTGATGCCCTCGCGCGTGAAATCCTCGGTGGTGAAGATTTCAAGCGGAAGCGCGCTGCGGCTAGGATCCTGCTTGATGCGCGATCCGGTGATCAGAACTTCGGTGCTCTCGCCCTCGCTCTGCGCCGGGGGTGTCGTGGGAGCCTCTTGCGCGATGGCAGGAAATGCCAGGCTGCATGCGGTGACAAATAGCGCAGCTTTCGTTCTCATAAGACCCCCCAATTGAAATGTTTAGTGCGCGTAATCGCGTCACAGCCCCGGAATTGGGAAGGTAACCACGCATCCGATTCCTTCGCAAACGCAAAATAGCGGCGACGGCCATAACCTGTATCTATAGCTCATCGCAAAATTTCGATGGCGTCACGATCCCGCCCGCCCTGCCTATCCGCACCGGATCGGCTTCCGACAAGGCCGCGACTCGTGGATCGAGGCCGGTTAGCTCAAAATTAACCTTTTGCCTTCATTCCAGCTTAGGTTAATGAATCAGTCGCGTTGCATGTCGCAGGGGGCATGTAACGGGCACAGGGGAACGGCCGATGCGCGTGCTGCTGATCGAAGACGAGCCGACGACCGCCAAGGCGATCGATCTGATGCTCAACACCGAAGGCTTCAATGTCTACACGACCGATCTGGGCGAGGAAGGCCTCGATCTGGGCAAGCTGTATGATTACGACATCATCCTGCTGGACCTCAATCTGCCCGACATGCACGGCTATGACGTGCTCAAGAAACTGCGCGTCGCCCGCGTCCAGACCCCGGTCCTGATCCTCTCCGGCATCAACGAGATGGACAGCAAGGTGCGCTCGTTCGGCTTCGGCGCCGACGATTACGTCACCAAGCCGTTCCATCGCGAAGAGCTGATTGCACGCATCCACGCCGTCGTCCGCCGCAGCAAGGGCCACAGCCAGTCGGTCATCCGCACCGGTAAGCTGGCGGTCAACCTCGACGCGAAGACGGTCGAAGTCGACGGCGCGCGCGTCCATCTGACCGGCAAGGAATATGCGATGCTGGAGCTGCTCTCGCTCCGCAAGGGCACGACGCTCACCAAGGAAATGTTCCTCAACCATCTCTATGGCGGGATGGACGAGCCCGAACTCAAGATCATCGACGTCTTCATCTGCAAGCTGCGCAAGAAGCTCAGCATGGCGTGCGAGGGCGAGAATTACATCGAGACCGTCTGGGGCCGCGGCTATGTGCTGCGCGAACCGGAAGAGGTTGTGACGCCCGCCAGCGCGGTCGCCTGAACCAGTTCGTCGAGCGGGGCATGGGGCCGCGGCATCCGGGGGGACGCCGCGGCCCCTTTCCGTTGTGGCGCTACTCCACCGGGCGGCGCGAACTCAGCAGATCCTCGCCCGCCGATCCGTCCTGCGCGCGCTCCTTGTCGACCATCTCGGCGATCTCGTTCTCCGGCGCGACATGCTCCGTGTCGGCGATTTGATCGGCACCCGTGGTCGCTGGCTCGGGACGCGGGCGTGCAGCGGGCGCAGCGCTCGCCCCGCCAGCCGCGAACGGGGCGCCCTGATCGAAACGAAGCCGGTAGATGGGTTCCGGCAATGCGAACCCTGCCGTCTCCAGCGCGCTCTTGACCGCCGGTATCGCGCGGCTGCGCGCCTTGTACCAGTCGGTCCGCTCCTGATCGATCCAGCCGAGGAAGCGGATCACGATATTGGAATCGCCCACCTGCTCCACGCGCGCCGACGGCGCCGGCGCGTCCAGCACGAAATCCAGCTGCTGCAGCGTCGCGACGCCGATGTGGCGCGCCAGCGTCGGATCCGAGTCGGCGTCGATTCCCAGTTCGAAGTCGAACCGGCGCTGCGGATTGCGGGTATAGTTCAGGATTACCGCCTTGAAGACGGTGCTGTTGGGAATGCGCAGATGGTTGCCGTCCAGTGTCATCAGGATCGTCGCACGGCTGGTCAGCCGGATCACCCGCCCCTCATATTGGTCGATCACGACCAGATCGTTGGCGCGGAACGGCTGACGGATCGACAGAAGGATCGACGCGACGTAATTCTCGATCGTGTCGCGCATCGCAAAGCCCAGCGCGATGCCGATGATCCCCGCCCCGCCCAGCACCGCGCCGAGCAACGCCCCGGCGCCGACGATCTGCAGGCCGATCACGATTCCGCCGATCACGAACACGAAGCGGATCGCACTGGCGATCAGTTCGGCGAGGAAGCTGTTGGGCGCGAACCGCCGCCACAGCCACGTCAGCGACGCGAGCAGATAGCCGATCAGCGCGATCCCGAACGCCACCGCGAGTGCCACGCCGATCAGGGGCAGCATGCGGATCAGCCCCGTCGCCTTGCCCGACAGCGCGCCGATCGACTGCACGCTTTCCTGCACCGACAGGTCCCGAACCACATTGTTCTCGACCGTGACCACGCCTTGGATGCGCGACGCGATCTCTTCGGCGCGCGCGATATCCTCGGGTGCGGCGACCTTGCCCTCCAGCGTCACCACACCTTGGTTCGCGACGACGCGGACGCCGCGTAGCGCCGGAACCGCGGCGAAAATCCCCTCAATCCGTCGCGCGATGCGTTCGTCCGCGCCGGCTTCGCTCACGTCCCCGATCGTTGCCCCCTGCGTCGGGGTCGCGGATGCGCTCGGCCCGGGCGCTGCGCCCGCTAAAAGCGTGGCATGCGCAGGCGCCGCGACGCCCGCGATCGCGAGAACGGCGAACGCCCCCAGCGATGCCGCGGCGCGCGATCGCCATCCGCGCTTTCGGCTGGAAATATGGCTATCGAACATCCGTCCCCCGATCAGGTCGCGGCCGCAACGGCCGTCCGACCAACGCCCCCGCACGCAATCGGGTCCGCTCGCCCGGCGGGTATCGCGCGCGCAGCTCCTCGGAAGGTCGAAAAGAACTTCCCTACAGCTCGGCGACGGGCGCATAAACTGATCGATGCCCGTCCCACTTCCCGTCGCCCGATCTGCGCGCACACGTCCTGACACGGTGTCGCGACACTGTCGCGTGGGTGTCGCGTCGGCGTCGCCTCTCCGTCGCGTCGCAGTCGTCTTCCAGTCGCAAAGCCGTCGCGTCGGCCTGAATCCCCGCGTTTTTCGTCAGCTTCGTCGGACGCCCGTCAGCTTAGCGCCCGGCGCCGCCCTTGGCCGACCGGCGGAACACCCGCTGCCCCCCGACCCAGGTTTCCAGCACGACCGTGCCCCGCAATTCGCTGGGCGAGGCAAGCATCGGATCGCGGTCCACGACGATGAAGTCGGCGCGCATTCCCGGCGCCAGATGACCGAACTTCTTCTCCCCGAACCCGGCATAGGCCGCATCGATCGTGAAGGCGCGCCACGCCTGTTCGCGGCTCACCGCCTCTTCCGGTCGCCAGCCACCGAAGGGCTGGCCTTGGCCGTCCTGCCGGGTGAAGCCGGCCGCCCAGCCCTCGAACGGATTGGGGCTCTCGACCGGGTAGTCCGATCCGAACACCAGCGTCGCGCCGTTCGCCAGCATCGACTTCCACGCATAGGCCCCGGCCAGCCGCTGCGGGCCGAGCCGCGCCTCGGCCATCGTCCGATCGCTCGTCTGGTGCACCGGCTGCATCGACGCGATGATGCCATGCTTGCCGAAGCGCGGCAGATCTGCCGGATCGACGATCTGGGCATGCTCGATCCGCCAGCGGCGGTCGCCCTTATAGGTATCCGATACCTCGTCGATCGCATCCAGGACCTGCTGGTTGGCACGGTCGCCGATCGCATGGATCGCGAACTGGAACTCGTCCATCGCACCGCGCACGATCATGTTGAGCAACTGCGCATCGGTCAGGAACGGCAGTCCGCTATTGCCCGGCGCGTCGGCATAGGCTGCCTTGAGCCAAGCGCCGCGCGAGCCGAGCGCTCCATCGGTGTAGAGCTTGATCCCGCCCATCCGCAGCTTGTCGTCGTACAGCCACGGCGTCGGACCGCTTCCGCCGACCCGCAGCGCCGTCTCGACCCCGTCCGAATAGCTCATGATCCGCATGCGAAGAATGCCGAGATCGCCCATCCGGCGGAACGTCATCCAGTCGTCCAGGCTGGTGCCCATGTCGGCGCTGGCCGTGACGCCCATCGACAGCAGGATGTCCTGCGCCTTGATGAAGGCCGAGTTGCGATCGCGCGGGGTCGGCTGGGGAAGCGCCTTTTCGATCAGCGCCATTGCCGCATCGACGAACACTCCGCCGGGCTTGCCGGCGATCATCTCGATCCGCCCGCCGGCAGGCGACTTGGTGGCGGCGGTGATCCCCGCCGCCTTCATCGCGGCGCTGTTGGCCCATCCGGCATGACCGTCGGCGCGCACCAGCCAGGTCGGCACCTCGCCCGTCGCCGCGTCCAGTTCGGCGGCAGTCGGGAACCGACCAAGGCTCCAGACCTCCTGGTTCCAGCCCCCCCCCGTCAGCCAGCGTCGGGTGCTGTTCTCGGCAGCGTAGCGGCGGATCGCATCCTGCGCCTCGGCGAGCGACCGCGTCGCCGACAGGTCGAGCGCGAGCGCACGAAAGCCGAGGTTCATCACATGGCCATGCGCATCGACCATGCCGGGGATCACCGTCCGACCCTTCAGATCCTCCTTCCAGTCGGGCCGCTCGGGCCGCTTGTCGCCGCGCTTGAGCAGCTTCACGACCTTGCCGTTCTCATCGATCACGATGCCGTTGAACCGCTGCAACTCGCCCTTCGCGGTGAGCGTCATCCCGTCGACATTCTCGACCAGCGCATCGGCGAGGGCGGGCGCAGGCAACAGCAGCGCGGCGATCAGGGCAAGCGGGACGGAAGGGCGCACAGGGGTCTCCGGAAGCGGAAGGGGAGGAAGCAGGGCTCGATCGTTTCTTCGAATAGGCGGTGTTCCCCCGCCGCGCCAGATGGTCTAGGGCGCCTCGACCGGCCCGGCGGCAGTTCCGGGGTCACGAAAGTCTTGATGATGGCAACTCAGGTAGCGTCCGATCCCCGTCCCCTCCCCGTCACCCTGGCCGATGTCCAGATGGCGGCCGAGCGGATTATGGGATCGATCGTGCGCACGCCGACATTGCGCAGCAAGACGCTGTCAGACCTGACCGGCGCCGATGTGTGGCTCAAGTTCGAGAATCTGCAGTTCACCGCAGCGTACAAGGAGCGCGGCGCGCTCAATACGTTGCTCCAGCTGGACGATGCCGCGCGGGCCAAGGGCGTGATCGCCGCTTCGGCCGGCAATCATGCCCAGGGGCTTGCCTATCATGGCAACCGCCTCGGCATTCCGGTCACTATCGTCATGCCGAAGCCGACACCGACGGTGAAGGTGACCCAGACTGAAGGGCACGGCGCGAATGTGATCCTCGAGGGCGAGACCTTCGATGAAGCCTATGCCCATGCCCGTCAGCTCGAGGCGTCGAACGGCTATACATTCGTCCATCCGTTCGACGATCCGCGCATCATCGCCGGCCAGGGCACGGTCGCGCTCGAAATGCTGGCCGACGCCCCGGCCATCGACACGCTGATCATCCCGATCGGCGGCGGCGGGCTGAGTTCGGGAATGTCGACCGTCGCCAAGGCCGCGGACCATGCGATCGAAGTCGTCGGGGTAGAGGCGGAACTCTTCCCGTCGATGTACAACCTGATCAAGGGAACCAGCTTGCCGATCGGCGGCGACACGCTCGCTGAGGGGATCGCGGTGCGCGACCCCGGCACGATCACCGCGCAGATCGTCGAGGCGCTGGTCGACGATATCGTGCTGGTAACCGAACGTGCGCTGGAAGAGTCGCTCAGCCTGCTGCTCCAGATCGAGAAGACCGTGGTCGAAGGCGCCGGCGCGGCCGGTCTCGCCGCCCTGCTTTCGAACCCCGAGCGCTTTCGGGGTCGGACGGTCGGCATCGTGCTGTGCGGGGGGAATATCGACACGCGGCTGCTTGCCAACGTCCTGCTGCGCGACCTCGCCCGCTCCGGCCGCTTGGCCCGTCTGCGCATCCGCCTGCAGGATCGCCCCGGCGCACTCTATCAGGTCGCCCGGATTTTCCAGGAGCAGACGGTCAACATCCTCGAACTGTCGCATCAGCGCATCTTCACGAACCTGCCTGCCAAGGGGCTCAGCCTCGACGTCGAGTGCGAGACGCGCGACCGCGCGCATCTCGAACGGCTGATCGACGCGTTGCAGAAGGCGGATTACGAGGTGCGCGCGATCGAGCTCGCCTAACGCCTGTCCAAATTGTCCACAGCTTATGGACGAAGCGAATCAGGCGCACGACGAAGCGTTGACCGTGACTCTATCCTGCCGAGTCGCAGGCGCGCTATAACCTCCCAGTGGCGCGCCTTTCGCGACCCGCAACCCCTTAAAACTGGAAAGCGAGTCGTTAACTCTCTTTCATGGTAAATCGGCTTTTCATCACGATTCGACCCCTTCATAATGGCCTCCGTTAAACCCGGCGCGAACGATGATAAGGGGCACAAAGCGTGACGGCATTGACCCGATTTCCGCGGTTTTTTGTAACCAGCCCCTCGGCTTGCCCCTATCTTCCGGGGCGCCAGGAACGGAAGATCTTCACCGAGCTCAATGGGGCGCATGCCGGCGAACTCAATGATGCGCTCGGCCGCATCGGCTTCCGCCGTAGCCAGTCCGTCGCCTATCGCCCGAGCTGCGTCGGCTGCAACGCTTGCCTGTCGGTTCGCGTCATCACCGGCGAGTTCAAACCCAACAGCAGCCAACGAAAGCTAATCCGCCGCCATTCGGACCTGGAAGTAACTGCGTGCCGTCCCTGGGCTACCGACGAACAGTATCAACTCCTCCGCCGCTACCTCGCCACCCGTCATCCGGGCGGCGGGATGACGATGATGGACGAGAGCGACTATGCCGATATGGTCGAGCAGTCGCCGGTTAGCACCTATGTCATCGAATATCGCGAGCCGGCGGAGCTGGGTGGCGAGCTGGTCGGGGCCTGCATCACCGACCAGCAGGCCGATGGGCTGTCGATGATCTACAGCTTCTTCGCTGCGGACCGGCCGGAACGGCAGGGGCTGGGCAATCTTATCATCATGGATCACATCGTCAGGGCCCGGAATGCCAGCCTGCCCTACGTCTATCTGGGCTATTGGGTGAAGGGCAGCGAGCGGATGGCGTACAAGACGCGCTACCGGCCGATGGAAGTGCTCGGTCCGAACGGATGGTCGCTGCTGGACGAAAGCGTCGCAGCGCCCGTCGCAGAGAAACAGCCCGCCTTCGCGTGAGGCGGGTTCACGCGTCGCCCGCCATGCGCTCGACCTGAACCTCGACCGTCATCACCTCGGCACCCGAGCCCTGGCGGATTCCGGCGACCGGTGCTGCGCCATGTGCATCGAGACCGACCGCGACCCGGACATAGTTCGCATCCGGGCTGATCCCCGCCGATGGATCGAACCCGACCCAGCCCAGCCGATCGACCCAGGCTTCGGCCCAGCCATGCGGCGCACATGTGCCGGCGGAGCATTGGCGATAGCCGCTGACATAGCGTGCCGGAAACTCCGCCGCGCGCGCTCCGGCGATGAACATATGCGCGAGATCCCGGGAATCGGGATCGCCACCGGCAAGCGCCTCCGCCGCAGTGACCCCGCTGTCGGGCCGGTCGGGCACATTGGGAAAGCGCCGACCGAGCGCCAAGTTCCAGCGGTGCAACCGTTCGAGTGCGGAGCCCTCGCTCCCCAGTCCCTCGTGCACGAAGTCGGTCAGTGCGGCACAGGCATTGCTGCGCGGCGTGGTCCTCAGGAAAATCTCCGGCGGCAACGGTTCGGCGCTGCCGCGCACGACGCCGTTGGATTCGGTGGTCAGCACCTGCCCCGCGACGGTGATGTCGATCCCCTCGATCGGCCCCTCGGCAAACAGCATCGTCACGCGGTTGCCGAAGCCGTCGACGGAATCGCGCAACCGGACATCGCAATCGACGTCGATCCGCCAGTCCACCACCGTCTGGTCATGAGTATCGCCCGGCGTCAGTCGCAGCGTCTGGACGAGCCGACCCTGTGGCTGGCTGAAACGGTAACGGGTCTGGTGTTCGATCGCGAGGCGCATGGTCCGATCCTAAATGAAGCGGAACTGGCGCGCGATAGCGGCGTCCAGCATCGCATTCTCGCGAATGAATGCCTGCAGATATTCGTGCAGCCCGCTGACGATCACCTCATGGCTGCGTGTCTTCTGCATCCGCGCGATCCGCGCGCGCGCCATCCGGTCGGCCTCGCCCTGAAGCCCGGTGCGCTTGGCGAGCGCGTTGAGCTGTTCGACCACTTCCTCGACGCATCCGGCGAGGCTGCGCGGCAGTTCGGCGCGCGTGATGAGCAGGTCGATGACGTTCGAGGGGCGCAGCCCGTCGCTGTAGAGCCAGCGATAGGCGGTGACGGCCGAGACGGTCTGGAGAATCGTGGTCCACTGGTCGCGATCGACCAGCCCGCCCACCCGCTCGCCCTCGGGCAGCAAGAGGTGATATTTGACGTCGAGCAGCCGTGCGGTGTTGTCCGATCGCTCGATCGCGGCGCCGAGCTGGATCAGCATTGCCGCCTCATTCGCCATCATCCGATGGATCGCGCCTTCGAAGCCGCGCGCTTCGGCCATGACCCCCTCGACCAGGCTGAGCGTCGTCGCGGTGCCGCCGGGGCTGACGCGCTTGGCGAACAGCAGCCAGAGCCGGTTGATCGCGGTCCACGCCTCGCGCGTCAGTGCGGTGCGAACGGCACGGGCATTGTTGCGCGCCTGCTCCAGGCAGCGGACGATCGAGCCGGGGTTGCTCATGTCCAGCGTCAGGAAATGCGCGACGGGCTGCTGACTGATCGCGTGGCCGGTCGCGGCGAACGCCTTGTCGTTATAGGTGACGGCGAGCGCGCTGGCCCAGGCAGCCTCGCCGGCGGGGCTGGCCGAGAGCGCGTCGAGACGCACCGTCGCTTCGATCAGCCGGGCGGTGAAGTCGGCCCTCTCGACATAGCGGCCGAGCCAGTAGAGCGACGCCGCGGTGCGCGAGAGCATGCGCATCAGGACTGAACCTGCGTCTGCTGCTGGCTCTGTCCCTTTGGCAGAAGCACGAAACTGTCCTTGGTCCCGCCACCCTGGCTGGAATTGACGACCAGCGATCCTTCCTTGAGCGCGACGCGGGTCAGGCCGCCGGGAACGACCCGGACGCCGTCGGAGCCGGTCAGGACGAAGGGCCGGAAGTCGACATGGCGCGGTGCCAGCCCGCTCTCGGTCAGCGTCGGCACGGTGGACAGGGCCAGCGTGGGCTGGGCGATATAGCGATGAGGCTCGGCGATCAGCGCGGCACGAAATGCCTCGATCTCCGCCTTGCTCGCGGTCGGCCCGACCAGCATGCCATAGCCGCCCGATCCGTCGACCAGCTTCACCACCACCTCGTCGAGATGGTCGAGAACATAGTTAAGCGCATCGGGCTCACGGCAGCGCCAGGTCTCGACATTGGGCAGCTTGGCTTCGGCGCCCGAGTAGAATTTCACGATCTCCGGCATGTAGCTGTAAATCGCCTTGTCGTCGGCGATACCGTTGCCCGGCGCGTTGATCAGCGCGACATTCCCGGCGCGGTACGCCGACATGATGCCGGGCACGCCGAGCATCGAATCCGGGCGAAAGACCAGCGGATCGAGGAAATCGTCGTCGATCCGGCGATAGATGACATCGACCCGCACCCGTCCGGCGATGGTCTGCATATAGACGATGTCGTCATCGACCAGCAGATCGGCCGCCTCGACCAGCTCCACCCCCATCGTGTCGGCAAGGAAGCTGTGTTCGTAATAGGCAGAGTTGAAATGACCCGGCGTCAGCACGACGCAGACCGGGGTGGCGCCGCTGCGCTCCGGCGCGACCGAGCGCATGGTTTCGCGCAGCATGTCGCTGTAGCTGTCGACGGCGGCGACCCGGAAGCTGCGGAACAGTTCGGGGCACAACCGGATCATCGCCTCGCGGTTTTCGAGCATGTAGGAGACGCCCGACGGGGTGCGGGCGTTATCCTCGAGCACGAAGAATTCGTCGGGTCCGGTGCGGACGAGATCGATGCCGCAGATATGTGCGAAGATGTCGTGCGGCGGACGGATTCCGGCGACTTCGGGCCGGAATTGCGGGTTCATCAGGACCAGCTCGGGGGGCAGCACCCCTTCCTTGAGGATGCGGCGCTCGCCGTAAATGTCCTGGAGAAAGGCGTTGATCGCCTCGACCCGCTGGACCAGCCCCTCCGACAGACGCTGCCATTCGTCGTGCAGGAAGATGCGGGGCACGATGTCGAACGGAATGATGCGCTCGCTCGCTTCGCTTTCGCCATAGACGGCGAAGGTGATGCCGAGCTGGCGGAAGGTGGCTTCTGCAGCCTGCTGGCGGCGATTGAGTTCGGCATGGGGCGTTTCGGCCATCCAGCGCGACAGTTCGGCAAAGTCGGGACGCGGCGCATCCGGCCCGCCATGACCCCAGATCTCGTCGAACGCGCGGCTTTTCCCCATCAAGCCTCCCAAGTGTCCAAGTGCCGGACAAGTTCCATGCTGCAATGCTTTGCTGCGTTGCACAAGGGGGGCATGGGGCGGCTGACAAACGAAGCTGACGAAAAAGGGGTTGTTTCGGCGCGAAGCGACTGCGACGCGACGGGGTTGAGACGGGTTCGCGACGCCGACGCGACACCAACGCGACAGGTGTGCGACGGGCACGCGCCATCCGCGCGACACGGCGACCACAGCTGCGCGACGGCGTAGCGTTCACAGCGCATTCGGCCCGCGTCGCCGCAGCTACTGAAATGCGTCGCCCGTGCGACTTCTACGCGACGGCCGCGCAGCAGCCCCATAACCGGGCCTGAGCGGATCAAGCGTGCAGGTAATGTCATGGCTGGAACAAATCATGAATATTCCAATATGTCTGCATGAAATGCGAGGGTGGTACCGATTTCCGGGCGAACCATACGCACATAGGCATTTGGCCTTTCGCTGAGTGGGCAAGTCAGTGGCGGTCAGACACAAAGCCAATCCCGTGAATGATATGTACTGGCCTAAGCAGCATGCTGGCGTCATGCTGGAGTCGACCGAGGAGCGGAGATCGACGTGTTTGGTTTTCTCGCATCAGTTGCACTTCTAGCGGTCCAGACAGGGTCGCCGCCTGCCCGCAATTGCCCGGTGCGATACGCCACCCGGTATGCGACCTCACTCGGCGATCTGCCAGCTCAGGTGAAGGCCGACATCCTCAAGTCTGGAGCGATCGCTGATACGGGCGAGCCATTCGAGGGGACTGACGTCATTCTCGACCGTCAACTGCCCCGCCGACAATTCGTCACAGCGGGAAGTAGTAACGACAGGTGGTTCGTCGTCATTGATCATGGCGGCTTCGATCGTCACATCGACGTGATCGGTTATATCCCGCTCTTGGGCAAATCAGGTTCATTCACCTGGCATCGAAATGCGGTGCTTCAGGGCGATCCTTGCATCGCGATCAACGCCTTTCTGGATGGTGTATGGACGCCAGCGTCGTCGCGTCACTGATGGCCGCTTCTCACCCGATTTCAGCCAGTCGGAGTCAATCGTCCGACCGCAAATCCACCGCGCCGACGCAGTCGTGCTGCGTCGCCCCCACGACGGCGCTTAGCTGGCCATGCCGACCACGCACTCGATGCGAAAGGGATTCTGGTATGATGCGCTGAATCATCCTTTATCGCGGGGTCTGATCGGATGCGCTTCGTTGCGGCAATCGTTGGAATTCTGATCAGCATTCCACCCCTGATCTTCTTCGGGGTGGGGGCGCAGACGTTCATCCGCCGGTCCGAAAAGATCGTGGCGATGGTCGTCACCGCAGAAAGCCTCGCGCTTCTGATCGTGTCGGCGATGTTGTTGTTCACCGGGTCGGTCCAGCGCGTTCAGGGCGGGCTGCTGGCGCTCACGCTTGCGACCATCTTCTTCGTCGTGGTGTTTTCCCGGGCGGGACGTTGAATCGCCGTCACCGGCGGCTGACCGGCGGTCATGGGGCAGGCCAGCATGGGTCGCTCGCGTCCCACCAAAAAAGGCCGGGGTTTCCCCCGGCCTTCTCTCCTTCCCTGCCCCCTATCACAGGGAAGGAAAGCTCCTATTCGGCGTATTTGACCGAGCAGCCATAGGGCGTCGACTGCGCGACCGAGACGGGCTTGCCCGCTTTCATCTCATTGAGCGCGGCGAGGACGTGGTTGCGGGCCGATCCCATTTCGTCGACGCGCGCGGCGGGCTTGTCGTCGATGCCGCCCTGGTAGCGCAGCACGCCGGCGGCATCGATGATGTACATGTGCGGGGTGGTCTTGGCGGCATAGCCCTTGCCCACCACACCCCTGGGATCGAGCAGGTAATGGGCGGGGGTCGCCTTCTGCGCGCCGACCCATTCCTGCGCCTCGGCGCCGGTCATATGGCCCTGCTTGCCCGGAGCGCCCGAGTTGATCGTCAGCCACACGACGCCGCCCGCCTTTGCCGCGGCTTGGGTCTTTTGCATGTTGCCCTGGTAATGGCGCTGGACGAAGGGGCAGCCGGGGTTGTTCCACTCCAGCACGACGGTCTTGCCCTTGAAGTCGGAGAGCTGGACGGTCTTGCCGCTGGCGTCGGTCAGCCTGAAGTCGGTCGCCATCTGGCCGTTGGTCTGTTCGGCGGCGGCGGGGATCGCCAGCGCGGCGACGAGGGCGGCGCCAATCGGGATCAGTCGGTGCATCGGCTCATCTCCTTGAACTGCGGTTATGTGCCCCCCGTCAGTCCGGTCAACATGCCTTGGGTCAGCAGCTGGGGCAAGACCTGTGGCTCCGCGGCCCCCTTGGGGTACCAGAGATAGAGCGGCACGCCGGCGCGGTTGTGGCGTTCGATGAAGCGGCCAAGCGCGGGGTCGCCGTCGGTCCAGTCGCCGACGAGCACGGTGACGCCGGCACTGGCGAAGGCGGTGCGCACCGCGTCGGTCTCGATCGCGGCCTTTTCGTTGACCTTGCAGGTGACGCACCAGTCGGCGGTGAAATAGGCGAAGACGGGCTTGCCCTGCGCCTGCAGCGCGGCGAGGCGGGCTTCGGTGAAGGGTTCGGCGCCTGCGGTGGCGCTGGCTGCAGCGGCGGGCTTTTCGACTGCGGCGACCGCCCAGATGCCTGCCAGCGTGACCAGCCCTGCGGCCGCCCATGCGGGACCCGTTCCGGTACCGCGGGCCTGCCGCCGTCCGGCGATCCACAGCGCCACGGCGACCGCCAGCGCGACGATCAGCCCGACCGCCATGCCGTTGACGCCCTTCAGCCCACCCAGCACCCAGGCCAGCGCGATGGCGGTGAGGAACATCGGCACCGACAGGACCTTGCGGAACGTGTCCATCCACGCGCCCGGTTTCGGCAGCATCCGGCGGAGCGCCGGGACGAAGCCGAGCAGCAGGAACGGGAGCGCAAGGCCGAGGCCGAGGCCGAGGAAGATCAGCAGCGCGACGTACCAGGGCAGCACCAGCGCGGCGCCGAGCGCGACCCCCATGAACGGGCCGGTGCAAGGGGTGGCGATGAACGCCGCGAGCGCGCCGGTCATGAACGCGCCGCCCGATCCTCCGCTGGCGAGGCGACCGACGAATTTGGGCGTCATCAGCTCGAACAGCCCGGCAAGGTTGAGCGCGATGGCGAGGACGAGGAGCAGGAGGAACAGGATGACGCGCGGATCGGTCAGCTGGAACGCCCAGCCGACGCTGGCGCCGCCCGCCCGCAAGGCGAGCATGAGCCCGCCCAGCGCGACGACGACGAGCACGACGCCCGCGGTATAGGCGAGCGCCTCGGCACGGGCATGGGCTTCGCTGGTGCCGCTCTTGGCGAGGCTCAGCGCCTTGAGGCTGAGGATCGGGAAGACGCAGGGCATGATGTTGAGGATCAGACCCCCGAGCAGCGCCCCGCCGAGTGCGAGCAGGGCGGCGGACCAGTCGATCGCCGCGCCCCCCGCCCCGGCTGCGGCGGCGGTCACGGCGCCGGGGACGGCGGTGAGCGCGAAGCCTTCGCGTTCGCCGGTGGCTAGGACGCCGCCGAGCCGATCGGGCGTCTTGATCCCCGCCTTTGCCTCGATCAGCAGCGTGTCGCCGTCGCGGGTGATCTTCTGCGGCTCGGCATAGGTCATCGCGTCGAGCGTCTCGGGGAAGAAATAGGCGTCCTTGCCGAGCGCGACATCGGCCGGGAACGGGATCGCGACGCGGAGCTTGCCGTCGGCGACGGCGAACTTCGCCTCGCTGCCCAAAGGCCGGGGAAATTCGCGGCGCCACTCGTCGAAGCGGGCGCGGCGGTCGGGCGCGATGGCGCCGTCGCCGACGGTGAGGCGCAGCGTCAGATTCTCGGTCTCGGGCACGCAGATCTCGTCGGTGCAGACGAGATAGTCGGCGCGCACCGCGATCGGCAGCACGGTGCCGGGGGCAAGGCCGGCGGGGATCCTGAGCGTCGTCAGTTGGGTGTAGCTGCCCTTGTAGACATAGTTCATGATCCCGGCGATCAGCAGGCGTGTCGGGACCGGGTAGCGCAGCTCGCCTGCGGTCACCCCCTGTGGCAACGTCCAGTCGAGTCGGGTGTCGAGGCCGGCGTCGCCGGGGTTCTTCCAATAGCCGTGCCAGCCCGGATCGGGTTTCGCGACGAAGGCGACCGCGACTTCGCTGCCCGGTGCGGGGGTATCGGATTCGGCGACCAGCTCGACCGCGAGGTTATCCTGCCCCGCGGGCTGCGCGACAGCGGGCAGTGCCGCGATCGCGAGCAGCCAAGTCATCAACGCGAAACCGAATCTGCGCATCACGCATCCTTGCCGTACCGGGATGAAGCGAACATAGCGGGCGCGGCCGTTATTGCCATGCCGGAGGGTTCATGTTCACTCGATTGCTCGCCGCTGCCATGCTCGTCGCCACGCCCGTGCTGGCGCAGGAGGCTGGCCCCGCCCCCGCTCCGGCCCCGGCGAGCGCGCCCAAGCTGGTCGTCGCGATCTCGGTCGACCAGTTCTCCGCAGACCTGTTCGCGGAATATCGCCAATATTTCACGGGCGGGCTTGCCCGGCTGGCGCGCGGCGGGGTGTTTCCGTCAGGCTATCAGAGCCATGCCGCGACCGAGACCTGTCCCGGCCATTCGACCATCCTGACCGGCAGCCGCCCGTCGCGCACCGGGATCGTCGCCAATGACTGGACCGACCTGAAGACGGCGCGCGCGGACAAGACGGTGTATTGCGCCGAGGACGAGACCGTCGCGGGGAGCACGTCCAAGATCTATACCGTTTCGCCGGTCCATCTGATGGTCCCGACGCTGGGCGACCGCATGAAGGCCGCCAATCCGGCGAGCCGCGTGGTTTCGGTCGCGGGCAAGGACCGCGCCGCGGTGATGATGGGCGGCCGACGCACCGACCAGATCTGGTGGTGGGGCGGCAAGGGCTTTGTCAGCTATGTCGGCACGCCCGAGACGCCACTGGTCGCGCGCGCCAATGCCGCGATCGCCGCGCGGATCGCGCAGGCCCAGCCCGCGCTCGAGCTGCCCGAGTTCTGCAAGGCCAAGGACCAGGCGATCGGCGCGGGCAGCCGCACGGTCGGCACCGGGCGGTTCGCGCGCGAGGCGGGCGACAGCGGCGCGTTCCGCGCCTCACCCGAGTTCGACGGCGCGATCCTGGCGCTGGCCGCCGCGCAGTTCGAGGAGATGAAGCTGGGCAGGGGCGCGGCGACCGACCTGCTGATCGTCGGCGCGTCGGCCACCGACTATGTCGGCCACAGCTATGGCACGCAGGGCACCGAGATGTGTCTGCAGCTCGCCAGCCTCGACCGCGACCTCGGCAAGTTCTTCGAGCTGCTCGACACGAGCGGGGTGGACTATCAGGTGGTGCTCACCGCTGACCATGGCGGCCACGACCTGCCCGAGCGCAACATGCTGCACGCCATCCCCGACGCGGCGCGGGCCGCCACCGGGCTGTCGGCCAAGGCGATGGGCCAGCCCGTCGCGGCGAAGCTGGGGCTGGGCGACAGGCAGATCCTGTGGGGCGGCAATTTCGGTGACATCTATATCGACCCCGCCCTGCCGGCGAAGCAGCGTCAGCAGGTGATGGTCGAGGCGATGGCCGCCTATCGCGCGCATCCGCAGGTTGCGGCGGTGTTCAGCGGCGCGGAAATCATGGCGGCCGCGAGCCCAAGCGGACCGCCCGAAAGCTGGACGCTGCTCCAGCGCGTGCGGGCATCCTATTATCCCGGGCGGTCGGGCGACTTCTATGTCGCGCTCAAACCGCGCGTCACGCCGATCCCGGTCCCCGGCGGGTCGGTCGCGACGCATGGCAGCATCTGGGACTATGACCGCCGCGTGCCGATCCTGTTCTGGCGCAAAGGGATGAAGCCGTTCGAGCAGCCAAATGGCGTGGAGACGGTCGACATCCTGCCTACGCTGGCGAGCGTGATCGGTTTGCCGATCGACCAGCGCGAGATCGACGGGCGCTGCCTGGATCTCGACCCCGGCCCGGCATCGACCTGCCGCTGAGCTATTCGGCCGCTTCGCGCATCGCGTCGGGATCGGCCCGGGCGATGCGCATCGGCTCCTTGAAGGTGTGGGTGAGATAGGGGAATGGGATTTCGATCCCCTCGGCATCGAAAGCGCGCTTGATCGCGCGGATGACCGCGTCGCGGGTGCGGTGCATGTCGCCGGGCATCGCGCCCGCCCACCAGCGCACGGTGAAGTCGATCGAGCTCGAATTGAACTCACGTGCGAACACGTCGATCCCGCGTTCGGCCTTCACGCCCTCCGCGCCCTTTACCGCCGAGAGGATCACGTCGCGCGCCTGTTCCAGATCGGTGTCGTAGGCGACGCCGGCGATGATTTCGTGCCGCCGCTCATCGGCGTCGGTGATGATCTCGACCGGCTCCTTGAACAGCTTCGAATTCGGGACGATCGTCAGCTCGTTCGACAGCTTGCGCACATGCGTCTCGCGCAGCGTGATATGCTCGACCTTGCCCATGATGTCGCCGCATTCGATGAGGTCGCCGATCCGCATCTTCTTGCGGATCATGATCAGCACGCCGGCGAGGAAATTCTGGAAAATGTCCTGGAAGGCAAAGCCGATCGCGACCGTGCCGATTCCGAGGCCGGCGAGCAGGCTGGCGGGCGTCAGGCCGGGCAGCACGATCGTCGCGGCGATCATCAGGCCGATCACCCAGATGCCGATGCCGACGACCGTCTCGACCAGCTGCTGCAGGCTGACGCGCATGTGGGTGCGCGCGGTAAGCTTGTCGGCGATCTTCTTGGCGAAGCGCGCCGCCGCCCAGGTGATGATCAGGACGAGGAGCGCGATCACCAGCGTGGGCAGTGACGCGACCGCCGCGACCCACATCGCGTTGAGCTGCTTCCAGAGGATCGTTAAGGCATCCATATCCCCCTAACGGGAGACGGCCCGATGCGGTTCCGAAACGGTCAGCCCTCGCTGCGCTCGGCGAGCATCCGGATGATCCCTGAGAAGTCGGTCCCGGCATGGCCGGCATCGGCGAAGCGGGTGTAGAGCTCCGCGGCGCGCTGCCCCATCGGCGTGTCGGCATGGACCTTCCCGGCCGCCTCCATCGCGAGCTTGAGGTCCTTGAGCATCAGGCCCGCCGCGAAGCCGCCCTGATAGTCGTTGTCGGCGGGGCTTTGCGGGCCGACGCCGGGCAGCGGGGCATAGGTGTTGAGCGACCAGCACGAGCCGGAAGAGACCGAGGCGATGTCGTAGAAGGTCTGCGGGTCGAGTCCGAGCTTCTGCGCGAGCAGCAGCGTTTCGCAGGTTGCGACCATCGTCGCGCCGAGCAGCATGTTGTTGCAGATTTTCGCCGCCTGCCCCGCGCCGTTGCCGCCGGCATGGATCACCGCCTTGCCCATGTCGGACAGGAAGGGTTCGGCGCGCTCGAACGCGGTGTCGCTGCCACCGACCATGAAGGTCAGCGAACCGCCCGCCGCCGCCGCGATGCCGCCCGAGACGGGGGCGTCGACCGCGAGCAGCCCCTTGGCCCCCGCGGCGTCGGCGACGCGGCGCGCGGTGTCGACGTCGATCGTCGAGCAATCGATCAGGATCGCGCCGGTATCGGCTGCGCCGAACACGCTGTCTTCATAGACTTGCGCGACGTGCTTGCCCGCGGGGAGCATGGTGATCACCGCCTCGGCGCCCTTTGCGGCAGCCGCCGCGCTGTCGACCGGCAGGCAGCCTGCCGCCTTGGCGCGGGCGAGCGCCTCTTCGCTCAAGTCGAAGGCGCGGACGTCGTGTCCGGCCTTTGCCAGGTTCGCGGCCATCCCGCCGCCCATATTGCCGAGGCCGATAAATCCTACGCGTGCCATTGCAGCGCTCCTCTCATCTTCCGTCACCCCAGCGAAAGCTGGGGTCTTTTGCCGCATGAGACCCGAGCTTTCGCTGGGGTGACGGCTGTTTCGTCCGCCGTCGCGGCGGCTAGTTCACTTCCCCGTCCAGTTGCCCGGACGCTTCTCGACGAAGGCGGCCATGCCTTCCTTCTGGTCGGCGCTGCCAAACAGGCCGTGGAACAGGCGGCGTTCGAACTGGACGCCCTGCGCCAGCCCGGTCTCGAACGCGGCGTTGACCATTTCCTTGTTCGCCAGCACCGCGAGCGGGGCCATCGACGCGATGCTCGCAGCGGTCTTGAGCGCCTCCTCGAGCAACTCGGCGGCGGGGACAATCCGGCTGACGAGGCCGGCGCGTTCGGCTTCCTCGGCCCCCATCATGCGGCCGGTCAGGCACATCTCCATCGCCTTGGCCTTGCCCACCGCGCGGGTGAGGCGCTGCGACCCGCCCATCCCCGGCGCGACCGCCAGCTTGATCTCGGGCTGGCCGAATTTGGCGGTGTCGGCGGCGAGGATGAAGTCGCACATCATCGCCAGCTCGCACCCGCCGCCCAGCGCAAAGCCCGAGACGGCGGCGATGATCGGCTTGCGCGTGCGGGTGAACTGGTCCCAGCCAGCGAAGAAGTTGTGGCCGTACATGTCGGCAAAGCCCTGCGCCTGCATCTCCTTGATATCCGCCCCGGCAGCGAACGCCTTTTCGCTGCCGGTGAGGACGGCGCAACGCTGCGACGGATCGGCATCGAACGCGGCCATCGCGTCGAGCAGTTCGGACAGCACTTCGCTGTTGAGCGCGTTCAGCGCCTGCGGGCGGTTGAGCGTGACCAATGTGACGGCGTCGCGCTGTTCGACGAGGATGGTAGTGTAGTCGGTCATCTGCGGTCCTATTCGTCACCCCAGCGAAAGTTGGGGTCTATTGAGGCGCGAGACCCCAGCTTTCGCTGGGGTGACGGTCATTGTTGCGGCGTCCATGCCTGATCGGCAGGCAATGGCGCGAAGATCTGGTCGATCAGGTGGTCGCTCACGCCGTCGGGCGTCGCGGGGTTCCAGCGCGGCGCATTGTCCTTGTCGACAATCAGCGCGCGCACGCCTTCGATGAAGTCGTGGCGCTGGACGACGCGGCACGCGACCGCGAACTCCTGGCGCATCTCGTCCTCGAAGGTCGGCATGGTCGCGCCGTCGAGCAGCAGCTTGAGGCTGACCTTCATCGATTGCGGCGACTTGCCGCCCAGCGTCATCAGTTGTCGCGCGGCCCACTCGCCGCCGTCGCTGGCGAGCGCGGCGAGGATATCCTCGAGCGTGTCGGAGGCGAACAGGCGGTCGATGTCGGTGCGGTGTGCCTCGATCTTCGCGTCGGGTGCCGGGACCGACAGCTCGTCGAGCACCGCGTCGATCGCCTGCGGATCGGCGAGGATGCGCGCCTTGGCCTCGTCCAATGCTTCGGAAGGAAGATAGTGGCTGGCGAGGCCGAGCGCGAGGCACTCTGCGCCGTCGATCCGCTGGCCGGTGACCGCGAGATACTGGCCGATGCGCCCGGGCAGGCGCGAAAGATACCAGCCACCGCCGACGTCGGGGAACAGGCCGATGCCGGTTTCGGGCATCGCGAACTTCGTATTCTCGGTCGCGACGCGGTAGCGCGCGGGCTGGCTGATGCCGACGCCGCCGCCCATCGTGATCCCGTCCATGAAGGCGACGATCGGCTTCACGAAGGTGAACAGCGCGTGGTTCATCCGATATTCGGCGCGGAAGAAGTCGCGTGCCGCCGCGCCATCGTCGGCGCCGCTCTGCGCAAGCATGCGGATGTCGCCGCCGGCACAGAAGCCGCGCGAGTATTTGGGGTCGCCATCCGGCGAGGCGGCATGGTCGATCATCACCGCCTCGACCGTCGTATCCTCGCGCCACGCGGCCAGCGCCTCGAGGATCGCGACGCACATCGCGGTCGTGAGCGCGTGGATCGCCTTGGGCCGGTTGAGCCGGATACGGCCGACCTTGCCCTCGGTCGAAATCAGAACATCATTCATTGGCGCGTCAGCTCCCGTCCCACGATCATTCGCATGACCTGATTGGTGCCTTCGAGGATCGAATGCACCCGCAGATCGCGCCAGAAGCGTTCGATCGGGTAATCCATGAGATAGCCGTAGCCGCCATGGAGCTGGAGCGCGCGGTCGACCACCGACGAGCCGGTGTCGGTGGCGAAGCGCTTGGCCATTGCCGCGAATTTGGTCTTGTCGGGCGCGTTGGCGGTGACCTTCGCCGCGGCGAGGTAGAGCAGCGCGCGTGCCGCCTCGAGCTCGGTCGCCATGTCGGCGAGGGTGAACTGGGTGTTCTGGAAGTCGGCGACGGCGCTGCCGAACTGCTTACGGCCTTTTGTATAGACAATTGCCTCGTCGAGGCAGCGCTGCGCACCGCCCAGCGAGCAGGCGCCGATGTTGAGGCGACCGCCGTCGAGGCCCATCATCGCGATGCGGAACCCCTCGCCCTCGCCGCCGATCAGGTTTCCGGCGGGGACGCGGACATTGTCGAACATCACCTGACGCGTCGGCTGGGCGTGCCAGCCGAGCTTGCGCTCGTTCGCGCCGAAGCTGACGCCCGGCATGTCCTTTTCGATCGCGAGGCAGGAGATGCCCTTGGGGCCGTCGACGCCGGTGCGGACCATGGTGACATAGAGCTCATTCTCGCCCGCGCCGGAGATGAACTGCTTCGATCCGTTGACGATATAGTCGTCTCCGTCGCGCTTCGCCGTCGTCTTGAGCGCGGCGGCGTCGGAGCCGGAGGAGGGTTCGGTGAGGCAATAGCTCGCCAGCCAGTCGGCGGTGACGAGGCGGGGGAGATATTTGTCCTTCACCGCCGCCGACCCGAAGCGGTCGATCATCCAGGCGGCCATGTTGTGGATCGAGATGAATGCGCTGGTCGCGGGGCAGCCATAGGCCATCGCCTCCATGATCAGTGCGGATTCGAGGCGGCCGAGGCCGATCCCGCCGCTCTCCTCGCTGACATAGATCGCGCCGAAGCCGAGTTCGGCGGCGGCCTTCACCGTCTCACGCGGGAAGATGTGCTTCTCGTCCCACTCCGCCGCGTGCGGGGTGATCGCGTCGGCGGTGAAGCGCTGCGCCATCTCCTGGATCGCGCGCTGGTCTTCGGTAAGGTCGAATTGCTGGTCCATCATTCTCTCTGTCTGATCCTGTCGGAGGAACGCCGGGTGAAGGCGTGCGATCCGGATGGCATCACTAGGGGGCCGTCCCATGAAACTTCGTCTGTTGCTCGCCGCGCCGTTGCTGCTCGCCGCCGCATGCACCTCCGCCGAAGGGCTCAACACCATTGCGGTGGGCGTGTGCGAGGACAGCGCCGCCTGCACCGTTCGCGACCAGAAACCGCGCTACGGATCGCCGCAGCAGCGCGTGGTCGAAGACACGCTGATCGGGCGGCAGGAGCCGATGTAGCGCGCTCACTCCCCCTCCCCCAGCACCCGCTTCGCGAACAGCGGGTTGGCGATGCGCAGGTCGTTGCGGTCGTACCAGCGTGGGGCGGGCAGGCCCATTTCCCAGGCCAGCGCCTCGATCAGCGTGCCCTGCGCGTGCGGCGTGTCGGGGGCGGAGTCGCGGAGCGGGTCGGCATAGGCCTCGTCCGCGGTGACGATGGTCCAGCCCCTGGCCTTCAACGCCTTGACCAGATCGCCGATGAATAAAGCGGCGATGTCGGTTTCGTGCAGCAGCATGACGTGGGCAGGCGAGCGGCCTAGCGTCTTGATCGCAAGCGCGTCGTAGAATTCCGCCGCTTCGACATGGCTTTCGACATAGAGGTCGCGCAGCGCTTTCATGTCGATCCGCTTGCCCGCCTGTTTCGCGGCGATCGCCAGGGCCTCGATATTCCAGTCCGACGATTCCGCGGTGACATAGCCGTTGGTGAGGCCGCGCGCCTTGAGCCCGGCGCGGATCGCGTCGCGCTTGACCTTGTCCTTGCCGCCCTCGTCGAGAAACGGGAAGCGGAACCAGGGGCGGTAGGCGGGACGCGGCTTGAGCCAGGCTTCGGCGCGGTCGAGATCGGCGAGATAGGTGTCGGCATCGGTGCTGCCGAGCTTGAGGTGCGACCAGCCGTGATTAGCGAGGACATGGCCCGCCTTCACATAGCGATCGAGATTGGCGAGGCCGTCGCCATGGCCGGGCTGGCCGATATTGCCGGGGTTCACGAAGAACACCGCCTGCTTCACCCCGGCCTTGCGCAGCGCGGCGGTGAGCTTTTTCGCGCGGGTGTCGGGATCGAGGAATGCGCCCGCGCCGCGCGGGGCGTCGTCGAAGCTGAGCGCGATCCGCTTTTGCGCGGTCGCGGGAAGCGCGAGCAGCAGGCAGGCGATGAGGGCGGTGACCAGCTTCATTGCGCGGCGGCTCCGGTGGCGACGGGGGGACGCATCACGCGCGCTTCGAACAGGCGGTCGGCGGTGGGGCCGTCGGTGCGATCGTACCAGCGCGAGCCCTGAAGCCCCTTCTCCCAGGCGAGCATCTGGATGCGGGTACCGTTGGCGAAGGCGACGTCGGGCGTGCGGCGCGCGATGGGGTCGTCGAACGCCTCGTCCGCCGTGACGATGGTCCAGCCCGCCTTGCGCAGCCCGGCGACCATGTCAGGCAGGAAGAGTGCGGCGAGGTCGGTCTCATGGAGGAGCAGCACCTGTGCCGGGTGGCGACCGGTCGCGCGGACGGCAAGGCTGTCGGCGAACTCGGCGGCGCCGACATGCGTTTCGACATAAAGGTCGCGCAGCCGCACCATGTCGATGGTGCGCCCGGCGCGCCTCGCCGCGATGGTCAGCCGCTCCATGTTCCAGTCATAGCCGTCGGCGGTGACATAGCCGTTGCTGAGCCCGCGCGCGGCGAGGCCGTCGCGCACCGCCTGCGCCTTGGCGCGGTTGCTCCCGCCTTCGTCGAGGAAGGGGAAGCGGAACCACGGGCGATAGGTTGGGCGGGTCCGCAACCACGCCTGCGACCGGTCGATATCGGCGAGGTAAAATTCTGCGCTGACGCGGGACAGGCCGGGATGGGTACAGCTGTGATCGGCGATGACGTGCCCGGCGGTTTCGTAGGCGCGGACCAGCGCGCCGTCGCGGTCGCCGTGCATGCGGCACGGGTTGATGAAGAACGCCGCCTGACGCACGCCTGCCGCCTCGAGCGCGGCGACCAGCCTTGGCCCGCGCTCGTCGAGCGTCAGGAACGCCCCGGCCCCGCGCGGGGTATCGTCGAAGGTGATGGCGATGCGCTTGTCCACGCGTTCAGGCTCGCTTGCTGACAACGCAAGCGGCGCCGCCCACGCGATGAAGGTGAGCGCCGCGACCGCCACCAGCATTCTCAGCAGCCAGACCAAGCCGCACCCCCCACAGAGTCGGGGGAATGGTTAGCACGGCGCTAACCGATTCTCGAACCCGGCGGACCATCGATCATCCCATCGTGGGAATGACGAAGGCATTGGCGGCGTCGCCGACCCCGCCATCGGGCCAGCGCTGGGTCACCGTCTTCACCTTGGTGAAGAACTTGACCCCCTCCATGCCATGCTGGTTGGTGTCGCCGAACGCGCTGCGCTTCCAGCCGCCGAAGGTGTGATAGGCGACCGGCACCGGGATCGGCACGTTGATGCCGACCATGCCGACATTGACGCGCGCGGCGAATTCGCGCGCGGCATGGCCGTTGCGGGTGAAGATCGCGACGCCGTTGCCGTACTGGTGGTCGCTCGGCAGGCGCACCGCCTCCTCGAAGCTGTCGGCGCGGACCATCTGGAGGACCGGGCCGAAGATCTCCTCCTGATAGGAGCGCATCTGCGGGGTGACGCGGTCGAACAAAGTCGGCCCGACGAAGAAGCCCTGCTCATGCCCCTGCAGCGTGAAGCCGCGGCCGTCGACGACGAGTTCGGCGCCCTCGTCGACGCCCATCTGGATATAGCTTTCGATCTTCGCCTTGTGCGCGGCGGTAACCACCGGGCCGTAATGCGCGTCCTTGTCGGTCGAGACGCCGACTCGCAGCGCATCGATCGCCGGGAGCAGCTTTTCGCGCAGCGCGGTCGCGGTCTTTTCGCCGACCGGCACGACGACCGGCAGCGCCATGCAGCGCTCGCCGGCCGAGCCGAAGGCCGCGCCGGACAGGTCGTTGACTACCTGATCGAGGTCGGCGTCGGGCATGACGATGCCGTGGTTCTTGGCGCCGCCCATCGCCTGGACGCGCTTCCCCGCTTCGACGCCGCGACGATAGACATAATGCGCGATGTCGGACGAACCGACGAAGCTCACCGCCTTGATCTCGGGATGGTCGAGGATCGCGTCGACCATCTCCTTGTCGCCGTGCACGACCTGCAGCACGCCCTCGGGCGCGCCGGCTTCGAGCATCAGTCCGGCGAGGCGCACGGGGACGCTCGGATCGCGCTCGCTGGGCTTGAGGATGAAGGCGTTGCCGCAGGCGATCGCGACGCCGAACATCCACATTGGGATCATCGCCGGGAAGTTGAACGGGGTGATGCCCGCGACGACGCCAAGCGGCTGACGCATCGAGTAGACGTCGATGCCGGGGCCGGCGCCCTGCGTATATTCGCCCTTGAGCACATGCGGGATGCCGCAGGCGAATTCGATCACCTCGAGCCCGCGCTGCACGTCGCCGCGCGAGTCGGCGATGACCTTGCCATGTTCGGAGCTGAGCAGATTCGCCAGCTCGTCCATATTCTGCTCGACCAGTTCCTTGAAGCGGAACATGACCCGCGCGCGGCGCTGCGGGTTGGTCGCCGCCCAGCCGGGTTGTGCCGCGAGCGCCTTTTCCATCGCCTTATCGAGATCGGCCTGCACGCCGAGCGTCACCTGTGCCTGGACGCTGCCGCTGTTGGGATCGAACACGTCCGACCGGCGCGTGCCGGTGCCCGCAGTCGCTCCGCCGCCGATGAAATGGGTGATCTCGCGCATTGGGCCTCTCCTATTTGCGCACGGTGATGCACCTGCGCGACGGATGCGGGCAACCCATCGACATGCAGGGCATGGCTGCATATTTGCAGGCAATGGACTGGAGCGACCTTCCGATCTTCCTCGCGATCGCGCGGACGGGGCAGTTGGCAAAGGCTGCGCAAAGCCTGCAGATCGACGCGACGACGGCCGGGCGCAGGCTCCGTCGCCTCGAACAGGCGATCGGGGAGCGATTGTTCGAACAGGGTGCCGACGGACAGTCGCTCACCCCGGCGGGCGAGCGGTTGCTGACCCATGCGCGTGCGATGGAGCGTGCCGCGGCCGCGATCGGCGAGCGCGATCCCGGCGGGCCGGTGCGCGGCACGGTGCGCGCGAGCGTGTCCGAAGGGTTCGGCACCTGGTTCGTGAGCCGCCATCTCGGTACGCTGGCGGAGGCCCATCCCGGCCTGTCGGTCGATCTGGTGGCGAGCAGCGGCTTCCTCAATCCGACGCGGCGCGAGACCGATGTCGCGGTGCTTCTCGCCCGCCCGCGGCGGGGGCCGCTGCTGACGCGCAAGCTCGCCGACTATGGCCTGCGGCTCTATGCGGCGCGCAGCTATCTCGCGATGCATGCGGGGCTCGCCACGCCCGACCAGCTGCGCGACCATCGGTTGATCGGCTATGTGCCAGACATCCTCTATGCGCCCGAGCTGCGCTATCTCGACGAAATCCCGGGCGCGCCGTCGCCGCAGTTGCGCTCCTCGAGCATCAATGCGCAGCATCGCATGGCCGCGGAGGGCGCCGGGATCGCGGTGCTGCCCTGTTTTATCGGAGATGCCGATCCGGATTTGGTCCGGGTGCTGCCCGACATCGCGATCCGGCGCAGCTTCTGGCTAGTGACGCACGAGGAGACGCGCCACTTCGCCCCCGTCGCTGCCTTTGTGGACTGGCTGGGCGAGCTGGTCGCACGGCATCGCGCGGAATTGGCGGGGTAACCATCCGAAACCCGCGAAAAACCGCCATTTGTCATTGAAGTGTCATGCCCGGCTAACACCGCATTTACCCTCCCCCTCCTAGGGCCGCGGCATGTTCCTGTCCGAGCGTCCCGACCCGAAATCCGAAGCGACCAGCACGCGCGACTGGCTGTCGACGATCGAACGCACCCCGCCCTTCCTGCGGCGGTCCGACACGCTGTTCACCGCGATCGGGATGTTCCAAGCCAATATGGAACTTCGCCTGCTGCCGGTGGTCGATGCCGGGCATCGCCCCGTCGGTGCGCTGTTCGAAAAGGACGTGCGGCGCCTGCTGCTCAACCCGTTCGGCCACGCGCTGATGCGCAACCCGGCCTATGGCAGCGGCCTTGCGGCGCATATCCGCCCGTGCCCCACCACCGAGGTCGATCAGGAGATCGGCGCAGTGCTCGACGCCTATCGCGCCGCGAGCGGGCAGGAGGGCATGATCATGACGCATCAGGGGCGGCTGTTCGCGGTGGTTGCGAACCGCCGGATCGTCAGCCTGGCGGTCGAGCGCGAACTCGCCCATGCGCGCGCACAGCTGCGCCGGTCGACGCGGATCGAGGCGGCGTCGGCGCGGTTCGAGGGGCAGGTCGCGGTGCTGGCGCGGACGCTGGCGACGCTGTCGCAGCAGATCGGCGGCAATGCCGGGGCGACCGCGTCGCGCGCCGCCGACACCGGCGATCGCGCCGCTGCGGTGGCATCGGCGGCGGCGCAGACCAGCCTCGGCATGACCGGCATCGCCGAGCGCGGGCGGATGCTGGCCACGGCATTCGCGGCGATCAACGACGATACGGCACGCGCCAAGGCGGCGGCGGAGAATGCGGTGGGGCTGGTCGGCGAGGGTGGCGCGCGGATGCGTCAGCTGATCCGGTCGGCGGAGTCGATCGACACGGTAATCGCGCTGATCGGCGAGATTGCCGGCAAGGTGAACCTGCTCGCGCTCAACGCGACGATCGAGGCCGCCCGCGCGGGCGAGGCGGGGCGCGGCTTCACCGTTGTGGCGAACGAGGTGAAGGCGCTGGCGACCCAGGCGGGCCATGCGGCAGGGCGGATCACCGCGGAAGTCGCCGAGCTGTGCACCGGCATCGCGCAGGTGGCGGACGGGCATGGCGAGGTCGAGCGCGCGATCGCGGCGATGGCACGGCTGTGCGACACGGTCGAGGATGCAGTGGCGACGCAGCGCGAGACGACCCGACTGATCGCGACGACGGTCGAGGAAACGGTGAGCGCGAGCGCGATGATCGCCGACGATGTCGGGGCGATCGGCGGGAGTGCGCACTCGGCGTCGCTCAACGCGCAGGACATGGGAGGGCTTGCCCGCGGCATTCGCGCCGAGGCGGAGGCGCTGGACGCCGCGGTGCAGGGTTTTCTGGCTGAGCTGCGCGCGGCCTAAAAGCGCTCGGCCGCCTCGCCGATCAGGGCGTAGATGCGGGTGAGATCGTCGTCGGCGATGCAATAGGGCGGCATGACATAGACGGTGTTGCCGAGCGGGCGCAGCAGCACGTCGCGTTCGCGGAAGAACGCCGTCAGTTGCGGGCCGAGGGTGGAGAGATAGCTGCCCTGCGGCTGATCGAACTCCATCGCGACGATCGTGCCGATCTGACGAAGATTCGAGACTTTTTCGCGTAGCGAGGCGCTGAGCTCGGTCTGGCGTTTGCCAAGGGCGGCGATCCGCTCCCGCACCGGCTCGTCGCGCCAGATGGTGAGGTTGGCGACCGCGGCGGCGCAGGCGATCGGGTTGGCGGTGTAGCTCGACGAGTGGAAGAACATGCGCGCGCGGTCGGTCGAGCGGTGGCTGTCGAAGATTTCCTCGGTCGCCAGCGTGACCGCGAGCGGGATCGCGCCGCCGGTCAGCCCCTTGGACAGGCACAGCAGGTCGGGGACCACCTCCGCCTGTTCGCAGGCGAGCAGCGTGCCCGTGCGGCCCCAGCCGGTCATCACCTCGTCGGCGATGAACAGCACGCCATGCGCGGCGCAGATCTCGCGCAGGCCGCGCAGCACCTGCGGCGGATAGATTCGCATGCCGCCCGCGCCGAGGATCAGCGGCTCGACGATCAGCGCGGCGGGATTCCGTGCACAAAGCGCTTCGAACGCATCGAGCGTCGCCTGTTCGGCGCCGGCTTCGGGGAACGGGATGACATCGACGTCGAACAGCAGCGGGGCGTAGCTCTTGTTGAACACGCCGCGCGCGCCGACCGACATGCCGCCGATCGTGTCGCCATGATAGCTGCCCGCCATCACCACGATGCGGTGACGATCCTCGCCGCGATTGGCGAAATGGCCGAGCGCCATCTTGAGCGCGACCTCGACGCTGGTCGATCCGCTGTCGGAGAAGAAGACCTTGGTCAGCGGCGGCGGCATGATCGCGGTGAGCTCGCGCGCGAGCGTCTCGGCGGGTTCGTGCGTCCAGCCGGCGAAGATCAGCTGGTCGAGGCGTTCGCTCTGGTCGCGGATCGCCGCCATGATGCGCGGGTGGCAATGGCCGTGCGTCGTCACCCACCAGGACGAGATCGCGTCGATCACGCGGCGGCCATCGGCGGTGTGGAGGATCGCCCCCTCGGCATGCGTCACCAGCGGCACCGGCTCGTTCAGGCCGTGCTGGGTGAACGGATGCCAGACCGGCGAGGTCATGCGAGCGGGCCGAGGTCGAGCGCGGCGGCGGCGGTGCGCAGCGTGTCGGGGGTGAGCGGATCGAGGATCGGCAGGCGGCCGAGCGCGGGCACCGCCGCCATGTCGCAGATGGTGCGCTGGCTGTCCGTCACTTCGTCGCCCGAGAACAGGATGCCGGCCACGGTGACGCCGCGCGCGCGCAACACTTCGACGGTCATCAGGCTGTGGCTGATCGTGCCGAGCGCGGTGCGCGCGACCACCACCACCGGCAGGCCCCAGCGCGCAAACAGGTCGGCGTAGAGCAGGTCGCGCGTGACCGGGACGAGCGCGCCCCCTGCCCCTTCGATCACCACGCGGCCGGGCGGTAGGGTGAGGCATGCGGGCTCGATGGTGACGCCGTCGATCTCCGCCGCGCGGTGCGGCGAGCATGGGGTTTCGAGGAAATAGGCTTCGGGATGGGTTTGCACGCCGGCGAGGCGCGCGACGGCTTCGCGGTCGCTTTCCTCCTCACGGCCCGCCTGAATCGGCTTCCAGTAACTCGCGCCGAGGCGCAGCGCGAGTGCGGCGGAGGCGACGGTCTTGCCGATGCCGGTATCGGTGCCGGTGACGACGATCATGCCAGCGCCTCCGCCAGTGCGTCGATCTCGGCGGGGGTGACGTTGAGCGTGACCGCGATGCGCAGCCGGGCGGTGCCCGGCGCGACGGTCGGCGGGCGGATGCCGCGGACGTCGAAGCCCTGTGCCTGCAACGCAGCGGCGCGGGCCATCGTCGCGGCGTCCCCGCCGACGATCAGCGGCATGATCTGGCTCCCGGTCGGCGTGACGCCATGCGGGGTAAGCGCGGCTTCGGCATGCGCGATCAAAGCGTGGAGACGGGTGCGGCGTTCGGGCTCGTCGGTGACGATGCGCAGCGCGGCGCGGACGGCGCTGCCGAGCAAGGGTGACGGCGCGGTCGAGAAGATGAAGGGACGCGCGCGGTTGATGAGGAAATCGATCAGCACGCGCGGAGCGGTGACGAGCGCGCCCTGGCAGCCCAGCGCCTTGCCGCAGGTGTGCAGCGCGATGACATTGGGCTGGCCTTCGAGCGTTTCGGCGAGGCCGCGCCCATTGGGTCCCCACACGCCGGTGGCGTGCGCCTCGTCGACCAGCAGCATGGCGTCGTGCCGCGCCGCGACCTCGGCCAGCTCCGCCACCGGCGCGCGGTCGCCATCCATCGAATAGAGCGTTTCGACCGCGATCCACGGCGTTCCCCTGCCCCCCTCGGCGCGCCAGCCGCGGATCGTGTCGTCGATGCGCTGAGCGTCGTTGTGCCCGGCGGCGAGCGACGGCGCGCGGGCGAGGCGCAGACCGTCATGCATGCTGGCATGCGCCATGGCGTCATGGACGATCAGGTCTTCGGGTTGCGGCAGGGTGGACAGCAGCGCGACATTGGCGGCGAAGCCGTTGGCGAAATAGAGGCACGCCTCGGCGCCGAACAGCGCGGCGGCCTCGTCCTCCAGCGCGGCGATCTCGGGATCGTTGCCGCGCAAAAGCCGCGAGCCGCCCGAACCGACCGCGACGCCGCGTGCAAGTGCTTCGGCAACCACGTCACGCAGGCGCGGATCGTTGGCAAGGCCGAGATAGTCGTTGGAGGCGAAATCGATTCCCGCGCGCGGGCTGAGCGCACGCAGCCGCCCCGCCGCGTCGAGCCGGTCCAGGTCCTCGCGATGGAAATGCGACGTCATGCCTCTCCCGCGCGGGCGAGCAGCGCGCGCGCCTGTTTGAGGTGCGGCGCGTCGATCATCTTGCCGTCGAGCTGCAGCGCGCCCGCGCCGGGATTGGCGGTGAAGGCGGCGACCACCGCGCGGGCGTGCGCGATGGCGGCGTCGGACGGGGTGAAGGCGGCGTTGATCACCGGCACCTGCGCCGGGTGGATCGCCATCATCCCGGTAAAGCCGTCGCGCATCGCGCGGGCGCAATAGGCCGCGAGTCCGTCGAGATCGCGGAAATCGGGATAGACGGTCTCGATTGGCGCGACCCCGGCGGCGTGCGCGCCGAACAGGGTCAGGCCGCGGATCATCTCATAGGGCGGGGTGTAGCGCCCGTCCGCCTCGCGCGAGGATTGCGCGCCGATCGCGGCGGGCAGGTCCTCCGCCCCCCAGGTGATCCCGGCGAGGCGCGGCGAGCAGCCGGCATAGCTGCCAAGGCCGAAGATCGCGGCGGGCGTCTCGGTCGCGATCGGAAGGATGTGCGCGGCGGCCCCGGCGAGCATCGCATCGAGCGCGGCGACGTCCTGCCCGCTCGCCGCCTTGGGCAGCACGATGCCGTCGGCCCCGCGCGCGGCGGCGAGGTCGTCCTGCGTCATGCCGCTGTCGAGCGGGTTGATGCGGACCCAGCGCGCGACGGCGGTCGGTTCCTGCGCCAGAAAGGCCGCGACAGCCGCGCGCGCCTCGCCCTTGCGTTCGGGCGTCACCGAATCCTCGAGGTCCAAGATCAGCGCATCGGCGCCGCTCGCCAGCGCCTTTTCCATCCGGTCGGGCCGGTCGCCGGGGACGAACAACAGGGAGCGCAGGCGCATGGATGTTTCCTCTCTCGCGCCGCGCCATGCCTTTGCGAGGCGCGCGCCGCAAGGGTGGCATCTATCCTTCCCTGCCAAGGCGAGGATGGTTAGGCCCCGGACGAATAAAGCAGACTGACTGCAAACGACCCCATTGCGGACGCCAAGTGGTCTGGATCTGGCACCGCATATCCGCCGTTGCCGAACGGCATAAGGGAGGTAGAAACACGCGATGCCTATCCCGTTCGCTGCTGAACTACCGTATGTTTTGCACACGAACCGTGAATTGGGTTTGATGCTCTCCAACCAGAAGCCATTAGCGCACTTCGCGGATCGTGAGGGTCACTTCCCTGAGTGTGTGAAGCGGTACCTTCGTTGCTTCGACCGCCAAGTAGCTGTCGGCAGAATCGTTCGGCGAGACTACGTTGATCCACCGAACCATTGGCGTGCCTATCCGGTGCATCGCATCCTCTTCGCACTTCCGGGGGAAGAGTGGAGGTTTGAAGAGATGATTCAGCTTATGAAGTCGCTAACCTGGGGAATCGAGCAGGAGCGTAGAGAGGGCGAACTGCTTGGCTACCAAGACTGGATGAACGACCACTTTTTAGCGCTTAGGTTCCCAAATCAGAATGGCAGCTAACCAACCAATTCAGGTCGTCCAGCCATTCGCTGAAAGCGGCCGTCGATAGGCTTCCCCCCTACCGCACCGGCCGCTTCTCCAGCTTCCGCGCGAGCGTGCGACGGTGCATGCCCAGCCGCCGCGCGGCTTCGGAGATGTTGAAGTCGGTCTCGACCAGGGTCTGGTGGATATGCTCCCACTCGACCGTCTTGATCGATGAGGTGCGGCCGTCGACCGGGGCGTCGACATCGCCGTCGACGCGCGCGAACGCGGCCTCGATATCGTCGGTGTTCGACGGTTTGGCGAGATAGTGATTGGCGCCGAGCTTGATCGCCTCGACCGCGGTCGCGATGCTGGCGAAGCCGGTGAGGACGACGATCTTCATGTCGGCGTCGCTCGCGCGCAACGTCTGGACACAGGCCAGGCCCGATGCACCTCCGAGCTTCAGGTCGACCACCGCGAAATCGGGTCGATGCCCGGCGAGCAGCGCCGCCAGTTCGTCATGGTTCGCCGCCCACAGCACGGAGTAACCGCGCCGCTCGAACGAGCGTTTCAGGGTCCGCGCGAACGCTTCGTCATCCTCGACGATCACCAGTCGCCGCTCGCTCATCGCGCGCCCTCCATCGCCAGGGCCGCCAGCGGAAGCACGATCCGCACACGCGCACCGCCGTCCAGCCGGTTCTCGGCATTCGCCTCCCCGCCCAGCTTGCGCAGCACGTTGACCAGCAGGAACAGGCCGAGCCCGCCGCCCGGCTTGCCCTTGGTCGAGCGATAGGGCTGGCCGAAGGTCTCGAGAATCTCAGGGGCGAAGCCGGGGCCGCGATCGGCGATGTCGAGCACCAGCGCCTGTCCCTCACGCGCGGCGGTCAGCGCGACGCGGTCGGGTGACACCTCAATGGCATTGTCGATGACGTTGCCGATCACCTGGCGCAGCGCGGGATCGGAAACGATGGTGACGTCGGCACCGAAGCGGTCGTCGAAATCGAGCGCGCCGGGGAGCAGGCTGGCGCGATAGTCCTCGACGATGCCGGTCAGGAATTTGCGCACGCTGGTGACTTCGGGCGCGACGCCGCGCGCTTCGCCCGCCGAGATCAGGATGCCGCTGACGATCGCCTTGCAGCGCCGCACCGCGCCGTCCATCTCGGCCAGTTCCTCCTGCAGTTCGCTATCGTCGCGCAGGCGCGGCATCGCGCGCCAGTCGCCGATCGCGACCGACAGCAAAGAGAGCGGCGTCCCCAGCTCATGCGCGGCGCCCGAGGCGAGCAGGCCCATGCGGACGATATGATCTTCCTCCGCCGCGCGCTGGCGGACGGCGGCGAGCGCGGCGTCGTGGGTGCGCAGGTTGCGGCTGATCTGGCCGATGAAGATGACGAGCAGCACCGCGATCAGGACGAAGCAGACGAGGCCGCCGGTCAGATAGAGCGGGACCGGATCGACCGGCATATCGGCGGGCAGCACGAGCGGGGTCGGATCGAGCGCAAGCAGCCCCAGCGCGATGAGCGTCGCGCCGACGATGCCCCAGGGATAGGGCGGCCGCAGCAGCACCGCGCCGAGCACGATATGCAGCAGGAACAGCGCCGCGAACGGATTGGTGATGCCGCCCGACAGGCTGAGCTGCACCGTGAGCGCGATCACGTCGAACAACAGCGCACCGGCGAGCGCGCCGTCGGTGAAGCGCGCGCCGCTGGCGATCAGCACATGGCTGGCGATGTTGAGCGCGGCGAGCGTCGCGGTGGACATCAGAAGCTGCAGCAGCGGCAGCTCGATCCCCAGCCCGAAGCGCACCACCGCGACGGTCATGAGCTGCCCGCCGACCGCCAGCCAGCGCAGCTGGGTGAGCAGCAGCATGTTGCGCCGCCCCGCATCCGCCGGTTGAAAGGCGGGCGGCAGGATGATCTGCCGGGTCACGCCCCTATTTCGGCCGATCGGTCCGTTTGCGCAACACCAGCCAGATGCCGGCCAGCGACATCAGGGCGAGCGCGAACCAGGTCAGCGCATAGACGGCGTGATTGTCGGAGAAGCGCAGCACGGTCAGTCCGCCGCGCGGCCAGCCGCCGGGGTTGGGGGCGGCATCGGCATCGATGAAATAGGGCACGGCGTCGGTCACTCCGCGCGCGGCGGCGATGGCGGCGACGTCGCGCGAATACCAGTTGCCGGACGCGGGGTCGTTGCTGCGGAGGAAGCCGCCGCCCGGCTCGGTCAGCCGGATCAGGCCGGTGACACGCGCCTCCCCTGCCCCGTTCGCCGCCGCGCGGGTCGCCGGATCGCGGCGCTCGGGCGGCACGAAGCCGCGATTGACGAGGACGGTGAAGCCCCCGTTATCGAGCGGGGTGACGACCCAATAGCCGCTACCCAGATTGCTGACTGCGCGGACCAAAGTCTCGCGGTCGTGGAGGAAGCGGCCGGTAACATGCACGCGGCGGTAGGGCTGAGGTTCGACGCTCGGCCCCGGCGCCGCGACCGGCCCGGCAGTGCTGCGCGACGTCACCGCATCGATCAGCGCATGCTTCCACGCGCGCCGCTCGACCTGCCACACGCCGAGCGCGACAAAGCCGAGCGCGCAGACCAGCAGCAGCGCCGCGAGGACGGCGCGGCCCCGAGTCACGAAAGGCCCGTCACGGAATCTGCTGCTCCATATGCTGCGGCATCATGTTGGTGTTGAGGTGGTGCATCACCCATAGCGACCCGGCGAGCATGATGACGATCACGATGATCGTGAACACCAGCGAGGTCAGCGACCAGCCGCCCTCCGCCTTGGGCGTCATGTGCAGGAAGAACACCATGTGGACGACGATCTGGACGATCGCGAAGCCCATGATCACCGCCGCGGTCACCCCGGCGCTGAGCGGCATCGTCATCACCAGCCAGAACGGGATGGCGGTGAGGATCACCGACAGGACGAAGCCGATCACATAGTCGCGCAACGTCGCGTGCGGCAGCTCGGCGACGGCGTGATGGCCGTCATGGGCGTGGGGGTCGCTCATCACAGCATTCCCATGAGATAGACGATGGTGAAGACGCCGATCCAGATGACGTCGAGAAAGTGCCAGAACATGCCGAGGCACGCGACGCGGCGCTGGTTGGCGGGGATCAGCCCCTTGCGCCCCAGCTGCACCATCAGCGTCATAAGCCACACGAGGCCGAATGTGACGTGCAGGCCGTGCGTGCCGACGAGGGTGAAGAAGGCCGAGAGGAAGGCGCTGCGCTGCGGCGTCGCGCCTTCGTGGATCAGGTGCGCGAACTCGTAGAGTTCGATGCCGAGAAAGGCGAGGCCGAACAACCCGGTGACCGCGAGCCAGCCCTGCGTCGCGCGCACCTTCCCCAGCTGCATCGACAGCATCGCGAAACCATAGGTGATCGACGAGAACAGCAGCATCGCGGTGTTCAGCGCGATCAGCTTGAGGTCGAACAGGTCCTTCGGCCCCGGCCCCGCCGCGTAATTGCCGCCGAGCACGGCATAGCAGGCGAACAGGATCGCGAAGATGAGGCAGTCGCTCATCAGATAGATCCAGAAGCCCAGCATCGTGCTGTGCCCCTCGGGGTGGGGATGCTCGTCCAGCTCGTAGAAGACGGGGGCTTCGTTATCTGCGGTCACGGCGGTCATGCGGCGGCTCCGGCGGCGAGCTGGCGGGTGCGCGCTTCCTCGACCTTGGTGACGGTCGCCGCCGGGATGTGGAAGTCGCGGTCATAGTTGAAAGTGTGGACGATCGCCGTGGCAATCAGCGCGACGAACGCCGCGATCACCAGCCACCAGATGTGCCACACCAGCGCAAAGCCCATCACCAGGCTGATCCCGGCAAGGATCACCCCTGCCCCGGTCGAGCACGGCATGTGGATGTCGCGGAACCCCTCGACCGGACGTCCGGCGTTGCGGTTCTTCATGTCGTACCACGCGTCGAGGTCGTGGATGCGCGGGGTGAAGGCGAAGTTATATTCGGGCGGGGGCGAGCTGGTCGCCCATTCGAGCGTGCGGCCGCCCCAGGGATCCCCGCTTTCCTCCTTCAATTCCTCACGCTTCCAGATGCTGACCGCGAACTGGACCAGCATCGCCGCAATGCCGACCGCGATCACCGCCGCGCCGATGCCGGCGATGACAAACCAGATCTGCAGCGAGGGATCATCGAACACCCGCATCCGCCGCGTCACCCCCATCAAGCCGAGAATGTAGAGCGGCATGAAGGCGAGCCAGAAGCCGACCACCCAGCACCAGAAGGAGACGAGGCCCCATTTCTTGTCGAGCTTGAACCCGAACGCCTTGGGCCACCAGTAATTGATCGCGGCGAACAGGCCGAACAGCACGCCGCCGATGATGACGTTGTGGAAGTGCGCGATCAGAAACAGCGAATTGTGGAGCACGAAATCGGCCGGCGGCACCGCGAGCAGCACACCGGTCATGCCCCCCACGACGAAAGTCAGCATGAAGGCGATGGTCCACATCATCGGCAGCTCGAAGCGGATGCGCCCGCGATACATGGTGAACAGCCAGTTGAAGAGCTTCGCCCCCGTGGGGATCGAGATCACCATGGTGGTGATGCCGAAGAAGCTGTTGACGCTGGCGCCCGAGCCCATGGTGAAGAAATGGTGGAGCCAGACGATGTAGCTCAGGATGGTGATGACCACCGTGGCGTAGACCATCGAGGTATAGCCGAAGAGCCGCTTGCCGGAGAAGGTCGAGGTCACTTCGCTGAACACGCCGAACAGCGGCAGGATCAGGATGTAGACCTCAGGATGGCCCCAGATCCAGATCAGGTTCACATACATCATCGACGATCCGCCGAAGTCGTTCGTGAAGAAGTTGGTCCCGGCGTAGCGGTCGAGCCCGAGCAGCGCGAGCACGGCGGTCAGCACCGGGAAGCTGGCGACGATCAGGATGTTGGCGCACAGCGACGTCCAGGTGAACACCGGCATCTTCATCAGACCCATCCCCGGCGCGCGCAGCTTCAGGATGGTGACGATCAGGTTGATGCCGGACAATGTCGTGCCGACACCCGCGATCTGCAGCGACCAGATATAATAGTCGACGCCGACATTGGGGCTGTAGGCGATCCCAGACAGCGGCGGATAGGCGAGCCAGCCGGTCTGCGCGAACTCACCGATGAACAGCGAGATCATGCACAGCACCGCGCCCGCCGTGGTCATCCAGAAGCTGAAATTGTTAAGGAACGGGAAGCTGACGTCGCGCGCGCCGATCTGCAACGGGACAACATAGTTCATCAGGCCGGTGATGAACGGCATCGCCACGAAGAAGATCATGATCACGCCATGGGCGGTGAAGATCTGGTCGTAGTGGTGGGCGTTGAGATACCCCTCGGACCCGCCGAACGCCATCGCCTGCTGCAGCCGCATCATGATCGCATCGGCAAAGCCGCGCAGGAACATGACGAGGCCCAGGATCATGTACATGATCCCGATCTTCTTGTGGTCGACGCTGGTGAACCACTCTTTCCAGAGATAGCCCCACAGGCGGTATTTGGTAAGCAGCGCCAGCATGGCGAGGCCGCCGAGCGCGACCACCGCAAAGGTGACGATCAGGATCGGCTCGTGAATCGGGATCGCGTCGAGCGACAGGCGGCCGAAGATCGGATCGACCGACGGGGCGGGATGCGCGGTGAGATCGGACACGGGGCTTCAGCTTTCGGGAAGGGCGGGAAGGTCGGACATGGCGGTGCGCGACGGCGTGGACTGACGCACGCGCGACAGGCCCGCGCCGGTCAGCGGGGCGCTGTCGATCGGCTTGGGATCGGGCGCGATCGCCGGCACCATCGGCGTGGTACAGATCGCGGCGACATAGCGGGTATCGAGGGTGGGTAGCGTGCCGCGCGCGGCGAACTTGTCATAGGCGAGATCGCGGACGTTGTAGATGCCATCGCGCCCCATCCCGCCGCGTGCGTCGATCGCCATCATGTCGTGCATGCACATCTTGCCCGGCTCGACGCACAGGTTGACGACCTGCTCGAACAGGTTCGGCTCGACCTGCGCGAAGCGGCGCACCGGCTCCTTCTCGCTCGGCTTTTCGAGCTTGAGATAGGTCGCGCGATCGAGCGGCGTCCCCTGCCCCTTCGCCTGTGCGACCCAGGCGTCGAACGCATCCCGCTCCAGGCTCTTCGCGGCGAAGCGCATGTTCGAGAATCCCGCGCCCGAGTAATTGGCGGAGAAGCCGGTGAACGCACCGGTCTGATTGAACACGCCGTGCAGCTTCGTTTCCATGCCCGGCATCGCATAAATCTGGCCGGCGAGCGCGGGGATGTAGAAGCTGTTCATCACCGAAGAGGAGGCGATGCGGAAACGGATCGGGCGATCCACGGGAGCGGCGAATTCGTTGACCGTCGCAATCCCCTGTTCGGGATAGATGAACAGCCATTTCCAGTCGAGCGCGACGACCTGGACCTCCAGCGGCTTCTCGGCATCCGGCACCGGCGCACCGGGGGCCTCGGCCTTGGGCGCGGCCAGCGGGCGATAGGGGTCGAGCAGGTGCGTGCCGACCCATGTCAGCGCGCCGAGACAAATGATGATGAGCAGCGGTGCGGCCCAGATCACCAGTTCGAGCTGGGTCGAATGGTCCCAGTCGGGCTTGTAGGTCGCTTCCGTGTTCGACGCGCGATACCGCCATGCGAAGAACACCGTCAGCGCCATCACCGGGAGGATGATCAACAGCATCAGCGCGGTCGAGATCATCACCAGATTGCCCTGCTGGCGCGCCACCTCCCCCGCCGGGTCGAGCACCACGAGACCGCACCCGCCGAGCAGTGGCAACAGGGCAAGGGCGATCAAGGGCCGGAGGCGAAGGCGATCTGTGGGCAGGTTCTTGGCCATGGTTCCGCCTAGGCCGCGGGATGGCGCTGGCCCATTGGACATTTTGTCCAATCCCCCGTTACGCGATTAGGGTGCAGTGCGTTGAGCGTGCGGGAAGGTCGCTCTCCCCGTCCGACGCAGATGCAGGAACGCCGAATGACCGCCGAAACCGTCCCGACGACCGAAGCCGAGCGCGATGCGCGCGCGGTCAATACCGATGGCGCGGCGAGCGATCACAAGATCGATCCGGGCGAGATCGCGATCGGCGTCATCGTCGGACGGACGTCCGAATTCTTCGATTTCTTCGTCTATGCCATCGCGTCTGTGCTGGTCTTCCCGGCGCTGGTGTTTCCGCACCTCGACCCGCTGCAGGGGACGCTATGGTCCTTCGCGATCTTCGCGCTCGCCTTCATGGCGCGGCCGGTCGGCACGCTGATCTTCACCGCGATCGACCGCGCTTATGGTCGCGGCGCCAAGCTAACCATCGCGCTGTTCCTGCTCGGCGGGTCGACCGCGGCGATCGCGTTCCTGCCCGGCTATGAGACGATCGGCATTGGCTCGGCGTTGCTGCTCGCGTTGTTCCGCATGGGGCAGGGCGTTGCGCTGGGCGGGTCGTGGGACGGGCTCGCATCGCTGCTCGCGCTCAACGCCCCCAAGGGCAAGCGCGGCTGGTATGCGATGATCCCGCAGCTCGGCGCGCCGCTCGGCCTGATCGTCGCCAGCCTGCTGTTCATGTTCCTGATCGCGGTGCTGCCGGCGCAGGACTTCCTGTCCTGGGGCTGGCGCTACCCGTTTTTCGTCGCGTTCGCGATCAACGTGGTGGCGCTGTTCGCGCGACTGCGCATCGTCGTGACGCCCGAATATGCCGAATTGTTCGAAAACCGCGCGCTGCAGCCGGCGCCCCTGCTGGACACCATGCGCTCCGAATGGCGCACGATCATCCTCGGCGCCTTCGCTCCGCTCGCCAGCTTCGCGATGTTTCACATGGTCACGGTGTTCCCGCTGTCCTGGGTGTTCCTGTACACAGAGGAATCGCCGGTCCGATTTCTCGTGATCGAGGCGGTCGCCGCAGCGCTCGGCGTCGGCGCTATCGTCGCGTCGGGATATCTCGCCGACCGGGTCGGACGTCGCACCGTCCTGGCCGCCACCGCCGCCGCGATCGCGGCGTTCAGCGGGTTCGCGCCGCAATTGCTGGAAATGGGCGAAGCGGGCGAGGCGGCGTTCATGCTGCTCGGCTTCGTCCTGCTCGGCCTATCGTTCGGCCAGTCGTCGGGCGCGCTGTCGGCCAGCTTTCATCAGCGCCATCGCTATACCGGATCGTCGCTCACGTCCGACCTCGCCTGGCTGTTCGGCGCCGGCTTCGCACCGCTGGCGGCGCTGTGGCTGTCCGCGCAGTTCGGCCTGCTGGCGGCGGGCGCCTATCTGCTCTCCGGCGCGGTCGGCACGCTGGTCGCACTGTGGCTCAATCGCGAACTGGCGCGCACCATCGATTGACCGCTGCGCTTGGCCGGGAGGGTGGCGCCGCGCGGGTTCCGCGCGCTGCTACTCCGCCTCCGACCAGTGGGGGTAGGTCACATAGGCGGTCAGAGCCCCGTGCGCATGCGAGCGGATTTTCACGGCGTTCCCCTTGGGCATGTAGATGATCTCGCCGGGTCCAGCGGTCAGGGTCTCGCCACCGGATTCGACCGAAATCCGCCCCTCCAGCACCACCATCACATCGTCGACGACGATATCGGTCTCCAGGACCTGGTCGGGGCCGTATTTGCCATATCCGACGGTGACCGGGCCCCCTTGCCGTTGATCCGCCAGGTTCGCGGCGAAAATATCGGCATCCTGTCCGGGCGAGCGCTCGAACATGGCATCGGCGGGTTCGAATCTCAGGACTTTCATCGCTTTTCCTTTCACTGTTGGGCCATGGTCGGCGGGTGAGGGCTGCTCCACACGTCCCGCGCGACATCGCGAATCCGAACAGATCCCCGCAGGTCAGGTTTCGCGGTCGGCATAGCGGGCGCGCAGATATTCGACCGGGGTCATCGGCTTGCGACCGAGGAGTCGCTCGAGATCGCCCGTCTGGCCGTCCCATTCGCCAGCGGCAACGCCCTTGACCCAGAGCCGGACAAAGCTGGCGGCAGGCTCGGGCAGGCCTGCTTCCATGAGATTGGCGATATAGTCGCGATCCGAAACCGTTCTGAGCGGGATCGGCTTGCCACTGACATCCGACAGGATCTGCGCGATGTCGCGAAAGGAGACCGCCGGGTCACCGTACAACGCGTAATCCTTTCCCTCATGGCCGCGTTCGCTCAGCACGACCGCCTGCGCCTCGGCCAGATCGTTACGGCTGGCATATCCTGCTCTGCCCGACCCTTCGGGCGTGCGCACGCCTTTCTCCAGGGGATTGCCACCGATATAGGTCTCCAAATTCTCCAGGAATGGGGGATGACGGACAAATGTGTGATCGAGGCCCGAGTTCTGCAGCCTTTCCTCGACGAACCGATCCTCCTCGGTGACCTGCGGCAGGCGGAAGGTCGATCCGCCATTGCGGATGATCGGCATGTAGACGATGTGCCGGACACCGGCCTGTTTCGCCGCGTCGATGACGTTTTCGTGCTGCACATTGCGATCGGTAAAGGCCGTGGTCGAGACGAGCATGATCCTTTCGATTCCGTCGAAGGCGCGCACGAGCCCCTCGGAATCGAAATAGTCGCCTCGGCGCACCTCAATTCCCTTGGCAGCGAGATCCGCTGCTCTCCCCGGATCGCGCGCAAGCCCGACGATATCGGTGGCGGATACCCGCTTCAGAAGATGTTCGAGGGTCAGGCGGCCGATGTTGCCGGTCGCGCCCGTGACGAGGATCTTTGGCATGAAATCTTTCTTCCGCTCGTTGAGAGTGATGCGGCGCGGTTACGCCGCGGTTCGTGGACATCGCCCTCGAACCGACGTAAGCAGAGGCAGACTTGAATTACAGTACAGACTATTTTGTAAGTGTCGGATTTCGGAGACTTCATGACGGGGCGAAACTTCCGATGTGGCCTGGAAGCGGTGCTCGCTATCCTTGGCGGAAAGTGGAAGCCACTGATCGTGTACCACCTCGCCGAGGGCCCGAAGCGCACCGGTCAACTCCGCCGGCTGGTTACCAACGTCACCGAAAAGATGCTGATCCAGCATTTGAAGGAACTGACCGACGACGGCGTCATTCGCCGTATCGATTTCCGGACCGTTCCGCCGCATGTCGAATATGAACTGACCGATTTCGGTCAAAGCCTGGCTCTGCGCCTCGCGCCGCTCTGCGAATGGGGGACCGATCACGACGCCGAGGTCGCCACGATCGTACGACGGCGGGGTGAGGGATCGAACTCCGCCTCGCCGCCTGCGTGACGAAACGCCGCGATGAGGCCAACCGACGACTAGGGTTGCGCTCGATCGAGCCCGGTTGTGCTCGGCTCGAACATGTGCGTTGACCATCTGCGGCTTTGGTGGCAATCGAGCCGTCGCTGTCAGACGCCCGCACGGGCCTGCGGCATCAGGCGTCAGGCGCTTGAAATGCGGGTGTAGCTCAATGGTAGAGCAGAAGCTTCCCAAGCTTACGACGAGGGTTCGATTCCCTTCACCCGCTCCAGCGCCGCGCCGACCCGTTTCGACTCAGCTTGCTTCGCGCTCCTGCAGAACGGCCAGGCGCTCGGCGTAGCTTTTCGCGAGACAGGGATCGGGGTCCGGCATCAGCACGCACCGCCCCTGCTGTTCGAGCCAGCGCAGATGCTCGTCGGTGAGCGCACGTCGCGACCAGCCGCTACGGCGCGCTGCGGCGCGATCGAACTGAGCGCTGACCTGTCGTTCGGCAGCCGCGAGCTGGGGCCGTTCGCACAGGCGTCTTTCGATCCACCCCGACAGCGATGCGCATCCGTCAGACGCGACGGCCGCCTCGCCTTCGCTCGCCTCCAGCGATACGGGCGCGGTCGATAGGATGTCGCTCGATTCCATAGCGAACGCGTCGTCCAGCGACTCCACGTTCGCGCCGCGATTGTCCCGCGAAAAGCTTGCCGCACCGCCGATCACTCCGCTGAGCGCCATGAGAGGAAGCAGGATCGAGACCAGGGCGGCCACCCGCGAACCCGGACGGGGTGTCGCCGATCCCGCTGCGGTGCCGGGATGCGACCCCCACGGGGCGGCGCTCGCTCCGCCGCCCCGCCGGACGGCGCCCGGCCACGGCGCACCGGGAGTTCCCGAACCGTGCAGCGGCACCGGGCGCCGGGCGGCCGCCCGCGCGCTGGCGCGCCGCCGCTCGCGCTCGCGATGGGTGGCCGCTGCCGACAGCAACCGCGCTTCATGGGCGCAAAAGCCGCAGCCGCCGCCGAAATGCGCATGCTCGAGCGGCTTCGCTTCGCACGGGATCAGCATCCCCACGAGCCCGTCGAGATGATCGCGCCATTCGGCCGCGCTCGGGCGATCGTCGGTCGTGGTGAAGGCGCGGTCGAACAACATGCGCGTCGACCGGCGAAACGTCTTGTGAATGCTCGCAGCGCCCGGACGCGCGCCGTCGACGCGTGTCAGGCCATAGCCGTACAGCCCGGCGAGCACGCGACTTTGCAGGTCGCTCGCCTGGCTCGCGTCGCCGCTCCCGGCGAACGGGTGGAGGCCGTTGTTGAGCAGCTGAAAGATGATGACCGCCAGCCCGAACAGATCCTGCGGTTCGCCAAGCTCGGCCGGCTTTCGCCGCCAGCTTTCGGGCGCGATATATTCGTCGCTGACCTGATCGGCGGGCAGGCGGCGGCTGCGGCCGGCGATGCTGAACCCGTCGGCATCGACCACCGCCATCCAGCTGAGCGCCGGGTAGAAGCGCAGATTGGCTGGCTTCATGTCGATCATGTGATGCCCAGCGCCGTGGAGCTGGGCGAACACCGATGCGAGATTGCGCGCGACCAGGACGCGATAGCCATAATAGTCGGACAGCCCCTCCGCCCGGCGGCTCGACCGCTGGAGCAGGTTCACCAGGCTGGTCGAGCGCGAAAAATCGATTTCGGGCATCAGGAAGCCGGCGAACTTCCCCCGCCCGTCATAGAGCTTGCCCTGAGGCCATGCGATCTGGGGATAGGCGACCCCCTCGTGATCGACGGGGGGCAGTTTGGGCGCGCGCGCGAGCATCGCGTCGATCTTGCGCTCGAGCCCGTCGAGGCCCTTGCCCGGATGATAGATTTTGGCCGCCACGCCCTTTTGCCCGCGCACGGTGTGGACAGTGCCGGCAGCGCCCTCTCCCAGCCGCTCGCCGAGCCGGATGCGACGCGCGCCGGGGTCCTGTCCCGCGAAGAAGGTGACGCCGCTCATCCCGCGCGCATGCTGGCCCAGACCAGCGTCTTGTCGTCGGTGGTGCGGCTGCGCACGGCAGGGCTGTCGAGCGTCGCGTGCAAGGCGCGCTCGCCATCCTCGGAACTCGCATCCGCCAGGAACCGGGCGATGGGCTCGAAGAACGGCCGATGCGGCTCGCTCGCGCCGCCGCGCCGCTGAAGCGCGATATCGGTGACGCCGTCGGTCATCACGAACACCGTTTCGAACCCCGGATCGATCCGCGCGAACCGCAGATGCGTGCGCCAGTCGGGCTCGGTGAAGAAATAGGTGGTGTCGGCATATTCGCCATTGGCAGGCGCCGACAATCGCCAGCGCCAATCGTCGGCAAGCGCGAGCGCAGCACCGTCACCGATATGAAAGGACAATCCCCCTCGTCCAGGCACCAGCGCGACGCCGACCAGCGTGGCGTGAAAGTGATTGATCCCCACGCCGCGATCCTGCGCTGCCATGGCGAGATGCATCCGCGCGTCGATCACCGCGTCGCGGACGGCGCGACAAGCCGATGCCAGCTGGCCGAACGGGCTGCGGCACATCAGCCCCCAGTCCAGCGCCGGCTCCAGATGCGCGATCACGCGCTTGCAAATCGTCGCTGCGCCTTCACCGCCATATAGCGCCGACCCCGCTCCGTCGGAGACGACCGCGATCAATGCGCCGTTCGCGGTGGTCTTGATGCGATGGCTGTCCTGGCATGGCTGGCCCGCGGCGGCATGGCTGGGCCCCGCTACTGACGTTCCGACAAATCGCCAGTGCGGTTTCATCGGCCGCGCTCAGCCCCGTCCTGGAACCACCGCCCAGTCGGACGGAGCGGCCATCTGGATCGCGTCAGACGGTGCCGCCTGCGACCCCACCCGCGCGCTGCGGCTGAGCCAAAGGAAGAATTCGCGAAAGGCGAGACCCTTGAGCCGGAGCGGCTGGCGGGTGGAAAAGCGCGCAAGCTTGTCGAGACCCGCGTCGCCGACCCCCACACCGAACACGCTGACGCGCCCTGCCTCTTCGGCGGCACAACATTCGGCGGCCGCGCGTTCCCAGCCCAGGTCGGTCGGCTCACCATCTGTGAGGATGAACAGCCACGGCCGGTTATAGGGAATACCGTTGTCGCGATAGCGCTCCTTCTCGGCCTCGATCTCGTCGAGCGCGCGATGCACCGCGAGGCCGAGCGGGGTGGTCCCATTCGCCTCGATCTCCGGCGCCTCGAAATCGATCGCGTCGACCCAGTCGGTCACCACCTGAACATCGTTGGGAGCGCCGATCCGCAACACCAGGATGCGCACGCGCTGTCGCGCGACATCGTCGGCCTTGAGATCGGATTCGAGCAGCCGGAGTCCTTCGTTCAACGCTTCGATCGCGCCGCCCTCCGCCATCGAGGAGGAACCGTCCAGAATGACGACGCAGGGCAATCGCTGGCTGGTATTATCCGCCAGCGCGACGTCGGGGATCAGATTCACTCGGCCCTCCGAATTGGCGCCGAAACGGCGCTAATCGCTCGCGGAAACTATGGCCCGAATAACCGCGACGGGCAAGTCGCCCGCTAGCCCCCATTGTCCTTCGACGGTGCAGGTTCCGCAGTCATGTCGAGTCGCTCGACCCGGAAGCGGGGCTCGCGCACGCGACGATGGGTTCCGGTGACGGTGCCCCAGAGCGCGGTCAGGGTAAAGCGCTCGACGCGGTACGTCCCCGGCCCGTCTGCCGCGCTGGACTTGGCATAGACACGGCTCTTGACCTGCGCGATCACCGGATCGATCCAGTCCTTCGACGCATTGCTGTCGCGCAGCACCTCGATATCGTCGACGCTTCCGTCCGGGCGCACCCAGAAGCCGATGTCCGCCCAGCGCTTGTCGACCTTGGGCTCGTTCCAATGCTCGACCTTGACCGTCGTCGCCTCGCCGACCGCCTGGCGCGCGGTGCGCGGATCGTACCATTCGATGTCGAGCGGCTCCATCTTGAGCAGCATCGGCGCCTGCCCCGGCTGAGTGCGCAGCGTCGCGATCAGCGCATCGACATTGTCGGGCTTGCCCTCGGCGCGATCGAACCGCGCCGAGAGAATACGGGCGGCGAGGCGGATCTGGGACATCGCCGGCTCATCCCATTCGAGGAGCGGCGCCAGCAATTTGCGCGCATCGCTTCGCCCACCGCGCAGGTGGACCAGCGCGGCGAGCCGAACGGCCGCGATCCCCTGCACCGCCTTCTGGCCCGAACGCTCGGCGACGTTATGCGCCGCCTCGAGCACCGCGATGGCGGCCGGAATATTTCCAAGGCTGGTCTGTGTCCGCGCGACCTCGATCTGTGCGAGCAGAACTTCGGGGGCGGCTTCGGGCAGCCCGGCCTTGAGCGCGCGAACCATGCCATGGGCGCGCCGCTCATATTCCTGGCCTTCGCCCAGATGCGCGGCGATGCGCGATGCGGCGCGATAGAGGGCCGACACCTCGCGCGGATGTGCCTGCGCATGGCTGCGATTGCGTCCCGTCGCACCGCGTAGCACGCCGCGGGCGTCCTGATACTCGCCCTCGACGAACAGCGCCTCGGCGTAGCGCAGCGATGCCGCCATGTCCTCCAGCGGCGGGCATTTGCGCGCTAGGCACGCTTCATATTCCTTGCGGGCGCTGTCGACCTGGCCGGTGATGACGATGACCTGGGTGTCGTCCTGCGCCGTCCGATCCGGGGCCTTGTCCTGGACGGGAGCCGCGGCGAGCGCAGCGGCCAGGGAAATGAGATACGCGGTCACATCAGTCTCCAATCGCCATGCACCCGCCTCGCCCGCCACGGGCGACCGGTCAAGCGCGGGGCATTGGCCGGGAGTCTATTCCACCGTGACCGATTTGGCGAGGTTGCGCGGCTGATCGACATCGGTGCCCTTCGCCACCGCGACATGATAGGCGAGAAGCTGCACCGGCACGGCATAGACGATCGGTGCGATCAGCGGGTGGACCCGGGGCATCTTGATCGTCGCGAGGCAATTGTCGCCCGCCGCCGCGATCCCCTCGGCGTCCGAGATCAGCACCACCTTGCCGCCGCGCGCCTGCACTTCCTGCATGTTGCTGACAGTCTTCTCGAACAAGGGACCGCTCGGCGCGATGACGATGACGGGCACGTTCTCGTCGATCAGCGCGATCGGCCCGTGCTTCATCTCGCCCGCGGCATAACCCTCGGCATGGATATAGCTGATCTCCTTGAGCTTCAGCGCGCCCTCCATCGCCAGCGGATAGTCGGTGCCGCGGCCGAGATAGAGGACGTCGCGCGCACCGGCGACGGCGCCGGCCATCGCCTCGATCGCCTCGTCACGGCTGAGCGCATCGTTGAGCGCTGCCGGGGCTTCCGCGAGATGGAGGACGATCTCCTTCTCCTCGTCGCGCGTCATCCGGCCCTTGGCCTTGGCGAGATTGGCGGCGAGCGCGGCGAGCACCGCGAGCTGGCAGGTGAATGCCTTGGTCGATGCGACGCCGATCTCCGGCCCGGCATGGGTGGGGAGCAGCAGGTCCGCCTCGCGCGCCATCGTGCTGGTCGGCACGTTGACCACCGCGGCGATCGTCTGTCCCTCGACCTTGGCGTGGCGCAGCGCGGCGAGCGTGTCGGCGGTCTCGCCCGACTGGCTGATGACGATCATCAGGCCACCCGGCTCCATCACCGGCGCGCGGTAGCGGAATTCGCTGGCGACATCGATATCGACCGCGACGCGCGCGAACTGTTCGAACCAGTATTTGGCGACCATGCCGGCATAGTAGCTCGTCCCGCACGCAACGATGGTGACGCGGCGAATGGCGGACAGGTCGAATTCGGGAATCGGAAGCGTCACTTCCTCCTCGAGCCGCTGGAGATAGCCGCGCAGCGTCTGCGCCACGACGATCGGCTGTTCGTAGATTTCCTTCGCCATGAAGTGGCGATGGTTGCCCTTGTCGATCAGCTGGCCCGATGCGCCCGAGTTGACGATCGGCCGCTCGACCGGATTGTTCTCGATGTCATAAACTTGCGCGCCCTCGCGGGTGAGCACGACCCAGTCGCCTTCCTCCAGATAGGAGATGCGCTGCGTCAGCGGCGCGAGCGCGAGCGCGTCGGAGCCGAGATAGGTCTCGTCCTCGCCATAGCCGACGACCAGCGGCGAGCCGAGCCGCGCACCGATCAGCATGTCGGGATGGCTGCGAAACAGGATCGCGAGCGCGAAGGCACCATGGAGGCGCGGCAGCACCGCCTTGACCGCCGCGACCGGATCGAGCCCGGCCTCGACCTGTTCGCTCACCAGATGCGCGACGATCTCGGTATCGGTCTCGCTTTCGAACGTGCGGCCGCGTGCCAGCAGTTCCTCGCGCAGCGGCTTGAAATTCTCGATGATGCCGTTGTGGACCAGCGCGACCTCACCGGTCGCATGCGGATGGGCGTTGTTGGTGGTGGGACCGCCATGCGTCGCCCAGCGGGTATGGGCGATACCGACCGTGCCGGGCAGCGGGCTTTCGGCGAGAACCTTGCCCAGATTGACCAGCTTGCCCGAGGCACGACGGCGCTGAATGCCGCCATCGACGATCGTCGCGATCCCCGCCGAGTCATAGCCGCGATATTCGAGCCGCTTGAGACCATCGAGCAGGCGGTCGGCGACATCTTCGCGGCCCAGAATTCCAACGATTCCACACATGGTCTGCTCTCGACGCTAGAGGGTATAGGGGACGCGGATGCCCGGCATGTTCGCCGGAAAATCCTTCGTATTGCGGGTGACGAGGATCCGGCCCGAGATCTGAGCCGACGCCAAGATGATCGAGTCCGTAAGCTTCAGCCGCTTGCGTTCGGATCGTAGCACGGCGGCACGACGGCCAATTTCCTCGTTCACTTCGATCACGGTGAAGTGGCGCATGAAACCTTCGGCGCGATCGCCGTCATCGGGCAGGGCGCCCGTAAGCACTTCGATCCATGTCATTCGGCTGATGTACCGACGCTTGTATCGCAGCAACTCCGCCTGGGCTTCGGCGACGTCATTGAGTGTATCGATCAGAATGTTGGAGTCGAAGACAGCTTCGCTCACTTGCGGTACCGTTCGGCTTCGCGGTCATCCGCCTCGTCGAACAGGTCGGGAAATTCGGCGCGAACTTCCCAGTAATCCGCGTCCCAAGGGCGCGTGTTCTCGGCACGCAATCGTCGCTGCCAGTCGACCGCATCGCCGATATCGGTACGACCTTTCCAGATGCCGAAATACCGCTCGATTCCATCCCTGACGTCATCGGCGCGATAAGCGGAAACGGCCTCCCGCAGCACCGACGCGCGTGACTTGCCCAGCTCGGCAGCGCGCTGGTCTAGCCATTTGATGTCCTCATCAGGCAAATCGGCAAGGATGCGGGTCATTGATATATTGATATCATATCATGATATCATGTCAATGCGGGAAGTGTGTATCAACGAACGTTCGCGTAAATTCTACGGGGTCGGGCTCGTGCCCATTGGCGGTGATGAACTTCGTCCGCCCCTTGGTCCAGACTTCGTTGATGGCGCCCGCCATGCCGTCGGGAAAGCGCATGCGCTGCTCGACCATCGAGCGCCAGTCGCCGGTCGTGCCGAAAAGCTCGCGGAACTTCGGCTCCATCGAGGTCAGCTTTGCGTCGCTCTCCGCATCCAGCTCGCCGATCGCGTCGAGCACATAGCTGTCGAGCAGCCGCAGGAACGGCTTTCCGGCGTAGATGTCGCTCATTTCGCTGCCTTTCGTGCACGCATCGCCGCTCGGAACCGTTTGGCCCAGCCTGCGCGCGAGGTCTGTTCGGGACGAACCAGCGCGAGAGCGTCGATCTCGACATCCTTGGTGACGACGCTCCCCGCCCCAACGATCGCGCCGTCACCGATGCTGACGGGCGCGACGAGCGCGCTGTTCGATCCGATGAACGCACCGGCGCCGATCACGGTCGGATATTTGAAAAAGCCGTCATAGTTGCAGGTGATCGTGCCCGCGCCGATGTTCGCGCCCTCACCCACCTGCGCATCGCCCAGATAGCTGAGGTGATTGGCCTTCGCGCCCTTGCCCAGCACCGACTTCTTGATCTCGACGAAATTGCCGACCTTGCTCTGCTCGCCCAGCTCGGTGCCGGGGCGCAGACGCGCATAGGGCCCGACCTCGGCACCGCTCGCGATTTCCGCACCCTCGATGTGACAGAAAGCGCGGATCATGACGCGGTCCGCCACGCGGACGCCGGGGCCGAACACGACGTTCGGCTCGACCGTCACGTCGCGCCCCAGCACGGTGTCGTGCGCGAACCACACTGTCTCCGGGGCGATCAGCGTGACGCCGTCCGCCATTGCCTGCGCCCGTCGCGCCGCCTGCCACTGCGCCTCCAGCGCCGCCAGTTCGGCGCGGCTGTTGACTCCGGCCACTTCGACCGCGCCCGTCTCGATCACCGCCGAAGCGCGCCCGTCCTGCGCGGCAAGCATCACGATGTCGGGCAGATAATATTCACCCGCGGCATTGTCGTTGCCGACCCGCGCCAGGAGGTCAAACAGGTCGCCCGACCGCACCGCCATCAGCCCCGAATTGCACAGGGTTTCGGCGCGCTCGTCGGGCGAGGCGTCCTTATATTCGACCATCTTCGCGATCCGGCCGTCCGCGTCCGCGATCACCCGCCCATAGGCGCCCGGGTCGGCAGGACGGAAGCCGAGCACGACCGCCGCCGGCGCATCCGCGCCGTGCAGCCGGTCGACCATGCGACGCATCGTCTCCGCGCTCACTAGCGGAACATCGCCATAGAGGATCAGCACATCGCCATCGAACCCGTCCAGCGCCGTCTGCGCCTGCGCGACCGCATGGCCGGTGCCCAATTGCTCTGCCTGGTGCGCGGTCGCGACGCCGCGGGGCGCAACTGCCGCTTCGACCTGTTCGCGCCGCGCACCGACCACCACCACGGTGCGTTCGGGCGACAGACCCGCCACCGTATCGGTCAGGTGCAGCAGCATCGGCTTGCCGGCGATCGGGTGCAGCACCTTGTGCATGTCGGACTTCATCCGCGTCCCGCTTCCGGCGGCAAGGATGATCGCGGCGATCGGGCGCGTCGTCATTGGTGCAATACTCCCCTCGGCGGGCGCACTGCCATGAACATGTTGCAATTTCCATAGTGGTACAGGCATTTGACCGGCGATGCCCGATTTCCCTTTCGACATCGTCGGGTTCGACCTCGACGGCACGTTGCTCGACACCAGCGCCGACCTGCTCGCCGCGACCAACCATGCGCTGGCGCTGGTCGACCGCCCGACGCTCGCCCCGGACCGGATCAAGTCGATGATCGGCGGCGGCGCGAAGAACATGCTCAAACAGGGGTTGGAGGAATCGGGCGGCTATGACGATGCGGTGATGGCGAAGGCCTACCCGGCGCTGCTCGAATATTATGGCGACAACCTGTCGCGCGGCACCGTGCCCTTCGCCGGGCTGAGCGAGGCGCTCGACGATCTCGAGGCGCGCGGGGTCAAGGTCGCGATCGTCACCAACAAATTCGAACGGTTCGCGGTGAAGCTGGTAAGCGAAGTCGCGCTGGCGCACCGCTTTGCCTGCGTGATCGGCGGCGACACGATGGGACGCGGCAATTCGAAGCCCTCGCCCGAACCGATTAACGAGATGGTGCGCCGCTGCGGCGGCGGGCGCGCGGCGTTCGTCGGCGATTCGATCTACGACATCCTGGCAGCGAAGAATGCCGGCATCCCCAGCATCGCGGTCAGCTTCGGCTTCCTGATGCAGCCGGTCGAGGAACTCGGCGCGGACGCGGTGATCGACGGCTATGACGAACTCGTTCCGGCGCTCATCCGGCTGGGCGATAGCCTTTCCGCCACTTCGTCCAGAGATGCTTCGCCAGCATAAGCGGCGGCATCCGCAGCCAGTGGCCGCGCAGGTAAAAGGCGAATTCGGTCAGCTTGCGCGTCTGCTGCCCCCACCCGTCGCGGGCTAGCAGGCGGCGAATATAGGGGCGATCCGCAAGGCTCAGCCGCGCGCCCGCGCCAAACAGATGCGCCGCCAGCCGCACCGCCCGTTCTACCTCGCGCGTCAGCCCGTGCCGCGCCGCGCAGGCAGCCAGCTTGAGATCGAATCCATCCTCGCCGAACTCGCTGAAGAGGCAGTGGATGTCCCACAGATTGCGCAAGCCGCCCTGCAGATCGCCATCGGCGAACAAATGCGCGGCGCCATGGACGATCATCCCCTCGGGGGGCAGCACCGACAGGCCATTCCCTAGCGGCACCGCGCCGGCGATCAGCGCCGCCGCGTCGGGCGTCACCCGCGCGGTCAGCGGCAGGATCGTGTGGTGGACATCGATCATCCGGTCGCGTTCGCGATGAATCAGCGGCGGCAGCTCGTGCATCCAGCGGCGATAATAGGCGTCGTCATAGGGATCGGGCTTGACCCATTCCCACCCGGCCGCCAGCAGCAGTGCCTCCGCCTCCTCGATCCGCTCCCGCGGGACGAGAATGTCGAGATCGCCGATCTGCCGCCCCTGCCCCGCCGACAATCCTGCCGCGACGAAGGCAGTACCCTTGAGCAGCACCACCGGCATGCCGGACGGCGCCAGCGCGCGCCGCGCCATCTCCGCTTCCCACCACGCCGCCATCCGCCCCTGCTCCGCGGCCGCGCGCGCGTCTTCCAATACCCGCGCCGCCGCCTCGGGGATCTCGAGTCCGGCAACGCGGTGCGCCAGGCTGCCGATCAGCTGTTCCGCCCGCGCCGCGCACAGCAAAGCGGTCCAGCCCGCGGCATCGAGCGCCGACACCGACGCGGGATCGCGCAACGCGCGGGCGACCAGCGCGCCGCTCACGCCCATTCGCTCCACAGCCGCTCGACCAGCGCGATCGCCCCGTCCGTGTCGGGATAATCGATCGCTCGCGCCGGCACACCGCGCACCAGCCCGGTCAGCGCATCGAACCCCGCTTCACCCAGAGTCACATAGTTGGTCGATGCCTGGGTCAGCCGCACGAAACACTCGCTCGGCTCGACCGCACGCTCGGCGACGGCATGGCCAAAGGCGGGAAACAGGATCAGCGCGGGCCGCGCCGGCGCGTCGATTGCCGCGATCGCCTGTGCATCGGGGACGAGGTGGCGGATATCGCCCTTCGGCGTTCCCTTGAGCAACGGCCCCCAGCGCGCATCGGGCAGCGCCCCCTGCATCACCCCGATCGCTTCGTTCTTCAGGCTGATCAGCCGCGGAAAGCCGTGCAGCATCCCCGTTGCCGGATCGAGCAGCGCGAATTCGTCGCCCATCAGTCGCCACCCGCGCGCCATCAGCAATGCGGCCAGCGTCGACTTCCCCGCGCCGCTCTCGCCGGTCATCAGCAGCGCGCGCCCGTCCTTCTCGACCGCTGAGGCATGCAGCAGCAGATAGCGCCGCTGCCCCAGCGCCATCTGCAAATTCATCGCCATTTCCGCGGCCAGCACGCCCTGCGCGAGCGGCAGCGGCGCGGCTTCGGGAATCACGAAGTCGCCCCCCAGATGCACCGCCGGGCGGAGCCAGCGCCGCCAGAAGCGTGCAGCGAACAGGCGTACGGTGAAGTCCGGAATTCCATCCTGCGGCTGCGGATAGTCGCGATAGAGGTCGTCAAGCGCGGCGATCGGCGCGCGCCAGTCGCTGCCGATGCGGAAACCGACCGGGCCGATGCGCAGCATGGTGGCATGGCGCATCACACGCGCTCCACCAGACCCGACGCGACCAGCTCGTCCAGCCGGGCGGAGAGCGCGCCGGCATCGGGATCGACCAGATCGAACCGATCGGCGAGCGCGGCCAGCGCCTGCTCGAGCGTCAGCGGATCGCCCGACAGCAGGTCGAGCAGCTCGGGAACCGGCGAGTCTACGAGATGGGTGATGCCCGACGCGCGGTGATAGATCAGGGTCAGCGCATCGAGCGGCTCGACCCGCAGGGTCGCGGCGGGCGCGGCGCGATACCGTGGTATGGCTGTTCCCATATCGTCATCCCCGCGAAAGCGGGGACCTATCTCCTGCCGTCGCGCCACGAACCGACAGTCGTAGGTCGCGTGAAAGGTCCGGGAGATGGGCCCCCGCTTTCGCGGGGGTGACGGTTGAGGGAGTTCGCACGGCGGGGATTACCCGCGTGGCATCTGGAGCGATGCGAAGCAGGTAAAGCCGCTCGTCCCGCGCTGCAGGCGGCGGATGTAATTGGTGTAGGCGCGGCTCTGGTCATAGGTGGTGCCGGGCAAGTTCGCGCCGCTCAGCGCCTGCTTGACCTCTTCCCCCTTGAACGCCCGACCTGCGGGCGGAAACGCACCCTGCGTGCCCGCCGGAACCAGCGACCCGTCGGCGGCGATATAGTTGCCCGCGCGCCCGGCGTCGGGAACCGGGATCTCGCAATTGAGCACCGACCCCGCGCTCTGGGCGAGCGCCGGCTTGATCGAGACGATCGCCGATGCGCTGGCGGCGCCAAGCATCAGCGCGCGCCGGCTCGGTCCTTTGGGGGGCGTGGTGTCGGCCATGATGCTCCTTCCCTCGCACAAGTGCCTTTCATAAACATGAATCGCACGCAAGCGTCACATGAGTCGGCGTCGACGCTCGCCCGGTTCGCCACGATCGTTTAGAATGGCCCGATGCCCAGCCTGACCGAACCGCGCACGCTATTTGCCCTTGCCGCCATACTTGCCACCGCGATCGCCGCCTGGCTGACCGCCGGCGCCGAGGCCGGGGCGATCGCGCTGGTAGGCGCCGCGCTGGCTGCGCTGATCGCCTCCCCGCCGCCCGAGGACACGCCCCGCATCCCCGCCGAACCGGCCGGCCTGCCCGCACCCATCGACATCGCCGACGCGATCGAAGCGGTGTTCGAGCCGATGCTGGTGGTCGATACGCAGCGCGTGGCGGCGGCGAACGGGGCGGCCCGCGCGTTGCTCGGCGACCATATTCTGGGTGAGGATGTGCGGGTCGCGATCCGCCATCCGGCCGCGGCCGAGCGGCTGCTCAGTCCCGAGGACGGCGCGCCGGGCGCGCCGATCCATCTGGTGGGGCTGGGAACCCGTGATCAGCGCTGGGAAATGCGCGTCCGCGCCCTGTCTCGCGAAACGCGAATCGTGCATCTCAGCGACCGCACCGGCGCGCATGCCGCAGACCGGATCCGCGTCGACTTCGTTGCCAATGCCAGCCACGAGCTGCGCACCCCGCTCGCCTCGATCCTCGGCTTCATCGAGACGCTGGAGGATGCCGCCGACGATCCCGAGACGCGCTCGCGTTTTCTCAAGGTGATGGATACCGAGGCGCGGCGGATGCAGCGGCTGATCGACGACCTCATGTCGCTGTCGCGGATCGAGGCGGAGAAATATCGCGCGCCCGATCATTCGATCGATCTCGCGCGGCTGATCGGCGAGGTGAAGGACGAAATCGCCGCACTCGCGCCTGTTCGCGCCGCCGATATCGTGCTCGACATCGACGCCGTTCCCCCGGTGCGCGGCGACCGGGTCCAGCTGTCGCAGCTGCTCCACAACATCATCGGCAATGCGATGAAATATGGCCGCCCCGGCCATCCGGTCACTGTCGGGCTGCGCGGTGCCGGCACCGCGATGGTGCGGCTGGCGGTGCGCGATGTCGGCGAGGGGATCGCGCCCGAACACCTGCCCCGCCTCACCGAGCGTTTCTATCGCGTCGATTCGAGCCGCAGCCGCGCGGCGGGCGGCACCGGCCTTGGCCTGGCCATCGTCAAGCATATCGTCGAACGCCACCGGGGCCGCCTCGACATCGCGAGCACCGTGGGAGAGGGCACGACGGTCACCATCCTCCTGCCCACGGCACCGGTTGCCGACCCGATTCCTGGGTCGGTGTCATCATAACGTCACGGATTTGCAACAGAGGCCGCGCGAGCGGGGCCGATAGGTCGTCCCGCCGAATCGATTTCATTCTGGGGATCATCACATGCGCCGCCTCACCCTGATCGCGCTGTCCGCGCTCTCGCTTTCTGCTTGCGGTGGAGGCGGCGGCCAGGCGTCGCGCGACCAGATCAAGATCGTCGGCTCGTCGACCGTCTATCCGTTCACCACCATGGTCGCCGAACAGTTCGTCAACTCGGGCAGCTTCAAGGCCCCGGTGATCGAATCGACCGGCACCGGCGGCGGCATGAAGCTGTTCTGCGCGGGCGTCGGCCCGCAGCATCCCGACATGACCAACGCCTCGCGCCGCATGACCGCGTCGGAATTCGACCTGTGCCAGCGCAACGGCGTGACCGACATCATGGAAGTCCAGGTCGGCAAGGATGGCATCGCCTTTGCCGAGTCGGTTAACGGCCCGAAGATCCAGCTGACGCTGGCCGAAGCCTATAAGGCGCTCGCGGCCAACCCGATGGGCAAGCCCAATACCGCCAAGCTGTGGTCGGACATCAACCCCGCGCTTCCGGCGGTACCGATCTCGATCATGGGCCCGCCCGCGACCAGCGGCACGCGCGATTCGCTGCACGAGCTGATCATGCATCCCGGCTGCGAAGAAGCGTATCCCGAGGTCAAGGAGATCGAGAAGCAGGACAAGGACAAGGCCAAGGAGCTGTGCACCCGCGTGCGTGAGGACGGCGCCTATGTCGACTCGGGCGAGAACGACAATCTGATCGTTCAGAAGCTGGCGGCTAATCCCAATGCGATCGGCGTGTTCGGCTATTCCTATCTCGAGGAGAATGCCGGTCGCCTGAAGGGCGTGCCTATCAACGGCGTCTCGCCGAGCTATGAGGCGATCTCGTCGGGCCAGTATCCGGGCGCCCGCTCGATGTACATCTATGTCAAGAAGCAGCATCTGAAGGCCGTGCCGGGGATCAACGAATTCCTGGCGCAGTATATCAAGATGTGGGACCCCGAAGGTCCGCTGACCAAGCGCGGCATGATCGCGTCGTCGGACGCGGATCGTGCCAAGGCGAGCGACGTCATCGCGCAGGGCACGGCGATGCAGCGCAGCGATCTTGAATAGTCCCGCGCATCTTCGCTCGACCCCTCGTCACCAGATAGGCGGCTTCGACCGGTGAACGTCTTCGCGCTCCTGTTTCTCGTCCTCGGCCTCGGGCTGATCGCCTGGCTGACCGCGCGCGCGCGCGCCAGCCGGATGGCGGGCGCCTCCTCCGCACGGCGCCTGCACAGCCTGCCCGGCCAGCATGGCTGGTACGTCGCCACCTGGGCGGTGGTGCCGGCGCTGATCTTCATCGTCGTCTGGGCCAATATCAGCCCCGGGCTGGTGACCGAATCGGTGCTGTCGACCCCCGCTGCGGCGCAGCTTCCGGGCTTCGGGTTCGAACGCGAAACGATCCTCAACGAAGCCTACAGCCTCGCCCAGGGGAACAGCCAGGGCGCCTTCTACCCGCTCTCCGAGCAGTTGGCCCCGGCCTATGCGACGGCGATCGCCCGCTACAACTGGATCGGCACCGCGATCGCGCTGCTCCTCGCCTTCGCCTTCGGCGCGCTGGCCTTCACCCGGGTAAAGCCCGATTTCCGTGCGCGCACCAAGTTCGAACGCGCGGTGATGCTGCTGCTGCTGGTCGCGTCGCTGATCGCGATCCTGACCACGCTCGGCATTTTCCTGTCGCTGATCTTCGAGAGCGTCCGCTTCTTCTCGATCGTGCCGATCACCGACTTCCTGTTCGGCCTGAACTGGAGCCCGCAGGTCATCCGCGCCGACGATCCCGGCGCGAATCTGGGCGCGTTGCCGCTGTTCTGGGGCACCTTCTTCATTGGCGCCGTCATCGCGATGCTCATCGCCATCCCGTTCGGGCTGATGAGCGCGATCTACCTCACCCAATATGCCCCGCGCAGCTTCCGCGCGTGGATGAAGCCGATCCTCGAAATCCTCGCCGGCGTGCCGACCGTGGTCTATGGCTATTTCGCCGCTCTGACGGTCGGGCCACTGATCCGCGACTTCGCGGTCATGCTGGGGTTCCAGTTCGCCTCGGCCGAAAGCGCGCTGTCGGCGGGCCTCGTCATGGGCATCATGATCATTCCGTTCGTATCGTCGATGGCCGACGATTCGATCGCCGCGGTGCCGACGGCGATGCGCGACGGCTCGCTCGCCATGGGTGCGACCACCAGCGAGACGATCAAGCGCGTGCTGATCCCCGCCGCGCTGCCCGGCGTGGTTGCCGGCATCCTGCTGGCGGTCAGCCGCGCGATCGGCGAGACGATGATCGTCGTGATGGCGGCGTCGGGCGCGGCCAATGTCACGCTCAACCCCTTCGAGGGTGCGACCACCGTCACCAAGCAGATCGTCGACCTGCTGACCGGCGAAACCGCGTTCGACAGCCCCAAGACGCTCGCCGCTTTCGCGCTGGGCCTGACGCTGTTCATGATTACCTTCGTCCTCAACATCGTCGCGCTGCGCGTCGTCAAAAAGTATCGCGAAGCCTATGAGTGAGACCCTCGTCCCGCAGCTGCCGACCGGCCCGGAGGAGCCCGCGCGTGCGGCCCCGACCGGCTGGAAGACCGATGCGATGCAGAAACGCATTCGCGCGCGTTATGCGAAGGAGCGCCGCTTCCGCTTCTGGGGGCTGGCTGCCGTCATCGGCTCGGCCGGCTTCCTCGCGTTCCTGCTCGTCACGATGCTGTGGCAGGGCATTGGCGGGTTTCAGCGCGCGGAAATCGCGCTTCCGATCGACTTCAAGGCCGCCGCGCTCGAGGTGACGCCCGAGCAGCTGCGCGGCAAGGGCGCCGATCTGGCGCTGGCCAGCGCCGGGCTGAACGACGTCGTCGCCAATGCGGCGGTCGCGGCTTTCGGGCCTGACGGCACCGACTATATCTCCGAAAGCGCGTGGGTGACCGTGCGCGACGAACTCAAGGCGCGGCCCGAGCTGCTGCAGGGGCGCGCGTCGATCGACGTCCCCGCCTCCTCGCCGATCGCGCTCGCCGCGAAGGGCGATGGCAACGATCCCGCGGTGACCCGGGTCGCCGCTCGCCTGCGCGACGAAGGCACGCTGAAACAGGGCTTCAACATCGATTTCCTGACCGGGTCGGATGCCACCGATCCGACCGGGGTCGGCATCTGGGGCGCGCTCAAGGGCTCGCTGCTGACGATGCTGATCACGCTGTTGATCGCGTTTCCGATCGGCGTGTTCTCGGCGATCTACCTCGAGGAATATGCCCCGCGAAACCGCTGGACCGACCTGATTGAGGTCTCGATCAACAATCTCGCCGCGGTCCCGTCGATCATCTTCGGCCTGCTCGGGCTCGCGGTATTCCTCAACTTCCTCCACCTCCCGCGTTCGGCGCCGCTGGTCGGGGGCATGACGCTGGCGCTGATGATCATGCCGGTGATCGTCATTGCCGGGCGCAACGCGATCAAGGCGGTCCCGCCGTCGATCCGCGACGCGGCGCTGGGCATCGGGGCCAGCCGCATCCAGGTGGTGTTCCACCATGTCCTGCCGCTTGCCCTGCCCGGCATCCTCACCGGTACGATCATCGGCATGGCGCGCGCGCTGGGCGAGACGGCGCCGCTGCTGCTGATCGGCATGCGCGCCTTCATCGTCACCCCGCCGGGCGGCGTATTCGACCCCGCGACGGTGCTGCCGGTGCAGATCTTCCTGTGGTCCGATCAGGTCAGTCGCGGCTTCGTCGAGAAGACCAGCGCCGCCATCATCGTGCTGCTGGTGTTCCTCCTCGCGATGAACGCCGTCGCCATCTATCTTCGCAACCGATTCGAGACCCGCTGGTGATGACCCAAGTCGATTATGCAAACACCGCCGTGACCAACGCCGAACCGGCGATCAACGGTGCGGTCCCCAAGATGGCGGCGCGCGGCGTCAACGTCTTCTATGGCGAGAAACAGGCGATCAACGACGTCTCGATCGACGTCGACATGGACAATGTCACCGCCTTCATCGGTCCGTCGGGCTGCGGCAAGTCGACCTTCCTGCGCACGCTCAACCGCATGAACGACACCGTCGCCAGCGCGCGGGTCGAGGGCAAGATCACGCTGGACGGCGAGGACATCTACGATAAGTCGATGGACGTGGTGCAGCTGCGCGCGCGCGTCGGCATGGTGTTCCAGAAGCCCAACCCCTTCCCCAAGTCGATCTACGAGAACGTCGCCTACGGCCCGCGCATTCACGGGCTGGCGCGCTCCAAGAGCGACATGGACCAGATCGTCGAGCGATCGCTGCGCCGCGCCGGCCTGTTCGAGGAAGTGAAGGACCGGCTGCAGGACAGCGGCACCGCGCTGTCGGGCGGCCAGCAGCAGCGGCTGTGCATCGCGCGCGCCATCGCGGTCGATCCCGAAGTGATCCTGATGGACGAGCCCTGCTCGGCGCTCGACCCCATCGCCACCGCGAAGATCGAGGAGCTGATCCACGAGCTGCGCGGCAAATACGCGATCGTGATCGTGACGCATAACATGCAGCAGGCCGCGCGCGTCAGCCAGCGCACCGCCTTCTTCCACCTCGGCACGCTTGTCGAATATGGCGAGACGGACCAGATCTTCACCGCGCCCCGGCAGGAGCGCACCAAGGACTATATCACCGGAAGGTACGGATAATGGCGACCGGCCACGAACATACCGTCAAGGCGTTCGACGAGGACATCAAGCATCTGCGCGCGCTGATCTCGCAGATGGGCGGCCTCGCCGAACAGGCGATCGGGGACGCGATGCTGGCGCTCTCGCGCAACGATACCGCGCTCGCGCGGGAGGTGCGCGACAAGGACAAGGCGATCGACGCGATCGAGGCGGAGGTCGAAAAGCTCGCCGTCCGCGTCATCGCGCTGCGCGCGCCGATGGCGGACGATCTGCGCGAAGTCGTCGCCGCGCTCAAGATCGCCGCGGTGGTCGAGCGCATCGGCGATTATGCTAAGAACATCGCCAAGCGCGTCCCCAAGATCCATATCGAGGGCGAGGAGCGGATCGACGCGGTGTCGGTGCTCCCGGCGATGGCGCAGCTCGCCTCGGAAATGGTCCACGACGTGCTCGACGCCTTTTCCGCGCGCGATGCCGAGGCGGCGATCCGGGTGTGCGAGCGCGACAATCGGCTCGACGATTTCTACGACAGCATCTTTCGCACGCTGGTGACCTATATGGTCGAAAACCCGCGCACGATCAGCGAGGTCGCGCACCTGCTGTTCGTCGCCAAGAATATCGAGCGCATCGGCGACCATGCGACCAACGTCGCAGAGATGGTCTATTTCGCCGCGACCGGCCATTATATGGCCGAGCGCGAGACGCCCGGCGCGGCGGAGGGCTGACATGAGCCGCGCCCGGATGCTGCTGGTCGAGGATGATGCGGCGCTCGCCGAACTTCTCACCTACCATTTCAAGCGTGAGGACTTCGACGTCCGTCACACCCCGGACGGCGAGGAAGCGCTGCTGCTCGCCAAGGAAAGCGCGCCCGACATCGTCCTGCTCGACTGGATGGTCGAGAGCCTGTCGGGGATCGAGGTGTGCCGCCGCCTGCGTCGGATGAGCGAGACGGCGAACGTGCCCATCATCATGCTGACGGCACGCGGCGAGGAAGAGGATCGCGTGCGCGGGCTCGAGACCGGCGCCGACGACTACGTCACCAAGCCTTTCTCCCCGCGAGAACTGGTCGCACGAGTCGGCGCGGTGCTGCGCCGCGTGCGCCCTGCCCTTGCCGGCGAAGCGCTGACCTATGGCGATATCGAGATGGACACGGTCGGCCACAAGGTCCGCCGCGGCGGCGAAGTCGTACCGCTCGGCCCGACCGAATTTCGCCTGCTCAAGCATTTCCTCGAGCATCCCGGCTGGGTGTTCTCGCGCGAGCGGCTGCTCGATGCGGTCTGGGGTCATGACAGCGACATCGAAAGCCGCACCGTCGACGTCCATATCCGCCGGCTGCGCAAGGCGATCAATGTCGGCAACCGTCCCGACATCATTCGAACGGTCCGATCGGCGGGCTATTCGCTCGACGCGGGCAACTAGGGAAAAAATCCGGGCCTGAGGCGTTGGCGGTCCGAGCATTGCGCTCCGATTGCGTAACGAATGTCAGGAGACCCCAGATGAAACTGATCGCTCTTGCCGCCGCGCTTGCCCTTTCCGGCGGCGCCGCGCTCGCGCAGGATGCCACCGCGCCTGCCGACCCCGCCGCTTCGCAGACCATGACGGTCGAAGAGCCGATGGGCGGCTATCAGCCGACCACGCCGGCGATGTCCGCGCAGCCCCAGCCGGGCCAGCAGGTGATCTTCCAGGCCTCCAAATCGCCGACCGAGGCCTATCCCCCGCCCCCGCCGATGGCCGAATATCCCATCTGCAAGAAGGGCCAGTACGACAATTGCCGTCAGCGCGGCGGTTGAAGACCGTTCGGGGCGCGGTGAGTTCACCGCGCCCCATTCGACACCGCCTCATCGCGTGAGCGTTGCGATTGTATCCTGCACCCGAAAGACTCTATGACTTGACGATAACGTCAATGCGGGAGTGGATATGAGCATCGGTTTCGAGGGGCGCGTCGCAATCGTGACTGGCGCGGGCGGCGGATTGGGTCGGGCCTATGCGCTCGAACTCGCACGGCGCGGAGCGCGCGTCGTCGTCAACGACCTTGGCGCATCGCGCGACGGCACCGGCGCTTCGGACGCCGCGGAGGCGGTGGTCGCCGAGATCGAAGCGGCAGGCGGCACGGCGCTCGCAAATGGGGGCAGCGTCACCGACTATGCCCAGATGCGGGAGATGGTGGCCCGCGCGACCGAAGCGTTCGGCGGCGTGCACATCCTGATCAACAACGCCGGCGTACTCCGCGACAAGAGCTTCGCGAATATGGAGCCGGAGGATTTCCGCTTCGTCGTCGACGTTCATCTCAACGGCTCGGCCAACGCCACCAAGGCGGTATGGGAAACGATGCGCGCGCAGCGATACGGGCGCATCCTGATGACTGCATCCTCGAGCGGCCTGTACGGAAACTTCGGCCAGGCCAATTACGGCGCCGCGAAGCTCGGACTGCTGGGACTGGCAAAGACGCTGTATCTGGAAGGCGCCAAATACGACATCCGCGTCAATACACTCGCGCCCACCGCGGGCACCCGGATGACCGAGGATATCTTTCCGGAAGCGGCATTCAAGGCCTTTACTCCGGAGAGCGTGGCTCCCGCTGCGCTGTTCCTGGTCAGCGACGATGCGCCGACCAATGCAATCGTCGGAGCGGGGGCCGGCGTGTTCCAGGCGGCCTATCTTACCCTGACCCAGGGTGTGCGTCTGGCCAATGACGAGTTGAGCCCCGAGGGGGTTGCCCGGCACTGGGCCGGGATCACCGACCGCTCCGGCGAAATCGTTCCCAAATCGGGGGGCGAGCAGGCGATGACCATCATGGCCAAGCTCCAGACCTGAGCGGGCGCACTCGCTTAATATATCTCATCCCGCCGCCGTGCCCCTTCTGATTCCCGCAGGGGCATGATTGTCGCCTAGCGCGAGAATCTGCGCCCGTTTAAGTAGATACACGCGCGTAAAACCCGCGTTTTTAGCCGCCCCCGATCAAGGGTAACGGGAAACCTATCCATTCCGGGCAAGCGAAGACATTCAGGGACGCAGAATGGGTAACTGGTGCATTGCGCCGGTCCGCATTTCCCGCTCACTGCCCCGCTACCGGGAGAAATCGAAGATTTTGCTGCGTTCCTTCATCGATTGCATTGCTGCGGACCGGGACGATGCCACCTGAACAGCAGCCGCAGCACGGGGCGGCGCAGCCGCTCGAAGGGTCCGCATTCGACCTTCTCATCCTTGACTTCACGACGTCCGCATTGGCCGGCGCGGTGGAGGCGTTCGGTAATCTCAACAGCGCGCTGATCTTCGCCGCGACGGCCCGGGCGTGCGGCCCCTTCGATCAGACGGCGGCGCGGCGGCGACCGGTAAGTATCAATGCGCTTGCGGCATCGCTGGACCGCCCGTTCGAAACCGTTCGACGCCATGCCACCGCATTGATCGATCAGGGTATTCTGACCCGCTCGCCCGGCGGCCTTTCGGTCACGATGCAGACCATCGCCGATCCCAGGATCGCCGGGCTGATCGATCATGTTCACGATCTACTCGTCCGCCTGATCGAAGATTGTCGCGCATCGGGCTTCGCGTTGCCGGGGCCACGTTCCGACACGGCCTACGACCCGCGTTCGGGCATCGCCATTGCCCTGGATCTGATGCTTGCTGCGGTCGAATGTCACGGCAGACGTGAAGCGCAGTTGACGCGGTTGGCCCTGCTTCTGGCGATCGATTGGGCGGATCACAGCCGTCGCGCCCGCATCGACGATCTGACGAGCGAACCGGCGATCCGCACCAGCGTCGCGGCCCGTATCCTCGGACTTCCCTACGCAACCGCTTCCCGCAATATCGAGGGTCTGGTGAAGGAGGGCCTTCTGCGACGGACAGATGCGGGGCTGGCCCCTGTCGCAGACGATGACATCGCCGAGGCATGCCGGGTTGCGATCGCCAATCGGACGCGCCAGCTGATCGGGCGGCTGGCGCAGGCGGGCTTTCCGATGCAGCATCCCGCAACGGCCTATATTCGCGGGCGCGTACCGCCGCCGAACCGCCCCTGATACGACGACAGCGGAACCGCCGCCCGCGTCCACCCGTTCCCGCTCCGACTTTCATTTTCAAGGAGCTGAACCATGCCCACCCCTCAGGAACTTGCCGCAAAATTCTGGAAAGCGCTTGATGACGATCGCACGCTTTTTCTGGGACTGGACGGCGCGCGCGACGGTCATGCCCAGCCGATGACCGCGCTCCGCGACACCGATCGCGCGGGCGGGCCGATCTGGTTCTTCACGACGAAGGACAACGGCCTGGTCGCGGCGCTGGCGCAGGGCCATCGCGCGATGGCGCATTTCGCGTCCAAGGGACATGAAGTGTGGGCGACGATCCACGGCAACCTGTCGATCGACCATGATCGCGAGACCATCGACCGCCTGTGGAACCCGTTCGTCGCTGCCTGGTACGAGGGTGGAAAGGACGATCCGAACCTCGAACTGCTGCGTCTCGATACCGAGCACGGCCAGATTTGGCTCAACGAGAACAGTCTGTTCGCGGGGATCAAGATGCTGCTCGGCGCGGATCCCAAGGCGGATTATTCCGACAAGGTGGCGGACGTTTCGCTCGCCTGACAATCGGACTCCATCGCTGGCGCGCCAAATCCGGGCCGCCAGGGATGGGGCGATCGCCGGTAGCGGCAATCAAAGCTTCGTTGCGCAGCGGCCGGGTCTGGCCGTAGAGGCCCGCTGAGCTGCCGATCATCGGGATGGGCGGCCGGACAGGATATTATGGCCGCCCATCCGTTCAGCATCCCCAATTATCGCGCCTACTGGATCGCCCGCCTCGCCTCGACCCTGGGTGGCTTGTCCATGGTGGTGGTGATCGGTTGGCAGGTGTATGACATCGCGCGCGAAACGATGGGGATCAAACAGGCTGCGCTTCAGCTCGGTCTGGTCGGGCTTGTCCAGTTTCTGCCCCTGCTCGCGCTGACCCTGGTCACGGGGTGGATCGCAGATCGCCTCGATCGGCGCTGGATCATCCGCGGTTCGATCGCGCTCGAACTCGCCTGCGCGGCTTCCCTCGCCTGGCTGACCTGGTCGGACACGATCAATCTGCCCGCGCTCTTCGCCATCGCCGCCCTGCTGGGCGTCGCGCGCGCGTTCGTCAGTCCTGCGCAGCAGGCGCTGGCGCCCAATCTGGTTCCGCCCGCATCGCTCCCGACCGCCATCGCGCTCAGCGCGCTCGCCTGGCAGGTGGGATCGATCGGGGGCCCTGCGATGGGCGGCTATCTCTATGCCGCCGGTCCGTCGGTTCCCTATTGGGTGTCGACCGGCCTGTTCGCGCTTTCGTTCGTGATGATGCTGCTGGTCACCCCGGTGCCGCGCACGGCGCTTTCAAAGGTCGGCAACCCCTTCACCCAGATGGTCGATGGCCTGCGCTATGTCCGACGCAACCGCCTCGTCCTCGGCGCGATATCGCTCGACATGTTCGCCGTCCTGCTCGGGGGCGCGACCGCCATGCTCCCCATCTATGCCCGCGACATTCTGATGATCGGTGCCGATGGCCTCGGCCATCTCCGCGCCGCCCCCGCGGTCGGTGCGGTGGCGGTCGCGGCGATTCTCTCGTGGCGCCCGCTCAAATCGAATGTCGGGACCAAGATGCTGTGGTCTGTGGTCGGCTTCGGTGTGGCCACGGTCGTATTCGGCTGGGCCGGGCCGCTGATGAGCCGCTGGTTCGGCCCCGCGATGATCGGAAGCGAACTCGCGCCCGCCGTGCTCGTGTCGATCGGCGCGCTGATCGCGTTGGGCGGGTTCGACATGATTTCAGTCTATGTCCGATCCTCGCTTATCCAGTTGCACACGCCCGACGCGATGCGCGGTCGCGTCGGATCGGTCTCGACCTTGTTCATCTCCAGCTCGAACGAACTGGGCGAGGCACGATCGGGCTTTCTCGCCGCGTTGATCGGGCCGTTGGTCGCGACCGTGGGCGGCGGCTTCGCGGCGATCTTGGTAACTGCGCTGTGGGCGCGTATCTTTCCCGAATTGCGACGCGCGCGGACGTTCGATCCACCTGCGTCGCTCGAAAATTCCCCGCAAGAGGAGATCAAGGCATGAAAGCGAACACGATCCTCGAAACGATCGGCAACACGCCGCATATCCGCGTCCAGCGGCTGTTTCCGGACGCGGAAGTGTGGATCAAGTCCGAACGCTCGAACCCCGGCGGGTCGATCAAGGATCGCATCGCGCTGGCGATGGTCGAGGCTGCGGAAGCCGATGGCAGCTTGAAGCCCGGCGGCACGATCGTCGAGCCGACCAGCGGCAACACCGGCGTCGGTCTGGCGATGGTCGCCGCGGTCAAGGGCTACAAGCTGATCCTGGTGATGCCCGAAAGCATGAGCATCGAGCGCCGCCGCCTGATGCTGGCCTATGGCGCGACGTTCGACCTCACCCCGCGTGAAAAGGGGATGAAGGGGGCGATCGAGCGGGCGATCGAAGTCGTCGAGTCGACGCCGGGCGCCTGGATGCCGCAGCAATTCGAGAACCCGGCGAACATCGACGTCCATGTCCGCACCACCGCGCAGGAGATCCTGGCGGACTTCGCCGACAGCCCGCCCGATGTGATCGTCACTGGTGTCGGTACCGGCGGGCATATCACCGGCGTTGCCGAGACGCTCAAGAAAAGCTGGCCGGATTTGAAGGTCTATGCGGTCGAACCGGAACTCTCGCCCGTGATTTCGGGCGGCCAGCCCGGGCCGCACCCGATCCAGGGAATCGGCGCCGGCTTCGTGCCGAAGAACCTCCACACCGATTCGATCGATGGGGCGATCCAGGTGGATGCCGCCGATGCCAAAGAGTTCGCCCGGCGTGCAGCGCGCGAGGAAGGGATGCTGATCGGCATCTCGTCCGGCGCCACTCTGGCTGCGATCGCGAAGAAATTGGGCGACCTTCCGGCGGGCAAGCGGGTGCTGGGGTTCAATTATGATACAGGTGAGCGCTATTTGAGCGTTCCGGACTTTCTTCCCGAGGCTTGAAAGACTCGCATTCTGTCCCGGAACGGTTACGCTGACCTGAGTCGGGGAACACGGATTCCGGGGGGAAATCGTGAGGGATGCGATGATCTGCGTCAGCGTCATGCTGGCGATCTTTCTGGCGTGGCCGATGGTGTTCGGCAGTAACGAGGCTGCTGCGGTGCGCGCCGCGACCGTGGAGGCAACGGTTCCGGCGGCACGGGCGGCCGAGGCGAAGCTTATTCGTACGTCCGTACGGGCTGCGGAAATTCCGCCGGCCAAAGCGCTGGAGAGCTGCTTCAAGCGCTATGAACGCGAATATGCGATGTGCGGGCCGACAAACATCGCGTGTCGCATGAAGGTGGCGGACAGTTGGGACCTGTGCGAGGCAACGGGCTTCTGGCCCTGAGCCTCGACGGCGCGAGTAGCGGCAGCTATCCCGCAAAGGCCTCGCGCGTCTGTTTTCCACACTCGCACGTTGCGCTAAGGACTGGCGCCCAATGCCGCTCAAGGATAATGCGCGCCTGTGACGCCCTCTCCGCTTTCGGCACCTTCACCCCGTATCGCGCCAGGCCTGTGGGCGGCGCTCGCGACCATCGCGCTGATGGCGATCGCAGGCCCGCTGGCGGTGATCGCCACAACGCCACGTGTCGTCGTGAGCAAGCCGATCCTCGCCGAAATTGCGCGTCCCAAGCGCGTCGTTCCCAAGGCGGAGCTGCCGCCTGTCGAGCCGGTCGTGCTCGCCGACCTGTCGCTGCTCGAAGCGCGGGAATTCAACGCCGCGGTTCCCTTCTCCACCGCCCCGAACCCTGCTGCTCGCGCCTTTGTCCTGACGGGTACGCCCGAGGATCAGGGGCGAGCGGTCGACTGTCTCGCGGCGGCAACGTGGTACGAGGCGGGCGACGATCCGGTGGGCCAGCGCGCCGTCGCGCAGGTCGTGCTGAACCGGATGCGGCACCCCGCTTTCCCGAAGTCGGTATGCGGGGTGGTGTTCCAGGGGCAGGAACGGCGCACCGGATGTCAGTTCACCTTCACCTGCGACGGCGCGATGCGGCGCACCCCGTCCCCCGCCGCATGGGCGCGGGCTCAGGCGCTCGCCCGCCAGGCGCTCAGCGGCGCTGTGTATGCAAAGGTCGGACACTCGACCCATTATCATACCGACTGGGTCGTGCCGTACTGGAGCGCCAGTCTGGACAAGGTCGCGGAGGTCAACACCCACCTGTTCTTTCGCTGGACGGGGTGGTGGGGCACGCCGCCGGCGTTCCGCCGCAGCTACGCCGGCGCCGAGCCGGTGATTGCGAAGATGGCGCGGCTGTCGCCATTTCATGCCGGAGCGGGAGAGCCTGTGGAGACCGTCACCGGAGCGACACTCGACCCGGCGGCCATTCCGGAGTCGGCGCTTCCTCAGCCTGTGGCGGTGGGCGGGGACAGCTTCTACGTGGCTCTGGACCCGTCTCTGGGGGCAGATGGCTTTGCGGCGTTGGCGATCCGGACCTGTGGCGAGCGGCCCTATTGCAAGTTCCTGGGCTGGACCGATCGAAGCAAGGTACCTCCGGCTGGCGCCACGCTGACCCCGGCACAGTTGGAGAGCATGTCGTTCAGCTATCTGCGGGACAACGCCCAGGGCTATGGCAAGGCGCTGTGGAATTGCGGGGAATTCAAGCGGCCCAGTCCGATCCAGTGCATGCGGCGGGTGGTAGTCGATCCGACGGAACGGCTGCCGCTGGTTCCGAGGGTTGCGCCGACGGCGGTGCCGGGTCGGGCGGCGCCGGAGGTGCTGAGCGGGGTGCGGCGCAAAAGTGAGATCATGGTACCGCCTTCGGTCGTGATATCGCCCGTTCCGACCCCCAGGCCTAAGTGACCCGAGCGGCGAGGTCGCGGGCCAGGGTCCGGGCATCGGCGGCGGCGAGGTCGACGACGACGGGGGTGGCACCGACGCCGGCTCCGGCGGTGTCGACCCGGACCGTCACCAGACCCAGCAGCCGCTGGAGCAGGGTTTCGGACAGGGTCACGACCTGGATATTGTCCACCGGGACGATCCAGTCCTGCTGAAGCAGGACGCCGCGCATCACCTGCAGGCTGGAATCGCGGACGGCGTAGCGGTGGAAGCTGCGCTGGAGCAGGGCGATGGCGACCATCGGGAGTGCCACTGCCAAGCCGAGCCAGGCCAGGGGGGTGAGCAGCAGGGCGAGTGCCACCACCGTCACCGGGAACGGCATGGCGGTGAGGGTGGCGCGGAGGACGTGGCCGGGGGCGACGCGGCGGAGGGGGAGCCTTTCGAAGGGGGGCAAGCCGGCGCGGTCGATGATCGCGGCGACTTCGTGGTCGCGGGCCAGCGGAGCCATGACCTGCCGACCGCTGGGATCGTTGCTGCCGCCAAGTGTCTGGAAACTCAGCGCATTCCAGCCCAGCATCCCGCGGAACGGACCCCGTTGGACCAGCGCCAGCTGGATGCGGCGCATCGCCACGACCACTTCGCTGCGGGTCAGCAGCCCCCTTGTCCGGCGGAACCGGCCGCCTCCGGCACGCAGCCTGAAGTTCCAGTCGCGCAGTACCGTGCGGGCGATGCCGGTGATTACCCCCAGCAGCACCACCACCCCGAACAGGCCGAGGCCGGTGGAGTAGTTCAGCCGGTTGCTGACCTCTCCCCGCGCGGTGCGGGCCAGGTCGGCGATGTCGTCCCAGCCGAAGCCCAGCGCATCGCCGATGAACTGGATCGCACCGGCCAGCGCGGCGATCCACACCAGCGAGAAGCTGAACAGGCCCAGCAGCAACACCCGCTGCGGGGGCATGGCGAACACATCGGCCAGCGCGTCCTCGGCCGCCAGCACCCCCTCGTCCGTTTCGAGCCCGACGCTCGCCCGGCGAGCCGGGGCGCCGCGCAGCGCTCCGCGAAGGCGCGCGGCTTCGGACAGCGACACGCTGTCGAGCACCGCTTCGTCCTTCTCCCCGCCCCCGGTCTCCACCCGGACTTCGGCGAGGCCGAAGATGCGGGACAACGGCCCCTGTTCGATCCCGACATCCTGGATCCGCTCCAGCGGGATCGAGCGGCGGGTGCGGTTGAGCAGGCCGCGTTCGATCACCAGCTCGCTGTCGGTCACCTCATAGGTGAAGCGCCGCCAGTTGACCCAGGTCCAGACCAGACTGCCCAGCCCCACCACCGCCGCCGCCAGGGCGATCCAGCCGAGACCGCGACCGGAGGTGAAGCCGATCAGCGCGGGCAGGCCGACGACATTCTGTGGCGCCTTCTTCAGGAACCAGATCAGGATCGTCAGCGGATGGACGCGGCGGGCGTGATGGTCGTCCGCGCCATCGGTCGCCGTGTCGGGCAAGTCCTGCGTCACCATGGGTCGACCGTGAGCTGTTCACGGATCGCGTCGCGAATCTCCTCGGCCGTTTCGCGGGTGATGCCGGGGAGATGCACCTCGCTGTTGGCGGTGCCGGCGGTGTGCAGCACCAGCGTGGCGACGCCGAACATCCGCTCGACCGGCCCGACGGTGACGTCGATATGCTGGACGCGCGCGGCGGGGACGATGGTGTGGCGCCGGGTGAGCCAGCCCGAGGCGACGTGCAGCTCCCGGCCCGTCCACGCCCAGCCCCAGCGGCGCCAGCGGCGCGGGACGGCATAGAGCACCGACCAGATGCCGAGCGGCGCGATGACCACCGGCGGCAGCCACATCGGAAACCAGTCGAACGCGGTGCCGAGGCCAAAGCCCGGGCCGATCGAGACGAGCGTGGCGATCGACCAGAAGGCGGCGGCGGTGAGCCGCATCGCGTTGAGCTGGCCGCGTTCGAGCGGATGGAGCGGCGTGTCCGGGAGCAGCATCCCCCCGTTATGGCGGGGTGAGCGAAAGGCTCAAGGGGGTATGGGCTGGCTCAGCGATCCTCCCCTGCAAGGGGAGGTGGCGGCGCGCAGCGACGACGGAGGGGTGTCGCCGTCGAGGCGGATGCGCGCCCTCTCACCCGGGACACCCCTCCACCCCCGCTTCGCGGCGGTCCCCCTCCCCCTCCGGGGGAGGATTTTGGGATGCCCCCGCCTCCGCCAGTGCGCGGCAGCGAGCGATCCAGGCGTCGCGGACGGCTGCGCCGGCGGCGATGCGGGGCGCGCGTTCCGCGGCTTCCTCGGCCGCGAGCGCCTCTGCCTCTTCCTCGCTCAGTTCGCGCTGATAGTCGGAATCGCCGGGGTCGCCGCGTTCATAGCCCTCGAAATCGGGCGGCGGCGGGAAGCTGGTGCGCCAGACCCCCTCCTCTTCGCTCCACCAGATGCCGAGTTCGTCGTCGATATCGGCATCACTGTCCGGACGATCCTGACAAGAATCGCGGGTTTCCGACGGGCGATCAGCCTCCTCCTCCGGCGGGGCTTCGGCGGCGAGCGCGACGAGGCCGATGGCTTCGGCGCGGCGCCATTGTTCGTCGGTCCAGGTCGCGCGATCGGCGGGGTCGAGATCGGTGGCGGGCACGGCGGCGCCGGCATCGACATGGGTGCGCAGCCAGCGATCGGCGCGGGCGAGCGTGCGGATCGGGGTCAGGTCGTCCTCGGTCGCGATGCCCGCCGCCCCGAAGCGCGCGGCGAGGAACAGGCCGGCGCGGCCCGGCGCCGCCGATTGTTCGACCAGATCGAGATATTGTTCGAAGTCGGCCGCGACGAGGCGGACGGCGGCGGCGTCGCCGTCGGTACAGGCGGCGTCGGCGCGCTTGTCGAGCCGGTTCAGCACCTTCCACGCCAATTGATTGTCGTAGCGGTGGCGGGTCGTGATGCGGCCATTATCGTCGGTGACGCTTTCGCGCACGCCGTTGAAGGCGCGGTCCATCAGTTCGTCGGCGAGGGAATCGCGGGCGCGCAGCTGAGCCGCCTTCCACCCCAGCGCGAATGCCGCGCCGCGCGCGCTGTCGCGCAGGGCATAGGCGGTCTGGCGCGACATGCCGACGATGGCGCAGGCTTGCGTGACATTATGCCCGCGCGACAGGGCGGTGAGGAAGCGCTTCTGCTTTTCGGGGGTCCAGCCGTCGTAACGCTGGGCATCGGGCACGCCGGGTTCGAGTTCGTGGAACTTGGCGTGGTTGAAGGTCGAGACGTCGTAGGGCGCCGGTTCTGGCGCGGTGAAAGCGTTCATTTGGGCCGGTCCTTTGCTGATGGGATGCAGAGGACCGTCTAGGTATGCCGGAACGGGGGCTGTAGGAAAGTTCTATTTTTGTTCTTACTCAGCGGTCCTAATGCTGCGTCCTGAGCTTTCAGTGCAATTGCTTCAGCGCAACTCACTGACTATCAAGCAACTGTGGTGGGCGGAACGGTTAGCCGTTAGCGGTGCATAGCACCGTTGTCCTTATTGCCAGGTTCGCCCTAGTATACACTTTCCTCTTCGGAAGAATCAGTGATCCAATGTCTGCGCCCACCACACACCCCCACACCGTGAACGACCGAAGTCAGCTGGAGCGGATTTACCTGACTTACAAAGCCAGGGTGGCGGCGGAATGTCGGATGCATCGGCTCGCGTTTTGGTCACAAATTCTGATCGCATGGTACTCAATTGCGATTATTATAGTATCTCTGGCTGACATATCTACGTTTTACGGAGTAAACGATGGCGGCGTTGCCACAACATCGCTTTCCGTTCTTGTGCTGACCGCATCTGTTTTCGTTTATTCACAACGCTTTGAGTTGAGGGCCGCAAGTTTTCGAGAATGTTATTTAAAATTACAAGAACTATACGACTCAACGGAACACCCGGAAATCATACTTAAAAAATATCATGATATACTCATCCCTTTTGAGAATCATTCAAATTTCGATTACGATAGCGTTTTGCTTTCTGCGAAAGTTCGCGGCACTCACCTAATCGACGCACATGGTCCAATCAAATTTGAGGGGTGGGCACTCGCATTACACATGGGCCGCATCGTACTGAACTACGCAATATTCATTGCCCTAGCCTCAATACCGATCATTCTATTTCTCGTGACGATCGCTCCTGAGAGCTAAACTTGGCCCAGCTAACACTCCTCGACATTCTCAATTTGGAAAGCTTTGTTCGAGAGCAGGATGCCTACTTTGACGCGGCCTTCCTGCGCGACCTATTCTCTTCAAAAATCGTCCGGTCTCAGGCCACGGGAAAAGACGGCGTCCGCGTACCTGCGTTTGAGGGTAGGCTCGCTACCGAAGCTCAGTTGATCGCAAGAAAGATTTCGGCGGGAACCTATCGGTTTACGACCTATAAGGAGCGCCTAATTCTTCGCGGGGCTAAACGTGCACCACGTCAGATTTCTATTCCCACCGTTCGCGATCGACTCACCCTGCGTGCGATCTGCCAACTCTTGCATGATCATATACCCCCAACCCGTAGCGTAACTCCACACACCCTTGTGAAACGAGTTGTCGCGCACATCAGAGAAGGCGACCAGGCTGCAAACTCCTTCGTGAGAATCGATGTCGAGAATTTTTTCCCGAGCCTTTCACATCCAATTTTGCAGAGGGAACTTCGGAAGGCGGGCGTTATCCCGCTGGTTCAGAATCTGTGCTCGATGGCAATCACCAATCCCACAGGCTCGCCAAGCCCTTTGCCAGATCGAGGTGTCCCGCAGGGACTAAGTATATCGGGAGCACTAGCCGCGCTCTACATGCTTCGCTTTGACGAACAGCAACTACGGTCTAATCCGTCATACTTTCGTTATGTTGACGACATTCTTTACATTTGCCCGACGAAGGATGCAGATGACCTCCTTCGCACGGTCTCTGCGAAGTTAAGGGCGCGTGGTTTAAAAATTCACGCGAAGGGAACTGCGGGCAAGACGGAAATATCGCCTGTGCAAGACGGTGTAGACTTCTTGGGCTACAGAATAACTCGCGGCAAGGTCTCCATTCGAGAATCATCCTACAAGAGGATGTTCAATAACTTGCAAGGAGTTTTAACTGACTTCAAGCACCGGAGAGATACTGAAAAGACGTTATTTCGCCTTAATCTCAAGATCACTGGGTGCATTGTTGATAAACGACGACGCGGCTGGATGATGTTTTTTTCCTACACCGAGTGCCTGTCGCAATTGAAATTTTTAGACATATTTATTGACAGACAGTTGGCCAGGGTCGGATTTCCGGTGGAAAAACGACCAGAGGTGAAGCGTTTCGTTAAGTCGCATCATGAGATAAAATTCAATCTCAGCCAAACATCTTACATTCCGAACTTCGATGAATTCGACGTAAACCAAATGACAACTGCGATTTCAGCAATGACTCGGCATACCATAGAAGAGATTTCTACTTGGGATATCGAACGGGTCCAGCGTGAGTTCGGCCGCGTTATTGCTCACGAAGTTCAGGATTTAGAGCGAGACGTCGGCAGCCCATCTTAGAATGAGTGAACGAGCGAGCGTCGAAGCGCCCGCCCCCTCCCCTCAAACCCCAAACGCCTCCACCGGCAGCGCCATGATCGTCTCCGCGCCGCTTTCGATCTTGCGGCGGAGCGCGCCGGCGTTGGGCATGATGCGGTCGGCGTAGAAGCGGGCGGTGACCAGCTTGGCTTCGTAGAACGCCTTGTCGTCGTCGCCTTCGGCCAGTGCCTGCACGGCGGCGTCGGCCATGCGGAGCCACATCAGGCCGATCGCGACGGTGCCCATCAGCTCCATGTACGAATAGGCGCCGGCGCCGACCTGGTTGGGGTCCTTCATGCCGTTGGCCATGAACCACATCGTCGCGGCCTGTAGCTGGCCGTTGGCCTTTTCGAGGGCTTCGGCGAGGTGGGTGAGTTCGGGCCTCGCCTTGGCGGCGGCGACCTCTTCGGCGACGATGCGGAACAGGGTCTGGACCGCGCGGCCGCCATTCTGGGCGAGCTTGCGGCCGACCAGGTCCATCGCCTGAACGCCGTTGGTGCCTTCATAGATCATCGCGATGCGGGCATCGCGGACGTACTGCTCCATGCCCCATTCGGCGATGTAGCCATGGCCGCCATAGACCTGCTGGCTGTCGGTCGCGATCTTGTAGCCCGCGTCGGTGCCGACGCCCTTGATCACGGGGGTGAGCAGGCCGATGAGGTCGTCGGCGAGCTGGCGCTCCTCCTCGGTCTCCGCCTTGTGCGCCAGATCGACCTGGAGGCCGCCCCACAGGCAGAGCGCGCGCAGACCCTCGGTCATCGCCTTGCCCTCCATCAGCATGCGGCGGACATCGGGGTGGACGAAGAGGGTGTCGGCCTTTTCCTCCGGGTCCTGCGCGCCGGTGAGCGCGCGGCCCTGACGCCGGTCGTGGGCGTACTGGACGGCGTTCTGATAGGCGACTTCGCCGATGCCGAGGCCCTGGAGGCCGACGCCGAGGCGGGCGGCGTTCATCATGATGAACATGGCGGCGAGGCCCTTCATCTCCTCGCCGACCAGCCAGCCCGTCGCGCCGTCATAGTTCATGACGCAAGTGGAGTTGGCGTGGATGCCCATCTTGTGCTCGATCGCGCCGCAGGTGACGGCGTTGCGCGCGCCGAGGGTGCCGTCGTCGTTGACCATGAATTTGGGGACGACGAACAGGCTGATGCCCTTGCTGCTCTCCGGCGCGCCGGGGGTCTTGGCGAGGACGAGGTGGATGATGTTGCTGGTGAGGTCATGCTCGCCGGAGGAGATGAAGATCTTCGTCCCCGTGATCGACCAGCTGCCGTCGGCATTGGGGGTGGCGCGGGTCTTGATGAGGCCGAGATCGGTGCCGCAATGCGGTTCGGTCAGGTTCATCGTGCCGCCCCATTCGCCGCTGACCATCTTGGGGACGTATTTCTCCTGCTGCTCGGGGCTGCCCTTGGCGAGCAACGCTTCGATCGCGCCGTGGGTGAGGCCGGGGTACATGGCGAAGGCCATGTTGGCGGAGATCATATACTCCTGGAACGCGGTGGAGACGACGTGCGGCATGCCCTGTCCGCCGAGCGCTTCGGGCGCGGCGAGCGTGCCCCAGCCGGACTCGACGAATTGGTTGTACGCTTCCTTGAAGCCGTCGGGGGTGGTGACGCTGCCGTCGGGGTGGCGGGTGCAGCCCTGCTGGTCGCCGCTATGGTTGAGCGGGAACAGGACTTCGGCGACGAACTTGCCGCCCTCCTCCAGCACCGCGCTGACCACGTCGGGGGTGGCGGCGGCGAAGCCGGGGAGGTTGGCGTAGCGGTCGAGCTTGAGCACGCGATCGAGGATGAAGCGGGTGTCGCGGACGGGGGGATTGTAGCGGGGCATCGTCTCGGGTCCTGTTCTTATTTGATCGGGGCGGCGCGGCCTTCGAGGACCGCGATGAAATCGTCGAGTTCGGCAATGGCGGCGTCGATGTCGGTCTTTTGTCGCTCGAGCAGCGCGATGCGGGCGCGGCACTTGTCGAGCGTGACCTGATGCTGGGTGCGGCGTTCGTCGCCGACATCGTAGAGGTCGATCATCTCGCGGATCTCGGCGAGGCTGAAGCCGACGCGCTTGCCGCGCAGGATCCAGGCGAGCCGGGCGCGGTCGCGGTGCGAGTAGATGCGCTGGAGGCCGCGGCGCTCGGGGCTGATGAGGCCCTCGTCCTCGTAGAAGCGCAGCGCGCGTGCGGTGACCTCGAACTCGGCGCACAGGTCCGAGATCGAAAAGCTCTCCTTGTCCGGGCGGGCTTCGATCGGGGCGAAGCTGGCCACGGCCTTCAGTTTCGTTGCCATGAAGGGGAATTTAGGATGGGTTGACGTTAACGTCAACTTTGTTTGCTTGGGGTTCGGTACCGGCCCGCTCCCCCACCCGGCCACCCATCGGCAGGATAGTCTGGAATGGGTGGCCGGGTGGGGGAGCGGGCCGGTACCGCGATCTCAGTCCGCGCAGAGGCGCTTGCCCTCGGCGGTGCGCAGGGCTTCGGCTTCGGCGGCGGATTCGCTGAGGCGTTCGACTTCGAGCGCGGCGAAGGAGGCGCGCGGGCCGCAGAGTTTGGCGCAGGCGTCGGGGAGGGTCGCGGGGAAGGTGATGCGCTCGCCATCGAACTTCGCGGTGAACGCGCAGCTGGCGTCGCCCTTGCCGGTGAGCTCGACCGCGAGGCTGGAGCCGGAGCGCGCGGCGGTGCCGCGGCCGGTGCAGCTCAAGCCGTCGCCATAATCGACGAACGCGCCGATGCGGTAGGCGGTGCCCTGGCGGACGACGCACACCCGGTCGGTATCGCGGGCGTACAGGCCGCTGACGTCGGTGTCGGCGGGGTCGCGGATCAGGCCGCGGTCGATCGCGGCGGATTCGAGGCTTGGCGGTGTGGGGCTGGCGGCGGGTTGCGGGGCGCCGCCGGAGCAGGCGGCGAGGAGGAGGGTGGCGGCGACGGTCGACATGATCCTCCCCCGCCAGGGGGAGGGTTGATGGGGGCGCTGTCCCCTCACCCGCGCACCAGCTTGCCGTTCTCGACGCGGCGGAAGAAGCAGCTGCGTTCGCCGGTGTGGCAGGCGGGGCCGGCGGCGTCGACCTTGAGCCACAGCGCGTCCTGGTCGCAGTCGATCCGCGCCTCGACCACGCGCAGCACGTTGCCGCTGCTCTCGCCCTTCTTCCACAGCCGCTGGCGGCTGCGCGACCAGAACCACGCCTCGCCGCTCTCCAGCGTCTTCGCCAGCGCGTCGGCATTCATGTGCGCGAGCATCAGCAGCTCGCCGGTCGCGGCATCGGTGGCGACGGCGGTGATCAGGCCATCGGCGTCGAATTTGGGATTGAGGTCGAGCGTTGAATCGCGCGGTTCGGAGGCGGGTTCGGACATGGCGCGGTGTTAGCCGCTCCCCCGCCCCGGCTTCAACCGATTGTGCGGCCATGCGCGGGCGCGGACGCCGATGCGTTTGACAGGCGCGCAGCGTCGGCTGCTATGTCGTCGCCATGCCGATGCGGAATGACCGACCCTTCCCCGCGCTCGACCGCCGATGCCGGACGGCGCTTCTGGCCGTGCTGGCGCTCGGCTGGCTGCCCGTGAGCGCCATGGCGCAGGAGCAGCCTCAGGCCGCGCCCGCCGACGTCGCCGGGGACTATGTGCACAGCGAGATGGAGCTGGTCGCGGGCATCCGGCTCAATCCCGACGGCAGCTTCCAATATGGTTTGACCGTCGGATCGCTCGACGAGCGTGCGGAGGGGCGCTGGACGCGATCGGGCGACCGGATCGCGCTGACCAGCGTGCCGCGCCCGGTCGCGCCGACGATCACCCCCGCCGCGATTGCGGCCGCGCCCGGACAACCCTTTGCGCTGCGCGTGGTGACGCCGGGCGGGCGCGACGTGCCGGGGGTCGATCTGCGGATCGAGTTCGACAGTGGCGAGGCGATCGACTCCTATCTGGCGGGCGGGCCGTGGACGCTGCCCGCGGACGAGCGGCGCACGCCGCGCTTCGTCACCTTTGCGATGCGCGCCTATCGCGTGCGGTCCGAACGGCTGCCGCTCGACGCCAGGGCCGGGACGGTCGCAACCTTTCTGCTGACGCCGAATGATTTCGGCGTGGTCGACCTGACCGGCGCCGAGGCGGTGATCGCGGGCGACCGGTTGACGCTGATCCGCCCGGACGGCGAGATGACGTTTACCCGCAGGGACCCGGCCGCGAACCGCGACGAGTGAACCGCTTCGAGGTCAGTCGGACTTCGGCCTGAGCGTACTGCCTGGCTTCCAGCGCGGCGGCGCATCCTGATCCGCGACGCGCTGCGTCAGCGTGTAGAAGAAGCGGTTGAAGTCGGCCGCTGCCTGCCAGTCCATCGGCTGCTTCAGATCGTCCTGCGGCTTGTGATAGCCGGTGCGATACCATTGGCGGTAAATCTCTTCGCTCTTGGTGCCGGGGCGATAGCCGAACACGAAGTTCACGGCAGGGATGCCGGCCTTGAGGAAATTCCAATGGTCGGTGCGCATCAGCAGGCGCCGTTCGGGCTCGGGATCGTTCTGCACTGCGATCCCCATCGACGTCGCCACCGCGCGGGCATCGTCGCCGAGCGTGGTGTCGTCGAGCGCATGGACGGTGAGCAGGTCGAGCGGGAAGATCGGGCGCAGCTGATCGAGATTGATGTTGCCGGCGATGCGCGACAGCGGGATCGGCGGGTTGGCGACGAAGTATTTCGAGCCGAGCAGCCCCTTTTCCTCGCCGGTGACGAGCGCGAACACGATCGGGCGGCGGAACCCCTGCCCCGCGCGCCGCTCCGCCAGCCGCACGATCAGCGCCACATAGGCGGCATCGTCGAGCGTGCCGTTATAGAGGCCGTCGCCATCGACCGGCGTGCCATGGCCATAGCCGTCGAGATGCGCGGTGAGCACGATCGCCTGATCGGCGAGCGCAGGATCGGTGCCGGGCAGGATGCCGATGACGTTGGACGAGGTCAGCTTGCTGTGGGCGAGCGTGAAGCGCGCGGTGAAGTCGGTGCCGATGTCGAATGCGGGGAGCGGCGCGCCGCTGCTGCCGCCGGCGATCAGCCTGGCTGCGTCGCGCCCCTTCCCCACCAGCTTGCCGAGCGCGTCGGCGTTGATCGTGAGTACCGGGAGCCCGACCGGCGCGACCGGGGTGCCGGCGATGCGCACGCTGCGCGCATAGGCGAAGGGCCAGCGCGGTGGTTCGACGGTGAAGCCGGGATCGGCGATGGCGAGCATCGCGGCGGCACCGGCGGCGGTGAGCGCCTTTTCGCGGTCGTCAGCGCTGGGCAGCCCGGCGCGGCGCGTATTGTGGCAGATCACCACCTTGCCGCGGACATCGCCGAGCGTGTCGGCGCCGCAATAGCCGCGATAGGCGAGTTTGCCGGCGAGTTGGGCGGGGACACCGGTGGGCGATGCGGTGATGTCGTGGAGGAAGCGCAGCCGCGTGCCGCCTGCGCGGATGTCGGCGCGGGCGATGTCGGTGCGCTCCAGCGCGATGGGCTGGAACCAGCTTCCGTCCTTGCCGAGTGGCTTTACGCCTGCCTTGGCGAGTCGATCGGCGACGAGCTGCGCGGCGCGGTCATAGCCGGGCGAACCGGCGTCGCGTCCCTCCATGCTGTCGTTCGATAGTTCGGCGGTGAGCGCCCACCATGCGCGGGTGTCGGCATCGGTCGCGGCGGGTGCGGACTGGGCGAGCGTAAGGGCGATCAGGGCGAGCATGGGGAGATTCTACGGGGGTGTGGCGGGGGTGCCAAGATCGGGTGGTCGTGGGGGTGCGGATACTTTGTCTTCTCGGTCGGCGCTCGCCCGCTACTTCGGTGCCGAGGACCGGCTTCTTTCAGCGCAGCGGCCGCGATCCGCGCCCGGCCCGTGATGATCCAACGGCCATCATGGCCGGGGCGACAGTGAGAATGTGGCTGGGCGTCTCAACCGACCCGTCCCACTTTCGATCGAGGAGGCGTTGATGAAGAGCGTCTCGCCGATGCTCGATTGGCCGACGCTGGCGTGGACATGGCCGAAGCAATGTACACGCGGCGCCACGCGTGTCAGCTCGCGCGCCAATGCGCCACAGCCATGCGACCGCCCCCTGCTCGATCGGTCCAGAACATCCTTTGGCGGCGTGTGCGTGATGAGGATGTCGGGCGAAGCGGGGATGGTCGACCAATGCTCGACCAGCGCCGCCGCGCTCCGGAAGAATGCGTGGCCCGGCAGATCGGGGACCCAGGGTGCTCCATAAATGCTCAGCCCCTGAAACCGGATGAGCGCATCGCTCAGGAGGTGGGCGTTGGCGAAGGGTTGAGGATTTTGCGCGAGTGCGGATTGCAGTTCGCGATCATGATTGCCCCCGGTGCACAGGATCAGCTTGAACTTCTGCCTGCCGAACCATTCGTCCATTTCGCGGATCGAGCCGGAGTCGCCGCCCAGATTGAACATATCGCCACAATGAATGAGCAGGTCGCCGGGGGGCAGGCTTAGCGCCTCATGCCTTCCGTGCGTGTCGCTGATCACGGTGACAGTCGTTTCCATCCGCACGTCATAGCCCGTTGGGCGTTCGTTGGAATGAGATGAACCCTGACACGGTGGGCACGCGGAAGACGATCGTGTGTAGGTTGGATCTATCCGCCGATCCCCACCTCGGCTGGGGGACGCGTGTTGACGTGGGTCCAGATCGCGCTGACCACGACCGAGCCTTCGCCGACGCTGCTCGCGACGCGCTTGACCGAGCCCGAGCGGACGTCGCCGACCGCGAAGATGCCGGGGCATGAGGTGGCGAAGGTCGACGTGGCACCGACTTCGTGCCCGGTGCGGACGAAGCCGTTGCGATCGAGATCGACCAGGCCCGAGAGCCAGCCGGTATTGGGCGCGGCGCCGATCATGATGAAGAGGGCGCGGCAATCGACTGCCATGCTGCCCGCGGGTCGGGAGAAGGTGACGCGTTCGAGATGGTCGTCGCCTTCGAGGCATTCGAGCTGGCTGTTGGTGTGGATGACGATGCGCGGATCGGCCTCGAGCCGGTCGCGCAGATACGCGCTCATCGTGTCGGCGAGGCTGTCGCCGCGCACGACGAGGTGGACGCATTTGGCGACGCGCGAGAGGTACATCGCCGCCTGCCCCGCGCTGTTGCCGCCGCCGACGACGACCGCCTCGGTCGCGACGCATAGCCGCGCCTCCATCTCGGTCGCGGCGTAATAGACGCCGGCGCCTTCGAGCGCCTCGAGCCGGTCGAGCGGAAGGCGGCGATATTGCACGCCGGTCGCGACGAGCACGGCGCGCGCGCACAATTCCTCGCCGCCATCGAGCGTGACGCAGAAGCCGTCGTCGCGGCGGGCCAGCGCCTCGACGCGGCGCGGCATGGCGAAGCAGGTGCCGAACTTCATCGCCTGAACCTGCCCGCGGAAGGTGAGGTCGGCGCCGGAGATGCCGGTGGGGAAGCCCATATAATTCTCGATGCGCGAGCTCGTCCCGGCCTGTCCGCCGATGGCGCAATCCTCGATCACCAGCGCGCGCAGCCCTTCGGACCCGGCATAGACCGCCGCGGCGACGCCGGCGGGACCGGCGCCGACGATGATGAGGTCGAACAAGTCGGTCGAGCGCGCCTTGAGGTCGAGGCCGAGATACGCAGCGACCGCGCGGGGCGTGGGATCGGCGATCGGGTTGCCCGACCAGGTCACCTGCGGTTCGCCGTCGGCCTCCTCATGGAACGGGATGCGGTTGCGGTTGAGGAAGCTGGCGACGCGCGCGACCGCAGGGTCGCGGTCGGCGGCGCGGACGACGAGGCCGCTGTCGCCGGATTCGAAGATGCGGCGGCGGCGGGCGGAGAAGACGGTGAGGATATGGTCGCCGATCTCGGGCACGGCGCTCATCAGGCGGAGCATGTCGGGCCGGGGGGCCTCGAGCGTACGCGTGGGGACGCTCGCGCGCATCGCCAGCGTGAGCGGGCCGCCGTTGAGGAAGGCGAGCTCGCCCATGAACTGGCCGGGGCCGAGCGTGGATGCGTGCAGGCGCTGTCCGGTGACGGGATCGACGATCTCGATCTCGCCTTCCTCGACCAGCACGAAGCGGTCCTGCGGCGCGCCGGCTTCGAGGACGATGTCGCCGGACTGGTAGGTGCGGGTGGTCGAGATCGCCTGGATTGCGGCGAGGTGCGCCCCGGCGAAGGGGCGCGGGGCCATGGTGCTGAGGTCACCGCCGATCGATTCCATGGGCAGAGTTTAAGGGCGCGCGATTGGGAAGCCAACTGGGACTGAACGATCTTCATGTTCGTCACCCCGGCCTTGTGCCGGGGTCCACCGGGAGGCGGGCGCGGGGCTTGAGGCTCGATCGATGCGCGGGAGGCGCAGTGGACCCCGGCACAGGGCCGGGGTGACGATAGGTGTGGGGCGGTGGCGGTAAGGAAACGGCCGCGACGGGGGGTGTCCCGTCGCGGCCATTTCTCTGCGAGGCTGTAACTGCCCCTCTCCCAACCCTCTCCCCTGAAGGGGAGAGGGTTTTTTAGGATTACGCCGCCAGGTCGAAGCGGTCGGCGTTCATCACCTTGGTCCATGCCTTGACGAAGTCCTTGACGAACTTCTCTTCATGCCCCTTCTCGGCATAGACTTCGCCGACCGCGCGCAGTTCGGAATTCGAGCCGAAGATCAGGTCGGCGCGGGTGGCGTGCCATTTGGTGTGGCCTTCCTTGCGGTCGGTCGCGGTATATTCCTCGCCATGGTCGTCGGCGGCCTGCCAGACATTGGTCATGTCGTAGAGGTTGACGAAGAAGTCGTTGGTGAGCTGACCCGAGCGCTTGGTGAAATGGCCATGGCCGCGTTCGCCGTGATTGGCGCCGAGGACGCGGAGCCCGCCGATCAGCACCACCATTTCCGGCACCGACAGGCCGAGCAGCGAGGCGCGGTCGAGCATCATCTCCTCGGTCTTCACCGCGAGCTTCTTCTTGCCGACATAGTTGCGGAAGGCATCGGCCTCCGGCTCCATCACCGCGAAGCTCTCGACGTCAGTCTGCTCCTGCGTCGCATCGCCGCGGCCGCCGGTGAAGGGGACCGGCACGCTGAAGCCGGCGTCCTCGATCGCCTTTTCCAGCCCGACCACGCCGCCGAGCACGATCGCGTCGGCGAGGCTCATCGATCCGCGCAGGCCGTTCAAGGTGTCGATCACCTTGGCGAGCATGTCGGGCTCGTTGACCTCCCAGTCCTTTTGCGGGGCCAGCGCGACGCGCGCGCCGTTGGCGCCGCCGCGATGGTCGGACTTGCGATAGGTGCTGGCCGAGGCCCAGGCGGTCTTGATCAGCTGGCTGACGGTGAGGCCCCCAGAACCAACGGCGTCCGCGATCTTGGCCTTCAGCGCGCCGACATCGTCGTCCGACGGAGTGGTGCCGGCGGGGACCGGGTCCTGCCAGATCAGGTCTTCGGCGGGAACGTCGGGGCCGAGATAGCGGACCTTGGGCCCCATGTCGCGATGGGTGAGCTTGAACCAAGCGCGGGCGAAGGCGTCCTTGAACGCTTCGTGATCGTTGCGGAACTTCTCGCTGATCGCGCGGAATTCGGGGTCCATCTTGAGCGCCATGTCGGCGGTGGTCATCATCGTCGGGACCTTCTTGGACGAGTCCCACGCCGCGGGGGCCATGTCCTCTTCCTTCTGGTTCACCGGCTGCCACTGCTGCGCGCCCGCGGGAGACTTCACCAGTTCATACTCATAGTCGAGCAGGAGGCGAAAGTAATTCTCCGACCATTCGGTGGGGGTGTTGACCCACGATCCCTCGATCCCGCTGGTGACGGTGTGCTCGCCGCGGCCGCCATGTTCCTCGCCGCTGACCCAGCCGAAGCCCTGCGCGACGAGGTCGCCGCCCGCCGGGGCGTGGCCGAGCGTCGAGGGATCGCCATTGCCGTGCGCCTTGCCGAAGGTGTGGCCGCCGGCGGTGAGCGCGACGGTTTCCTCGTGGTTCATCGCCATGCGCTCGAACGTCGCCTTCATGTCGCGCGCCGACTGGAGCGGATCGGGATTGCCGCCGGGACCCTCGGGATTGACGTAGATCAGGCCCATCTGGATCGCGGCGAGCGGCCCTTCGAGCTCGTGCATGCCGTGTTCGGGGGCGATGCGGGTCTGCACGCCCTCATTCACCCATTTGTCCTCGCTGCCCCAATAGATGTCGCGTTCGGGCTCGAACACGTCGGCGCGGCCGCCGCCGAAGCCGAACACCGGGCCGCCCATGCTCTCGATCGCGACATTGCCGGTGAGGATGAACAGGTCGGCCCAGCTGATCTTGCTGCCGTATTTCTGCTTGATCGGCCAGAGCAGGCGGCGGGCCTTGTCGAGATTGCCGTTGTCGGGCCAGCTGTCGAGCGGGGCGAAGCGCTGCTGCCCGCTATTGGCGCCGCCGCGCCCGTCGGCGGTGCGATAGGTGCCCGCGGCGTGCCACGCCATGCGGATGAAGAACGGGCCGTAATGCCCGTAATCGGCCGGCCACCAGTCCTGGCTGTCGGTCATCAGCGCGTGCAGATCCTGCTTCAGCGCCTGATAGTCGAGCGACTTGAACGCTTCGGCATAGTCGAAATCGTCGCCCATCGGGTTGGACGCGCCGTTGGGGTTGAGGATCTCGGTCGCCAGCATTTCGGGCCACCAATCCTTGTTGGTGCGGCCGAGCAGCGCGCGGACGCCGCCATTGTGCATCGGGCAACCGCCGCCGTCGATCGATCCGGTCTTGGCGTCCATGGGAATCCCTCCATCTTTCATCGTTGGTGTGGTGCAGAAGCTATCGGAGCCGTGCAGCGCGCTGAAACGAGATAAACAGGTCAGTGCGAGTGAGGAAATCGATCAAGTCATCGATGTGTCATCGATTGTGACGAACGGGGTAGGATTTCACCTGCTCGTCACCCCGGCCTTGTGCCGGGGTCCACCGGGAGGCTGGCGTGAAGCTCGAGGCTCAATCGCCGCGCGCGAGGCGCAGTGGACCCCGGCACAAGGCCGGGGTGACGAAGTTAATGTGAGCGGATCGCCTTGATCAGCTCGTCCTTGGTCATGTTCGATCGGCCTTCGATGCCGATATCGCGCGCCTCGTCATAGAGTTCGTCCTTGGTGCGATTTTCGAGATGGGTGCTGTTGCGATCGAGCGAATGGTTCGCCTGGGCATTGGCGATGCGCGCCGCTTTCTCCTTCGAAGCGCCCGCATCGCGCAGCATTTCGTACATCTCGTCGTCCTTGACCTGGGGTCCGTGGTCCTTTGCCATCAGGGGTCTCCTTGTCCGATTTACCGGCTACCAACCTACGGAGAAACACAATGATCCCCGATTTGATGTGACAAACAGGCGACAAAGCCGGATCGGCTCCCTATATGCGCGGCCATCGACCAACGACTCCCCCGAAGGGCCGATGCTGACCACACATCCATTCGATGACGACAAGCTGCGCGAAGAGTGCGGCGTTTTCGGTGTTTCCGGTGCGGAGGGCGCGGCTGCGCTCGTCGCGCTGGGGCTCCATGCACTCCAGCATCGCGGGCAGGAGGCCGCCGGCATCACCAGCTGGGATGGCCACAACTTCCACACGCACCGCGCGATGGGCCATGTCGCGGGCAATTTCGACCGCGACGAGGTGATCCGCGCGCTGGCCGGCACCGTTGCATGCGGCCATGTCCGCTATTCGACCACCGGCGAGACCGCGCTGCGCAATGTCCAGCCGCTGTACGCCGAACTGGCGAACGGCGGCTTCGCGATCGCGCATAACGGCAACATCTCGAACGCGATGCACCTCCGCCGCGAGCTGATCCGGCGCGGGTCGATCTTCCAGTCGACGTCGGATACCGAGACGATCATCCATCTGGTCGCGACCAGCGGCTATCGCGATCTGCTCGACCGCTTCATCGATGCGCTCAAGCAGGTCGAGGGCGCCTATTCGCTGATCTGCATGACCCCCGAGGGGATGATCGCGTGCCGCGACCCGCTGGGCATCCGCCCGCTGGTCATGGGGAAATTGGGCGAAAGCTTCATCTTCGCGTCGGAGACGGTTGCGCTCGACGTGGTCGGTGCGACCTATGTCCGCGACGTCGAGCCGGGCGAGCTGGTGATCGTGCAGGACGGCGATCTGCGCTCGATCCGCCCGTTCACCGCGATCGCGCCGCGTCCGTGCATCTTCGAATGGGTGTATTTCAGCCGCCCGGATTCGATCGCGCAGGACCGGTCGGTCTATACCGTGCGCAAGGGCATCGGCGCCGAGCTGGCGATCGAATCGCCGGTCGATGCCGATCTGGTGATCCCCGTCCCCGATTCGGGCGTCCCCGCCGCGATCGGCTATGCCCAGCAATCGGGCATTCCGTTCGAACTGGGCATCATCCGATCGCACTATGTCGGGCGCACCTTCATCCAGCCGAGCGCGGAAGTGCGGCGGCTGGGCGTGAAGCTCAAGCACAACGCCAATCGCGCGCTGATCGAGGGCAAGCGCATCATCCTGGTCGACGATTCGATCGTGCGCGGGACCACCAGCCTGAAGATCGTCGAGATGATGCGCGAAGCCGGCGCGGCGGAGGTGCATATGCGCATCGCCAGCCCGCCGACGACGCACAGCTGTTTCTATGGCGTCGACACGCCCGAGCGGTCCAAGCTGCTGGCGGCGAAGCACAATGTCGCGGAGATGGCCGAGTTCATCAAGGCCGACAGCCTGGCGTTCGTGTCGATCGACGGCCTGTACCGCGCGCTCGGCGAAGCGAAGCGCGGCGAAGTGCTGCCGCGCTATTGCGACGCCTGCTTCACCGGCGACTATCCCACCGACCTGACCGATCATGACGAACAGGCGAGCAGCCAGCTCGCCCTGCTCGACCACCCCGCCTGAGAGAGACACGATGACCGAACAGACGCTTGCGGGGCGCATCGCGCTCGTCACGGGCGCCAGCCGGGGCATCGGCGCGGCGACCGCGATCGCGCTGGCCAAGCAGGGCGCGCATGTCGTGCTGACCGCGCGCACCGCGGGCGGTCTGGAAGAGGTCGAAGAGGCGATCCATGCTGCGGGCGGATCGGCGACGATCGCGCCGATGGACCTGATCGAGACCGACTCGATCCCGCGCCTTGCCGCTGCCGTCGCGGAACGCTGGGGCAAGCTCGACATTCTGGTGCTGAATGCCGCGGCGCTCGGCACGCTGTCGGCAATTTCGGCATTCGACCCCAAGGAAGTGGCGAAGGTGCTGGCGCTCAACGTCAGCGCGCAAGCCGCGCTGATCGGGGCGTTCGACGGGCTGCTGCGCAAGTCCGATGGCGGTCGCGTGATCGCCGTGACGTCGAGCGTCGGGCGGCGTCCGCGCGCCTATTGGGGCCTGTACGGCGCGACCAAGGCGGCGTTCGAAAATCTGCTGCTGAGCTATGCCGACGAGGTGCGCAACCTGACCAAGGTGCGCGTCGCGCTGCTCGACCCCGGCGCCACCCGCACCAAGATGCGCGCGCGCGCCTATCCCGGCGAAGCGCCGGAGAGCGTCAAACCGCCCGAGGTGGTTGCGGAGCGGATCGCGGCGATGCTGGAAGCGGATTTCGAGACGGGGGCGTTCGAGGCGGTCGGATAAGCCGCGCGGGTGCGCGGAGAACGCAAATCCGGGCGAATCCGGCATATTTACCCCGTTCATGGGGGAAGATTTTAATCCCCGCATGTTGACTTTGCACGGCTCCGGAGGGCAACCATAGAGCCTGGAGGCGCGATGCTTCTGCGTGTGCAAAGGTGTTTGATCGGACTGGCGGCAGCGCTGGCGATCGTGGCGTTGGGCGGGTGGGTATTCGATGCTCCGACCCTGGCCGGTGCCCAATTCGGTACCCCGATGCTCCCCGGCGCGATCCTGTTGTCGCTGCTCTGCGCCTATGCGCTCTATCAGGCGGGCGTGGAGACCGAGCAAGGGCGCTCCGCATTCTCCCGACGGGTGCGGATTCCCGCCTGGATCGCGGTGGTGCTGGGCGTTGTCGGCGTGGGGCGCCATCTGCTGGGCTATGGCGACACGATCGACGGAGCTGACGAGTTACTCGGCGCGGGTTGGCTGCACGTGTCCTCCGCCGCGGCGGTCGGCAACGGAGTGATCGCGGCGGCGCTGCTGCTGCCCGAGCGGCTCAAGGCCTCCAATGTCTATCCGACGCTGCTTGTGGCGCCGATCCCGGCGTTGCTCACCGCGCTGGTCGGATATGGGCTGGATGCCCCCGCACTGCTCAGTACGCCGATGTTCTCGCAACTGGCGCTGTTCGCGACATTCTGCATCGGCCTGCTGATTCCGGCCGCGCTGTTCCTGCGACCGACGAGCGGCTGGATGGAATTCGTAACCCGATCGTCCGCCTCCGGGCAGACTGCGCGGTGGTTCCTGATCGTCGCCTTCACGCTCCCCCTGGCGATCAGCGCAATCGTACAGGGCGGACGCGCGCTGGATCTGATCGCCTATCCGTTCGGCTATGGCGTGGCGATCGTGCTGACGGTCGTGAGCATCTCCATTATCGGCATCCTGGTGGCGATGCGATTGCGGCGCGCCGAAAGTACCGCGATGGCGAGCCAGAACCTGCTGAACGCGATCGTCGAGAACACGCCCGCGCTGATCTATGCGAAGGACCGGGAGGGCCGCTACCTGCGGGTCAACCGCCACCTCGCCGAGATGATGGGGCGCAGCAGCGAAGAGCTGCTCGGCAGGACCGACGCCGACCTGTTCCCCGCAGAACTGGCGGACGCGTATCGCGCCGTGGACGCGCGCGTGATGGCGTCGGGCGAGCCGATCGTCGAAGAGGAATATGCCGAGTTTCAGGGTGGGAACCACCATTATCTGTCATCCAAGGCACCGTTGCTGGACGAGCATGGCGCGGCGAGCGGCATCGTCGGTATCTCGACCGACGTCACCGAACTGAAGTCGGTTTCCGCCCGGCTGCAGAACAAGGTCCAGCGACTGAAACTGCTCGGCGAAATCACACGCGCCATCTCGCAGCGCCAGGATATCGCCAGCATCTTTCAGGCAGCAGTGGTGGCGGTCGAGGACCTGTTCAACGCCGATGTATCGGTGATCGCCCTGATCCCGCCCAAGAGCGACAGGGTCGAGGTGGCGCATATGGGCCCGGCCACGCATCGGAACCGGGAGAAACTCGGTCTGAGCATCGGCCGGCTGATCCGCGCCGAGGGCAATCCCGTCGCCGAGTGCATCGCGCAGCGCACGCTCATCCATGTCGATGGCCGCACCCAGAACGTACGGCCGGAGACCCCCGCCTTCGTCAAGCAGATGGGATCGATCTGCCTCGTTCCGATCCTGGTCGACGATGTTCCCTATGGTGTGATGATTGCCGGCCGCGGGGATTCGGCTGCGATGACATCGACCGAGTGCGAGTTCTTCAAACAGCTGGTCGATCATATCGGGCTGTCGGTGCAGCAGAGCATCATGCTCGAAGCGCTGCAGCGGACGGTCGAGGACCTGAAGATGAGCCAGGCGTCGGCGGTGGCGCGCGAGCGTCTCGCCGCGATCGGCCAGATGGCGAGCGGAATCGCCCACGATCTGAACAACGGCCTGACCCCGATCAGCATTCACACCCAAGCGCTACGCGAAAGCGGTCGCGACCTGCCGCCCGAAATCCAGTCCTATCTGCGGATGGTCGATCGCGTCATCGGGGACATGTCCGCCACCATTGCGCGGATGCGTGACTTCTATCGGCCCGAGAATGCCGAGCTGGAGCGGTCTTCGGTGGACCTTCGCGAGCTGACGTCGGACGTGATCGAGCTGACGCGCGCGCGCTGGAGCGACATGGCGATGCAGCAGGGAATCGTGATCGGGGTGGAGGCCGAGTTCGATGCCGACCTGCCCCACGCGCTGATCGATGCGGCGTCGATCCGCGACGCGCTGACCAACCTGGTGCTCAATGCCGTCGACGCGATGCCTGACGGCGGGATGATCTTCGTACGCGGCCGCCGGCAAACAGCCGACGACCCGGCGGCGGACGACCGCATCCTGCTGGAGGTCACCGACAGCGGCCATGGCATGGACGCGGAAACGCGCGAACGCTGTCTCGACCCGTTTTTCACCACCAAGGGGAATCGCGGCACGGGCCTGGGGCTGGCGATGGTGGTCGGCGCAGCGCGTCGCCATGGCGCAGAGCTCGAGATCGACAGCGCACCGGGTCGCGGAACGACGATGCGCATGTCGCTGCCCGTGGCGGACCCGGTGGTGGCAGCGCATCCGCGTGCCGGAGTTCTGTCGACCAACTATGGGACTCCGGCGATCCGCATCCTGATCGTCGACGACGATCCGGCGGTGCTCGAATCCACCGCGAATTACCTGAAGATCATCGGGTTCGACGTCACCGCCGCGGAGGGCGGCCGGCGGGGTGTCGATGCGGCAAGCCAGGCGGTCGCAGCCGGCCAGGCGTTCGACGTGCTCATCACCGATCTGGGCATGCCGCACATCGATGGCGACCGCGTCGCCAGTGCGGTCAAGGAGATGGCGCCGGGCACCTTCGTCATCATGCTGACCGGGTGGGGCAACCACATGCCCAAGGGGAAGAGCAAGCCGGTCAATGTCGATGCGCTGATGGCCAAGCCGCCCGACATCGCCGAGCTTCGCCGCCTGCTCGAGAGCGTGACGCCCCAGCGCGCGCACTGATCCGTCTGACCGGACTCAGCGGTCCGGCTGCGGAGTGTCCAGTTCGACGACGAGGTCCTCGTCGACGGCGGCTTCGTCCTCCAGCTCCTCGGCGCGGAAGATCTCGCGGTTCATCACGAAGCTGCCGTGATAGCCCGAGAAGCGCCATTCGCCGGTGACTTCGGTCCCGTCGTCGCTGACCGTGCCGGTATAGGCGACGCTGTGCGCCAGCGGCCCGGCGGGGTCGTATTGCTTGATGAAGTCGAGCGCCGATCCGCTGCGGCTGCCGTCGGCGAAGGCGCGGCGGATGTCGGCGAGGCCACTGTCGTCGGGTTCGGTGATGATGCCGGTGACCACCCCGCCCGCTTCCTCGAGATGCGCGATGAAGCCATTCTCAGGCACGCCCCAGCTGGTCGCGAAATAGCGCCCGTACCACACGCCGCTCATGTCCCGGGGATCGTTCATCGGCTTTCCATCAAGTCGGTCAATTCGGCGGCGGTCAGCGGACCGGCGCACAGGAAGCCCTGATAATATTGGCACCCCTCCTTCGCCAGCAATTCGAGCTGTTCGCCATTCTCCACCCCCTCGGCGATCACGCTGAGCCCGAGCGAGCGGGCCATGTCGATCACGCCGCGCACGACGATGCGGTCGCGCGCGCTGCCGGTGATGTCCTGGGTGAGCTTACGATCGACCTTGAGATAGTCGAGCGGGAGCGCCTTGAGATAGGCGAGGCTGGAATAGCCGGTGCCGAAATCGTCGATCGCGACGCGACACCCGGCCGAGCGCAGCTCGCTGAGCAGGCGCGAGGCTTCGCCGAGATCGTCGATCAGGCCGCCTTCGGTAATCTCGACGGTGAGGCGCCCGCGCGGAAAGCCGCTGCTGTCGACCCAGTCGAGGAACAGGTCGGCAAAGCCCGCGCGCGCGACATCGGCGGCGGTGACGTTGACCGAGAGGCGCAACGCGCGGAGCGGCGAAGGCCAGCGCGCGGCATCGGCGAGCGCGAGCCGCTGGACATGTTCGGACAGCGCGATCTCCAGCCCCGCGCGCTCGGCGGCGGCGAACAGGGTCTCGGCGCCGACCACGCCGAATTCGCCGTGGCGCCAGCGCGCCAGCGCCTCGACCCCGACGATCGTGCCGGTCGCGACCGCGACCTGGGGCTGGAAGCGCAGCTCGATCTCGCCCGTATCCATCGCCCGGCGCAGGTCGAGCGCGAGGCGGTCGAGCGGCGCGGCGCCCTGCTCGCTTCCGGTGCCGGCCAGCGTTTCGCTCGCGCGGCGCAGCATCGCGGGCGCATCGTCGCCGTCGCGCGACAGCGTCATCGCGATCCGCGCGCCGATCGGGGCGATCGCGTCGCCGATCACGAAGGGCCGGGCGAGCGCTTCCTCGATCCGCGCCAGCGCCGAGCGTAGCTCGGCTTCCTCCACGCCCTCGACCGCGACGAGGAATTCGGCGCCGCCCATCCGCGCCAGCAGCACGCGCTTGCCCAACGCCTCGCGCGCGGCTTCTGCGATGCGGGCGGAAGCGGCGCGCAACACGGCATCGCCCGCGTCGCGGCCATAGGCGGTGTTGACCATCTCGAACCGCCCGAGCGCCGCGAGCGCGAGGCCGACCTGTCCCCCGGATTCGAGCTTGCGCGCGATCCAGCGGCGCGCGGCGGCGGCATCGCGCACGCCGGTGAGCGCGTCGCGCACGACGGCGCCGGCGTCGACCTCGCCCAATCGCTCGATCAGCGCGTGGATGCGGCCGGTGCGTGCGTCGAGCTGGAGATGCTCGACCACGCGACCCGCGCCGGGCAGTTCGTGGGCGAAGGCGGTGGCCTGGATCCCGGCGCGCAGCCGGGCGAGCGCCGCGCGCATCGCGCCGCGGTCCACCGCCTCGACATGGCGCAGCACTGCGCGCAGCGACGGCGCCTGCGACAACCCCAGCATCGCCGCGAGCGCGGGCGTGACCTGAAGCGAGCCGAGCGCGGGATCGTAGCGCCAGCCGAGCGGCTCACCCCCGCCGGCGAGCGGCGGCAGATCGCCGGCGACGCGCTGCGCATGGCGCGCGGCGAAGCGCAGCGCCTGCACGAATTCGACCTCGCGCATCGGGCTGGCGAGGAACTGGGTTGCCCCCGCATCGTAGAATTCGCCGAGCCGCCCGGCATCGCCGCGCGACACCAGCACGAGCAGCGCGCCGCCATTGGCGCCGGTAACACCGGCGAGCGCACGCACCGCCGCCAACCCGTCGTCCACCGCGCCGCGCGCATCGACCACCGCGACGCTGGCGCCGCTGGCGAGGAAGCGACGGTCGGCCCCCTCCCCCCGGCGCGCCGCGACCACGCGCCACCCCGCGCCCGCAGCGAGCGTCGCGAGTTCGTCGCGCTGACGGAAGGACAGCAGGAAGACCGGTCGGTCCCGCCCGGTCATGGGGTGTGCTGGGGCGGGCGCGACATCGCTCATCGCATCCTTCCTAGCGCAACGGCGATCCGGAACCAAAGGGTTGTCGCGCGGCCCCGAACAGCTTAGCTCCGCGAGGATGGAGCCTGTGCCCGCCCCGACCGATCGGTCCCCCGTGGATCGGCGCCTTGTCGATGGGCAGGGCCGTGCGATCCGCTATCTGCGGGTATCGGTGACCGACCGGTGCGACCTGCGCTGCCGCTATTGCATGGCCGAGGAGATGACCTTCCTGCCGCGCAGCGAATTGCTGGCGCTGGAGGAGATCGCACTGATCGCCGAACGCTTCGTCGCGCGTGGGGTGACCAAGATCCGGCTGACCGGCGGCGAGCCGCTGGTGCGCCGCGACGCGCTCGACCTGGTGCGGCGGCTCGGGCGATCGGTCGGGCATGGGCTGAACGAACTGACGCTGACTACCAACGGCACGCGGCTGGCCGATCATGCGCAGGCGCTGGCCGATGCCGGGGTGCGGCGGATCAATGTCAGCCTGGACAGCCGCGACCCGGCGCTGTTCCGTCATATCACCCGCCATGGCGATGTCGCGCAGGTGCTGAACGGGATCGCCGCAGCGCGCGACGCCGGGCTGAGGGTGAAGATCAACATGGTGGCGCTGAAGGGCCTGAACGACTCTGAAATCCCGGCGATGCTCGACTGGGCGGCGTGCGAGGGGATGGACCTGACGCTGATCGAGACGATGCCGCTGGGGATGATCAACGAGGATCGTGCCGACCGCTTCGTGCCGCTGACCGCCGTGCTCGATGATCTGCGCGCGCGGTTCGACCTGGCGCCCGACAGCCACGACAGCGGCGGCCCGGCGCGTTACTGGCGCGTCGGCGGGAGCGCAACGCGGCTGGGGTTGATCTCGCCGCTCACCGGCAACTTCTGTGCGACATGCAACCGCGTGCGGCTGACCACCGACGGCAAGCTCTATTCGTGCCTTGGCCATGACGATCATGTCGACCTGCGCGCGGCGATTCGCGAGGGCGGGCTGGCGGCGGTCGACGCCGCGATCGACGCGGCGCTGGGTGCGAAGCCCGCGCGGCACGATTTCGATGTTTCACAGGGCGCGAGTCCGGCCGTGGCGCGGCATATGAGCGTGACCGGCGGATGAGCGAGACGCGCCGGGCGCTGGTCGCCTCCCCCACCACGCCCGCCGAGACGGCGGCGACCGAACTGCTGGCGGGCGGCGACTGGGCGCCCATCGACGCGGCCGAAATGCTGGTCGCGCTGGGCGGGGACGGCTTCATGCTGCAGACCCTGCATGCGATGCTGGAGCGGCGGAAGATCGTGCCGGTGTTCGGGATGAACCTCGGCACGATCGGCTTTCTGATGAACGACTGGCGCCCTGACGGCCTCGACGAGCGGCTGGCGCGGGCACGGCCGTTCAAGGTGACCCCGCTGACGATGACTGCGACGACGATGGACGGCGAGACGCATGTCATGCCGGCGATCAACGAGGTGTCGCTGCTGCGCGAGACGCGCCAGACCGCCAAGCTGGAGGTGCGGGTGAACGACCGCGTCGTGCTGCCCGAACTGGTGTGCGACGGCATTCTGATCGCGACCCCGGCCGGATCGACCGCGTACAATCTGTCGGCACACGGACCGATCCTGCCTTTGGGGTCGCAACTGCTCGCGCTGACCCCGATCAGCCCGTTCCGCCCCCGCCGCTGGCGTGGCGCGATCCTGCCCGAAAAGGCGCGCATCTCGCTGCGCGTGCTCGATCCCGGCAAGCGCCCGGTGAGCGCGGTGGCCGACCAGCGCGAGGTGCGCGACGTGGCGCAGGTGGACGTGCAGATCGACCATCATCGCGACCTGACATTGCTGTTCGACCCCGAACATGCGCTGGACGAGCGGATCACGATGGAACAGTTCATCGCGTGATTGGATCGGTGGGTTTCGCTAACCGGACCGACATGCGAAAAACGTTCTTCGCCGCTTGCAATGCGGGAAACCCCTTCGTATAGGCGCGCCCTCGCTGGTGTTCCCTGATAGCTCAGCGGTAGAGCATCCGACTGTTAATCGGACGGTCGTAGGTTCGAATCCTACTCAGGGAGCCAGCGCGTTCATTCAGGGGCGATCATTGCCGATCCGGTCGGCCTGATCTCCCCCGAAGCCCGCGACCGGGCGCGCGCCCCCCTCCCCATCGCCAGCTTTCCTCTGAAAGATGCTCCTTGCGTGCAGGTCTTTCGATGCGCGACTCAGCCGCGTTCGACGATGGTGAGTTCGACCTTTTCGCCGGACGCAAGCCGATCGTAGCGCTCCGCGAGCGTCAGATGCGCGTGCCGCGCCGACGCATCCTTCGACGCTTGCGCAAGCTCGCGCGAGCGTGCGGCGCGTTCACGGTAATAGTCCCTGTCGTCCATCGGCACGGCCTGTCTCCGGCATTCAATGCCCGCCCCACCCCCAGTTAGGCGGTGGCCAGAAGGACCGTCATTAATCTGGGTAAATGCCCAGCGCTAAAGCGGTGGCGGGTCCAGGTAGAGATAGGAGGGGTCGAACTCGGCGAGTTCGCGCAGGCCGGGCACGTCATGCAGTTCGGCACGGCCGTTTCGAAACGTCATCAGTCCCAATTCGCGCAGGCGCCGGAGCGACCTGTTGACATGGACGGAGGTCATTCCGAGACATTCCGCAAGATCGACCTGGCTGAGCCTGAAGTCGAACCCGTCCGGGTCCGCCCGGCCCACGAGCGACAGCCGCACCTGCAGTTCGCAGAACAGGTGCGCGGTCCGCGCGATCGCGGAGCGCCGACCCATCGACAGCACCCATTCGCGATGAATCGCAGCGTCGAGATTGGTCGAGAACCAGTAGAGCCGGGCGATGCGCGGATAGCGTTCGGTGAGCTCGGCCAGCTTGGCGTGCGGGAACAGGACCACGCGACACGGCGTCAGCGCGATCAGATTGTGGTCGAGCCGCTTCAGCGTAAAGCTGTGCAGGTCGGTGAAGTCGCCGGGTACGTGGAGTTCGGTGATCTGGCGCTGGCCGTCGCGCAGATCCTTGTAGCGGCCGGCGATCCCCTCGACGATCAGGATGCTGACGTCGAGCAGCGTGTCGGCCTCGACAAACGTATGATGCGCCTCGAACGACAGGGAGGTGCCCATCGCGCTGCGGATTGCGGCTTCTTCTTCGGTGCTCAGCGCGTGCCGCGCACGGATACGGGCAAAGTGCGTTTCGATCATTCGGGCCCGGGGAGGTGCAGCTCGAACGCCTCCACGAAGGAGATGTCCAGGACGCAATTCCCGGCGTCGTCGAGCACCTCGATATGGCCGACCAAGTCTATCATGCCTTCGGCCGCTTCCGAACGGATGATCGAGCGAATGCTGTCGATCGCCTTGCGGCGGGCTGCGTCGACGCCATCCAGCATGCTCCCTTCCTCGTCGAGCGAGTTGCCGGTGCGGTTGAACACATTGAAGCGAAAGCGTTCCATCCGCCAAAAAACTTCCGGAACGCGATCGGGGTCCACGCGAATTCGACGAATTGCCGGGAGCCGAGCCAGGTCTCCGCTCCCGACACTGTCGTTCAGCTTGCGCGCTTCATATAGCCGCGCATCGTCAGCCAGTTGGCGAAGGCGTCGAACCAACCGGTGCTGGTGGTCTCCTTGGGATACATGCCGAAGCCGTGGCCGCCCTGTTCGTAGAGGTGGAATTCGACCGGGCGCTTTGCGGCCTTCCAGCTGTCGATCAGGCCGAAACCGCTATTAGCGAAGAACGGATCGTCGGCGGCCAGCGCGACGAACAGCGGGGGCGCGTCGGCGGGCACCTTCATCGATGCGATCGGGCCATAGATGTTGGCGATGAAGGCGGGCTTGGCATCCTGCCCGGCGAGCGCGGTCGCCATGGTGAGCATCGCGCCTGCCGAAAAGCCGACCATGCCGACGCGGTCGGGATCGATGCGCCATTCGCCCGCGCGGCGACGGATCAGCGCGAACGCGGCGCGCGAATCCGCGATCTGGGGCGCGATCGCCGCCATCGCGGTTTCGGGATCGGGGCGCGGCGGACGCGCGGCGGTGCCGGAGAACATCTCGCGCATCGATTTTTCGAAGCCGGGCATGTCGGCGGGGGTCTGGTTGAGGCGATATTTGAGTACGAACGCCGCGACTCCGCGCGCGGCGAGCGCCTTGGCGACGTCCCAGCCCTCATTTTCCATCGACAGCGTGCGGAAGCCGCCGCCCGGCGCGACGACGACCGCGGCGCCGGTCGCCTTGGCCGGATCGGGCAGGAACGGGGTGAGCGTGGCGACGGTCACGTTGCGCGCGAACCGGCTGCCATATTGGCTGTGCCAGGATTCGTTCGCCTTGGCGTCGGGAAGCGGGCCGGTGTCGAGCGTGATCGCACCGGGCTGCGCCGGGATCTCGATCGGGGTCATCCGGTCGTCCTGCGCCGCCGCGGTGCCGATCGGGGCCAGCGCGAGCAGCGCCGCCGCCGCCCATCGACCGGCATTTCGCATTCCGAAGCTGAAGTGATCTGGTTCGGCCATGGCAACTCTCCCTCTCTATTTGTTGGTCAATTAAGACGGGTCCGCGCGATTGTTTCAAGGTAAAACTAACGCACCGCTGGATATTTTGTCCGACAAGTTGACGAGAGCCAGGCGCTGCGTCAGGTTTATGTGGAGCGCGGCACCGTGACGGTGCGGAAATGAGGGAGAGCGTATGACGCCGACAGCGCAGCAGCTTGTGCGCGCGGTACTGGGGGCCGCGGCGATTGCGGGGCTGGCCATGTCCGCGAGTGCGCAGCAGAGCCCCGCCGTTCCGCCGCTGACCGCGTTCTTCCAGCCGGCGGCGGACGCCCCGACGACGCCCGACGCGGACGGGTTCATCCGCCGATGGCTGCTGCTCGAACCGGTCGTCAAGCCCAATCCGACCAATACGGTGTTCACCGGCAGCTATGTCCGCGCCGCGCTCAATCCCGGTACCTTTCCCGGCCAGTTCGGCACCGTGCCGCGCGATGGGCAGACGGTCGAGGCGGGCGGGACGCTGCGCTGGCACGCGCTCGATTCGCGGTTGTGGGACGTCAAATTGTTCAACTTCGCGCAGGCGCTGGGGAAGCCCAAATATGGCGTCGTCTTCTGGGCGGTGACGGTGATCGACAGCCCGCGCGAGATGCGCAACGTGCGGATGGCGGTCGGGTCCAACGCGGCATCGATCTGGTGGCTCAACGGCGAGGAGACCGCGACGCTGTTCGACGACCGGCGCATGGTGATGGACGATGTGCTGTCGGATCGCGTGACGCTGAAGAAGGGACGCAACCTGGTGTATGGCGCGGTGATCAACGGGCCCGGCCTCAGCGACTTCTGCCTGCGCTTCGTCGACGAAGACGGCCGGCCGATCCGCGATCTTCGGATCGATGTGAAATGATCCGCATCGCGCTCACGCTCGGCTTCGGCCTCGCCCTCGCCCTCGCCGCCCCCGCATCGGCCCAGCTGGCCGGCGAGGTGTTCATCCACGACCCCTCCACGATCGTCGAATCCGATGGCAAATGGTATACGTTCGGCACCCGTGGCGGCGGGTTGGTCTCGTCCGACGGGTGGACGTGGGCGAGCGGCCCGGTGCGCCCCGGCGGGGGCGTCGCGCCCGACGTGATCAAGATCGGCGACCGTTACTATGTCGCCTGGGCGGTCGGCGGCGGGGGCATGTCCGGCGGGCACAAGAGCGACGTCAAGATCATGTGGACCAAGTCGCTCGACCCCAAGTCGCCCGACTTCAAATATCACGAGGTCGGCATCGTCGCGTCGAGCGACGGCGTCGAAAATCACGACGCGATCGACCCCGCCTTTCTCTATCACGACGGGCGGCTGTGGCTGAGCTACGGCACCTATTTCGGGTCGATCCGGATGATCGAGCTCGATCCCGCAACGGGCATGCGCGTCGCGGGCAACCAGCCGGTCGAGATCGCCATCGACATGGAAGCCACCGCGCTGATGTATCGCGACGGCTGGTACTATCTGCTCGGCACGCACGGCACCTGCTGCGACGGGCCCAACTCGACCTATAATATCCGCGTCGGCCGGTCGCGCAGCCCGCTCGGCCCCTATGTCGACAATATGGGGATTCCCCTTCTCAGGGGCGGCGGGAAGCTGGTGGTCAGCGCGCGCGGTCGGATGATCGGCGCGGGGCATTTCGGCCTGATCGACCTGGGCGGGGGAATCGAGAAATTCTCGCTGCATTACGAGGCGGACATGGATCGCAGCGGGCGCAGCGTGCTGGCGATCGAGCCATTGCTGTGGCGCGACGGCTGGCCGGTCGCGGGGAGCAATGTCCGCCCCGGCACCTATGAGATCAAGTCCGAGCGCAGCGGCAATGCGCTGCAGCTCAAGGTCGATTTCGTGCGCATCCCGTTCGACGCGCGGCGGGCATGGATGGCCAAGCCGGGCGATCCGGTGTCGCCGGTTGCGGACCAGACGCTGGCCGACGTGCAGGCGGGCTGGCCGAAGGACGCGGTGCGGGTCGACCTGTCGGCTTACATGGTCCGGCCCAACCAGCATTGGACGATCACGCCCGTTCCGGAGGCGGGCGGTTGGTTCGGCGCGCCGTTCTACAAGATCACCATCGCCGGCACCGAACGCGCACTGGCGGCGACGCCAGCGAACGAGGTCGAGGCCGTGCCGGCCTTCACCGGCGCCGACGCGCAATTGTGGCGGATCGATCAGCTGACCGACGGCAGCTATCGCATCACGCCCAAGCGCGGCGCCAAGGCCGACCTGGCGCTGATGGCGATCGGCACCAGCACGCCGACGCTGGCCAAGTTCGATCCGCGCAGCGACGCGGGGCGCTGGCGGTTCATGCAACCATGATGCGAACGGCGGCTGCGATCCGCCGGACCGCAGCCGCCGCGTCGCTCACACGAAGCGGTTGATCAGGTTCTCCAGCCGCTCCTGCTTGCCCGAGCGATGCTTGGGCGACAGGTTGGCGCTGACGGCATGGTCGGCGATGTCGGACAGGCTGGTGCCGTCGCGATGGATCATCTGGCCCAGATCGCCGTCCCAGCCGGCATAGCGTTCCTTCTTGAACGCATCGATGCGGCCGTCAGCGATGATCCGCTCGGCATTGAGCAGCGCCGCCGCGACGACATCGACCCCGCCGATATGGCCGTGGAGCAGATCGTCGGCATCGACCGACTGGCGGCGCACCTTGGCGTCGAAGTTGAAGCCGCCGGTGGTGAAGCCGCCCGCACGGACGATCTCCAGCATCGCCAGCGTCGTCTCCTCGACCGAATTGGGGAATTGATCGGTGTCCCAGCCATTCTGGTGATCGCCGCGATTGGCGTCGATCGAGCCGAAGATGCCGAAGGCCGCGGCGGTCGCGATCTCATGCTCGAAGGTGTGGCCCGACAGCGTGGCGTGGTTCGCCTCGATATTCACGCACACTTCCTTCTCGAGCCCGTAGCGCTTGAGGAAGCCGTACACAGTCGCCGTGTCGAAATCGTACTGATGCTTGGTCGGCTCGTGCGGCTTGGGCTCGATCAGGATCGTGCCGGTAAAGCCGATCTTGTGCTTGTGCTCGACCACCAGGCTGAGGAAGCGGCCGAAATTGTCGAGCTCGCGCTTGAGATCGGTGTTGGTGAGCGTCTCATAGCCCTCGCGGCCGCCCCACAGCACATAGTTGGCGCCGCCCAGCCGCTTGGTCGCGTCGAGCGCAGAGCGCACCTGCAGCGCCGCCCAAGCATAGACTTCGGGATCGGGGCTGGTCGCCGCGCCCGCGGCGTAGCGCGGGTCGGAGAAGAGGTTGGCGGTGCCCCACAGCAGCTTGCGCCCGGTCTGGCCCTGCAGCGTTTCGAGATGGTCGACCGCGGTCGCGAAGTTGCGCTGGTAGGAGGCGACGTCGCTCGCGGGCTCCATCACATCGACATCGTGGAAACAGTAGAAGGGCAGATCGAGCTTCTGGACGAAGCCGAGCGCGGTCTCGCGCTTCATCGCGGCCGCTTCGGTGGCGTCGGCGTGCGACTGCCACGGGCGATCGAACGTGCCCGCGCCGAACACGTCGGAGCCGGGCCAGCAGAAGGTATGCCACATGCACACGGCGAAGCGGAGATACTCCTCCATCGTCTTGCCGAACACGACGCGGTTCTTGTCGTAGAAACGGTAGGCGAGCTCGTTGTCGCTGTCCGGCCCTTCATAGGCGATGGTCGGGAACTGCGCGAAATAATCGTTGGCGGCGGGCATTTAGAGACCTTTCTTGGGCGTGATGCGGGGATAGGCTTGGCGGAACAGCGCCTTGCGCGGGGCGAGGCGATCGATGAGGTCGGGTTCGGGTTCGATCCGCTGCGACACGGGCGGCGCGGCGCAGACGCTGGCAGGATCGCCACCGTCGACCGCGAGCTGGGCGAGCCGGGCGGCTCCGAGCGCGGGCCCGACCTCGCCGCCCTTGAGATAGACCAGCGGCACTTCGAACGCGGCGGCGATGATCCGCCCCCAATAGCCCGAGCGCGCGCCGCCGCCGATGACCGACAGCTGCGACACCTGCGTCCCTGCGTCGCGCAAGGCGTCGAGACCGTCGGCGAGGGCGAAGGCGACGCCCTCGAGCACGGCCTGCGCCAGCCGGCCCGGATCGGTATCGTTGTCGAGGCCGAGAAACGCGCCGCGGACCTGCGCGTCGTTGTGCGGCGTCCGCTCGCCCGAGAGATAGGGCAGGAACAGCTCGCCGCCGGTGCCGGGCCCCGATGCCTCGGCGCGGGCGAACAGATCGGCCGCGCCGGCCGCGCCGGTCAGGCGGGCCACCCAGTCGATGCACGAGGCAGCCGAGAGGTGGACGCTCATCTGGTGCCACATGCCGGGCAAGCAGTGGCAGAAGGCGTGGACCGCGCGCGCCGGATTGGGCCGGAAGTCGCTGGTCGCGACGAAGATCACGCCCGACGTGCCGAGCGACAGCAGCGCATCGCCATCGCCGACCACACCCACGCCGACCGCGCCCGCGGCATTGTCGCCGCCGCCCGCGACCACCGGCACTGCGGGCATACCCCATAGTTCCGCGACCTCCGGACGCAGCGTACCGGTGACCTCGCTGCCTTCGAACAGCTTTGGCATCGCCGCCTGGGACAGGCCGGTGGCGGCGAGGATGTCGTCGCTCCAGTCGCGCCGGGCGACGTCGACCCACAAAGTGCCCGCAGAATCCGACAGGTCCGACGCCTTGTCGCCGGTCATCATCAGCCGGACATAGTCCTTGGGCAGCAGCACGCTGCGGACCTGCGCGAACAGCTCCGGCTCGTGCTTGCGCACCCATAGCAGTTTCGGCGCGGTGAAGCCGGGCATGGCGATGTTGCCGGTGACCGTGCGCAGGTCGGGGACCGCGGCCTCAAGCTCCTCGCACTCCAGGTCGCAGCGCCCGTCGTTCCACAGGATCGCGGGGCGCAGCGGCTTGTCGTCCGCACCCAGCAGCGTCGCTCCGTGCATCTGCCCGGCGATGCCGACGCCGCGGATCGAGCGGCGAACGGCCGGGTCGATCGCCTGCACCGCCGCGGTCGTGGCGAGCCACCATGCCGCCGGGTCCTGTTCGGACCAGCAGGGGTGCGGACGCTGGACGGTGAGCGCGGCCGTCCCCTGCCCCGCGACCGCGCCCGTTTCGTCGAGCGCCACCGCCTTCACCCCCGACGTGCCGATATCGATTCCCAGAAACATCAGCGGAAGGGATCGATCGTGGGGATGGTGCCGTCGTCGTTGAACTTCAGCTCGGTCACCTTGGCGCTGCGCAGGTGGTTCTTACCGCTGAGCTGGGTATCGTGGTAGAACAGCCACCATTTGCCGTTCCACTCGACGATCGAGTGATGCGAGGTCCAGCCCTGCACGGGCTTGAGGATGTGCCCCTTGAACGTGAACGGGCCATAGGGGTTGTCGCCGATCGCATAGTTCACGAAGTGCGTGTCGCCGGTCGAGTAGGTGTAGTAATATTTGCCGCCGCGCTTGAAGACCCAGGCCGCCTCGAAGAAGCGGCGGTCATGGTCGCCGCCCAGGATCGGATTGCCCTTCTCGTCCAGGATCACCGCGTCGCGCACCGGCTCGGCAAAGGTCTTCATGTCGGGGTTCATCTTGACGACCTTGCCCGAGATGGCGGGCTTGTCGTCCTGCATCAGATCGGTGTCGGAGCCGTTGGGGTCGTAGACGCCGTCCTTCCAGCGCTGGAGCTGCCCGCCCCAGATACCGCCGAAATACATGTAGCTGGTGCCGTCCGCGTCGGTGAAGACGGCAGGGTCCATCGAGAAGCTGCCGGGGATGTAGTTGGGCTCGGGCTTGAACGGGCCCATCGGGTTCTTCGAGGTCGCGACGCCGATGCGGAATGCGCCGAGGCCGTTCTTGTCCTTGGTCTTATCGCGTGCCGGGAAATAGAGATAATAGGTGCCGTTCTTGTACGCGGCGTCGGGCGCCCACATCTGCTGCGAGGCCCAGGGCACGTCCTTTACGTCGAGCGCGACCGGGCCGACCGTCACCGGGCCGCCGATCTTGTCCATGCGCAGCACGCGATAGTCGCGCATGGCATATTGGTTGCCGAGATCGTCGTCGGCGATGCCCGCATCGATGTCGTGGCTGGCATAGACATAGATCTTGCCGTCGAAGACGTGCGCCGAGGGGTCGGCGAAGAACAGATCCTTGACCAGCGGCTGGGCGAGATATTCGCGACCCTCGGGCGAGCGGGCGACGCTGGCATTGGCTTCGGGCTCGGCCTGATTCGCCGGTGTTCCGGCGTTGCAGGCTGCCAAGCACGCCCCCAGAATCACGAGCGGAAGGGTTTTGTATCGCATCGTCTCTCTCTCCTCAGTCACCGGTTTGAACCGGCGTTGCGGCCGTGATAGCGCTAACATCGTATTTGGCCAATATGCTTTGAGATTAGTCGGAGTTTAAAGCGCAAATCGCTACGGTGCGGCGGTGGCAGCGGGCCTCACCCCGCTCTCCGCGATCACCGTGCGCGCCGCTTCCGGCCAGGCTTCGCCCGTCACCGCGACATTGTCTTCGGCGCGATTGTTGAGATAGTCGGTCCAGCTTCCCTGGATGCGCCCCGAGTTGTACCAGTTGCCAGTCGCGCGATTGTCGAGCGCGGTACGGCGCGGCGCGATCGCGTCCTGCGAATTGAGGGTGAGCCATACACCGCCGACGCGGTCGACCACATTCTCCCGCACCGTCACATAGCGCGATCCCTCGTCGAGATAGATGGCGATGCCCCCCGCCCCGGCGACGTCGTAGATATAGTTGCGCGCGATCAGAGCACCGGGGTCGGCCGAGAGATGATAGATCGCGCCGCCGTCGGGGAACCACTGCTTCACGCGACCGACGCGGTTGCCGACGATGACGGTGTCGCGCAGAATCGTGGGGGTATCGTAGACGATATTGCCCGGCTGGTCGTAATAGGATCGGTGGCGGCGGTAATATTCCGCGCTGCCGCCGGGATCGTTGATGCCCCATCCCCACCCGACATCGATCCCGTCATAGGGCGCATCGGAAATGTCGTTGTGGGTGATGACGGCGCCGCTGGCGTAGGTGACCAGCACCGCCGCCTGTTCCTTATAGTCGTGGGACACGTGCGCGATGCGATTGTCGCGGATCAGGATGTCGCGCACGGCGAGTTCGGGCCGAGACGGGTGGTGCGCGTCGCGCGAGATTCCGCCCGCCATGATCGCGCCGCCGGCCAGGTCGCGGAATTCGTTGCCGGTCACCTCGATCGCGGTGGCGGCCAGCCCGATGCCGGTGGCGTTCGCCTCGGGATTGTTGCCGATGCCCAGCGCGATCTGGCCGAGTTGTCCGAAGCGATTGTCGTCGAACACGATGCGGCTGGCGGCGGAGACCTGGATCGCGGCAGGCTGCTGGCGCCACTGGTTGCGCATCCGCTCGAACGCCGGGCAGCCCCAGCTGCAGTCGCGGATCGGATCGGCGGGATAGCCCGCCAACTCCCCGGCAAGATAGGCGCCGCTCTGCTGGCTGACATAGCCTTCGGGGCCGGATGGCTGCAGCCAGCTGGTGTGACGGAAGGACAGTCCGCGAAATTCGAGATCGCGGACCGGCCTATCGATGGTCCCGCCGATGGAGATGAGATGATCGAGCCGGGGCGCGACCATCTCCGCCTTCGCCATGTCCTCGCCGACGCGTGGGCGGTAGTAGAGCAGGCCTGCCGCGGGGTCGGCGACCCATTGGCCGGGTTCGCGCAGGAAGGCGATGTTGTTGACCAGGAACAGCCGCGCCACGTCGGCCGATACCGGCCGCGCGAGCGTGTCATAGCCCACCAGATTGTTGCGCCAGCCCGGTTGCTGCATGACGATGCGATCGCCGTCGATCCGGTCGACCATCGCGTGCCGATGGGTGAACCAGCTCATCCCCTCGACCTCGATGCGGCGCTGGGCGGTCAGTGCGCCGAGCGACCGCCATGCCGGGTCGACAATCTCCAGCCCCCATGGATGGAACCTCACCGCCGCGCGCGGGATTTCGATGCGCGCCCGCGGCGCCAGGGCGCCATTGACGGTCAGCTGGCGCGGATCGAGCCCGGCGGGGATGCGCGCGCGCCAGATTCCGCGCGCGCGATCGGCAAGCTGCCATCCCGTGACAGGGACTCCGCCCGAGATCACCGGGTAGGCTCCCGCCGCGCCTTCCCAGCGCACGACGAAGCCGTTGCGTCCGCCATCGTCGGCGGTGAAGCGCAGCGGCGCGGCCAGGCGATAGGTCCCCGGCGCGATGCGGATGGTGACATCGTGCGTCTCGCTCAAGCTGCGCACCAGCGCCTGGGCGCGGGCAAAACCGGCGACCGGCCGTGCCGCGGATCCGTCGCCACTGTCCGAGCCGGTCGGAGACAAATGCAGGATCACCGGTTCCGGAGCGGGCCGGATCGGAATGACGATCGAATGGCGCGCGTCAGGATCGCGGGGCGGCACCGACATTTGGGGAAGCGCCGGACCCGAGGGGAGCGATTGCGCGGTTGCTGGCACGGCGGGACCATAGAGTGCCAGAACGGCCAGCAGGATCGATTGCGCGCGCTGCATCGGGGTCTCCTTCGGGCGCGCAGGCGGGATTGTCGGCTGCGCACTTGACGAGCGGACAATGCGCAAACTACTCCAACAAATGCAATGCCGTTTCCGTACAGCACGGACCGAGCGAAGACAGGGAGAGATGCGGGTGATGATGTCGAGCAACGCGCGGCGGCGCACCTATGGCCGGCTGAGCGGGTTTTCGCTGTTCTCAGCCCTTCTGCTCGCAACCGCCCCGCTGGCGACACCGGCTCAGGCGCAGGAGGCCAGCGCGAAGATCGACGCGAATCGCCCCGGCCCGGTGGTCAATCCCGACATCTTCGGCCAGTTCATGGAGCATCTCGGCACAGGCATCTACGGCGGGATCTGGGTCGGCGAGCGTTCGTCGATCCCCAACGATGCGGGCTATCGTCGCGACGTGCTCGACGCATTGAACGCGATCAAGGTGCCGATGGTGCGTTGGCCCGGCGGCTGCTTCGCGGACGAATATCACTGGCGCGACGGCATCGGCCCGCGCAGCCGCCGCCCGGTCAAGATCAACACCAACTGGGGCGGGGTGAACGAGGACAACAGCTTCGGCACGCACGAGTTCATGGGCTTTGCGCAGCGGCTGGGCGCGCGCACCTATGTCTCTGCCAATGTCGGCAGCGGCACGCCCGCCGAGACCTCACAATGGGTCGACTATATCACCGCGCCGGCGAACACGACCGTGCTGGCCAAGGAACGCGCCGCCAACGGGCGCAAGGAGCCGTGGAAGCTCGACTATCTTGGCATCGGCAACGAGCTGTGGGGCTGTGGCGGCAACATGCGACCCGAATATGCCGCCGACGTGACCAACCGCTTCATCACCTTCGCCAAGTCGGGCAACGGCAAGATGCTAAAGATCGCCAGCGGCCCCTCGGACGCCAATTACGAGTGGACCGAGACGATGATGCGCATGTCGGCCAAGCATATCGACGGGCTGGCGCTGCATTTCTACACCCGCCCGCGCGACCAGAAGTGGGAGGACAAGGGTCCGGCGCTCGGCTTCCCCGAAAGCGAATGGGCGTCGACGCTGCAGCACACGCTGCAGATGGACGAATATATCGCCAAGCATTCGGCGATCATGGACAAGTACGATCCCGACAAGCGCGTGATGCTCGCGGTCGACGAATGGGGCACGTGGTACGATCCGGCCCCCGGCTCCAACCCCGGCTTCCTGCAGCAGCAGAATAGCCTGCGCGACGCGATGGTCGCGGCGCTCAACATCAACATCTTCACCAAGCACGCCGAACGCGTGAAGATGGCCGCGATCGCGCAGATGGTGAACGTGCTGCAGGCGATGCTGCTCACCGACGGGCCGCGCATAGTGAAGACGCCGACCTATTGGGTGTTCGACCTGTATGTACCGTGGCAGGGCGCGACCAGCCTGCCAGTGACGCTCGACAGCCCCTGGTATCACAAGGACGATGTCGCGATCCCCGCGGTCAGCGTCTCGGCGGTGCGCGACACGGCGGGCGCGGTGCATGTCGCACTGGTCAATGTCGATCCCAACCGCGCGCAGCCGATCAGCATCGACCTGGGCGGCATCACGGCGAGCGGCGCGAGCGGGCGCGTCCTGACCGCCGGAGCGATGGATGCGCATAACAGCTTCGACGCACCCGGTGTCGTCGCGCCGGCCGCGTTCGACGGCGCGACCGTGTCCGACGGCAAGCTCAACGTCACCCTGCCCGCCAAGTCGGTCGTGGTGCTCAAGCTACGGTGACCCGGTGAGCGATCCGACCGCGGTCTCCCGCCGCACCGTGCTGGGAGCCGCGACCGCGCTCGCTGCCGTCCCGGGGGCGGCGGGGGCGGCGGGGGGGGCGTCGGCCGCGAGCGACCGTGCGCGACTATGGTATCGGCAACCCGCGGCGGAATGGACTCAGGCGCTGCCGATCGGGAACGGCCGGATCGGCGCGATGCTGTTCGGCGGGGTGGCGCAGGAGCGGCTGCAGCTCAACGAGGATACGCTGTGGACGGGCGGCCCCTATGACCCGGTGAACCCGGCGGCGCGCGCGGCGTTGCCGGAGGTGCGCGGGCTGATCGCGGCGGCCCGTTATGCCGAGGCCGAGGCGCTGGCCGATGCAAAGCTGATCGGCACGCCGCGTACGCAGATGGCCTATCAGGCGCTGGGCGACCTGCTGATCGACCTGCCCGGCGCGGGTGCGGTCACCGGCTTCCGCCGCGAGCTCGATCTCGACTCCGCGCTCGCCGGCGTCAGCTTCGACCGCGACGGCAGCGGCCATCGCCGCGAGGCGTTCGCCTCGGCAGCCGATGACGTGATCGTTGTGCGGCTGAGTGCCGACGCGCCGTTCGATCTCACCGTCCGCTTCGCGTCCGAGCAGCCCGAGGCACGGTCGGTTGCAGCGGGCGACATGCTGACGCTCACCGGTCGCAACTCGGAGCGCGCGGGGATCGCGGGTGCGCTGCGCTTTGCCGCGCGGGTGGCGGTCATGGCCGAGGACGGAGCGACCGACGCGCGGGACAAGGCGATCGCGGTGACCGGCGCGCGCGCGGTGACGCTGCTGCTGGCGATGGCGACCAGCTATCGCGGCCCCGACGATGTGTCGGGCGATCCGGAGGCGGCGACGCTGGCGACGCTACGCCGCGCGCGTCGGCGTGGGTTCGCGCGGTTGCGGCGCGACGCCATTGCGGCGCATCGCGCGCTGTTCCGCCGGGTCAGCCTCGACCTCGGCACGAGTCCCGCCGCGCAGCTGCCCACCGACGAACGCGTCCGCCGCAACCGGCCCGCCGAGGACCCGGCGCTTGCGGCGCTCTACTTCGATTATGGGCGGTATCTGCTGATCGCATCGTCGCGTCCCGGTACGCAGCCCGCGAACCTGCAGGGCATCTGGAACGACAGCAATGATCCGCCGTGGCAGTCCAAATATACCGTCAACATCAATACCGAGATGAACTACTGGCCCGCCGAGGTCGCAGCGCTGCCCGAATGTACCGAGCCGCTGCTGCGCATGGTGCGCGAACTGGCGGTTACCGGTGCCCGCACCGCGCGGGAGATGTACGGCGCGCGCGGCTGGGTCTGCCACCACAATACCGACCTGTGGCGCGCGACCGCGCCGATCGACGGGGCGCAATGGGGCATGTGGCCGACCGGTGGCGCGTGGCTGTGCACGCATCTGTGGGAGCGGTACGACTATGGCCGCGACCGCGATTTTCTGCGCGCGATCTATCCGGTGATGCAGGGCGCGGCGTTGTTCTTCCTCGACACGCTGCAGACCGATCCGGCGACCGGGGCGCTTGTCACCAGCCCGTCGATCTCGCCCGAGAACCGACATCCGATGGGGGCATCGGTCTGCGCGGGGCCGGCGATGGACAGCCAGATCCTGCGCGACCTGTTCGATCAGGTGGCGCAGGCGGCGGCGATCCTGGGCGTGGATGCGGAGTTCGCGGCGCAGGTGAAGGCGGCGCGCGCTCGGCTGCCCGAGGACCGGATCGGCGCGCAGGGCCAGTTGCAGGAATGGCGCGAAGACTGGGACGCCCGCGCGCCGGAGCCCGACCACCGCCATGTCTCGCACCTCTACGCCTTGTTCCCCAGCGACCAGATCGACCCCGTGCGTACGCCCGAACTGGCCGCGGCGGCGCGCCGCTCGCTCGAACTGCGCGGGGACGAATCCACCGGTTGGGCGACGGCGTGGCGCATCGCGCTATGGGCGCGGCTGCGCGACGGAGACCGCGCGCATGCGATCCTCGCCTTCCTGCTCGGCCCGGGGCGGACCTATCCCAATCTGTTCGATGCCCACCCGCCATTCCAGATCGATGGCAATTTCGGCGGCACCCGCGCCATCGCGGAGATGCTGGTGCAGAGCCGGGGCGACGCCATCGCGCTGCTCCCTGCCCTCCCCGCCGCCTGGCCTGATGGATCGGTCGGCGGCCTGCGCGCGCGCGGGCAGTGTCGGGTCGACCTGCGCTGGCGCAACGGCGCGCTGGAGGAGGTCGTGCTGACCGCGGGGATCGAAGGAACGCGGCGCGTTTCGTGCGGCAAGATTACGGTGTCGGTGCCCCTTTCCGCCGGAAAGCCGGTTCGGTTGCGGGGGTCGTCGCTGACCGCGTGATCAGGCGGGCGCCGGCTCCCCCGCCATGTCCTCGTCGTCCATGACCCCGCGCGTGTCGTCGAGCGCCAGTTCGACCAGCGCACGCATCGCTTCGGTCGCCGCCGCGACATCGCTCGCGACGATCGCGTCGAGCACGCGGGCGTGATCGGGAATGGGATCGCGCGGCAATTCGCGCGTGCGCTGCTTGAAATGCGTGGTCCAGGAAACCGCCGCGCCGATCGACGCGCTGATCACGACGAGCGCGTCGTTGTTGGTCGCGCGGAGCAGCGCGTCGTGGAAATCGCGGTCGGCCGCGCGCCCTTCGGCCGTCGCCAGCGAATGGCGCCGCATGCCGTTGAGCGCGTCGCGCATCCGCTTGATATCGGCCTTGCTGCGGCGCTGCGCGGCGAAGGCGGCGGCGGCAGGCTCGATCACCAGCCGCAGTTCGAACAGGCTGCGGATCAACCGCGCATCGGGATCGCCGGCAAAGGCCCAGGCAAGCACCTCGGGATCCAGCAGGTTCCAGCGTTCGCGAGGGAGGACGCGCGTGCCGGTCTTGGGGCGGCTCTCGACCAGCCCCTTGGCGGCGAGCACCTGCATCGCTTCGCGATAGGCACCGCGCGAGACGTTGAGCGCCTCGGCCGCAGCGATCTCGCCCGACAGGATGTCGCCCGGAGCGAACTCGCCCGAGAGGATGGCAGTACCGATCTTGTTGGCCACGGCCCCGCGCAAACGCCGGCCCGGGCCGCGCACGCGCGCTGCGCGCTCACCCGTTTCAACGTCCCCGGCCCGAGCGGCGGCCTCGTCCTTCTTCATCCCCCCGATCAAGGCCAAGCGCGGCGTCGAGTCAACCGTGAACCCGCCCGGCGCCACTCACAATGGGTACCCTGCGGGCTAGCGCAGCAGCGCGGCATCCCCCCAGGTGGCGGGCTGGATTTGCGTCCATGCGCGCGCGCCACCCTGTCCGCGCGCAACCAGTTCGACGATCTTCACGCCCGCGACGTCTGCAGCGAGCGGCGCGGCAGGCTCGCCGAAGCGCTTTGGCCCCGAGCGCGCGAGCAACCGACCGTCGCCCCAGATCTCGAACACCACCGCCCCGGCATCCGGCGATCCGCTGTCATTGACGCCCACCGTTGCGGTGAAGCGCCGGAACCCCGAATTGCGCACCTCCAGCCGCGAATTGGCGAGCACGCCGATCCCGGTGTCGAACGGCGCGCCCGCGACGCGCAGCAGCTTGCCGAACGGCGCGCGATCCGCTTCCGCGCCGCCCCATCCGGCATATTGCGCATGTTCGCCCGGTCCGTGCGTACCGATCCAGGGCGTGATCGACTGGAAGATCGTCGGGTCCACCTGCGGGACGACGACGCCATCGACCGCCGGATTGACCGATCCGGGCATCTCCGAAAGATACAGGCCGCCCGCCAGCCGCCGCGTGCCGGTCGCGCGGAACACCAGCGTCTCGCGCGGGGCGAGGCGCAGCTTCAACTCCTTGCGGAAACCGCGGCGTTGGCCGCTCCACAGGTCGCGCAGCGCGATTTCGCCGTCGGGCGAGAGCTTCAGATGCTCCGCCGTCAATGTCGCATCGACCGGCGCCGAACCGCGGTTGAGCAGCGCCACCGCCTTGGTCCCGTCCACCAGTGTCTTGACGAAGATCTGCACCTCGTCCGACTGATAGGCGAGCACCGCCTGATTGCCCGCCGGGTCCTGATTGAGCGCGACGATCTGCGCATTGCCGAAGACCGCGCGCAGCTGCGGCGTCAGCTTGCGCAGGTCGTAGCCGATGATCAGCGGCGAATTGAGCATCGCCCAGAGCGAGAAATGCGAGCGCGCCGCCGTCAGATCCTCGCCGCCGAACTCGCCGGTGCCGACGAACAGCATATCGGCATCGTTCCACGCCCCCGGCCCGGCATAGAGTGCGCGGCTGGTCACGGTGTCGAGATTGGTCAGCATCCGCGCCCAGCTCGGCTGGATATCGTCGCTGGTGCGCGACATGTTGCCGACATCCTTGCCCCAGGCGCGGACATTCGCCGAACCCCACAGGCACAGCGAATAGACATAGGGGCCGGTCGCATGGCGCCGGATCGCCGCTCCCACCTCCTCGTACAGTCCGCGCATCGCCGGGATGTTCGTGGCGCCCAGCGACTGCATGTCGACCAGCGGCGGCAGCGCGCGGTACAGGCCCGATTTGACTCGCGGCGCATCCGCCGGAAGACCGCGCACGCCGCAGCCATCGACCTTGATGAAGTCGAACTTCCACTCGGCGAAGAACAGGCGGATGTCCTGATCGACATGGCCGTACAGGCCGACCTCACGCTCGGCGCGGGTGCCTTCGGGCTGGTTCTTGAAATCGGGCGTATAGATCTGGCCACAGCTGTTGCGGCCGATATCGCTGTAGATTCCCGCCTTCAGCCCCATCGCGTGGAGGCGGTCGGTCAGCGGGCGGAAGCTCGTATCCGGGCCGGTGGCGGCCGAGGGGAAATGGCTGGCGCGGATGATCAGTCGGCCATCGCGTTCGCGCCGCTTCAGCCACCAGCCATCATCGATGTTGACGTAGCGATAGCCGATCTTCGCCAGGCCGGTATCGACCAGCGCCTGGGCGGAGGCGAGCACCTTTTCCTCGTCGACATCGCTGTTGAACGCATTCCACGAATTCCAGCCCATCGGCGGGACCGGGGCGTGCCCGGCGGTGTTGGCGGTCCAGCGACCGGTCGGTGCGAGCGGATCGCGCTGGGCGAAGGCGGGGCCGGACAGCGCGATCAGCGCGGCACTGAGCAAGGCAACGTGGCGCCGGTTCATTTGGGCAGGTCCCGCGCTTTTTCGACCGCGAAGGCGGCGCCCTCGCCCGCGACGCCGGTGCCGGGCTGGCCCGATCCCACCGTCACGCGATAGCTGCCGACCGCCACCCGACGCAGCCCCTCGGGCGTCACGCTGGACAGGTCGCGCGGCGACAGATCGAACCGCACCGTCCTGGTCTCTCCGGGCTTCAATGACACGCGCTGGAACCCGCGCAGCGCGTGGCGCGGCATGCCGGGCAAATCGGGGAAATCGAGATAGAGCTGCGCCACCTCGTCCCCTGCCCGCGCACCGCTGTTGGTCAGGCGCGTGGTGACGGTGAGGCCGTTCTGCGCGCCGCCCGATGCCGGCCGCACCTCGAGCGCGCCATAGCGGAAGCTGGTGTAGCTGAGGCCATGCCCGAACGGATAGACGGGCGTGCCGGTGAAGTAGCGATAGGTGCGTCCTCTCATCGAATAGTCGTCGAACGGCGGAAGATCGTCGACGCTGCGATAGAAGGTGAGCGGCAGGCGCCCCGACGGATTGGCGCGACCGGTGAGGATGTTGGCCGCGGCGGTGCCGCCGGTCTCGCCGGGATACCAGGCCTCGATCACCGCGGCGGCGTTGTCCTTGCCCCATTGCAGGTTGATCGGGCTGCCGTTCATCGCGACGAGGATGATCGGCTTGCCCGTCGCGCGCGCCGCGTCCAGCATCGCGATCTGGTCGCGCGGCAGGTCGAGCGAGGTCTTGTCGCCGCCCGAAAAGCCATCGATCTTGAAGGCGGTTTCCTCAGCTTCCATGTCGGACGTGAGGCCGACCACCGCCACCAGCGCGTCGGCGGTGGCGGCGGCACGCTTGAGGTCGGCGTCGGGGGTGCGCGAGATGCGCTTCCACACCAGATCCGACCCGCCCCCTTCGATCGTGAAGGGGTAGCGCTTTCCGGCGACGAGATCGAACGTCACGAGCGTAGGCAAATCATTGTACCGGCTCTTGCGCCGGTCGGCGATCACCTTGCCGTCGAAGGTCAGCAGCCCGCCCGGCCCGGTCAGGCCGACGCGATAGGTGCCGCTCTCCGGCGCCACCAGGAAACCGGTGAAGGTGCGGCGGTGAATGTCCGAGACCTTGGCCAGCTCGAGCTGGCGGTCGCCCACATCCGCCTCGATCCGCGTCACTACCGGCTCGGCGGCATATTTGACCTTGGCCAGAAATGCGTCGCGCGCGCCGGGTGCGAACTTCGCCGGGACCGGCGTGGTCGGGCTGTAGTAGCGGACGAGCACGCCGGGCTTGCCGTCGGGCGTGCGCAGGGCGGACGTCGGCACGCGATCGCCGTCGGTGATCGACTCACCGAACGGCACCAGCGTCACATTGCCCGCGCCCAGCGCCGCGCGCAGGCCGTCGACCACCGAGATGGGCGGCCCGGACAGGCCTGAGGAGTAGTTGCCGCGCAGCACGCGAGTCGCATCGCCATGCGGACCGATCACGGCGATCCTGGTGCCCGGCTTGAGCGGGAGCACGCCCGAATTCTTCAGCAGTACCATCGACCGCTCGGCCGCCTGCAGCGTCAGCGCGCGGTGCGCGGCTTGGCCGATGGCGCTCGTCGGCACCATCGCGGCCACGTTCTTGAGGCCGGGAAGGTCGCCGGTGCGATAGCGCGCGGCGAACAGCAGGACGAGGCTGTCGTCGATCTGCGCCTCGGTCAGCAGGTCGCGGGCGAGCGCGTCGCGATAGCGGTCCTCGAGCCCCGCGGTGTCGGATAGAGTATTGGTGTTGCACTCGCTGTCGACGCCCGACCGGATCGCGATCGCCACGCCCGATGCGGGATCGGGCGCATATTTGTGATTCTCGTCGATGTCGCGCACGGCGTCGCAATCGGACACGACATAGCCCCTGAAGCCCCAGGCCTCGCGCAGATGGTCCTTGAGCAGCAGGTCGCTGGCGCAGGCGGGTTGGCCGTCGATGCGGTTGTACGCGCACATGATCGACCCGGCCTTCGCCTCGACGATCGCAGCGCGAAAGGCGGGAAGGTAGGTGTCCTCCAGATCATAGGGCGTCGGGTAGAAATTGTCCGAATGGCGCGTCGCCTCCGGACCGCTGTGCACCGCGAAATGCTTGGGCGTGGCGATCACCTGCGGACGGTCGGGGTTAGGCCCCTGCATGCCGGTGATATAGGCCTTGCCGATCTGCGCGGTGAGGAACGGGTCCTCGCCATAGGTCTCCTGCCCCCGGCCCCAGCGCGGATCGCGGAAGATGTTGATGTTGGGCGACCAGGTGTCGAGCCCGGTGCCGATCCGTCCCAACCGCCCGGTCTGCCGCGCGAGCGTGTGGAACGCGCGGACTTCGGTGCTGATCGCGCCCGCGACCTGCTGCACCAGCGGCGCGTCGAACGTGGCGGCGAGGCCCACCGGCTCGGGGAAGTTCGTCGTCGGGATCGGCCCGAGCGCGCCGTGCAGCGATTCCGTCCACCAGTTATAGGCGGGGATGTTGAGGCGCGGAATCGCCGGCGCGGTGTTGAGCAGCTGCGGCAGCTTCTCCTCGACCGTCATCTTCGCGACCAGCTCACTCGCGAGCCGGGTCGCCTCGTCGGCACGGTCGTCCTGCCGCTGCGGCGCCGGCGTTCCGGCCGCTACGGGCAAGGCCATAACCCCGCTCAGCGCGGCGATCACCGCATACCGAATGCCCCGTCCCATCTCTCTCTCCCTGATCCGGCTCAAACCGGCTGCATGCCGTGCTGGACGATCTTCTCCAGCAGCTCGCGATGGCGCGGCAGCCCCTCCATCATCCGCGCGGTCTGGACGCGGTTCTCGCGCCACGCCCGCCGCGCCAGCTCGACCTCCGCATCGCCCTCGCCCGGCGGCGTGTGCGTGCGGTGCCCCATGCCGTAGAGGACATATTGGTAGCTCGCCGCGGGGAAGACTTCCTCGGCGCGGTCGAACTCGTCGTGCAGCCACGGCGCCTGATATTTCCACAGCTCCATCAGTTCGCGCAGCCGGTCCGGGATCGTCTCCGCCCGGCAATTGTCGCGCCAGAAGTCGGTGTCGGTCCGCTTGGTCAGCGTGTAATGGAGCTTGAGGAAATCGATGATCCGGCCCCAGCGATAGTGGGTGGTCGCATTGTAGCGCCGCGCGAGTACGTCCATCACTGCGCGGTTGGGCGGCAGCTGCTCGGCGATCATCTTGGCGGACAGCTCGATCAGCACGATCGCCGACGCCTCGAGCGGCTCGAGGAACCCGGCGGCGAGCCCCACTGCGACGACATTGCCCTTCCAGAAGGTCTCGCGATGCCCCGCCCGGATCGGGATCTTGCGAACGTTCAGCCCGTCCGCGGCCGGACCGATATAGGCGCGCAGGTCGCGCTCTGCCTGATCGTCGCTGACATGGCTGCTCGAATAGACATGCCCTACCCCGCGCCGCGTCGGCAGGCCGATGTCCCACACCCAGCCGGCCGATTGCGCGGTCGAGATGGTGTGGCACGCGACCGGGTCGGCCGGATCGGCATAGGGCACCTGCACCGCGAGCGCCGTGTCGCAGAACAGCACGTCCGAGCAGGAGCGGAAGGGCACGTTCATCGCCCCCTCGATCAGCAGCGCGCGGAACCCCGTGCAGTCGATGAACAGGTCGCCTTCGACCACCGGCCCTTGCGCGGTCTCCAGCGCGGCGACATCGCCATTGTCGGCCATGCGCACCTGCGTCACATCGGCCAGCACATGCTCGACGCCGAGCGTTTCGCAGCAATGCCGCTGGAGGAAGGCGGAGAATTTACCGGCATCGAGATGATAGGCGTAGTTCGCCAGCGCCTCATATTCCGGCGTCGCGATCGTCTTGGGCGCGAGGCCCGCGTCGCACAACTGGCCCTGCGGCGTCACCGCGTCGCAGAAGCTGCCCTCACCCTCGGCCAGCCAGTGCGGCGCCAGGTTCACGCGCGCGAAACCCTGCGGCAGCATCAGCGGGTGGTAATAGCCGTCGTCCTCGGCCCCGGTCGTCCAGCGATTGAAGCGCGCGCCCTGTTTGAACGCGCCGTCGCACTGGCGGAAGAATTCAGTCTCGGAGACGCCGATCTTGCGCAGCGTGGTGCGCAATGTCGGCCAGGTGCCTTCGCCGACCCCGATGATCGGCACATTGGGGGATTCGACCAGCGTCACGCTGAACCCGTGCGCCCGGCGGGCCTGATGCCGCGCCGCGATGACCCCCGCGGTCAGCCATCCGGCCGTGCCGCCTCCGACGATAACAATTCGCTGAACCTGATTCATGCGCCCCAGACTATGCAAAAAATGGACGGGGCGCGATGCGATGCGCCCCGTCCACAGGGGGATGGTCAGTAACGGAAGCGGATGCCCAGCGTGTAGCGCCGCCCGTAATCGAATACGTCCAGCAGCTGGTTCGAGAAGCGCCCGTGGGTGCTCTGCTGGTTGTTGGTCAGGTTCAGCGCTTCGGCGAAGACGCTGAAATTCTTGTTGAAGTCGTAGCTCGTGCTCAGATCGACCTGGAAGCTCTCGTCGACGAAGGTCGGCTCCGCGCCGAACGAACCGGTATTCTGGTTCTGTCCGAACTGAAGCAGATACTCGTCGCGCCAGTTGAGCGCGGCGCGGATCTGGAACCCGTTCTTGTCGTAGAAGCCCACGAAGTTCGCCGAATTGGCAAGGCCCGTCACGGCGAAGCCGGTCTGCGAGATGTTCTGGTCGTCATAGGGGCGGTTGGTATCGACGAAGGTGGCGTTGGCCTGGAAGCCGAAGCCCGAATCCCCGAACACATGCTGCCACGCCACTTCGATGCCGCGCACCGTTGCATCCGGCCCGTTGACCTGCTGCGTCACCGAGAAGATCGCCGGCTGGCCCGTGGTCGGATCGACCACGCCGTTGATCTGCTGGGTCGTCACGCCGCCGACGATGAAGTTGGTGACGTTCTTGAGGAACGCGTTGACGGAGAAATAGGAGTTACGCTGGTAATACCATTCCGCGGCGAGGTCGAAATTGTCGGCCAGATAGGGCCGCAGGTTGGGATTGCCGCCATTGGCGGTGAGCGCACCGACGCGCTGGCCCGAGCCCACGTTGAGCACCGGATTGAGCAGATTGAGCGCGGGTCGGGTCAGTGTCCGCGATGCGCTCACGCGCACCAGGAAATCCGGCGCGAGTTCGAGCCGCGCGTCGACGCTTGGCAGGAAGTAGGAATAGTCGCTGCCGCTGACGATCGGCTGGGTCGCGCCATAGGAGACGGTGAGCAGCGTCGGGTCCGCCGTGCTGGTGGCGATCGACGTCGGCAGGCGCCCCTGTCCGGTCGAGCGCAGGTTGGTCGTCTCGTTGCGGATGCCGGCATTGAAGTAGAACGGCATGCCCGCAATTTCGGTCTTGAAATTGACCCGCATGAAGAGCGACCAGGTCCGTTCGCGCACGTTCAGCACGCTGCCCGGATCGACCGCCTCGTCGAACGTGCCGGTGAAGCCGGTGACCGATCCGTAGTTGTAGCCAGGAATGACCTGGGTCTGCGGATTGCCGAGGCCGGTCAGGTAATTCTGATACGCAACCGGGCTGAACACGAACACCGACGGCGGCAGGTTGCCGTCATAGCCGGGGATGAAGTCCGACAGGCTGATGCTGCCCTGATAAAGCGAGGCGGGCAGCGGCGCGATGCCGGTGGTGCGTCCCGAGGGGGCACCATAGCCGGCATAAGCCTGCCAGAAGTTGTTGGTGAACGTGCTCTGGTTGAGGAAGTCGAACGTGTCCTGATAATATTGTCCGCCGAACTTGACGGTCAGGTCGTCCTGCTCCCAGGTTCCCACCGCGCGGAACTGCCACAGTTCGTCGGTGTTGCGCTGCGTCTGGTTGACGGTGACGTGCGACCCGATCAGCGCCTGGTTCGACCAGTTCGCGCCGTTGCCCGCCGGGCCGAAATTGGCGACCGAGGGGAAGGCGTTGCTGCTGTCCCCGCCGACGATGAACTGCAGGTTGGTGCCGAGCGCCCCGCCATATCCGATATCGGCATTCTGGCTGCCGATATTGCCGTCGGGGTTGCGCCAGCTCTTGGCATAGGCGCCATCGACTTCGAACTTCAGGCTGTCCGACGCGTCGACCTTGATGTTGAGGCCGGTCTGGTTGGTCTTGAGGATTTCGGTGTTCAGCGCCGAGGTGAAGTCGGTCGGGCTGCCCGCCTGGGTGAAGTTGATCGCAGTGCCGTTGTCGTCGAGCTGGACGTTGCGCAGGTCGGTCTGGTTGAACCAGACGCCGAACGCATAATTCTCGGACACCACTTCCTGGCGCGAGAAATTATTGTCGAGCGTGACCATCACGCTGTCCGATGGCTGCCACTGCAGCGCGAGCCGGGCGTCGATACGCTCGTCGTTCACGCGTTGCTGCTCGGCACCATATTGCTGCGGGAACCAGCCGGGGATGGTGCGTGCGTTCGATGCCGTCACGCCCGGTGCGGGCGCCGCCGGCGCGCAGGTTGCCGCAGTGCTGCCCTGAAGCTGGCAGGGCGCGAAGTTGCCGCCTGGCCAACCGTTGACATAGACGCGGTTGGTGTCGGTATCGCGGCGGGTATAGATGACGCTGCCGAGAACGCCGAACGTGTCACCGAAGGTGTTGCTGATCAGCAGGCCGCCGGTGGGGACGATGTCGTCCGCGCGATCCTGAACCGATCCCGATGCCGTCGCTGCGACACGGAAGCCGGGACGATCGAAGGGCTTGGGGAAGGCGATGTCGACGGTGGCGCCGATCGAGCTCGACGACAGCGTGACGTCCGGGGTCTTGAGCACGCTCAGCTGGCCGATGAAGTCGACGCCGACGGTGCTGAAGTCGATCTGGCGGCCACCGGTCGCGGTCGAGATGCGACGGCCGTCGTACAGCGTGGTGTTGAAGTCGCCGCCGAAGCCGCGAACGGTGATGCCGGTCGGCTCGCCGCGCGCGCCGCTGCGCTGGATCGACACGCCCGGAAGGCGCTGGAGCGATGCCGCGACGTTCGAATCGGGGAATTTGCCGATATCCTCGGCGGAAATGACGTCGACCACGCCCGACGAGGTACGCTTGACGTCGAGGTTGCGCTGGAGCGATCCGCGCAGGCCGGTGATGATGATTTCCTCGGCCTGGGCATCGCGTGCCTGACCTGCGGTGGCCTGCGTGTCCTGCGCCGCAACCGGCTGGCTGGCGGCGGGCTGATCGGGGGGATCGGCCGTCACGCTCTCCCGCGCCGCGGCGGGTGCCGCCCATGCGAGCGCAAGCGCGCTGGTGGCGCAGCCCAGCGAGAGGCTGGTACCGCTAACAAATTCTTTCAGACCTCTGGATTGTGAAACCGGCATGTCCTTCTCCCTCTCCCCGCCACCTGCTTGCGTGCAGGTTGGTCGTTGTCGATGACGGCACCAGACCGGTTTCCACTCCATCGGGCGATGGTCAGGCCGGAGTCGCGTCGTCAGGGTAGCGCTACCATATAGCAAAACCGAGACGTGGCAAATTATTTGTCGGAGTTTCTGATTCAACGCATTCGCGCTATGAATCACTGAAATCACAATCGACGCGGCGGCCACGCAGCACGCCGTCACAGGGAGGAAATAGCCGCATGGCCACGCTGGAACTTCTGAACCCGGTTGCCCATGCCGGGCTGCGGCTGCGGCTAACCCCCCGGTTCAGCACGCATTTCGCACAGATCGTGGCGTCGGAATTTCTGCAGGCGATGCAGGACCATCCGATCCTGTTCACCAAACACCCCGAAACCGGCGCGTTTTATGCCGGCGCGCTGCTGGCGCTCGAGCCGGGCGACGCCTTGTCGGACAATGCCGGAGTTGAACCGTACCGACCGGCCGATCTCGTCCGGCAGGGATTTTTCCTCGCGGAAGGCAATCTGGCGATCGATCCGGACGCACCGGTGTTCACGCCCGACGGGACTCCGCTGTTCGAGGCGAACGGGGAGCCGAGCGATGCGCTTCGCGGCGTCCAGCGCGCCACCCATATCCTTCACCACGGCCTGCCCGAGACCGACGCGATCATCGCGCGCTTCCTGGCGCTGCGGCTGATCGAGCCGATCGATATCGCGCTGAATTTCGATGACGGGTCGCGGCTGCGACTCGACGGGCTCTATTCGATCAGCCTCGACGCGCTCCACGCCCTGTCGGACCGCGACGCGCTCGACCTGTTTCGTCGCGGCGACCTGCAGCTCGCCTATGCCCAGACCGCTTCGATCCAGCACATCCGGCGCATGGCCAAGCAGCGCAACGACCGCCTGTCCGCCGCCCCTGCATGACCGTGTCGCCCGCCATCGTCGATCCCGCGGCGTTGCGCGACGACGCGACGTTTCGCGCGGAGGTGATGCGCGCGGCGACCCCCGTCGTCATGCCGGGTGCGGTGGCTAAATGGCCGCTGCTCGCGCGGCCGGGCGCGCACGACGTCATCGCCACGCTGCGTGGCTTCGATGTCGGGCGGGAGGCCGGGCTGTTCGTCGGGACGGCGGAGACCGGCGGTCGCTATTATTACGACGCCACGCTGTCGGGCTTCAACTTCACGCAGCAAGCGATGGCCTGTGGCGATGCACTGCAGCGCATCCTCGATCGCGCCGGCAATGCCGATGGCGAGACGCTCTATATGGGCTCGCTGCCGTCCGAACGCTATTTTCCGGGCGCCGAGGCGCTGACGCCCCTCCCCTTCGTGCCCGCCACGGTCTGCCCGCGCTTCTGGATCGGCCATGCCTCCAGCGTCGCCTGTCATTATGACATAATGGACAATGTCGCGTGCGTCACGGCCGGGCGTCGCCGTTTCACGCTCTACCCGCCCCAGGCGATCGGCGATCTCTATGTCGGCCCGGTCGATCACACCATGGCGGGCCAGCCGGTCGCACTGGCGGTCGACAGCGCTCCCGGCGATCCGCGCTTTCCCAAGTTCGAGGCGATCCGGGACCAGGCACTGGTGGCGGAACTCGGCCCGGGCGACGCGATCTACATCCCCAAACTATGGTGGCACAAGGTCGAGGCGCTCGACGACATCAACGTCCTCGCCAATTTCTGGTGGGACGGGTTCGCCAGCGGCCCCGACCAGCCCTATGCGGCGATGCTGCTCGCGATGATCGCGATCGCGGAGCGTCCCGCGGCCGAGCGGGACGCTTGGCGCGCGTGGTTCGACCATTATGTCTTCCGCCCCGACGGCCATCCGCTGGGGTTCCTGCCGGAAGAGCGCCGGGGGATTCTCGCAAGCCTGGGCGGCGGCAACTACCAGCGCATCCGCACGATGGTGATGCGGATGCTGCGCGGCTGACGCCCCGCTACCACGCGAACGGATCGACGATCCGGATGCGTGCCTTCAGGTGGATGTCGGCGACGAGTTGGAGCGGGGAAAGATCGACCTCGGACTCGCCGGCTCGAACCAGTTCGGCAAAGCGACGGTACAGCGCGGGGTATTCACTCGCCAGTTCATCAGCCCCGCTCGCCTTGGCATCGCCGTCGATCGCCAGCGCCGTGCCGCCCTCGCTCAGCGTCAGCGTCCCGCCATCGGTATGCGCGACGATGTCCCAGCTCTGCGTGCCCTGTTTGAGGAAATCGAACCGGGCGTCGATCGCGCTCCCCGCCTCATCGCGAAACCGAACGGTAGCGGCGATCGCGGCGGCACGATTAGCGGGGATTTCGATCTCCGCCGTCTCCACGAACAGCGCGCGTGGAAAGATGCGCGTGGCGATCGACAGCGCGTTGATCGCCGGATCGAACACCCCGAACCCGCCGGGCTCGAAGATCCAGTCCTGCCCCGGGTGCCAGTGGCGGACATCCTCCGCCCAGGTGATGGTGGCATCACGCAGCATGCGCTCGGCCAGCCACGCCCGCGCCGGTTCGACACCGGCCGCATGACGCGAGTGCCAGCTGGCGAACAGGCTTACACCCTTCGCCGCAGCAAGCGCGCGCAGCGCCGACGCTTCTACGAGCGATGCGGCCGGCGGCTTTTCGAGGAACACATGCCACCCACGATCGATTGCCGTGGCCGCCAACGCGCGGCGCACCTGCGGCGGGGTGCACAGCGCGACCGCATCGACCGCGATCCCGCTCTCGGCGAGCGCGTCGATCGTCGCGAAAAAGGGAAGCGAGCCGATCGCCTCACCATGCCGGCTGACCGTGGCGACCAATTCGAACGCAGGGTCGTTCGCGATCGCCGGAAGATGCTGGTCGTGCGCAATCTTGCCGAGGCCGATCAGCGCGAGACGGATGGGCTGACTCATAGCGGAATGACGTCCACAGTCTCGGCCTCGGCGATCGCCAGCGGGTTGCGCAGCGGAAGTGCGAAGGGCGGCGCGGCGATCTCGAATATATCGCCGGCCTGGGTCTGCACTGCGTCGGCGAAGGACAGCGTGGCGGTGCCGAAGAAGTGGACATGGATGTCGCCAGGACGCCGGAAGCACGCATATTTGAAGTGATGCGCCTCAAGATTGGCGATGTGATGCGACATGTTCGCCTCTCCGGTCAGGAAGGGCTTTTCCCAAATCGGCGCGCCATCGCGCACGATGCGGCTGGTGCCCCGGATATCGGCCGGGGGCTCGCCGAGCAGCAGTTCGGCGCCGAGCGCCGCCGCGCGCAGTTTCGAATGGGCGAGCCACAGATAATTGTGACGTTCGGTGACATGGTCGCTGAATTCGTTGGCGAGCGCGATGCCCAGCCGACGGGGCCGGCCGTCGCCATCGATCAGATAGATGCCGGCCAGTTCCGGCTCCTCGCCGCCATCCTGTGCGAATGCCGGCGAGACCAGCGGCGCCCCCGGCGCCACGAGTTGCTGGCCGTCGCCCTTGTAGAACCATTCGGGCTGCTGGCCGACCGCGCCTGCCGCCGGCTTTCCGCCTTCGACGCCCTCAAGGAACATGCGCATCGAATCGGTGGGTCGGTCGGCACTGGCTGCGGCCTTGTGCATCGCGTCGCGCCCCTCGGCCGAACCGAGATGGGTGAGGCCCGTACCGGAGAGCGTCACCCGCGCCGAATCGGGATGGTCGATCGCGGACAGGAGGCGGCCCGCGGCCAGTTCGGCCTCGATATCGACCCCTTCCCCGCTCCGCCGCGCGCGGGCGGCATCGGCGAGCGAGGTCCCTTCGGCAATCGCTGCCTGCGCCAGTTCGACGATCGAGGCGGGAGCATCGAGGAACAGCGCGTCGGCACCCTCCGCCAGGATCAGCCGACGATGTCCGTCATCGGCACGATGCTGCAACAGGCGAAGCGTCATTAATGTCTCCTCTTCGGCGAAGCGGTCGCCGATTCATTTGTCCGAGTAAAAGGTGCGCAGCTTAGTTAGTTGGCATTGGCTGGGGCGTCTTCCACGACCACATCGGGCAGCGCATTGGTCGGCTTCGCCCCCCACAGCGCATAGAACAGCACATAAAGCTCGCACGCCGCAGTCAGAAGGAACGACATCTGCAAGCCATAGGCGTCGGCGAGCATCCCCTGCACGAACACCAGCGCGCCGCCCGCGATCGCCATGATCAGCAGCCCGGAACCCTCTTCGGTCAGCGGCCCGAGACCGCGGATGCCAAGCGTGAAGATCGTGGGAAACATGATCGAGTGGAAAAGTCCGACCAGGATCAGAGACCACATCGCCACCGGCCCGCTGGCGAACACGGTGATCATCATCACCACGAACGCGCCGATCGAAAACGCTGCAAGCAGTGTCTCGGGCCGGATCTTCTGCATCAGCAGCGCGCCGAGGAAGCGACCGACCATCATCCCGCCCCAGAGCAGCGTCAGATAATGCCCCGCCCGCTCGTTGGTCATGTTGCCGATATCGGGACGGCTGACGAAGTTCACGAACAGGTTGCCGACGCCGATCTCGGCGATCAGGTAGATGAAGATCGCGGGCACGCCGAGGACGAGATTGCGGTGCCGCCACAGCGAATGGTTGCGCCGCTCCTCGCGCGCGACCCGGTTGGTCGCCTGCCCCATGGCGGGAAGCGGGAAACGCGCGATGACGATCGCCAGCAGGATGAGGACGACCGCGACGATGCCATAGGGCAGGATCACGGATTGCGCGTCGGCGAGACGCTCCGCCTGCGTAAGCACCGTGCCCTGTGCCGCAGTACCCCCCTTCGAGCGACCGAGGATGAGATAGGCACCGAACAAGGGGGCGAGCATCGTGCCGGCCGAGTTCATCGCCTGGACGAGATTCAGGCGCGACGACGCTGTCTCCGGCTTGCCGACGACAGCGACATAGGGGTTCGCCGCGACCTGCAGCAGCGTGATGCCGCTCGCGATCACGAACAGCATGAACAATGTGACGCCATAGGAGGGCAGGCTCGCCGCGAGCATCATGCCGGCCGATCCCGCTGCCATGATCAGCAGGCCGGTCACCAGCGACTTCTGGTAGCCGATCCGTTCGATCAGCTTCGCCGACGGGATCGACGCGAAGAAATAGGCGATGAACCACACGCTCTCGATCAGCGTCGCTTCGAAATAGCTGAGGTCGAAAACGCTGCGCAGATGCGGCAACAGCGTTCCGTTGATGACGGTGATGAAGCCCCACATGAAGAACAGCGACGCGAGCAACGTCAGCGCCGCCGTGTAGCTGCGTGGCGCATCGGACACGGCACCGGCGGAACCGGTGGTGGGCGGGGCAGCCGGCATGTCTCTCTCCCTTTGCCCCGGCGACCACCGGGTTGCGTTACTTTCAAATGTAGGACTATATGCCGGGCAAGCATCTCGTCAATGCGGGATGACGGGGAATTCCAGGAGAGTTTAATGATGCGAACGCGCCTCTTGCTGTCAGCCTGCGCGATTGCACTCCTGCCGGCTGCCGCTGCGGCGGCAACGGCGGAGCGCGCGACGTTCGGGAAGATGCCCGACGGTACGGTGGTCGATGCGGTCACCTTGGTCGGCAAGAACGGCGTGCGCGCGCGGATCATCACCTTCGGCGCGACGCTTCAGGCGCTCGAAGTGCCCGATCGCGACGGCAAGGTCGCCGATGTGACGCTGGGCTATGACGATCTGGCGAGCTATGTCGCCAAGCCCAATTACTGGGGCCAGACGATCGGCCGCTATGCCAACCGCATCGCCGGGGGCAAGTTCATGCTCGACGGCAAGACCTATCAGCTGGCGCAGAACGACAAGGCCAATTCGCTGCATGGCGGACCGGGTGGGTTCGACAAGGCGGTGTGGCGGATCACCGAGGTCAAGAACGGCCCTGTCGCCAGCGTCACGATGAAGCTGACCAGCCCCGATGGCGATCAGGGCTATCCAGGGAAGCTGGACGTCACCGTCACCTATTCGCTCGACGATGCAGGATCGCTCGGCATCGATTTCCAGGCGACGAGCGACCGGCCGACGATCGTCAACCTGACCAATCACGCGCTGTTCGACATGGCGGGCGAAGGATCGCCCTATGGCGCGCTCGGCCAGCGGCTCACCATCCCGGCCAGCCAGTATCTGCCGGTAAACGATGCCCTGATCCCGACGGGCGAACGGCGCGCGGTCGAGGGGACGGTTTTCGATTTCCGGAACGGGCGCATGTTGAGCGACGGCCTTCGCGACGGACGCGATCCGCAGATCGTGATCGGCCGCGGCTGGGACCATAACTGGATCCTTGACAAGGGCGCGACGGCGGAGCCGCAGCTTGCGGCGCGGCTGGAGGATCCCCGGTCGGGCCGCGTGCTCGAGGTGCTGACGACCGAGCCCGGCGTGCAATTCTATTCGGGCAACTTCCTCGACGGGACGATGGTGGGCAAGAACGGGCATGTCTATCGCATGGGCGACGGCATCGCGCTCGAGCCGCAGAAATTTCCCGACACGCCCAACCAGCCCGCCTTCGGATCGGCACGGGTCGAACCGGGCAAGCCCTATCGCCACCGCATGATCTATCGGGTTTCGGTCGCGCGCGGCGAGGTGGCCGAGTGAGCGACACACCTCGGTTGCGCAGCCGCGCATGGTTCGACAATCCCGACAATATCGACATGACAGCGTTGTATCTTGAGCGCTATCTGAATTTCGGGCTCAGTCTCAAGGAGTTACGGTCGGGCAAGCCGATCATCGGCATTGCCCAGACCGGAAGCGACCTGTCCCCCTGCAATCGCCATCACCTCGTCCTCGCCGACCGCGTGCGCGAGGGCGTACGCGAGATGGGCGGCATCGTCCTGGAGTTTCCGGTCCACCCGATCCAGGAGACCGGCAAGCGCCCGACTGCGGGGCTCGACCGCAACCTCGCCTATCTCGGGCTGGTCGAGGTGCTGTACGGCTATCCGCTCGACGGCGTGGTGCTCACCATCGGGTGCGACAAGACCACTCCTGCTGCATTGATGGCCGCGGCGACGGTCAACATTCCGGCGATCGCGCTGTCGGTCGGGCCGATGCTGAACGGCTGGCACCGCGGCGAGCGCACCGGATCGGGCACGATCGTGTGGAAGGCGCGCGAACTGCTCGCGGCGGGCAAGATCGATGACGAGGAGTTCATCCGCCTGGTCGCCTCCTCCGCCCCGTCGACCGGCTATTGCAACACGATGGGCACGGCGACGACGATGAACTCGCTGACCGAGGCGCTGGGCATGTCGCTGCCCGGATCGGCGGCGATTCCCGCGCCGCATCGCGACCGGCAGGAAGTGGCCTATCTGACCGGCAAGCGCATCGTCGAGATGGTCGCGGAAGACCTCAAGCCCTCCGACATCATGACCAAGGCCGCGTTCCACAACGCCATCCGCGTCAATTCGGCGATCGGCGGGTCGACCAATGCGCCGATCCACCTTTCCGCCATTGCGCGCCATGTCGGCGTCGACCTGCCGCTGACCGACTGGCAGGATGTCGGGCACGACATCCCGCTGCTGGTCAATCTGCAACCGGCGGGCGAATATCTGGGCGAGGATTATTTCCGCGCCGGCGGCGTCCCGGCGGTCGTCGCGCAGCTGATGGGACAGGGGTTGATCGACGCGGACGTCATCACTGCCAATGGAAGAACCATCGGCGACAATTGCCGCGACGCCCGGATCGAGGACGAGGCCGTGATCCGCCCGTTCGAGCGCCCGCTCAAGCCGGCGGCGGGGTTCATCGTGCTGCGCGGCAACCTGTTCGACGCGGCGATCATGAAGACCTGTGTGATCTCCGAAGCCTTCCGCGCCCGCTATCTGAGCAATCCCGACGATCCGGAAGCGTTCGAAGGCCCGGCGCTGGTGTTCGACGGACCGGAAGATTACCACGCACGGATCGACGACCCGTCGCTTGAGGTCACGTCGGAAACGCTCTTGTTCATGCGCGGCGCGGGGCCGATCGGCTATCCGGGAGCGGCCGAGGTCGTGAACATGCGGGCACCGACCTATCTGATCTCCCAAGGCATCACCGAACTCCCCTGCATCGGCGACGGGCGCCAGTCCGGGACCAGCGGCAGCCCGTCGATCCTGAATGCAAGCCCCGAAGCGGCGGCGATGGGCGGGCTCGCGCTGCTGCGCACCGGCGATCGCGTGCGGATCGATATCCGACAGGGCACCGCGAACATTCTGGTGCCCGACGCCGAACTCGCGGCGCGCCGCACCGCGCTCGAAGCGGAAGGTGGCTATCCTTATCCGCCGTCGCAAACGCCGTGGCAGGAAATCCAGCGCAATCTGGTGGGACAGCTCGATAGCGGGGCGATTCTGGAAGGATCGGAACGCTATCAGCGGATCGCACAGACCAGGGGCATTTCGCGCGACAGCCATTGAGGCGGCCGGGCAGGGTTCTTCTTGCGGCGCACTGCGACTGCGCGACTCCCTGCGGTGGGTGGGATCGTTCAGCGCAGGGACATTTGCTCAATGCTATTCGTTACAGCAGCATTGGCGGCACGAGTCGCCGCAAAACAAGTGCTTAGGAGGAACATCATGCACAGCAGCCTTTCCCGCAGGCCGCGGCGGGTCGCGGGCATTGCGCTCGCCCTCGCATCGGCTTCCGTCCTCGCATCCTGCGCGACGCCCACCCCCTATCAGCCTGCCACCGGATCCGGCACCTATCGCACCGGATATTGGGACGAGCAGATCGAATCCGATCGCTTCCGCGTCACCTTTGCCGGCAACAGCCTGACGTCGCGCGAGACCGTGGAGCGCTATCTGCTCTATCGCGCGGCGCAGCTGACGGTGGAGCGCGGCGGGGACTATTTCCTGCTCGCCGACCGTGACACGGAAAAGAAGAGCCGGACCTATGTCGACCGGCCGTTCGACGACGGCCCGTTCGGCTATTGGGGCCCGTCGTGGCGCTATTACAGCCCGCGCTGGGGCTGGCGCGCGTGGAGCCCGTGGGGCGGCGATCCGTTCTGGGACCGCCGCGTCGACGTGCGCACGGTCGACCGCTATGAGGCGAGCGCCGAGATCGTCGTCGGACGCGGGAGCAAGCCGGACAATGTCCGTGCGTTCAACGCGCGCGAAGTGATCGCCAATCTGGGCCAGTCGATCGCGCCGCCGCGGCCGCGCTAAGCTGATGTTCCCGCCAGGCGGGAGCACCGGATACAGAAAGGGCCGCCCGATCCGTTCGGGCGGCCCTTCTTATATTCGGCAGTGCCGCGCGATCAGACGACCGCGCCGTGACACTGCTTGTACTTGCGGCCCGATCCGCAGGGGCATGGTGCATTGCGGTTGACGCGACCTTCCCACGACGCCGGATCGTCGCTCAGCCCCTCACCCTGCGGACGCGGAATCTGCATCGGCGGCAGCTCGTTCGAGATGAGACCGGCGGCGCCGGCATCCCAGTCGGCGCTGTTGTCGAGACCGGTCAGCGCGTCGATATGCGTGGTCAGGAAGTCGGGCAGCTCGGGCAGTTCCGGCGGGGGTGCCATCTGGAATTCGGCCCAGGCGAGCGTGCGCGTCACGTCTTCGCGGATCGCGATCAGCATCCGTTCGAACATCGCGAACGCTTCCTGCTTATATTCGTTGATCGGCGTCTTCTGCGCATAGGCGCGCAGGTGGACGACCTGGCGCAGCGCATCGAGCATCGCGAGATGCTCCTTCCAGTGATGGTCGAGATTCTGGAGCAGGATCGACTTTTCGATCGAAGTCCAGGTCTCGGGATCCAGCTCGTCCGACTTGGCGGTCACCCGCGTGGTGGCGAGCTCGAGAATGCGGTTGACGACGTCTTCCGGCTCCAGACCGTCCTGCGCCGCAATCCAATCCTCGACCGGCGCCTCGACGCCCAGCATCTCCTGCGCGCGCGCCTTCAGCCCTTCGACGTCCCATTGCTCCGGATAGCTTTCCGGCGGGCAGGCCTGGCCGACGATGTCGTTGACCGCCTCGGCGCGCATATCCTCGACCACATCGCCGACGGTTTCGGCGTCCATGATGTCGGCACGCTGTTCGTAGATCACCTTGCGCTGGTCGTTCATCACGTCGTCATATTCGACGACCTGCTTGCGGATGTCGTAGTTGCGCGCCTCGACCTTCTTCTGCGCGGTCTCGATCGCCTTGGTCAGCCACTTGCTGCCGATCGCCTCGCCGTCGGCGATGTTGTTGCGCATCATCTTCGCGAACAGCGTGTCCGGGCCGAAGATGCGCAGCAGATCGTCGTCGAGGCTGAGGTAGAAGCGCGACAGGCCGGGGTCGCCCTGACGGCCCGCACGACCACGCAACTGGTTGTCGATGCGACGGCTTTCATGCCGCTCGGTGCCGAGGACGAACAGGCCGCCGGCTTCGAGCACGCGCTGCTTTTCGGCGGCGATCTCGGCCTTGATCTGTTCGATCGCGACGTCGCGGTCCGGACCCTCGGGCATCTCGGCCAGTTCGGCCTCGACGCGGAATTCGAGGTTGCCGCCCAGCTGGATGTCGGTGCCGCGGCCCGCCATGTTGGTGGCGATGGTCACCGCGCCGAGGCGTCCAGCCTGCGCCACGATATGCGCTTCCTGTTCGTGGAAGCGGGCGTTGAGCACCGAGTGGTCGACGCCTTCCTTGGTGAGATATTCGGACAGCAGTTCCGACTTCTCGATCGACACGGTGCCGACCAGCACCGGCTGGCCCTTCGCCGCATGCTCCTTGATCGCGCGGGCGATGGCGATGAACTTGTCCTGCAGCGTCTTGTAGAACTCGTCCTCCTGGTCGATCCGCTTGACCGGAACGTTGGTCGGGATGGTGACGACGTTCATCTTGTAGATGTCGAAGAATTCGGGCGCCTCGGTCGCCGCGGTGCCGGTCATGCCCGACAGCTTGGGGTACATGCGGAAATAATTCTGGAAGGTGATGCTGGCGAGCGTCTGATTCTCCGGCTCGATCGTCACACCTTCCTTGGCCTCGACCGCCTGGTGCAGGCCGTCGGACCAGCGGCGCCCATCCATCATGCGGCCGGTGAACTCGTCGATGATGACGACCTTGCCGTCCTTGACGATATAATCGGTGTCGCGCTTGAACAGCACGTTCGCGCGCAGCGCCTGGTTGAGGTGGTGGACCACCTGGGTATTCTCGAAATCGTAGAGATTCGCGCCCTGGAGCAGGCCCGCAGCTTCGAGCGCGCGTTCGGCGGTCTCGATGCCCTCCTCCGTCAGGACGACGTTCTTCTGCTTCTCGTCCTTCTCGTACAGGCTCTCGTCGAACTGCTTCACCACCGCGTCGACGCCGATATAGAGCTCGCTCTTGTCGTCGGTCGGGCCGGAGATGATGAGCGGGGTGCGCGCCTCGTCGATCAGGACCGAGTCGACCTCGTCGACGATCGCCATTGCGAACGGGCGCTGGACCATCGACGCGCGGTCGTACTTCATGTTGTCGCGCAGGTAATCAAAGCCGAATTCGTTGTTCGTGCCGTAGGTGATGTCCGAGGCATACGCCTCGCGCCGCTGATGATCGGCGAGGTTGGGGACGATCACGCCGACGGTGAGGCCGAGGAAGCGGTAGATCTGACCCATCCATTCCGCGTCGCGCCGGGCGAGATAGTCGTTGACGGTAATGACATGCACGCCATTGCCCGGGAGCGCGTTGAGATAGGTAGCGAGCGTCGCCACCAGCGTCTTGCCCTCACCCGTCCGCATCTCCGCGATCTCGCCGCGATGAAGGACGATGCCGCCGACCATCTGCACGTCGAAATGGCGCATGCCGAGCACGCGGCGCGACGCCTCGCGCACCGTCGCGAACGCTTCGGGCAGGATCGCGTCGAGCTTTTCGCCATTGGCGAGGCGCTCGCGGAACTTGACGGTCTGCTGCGCGAGATCGTCGTCGGACATCGCCTGAAGCGCAGGCTCGAAGCCCGCGATCTTGGCGAGGATGGGGTTGAGCGAACGGACGTACCGGTCGTTGGACGAGCCGAACAGGGATTTGGCCAAGCCGCCGAACATGATGATTTCCAGTCGTGTGAAATTGCAGGGTGCGCGCCCGGATTGCGAGCGCAGAACGATTCGAAGTCCAAATGGATGCGGTCGCGGTCACGGACGCGCGACGGCGCGCCTATTCGAGCCGGCGCTCGCTCGTCAGGCGGGCGGGACGACCGACCGGAGCATCGTGGAGCGCGAAGGACGCGGCGACGGGAACTTCGCGTGCGACCACAGGGCGCACGGCGATGGCCGCGGCGACGGTCGCCACCGCCTCGATCTCGGCATCGGCGGAACGGGCGATCTGGGTGTCGGAACGCTGCTGAATCCCGCGCAGGTCACGGTCGCCGGCGAACGCGCCGGTGAGACTCGCGAGGAGCGCAGAGATGAACAGCAGCAATTGCACGCGAAAACCCGTTAAACGGCCCCTTGTTGCCCGGCGCTGAACGACGGACCGTGCGGACATAGGGGTTGGGGTGCCTTCCTCCAAGTCCAAAAGAGTCGTGACGGTTCAGTCCTCCAGCTGCCAGCGAAAGCGCAAGGCCGCCTTTCCTTCGATCGCGGCACCGCTCGCATCGCGCGCCGGCAAATAGCGTCCGCGACGCTGGAGGAGCTCACAAGTCGTACGATCCAGATTGGCGGACCCCGAACTCTGCGTCACTGCGCATCCCGTCACCCGGCCACGCGGGCTGATCACCATCGTCACTGCGACGCGCCCCGTCTCGCCGAGCTTGCGCGCGTCGATCGGATAATCGTCAGGCGTTATCCAGCCGCCGGGGCTGCTCGCAACTCTCGCCTCGCGATTTGCCAGCGCCGGATCAGGCGGCGGCGGACCGAGTGCAGAGATGGCCCACACCACCGCACCCCAGACCATCAGGATCGCTGCGCCGGCGGCGAGGATCAGGAGCATCACCCTGCCATCGTTCCCGGGCCGAACCGGCGCCCCGTGCCCGCGATCGGGCAAGTGCGGGTCGAGCCGCGTCAATTTGCTCGACCCCGCACCACTTCGCAGCCGACACGAGCGTCGGGATAGACGTCGAGCTTCATCGAGCGCACGCGGACCTCGGCGATGCGCGGGTCGGCGCCAAGCGCGAGTCCGGCGACGGCGTCGCACAGCGTTTCCTGTAGCTCCAGATGCCCCTGAGCGGCGAGCGCGTGGATGCCGGTACGCAGATAATCATAGTCGACCACCGCATCGATCCGGTCCGGCGGCGCGTCGTCGTAAACGCAGCGCATCGCGACGCTGAGTTCCACCCGCTGCGGCGCGGCGCGCTCATGGTCGTGGATGCCGAGACCGATCTCGACGACCAGGCCGTCCAGGCGAATGGTATAGTCAGGCATCCGGGCGCTCCCGCGCGTCGAACATAACGTCGCCTTCGCGCCGCACGAAGCGCTGCCCGCAATCGACAAAGACATTCTGGCCGGTGATGCTGCGCGCGGTCAGCAGGTGCGCGACGGTGGTGGCGAGATCGTCGAGATCGACTTGCTGCTGAAGCAGGTTGGCGGTGGCGACGCGCGCGAACTCGGCCTCGCTCTGGTCGCCGCTGGGGAGCGACAGGCCGGGCGACACCGCGTTCACCCGGATGCGCGGCGCCAGCCGCATCGCCAGCAGCGTCGTCGCCTCCGCCAGTGCCGCCTTGCTCAGCGTATAGGTCAGGAAATCGGGATTGGGATTGGCTAGCTTCTGGTCGAGCAGGTTGACGATCGCCCCGCCTGCCAGGTCCGTCTGAGCCGCGAGCGCCGAGGCCAGCACCAGCGGCGCGCCGAGATTGACGTGCATGTGCCGGTCGAGCCCCGCATAATCGGCGATCGGGATCGCGTCCCAGGCGAACAGCGACGCGTTGTTGACCAGCCCCTCGACCGGCCCGCCCAGCGCATTGGCCGCTGCCGCGATCAGACCGCGCGTCTCCGCCGGATCGGCGAGATCGGCGGTGACCAGCGACACCCCGAGTTCCTCGGCCATCGCCTCAGCCTCGTCGTGCGAGTCATGATGGTGCACCGCAACCGCATGCCCGTCAGCGGCGAGGCGCCGGACGATCGCCGCCCCGATCCGCCGCGCGCCGCCGGTGACGAGGATGCGCATCGCGGCTCAATACCCCATCAGCGCGAGGACTTCCTTGCGGCTGCGCTCATCTTCGCGGAACGTCCCCATCATGCGGCTGGTGACCATGCCGACGCCCGGCGTACGCACCCCGCGCGCGGTCATGCAGGCATGGCTCGCCTCGATCACCACGGCGACGCCGCGCGGCTTGAGATGCTCCCAGATGCAGTCGGCGACCTGCGCGGTGAGCCGCTCCTGCACCTGCAGCCGGCGCGCGAAACCATGCAGCACGCGCGCGAGCTTGGAGATGCCGACGACAAGGTTTTCGGGCAGATAGGCGATCGACGCCTTGCCGATGATCGGCGCCATGTGATGCTCGCAGTGCGACTGGAACGGAATGTCCTTGAGCAGGACGATCTCATCATAACCGCCCACTTCCTCGAACACCCGCGACAAATGGTGTGCAGGATCCTCGCCATAGCCCTGGCAATATTCCCTCCACGCGCGGGCCACGCGCTTGGGCGTATCGATCAATCCTTCGCGACTCGGGTCGTCACCGGCCCAGCGCAGCAACGTGCGCACCGCGTCCGCGACATCATCGGGCACGGGGATCTTGGGAGCGGGGGCGACCATGTCGCCATCTGCGGGTTCGTCATGTTCGTGGCTGTTCATCTTGCCCCGGTCCCTATCCTAACGCTTGACGCTACGGCAAGCACGTCACCGGTGTTGCCGATCGGCAACAAGCGGTATCGGAACGAGAAATTGCGCGCATTTCCGCGGTATTTCCAGCGTGATTTGACGTTGACGTAAGGATTCCGCCGCGCGTAGCGTGCGTCCCAATAACAACGAGAACGGCCCCGGGAACGCATCCCCCGCCCGGCGCGCCGAGAGAGAGGAGACATCGATGCGCAAGCTTCAGCTCTATTCCGCGTCCGCCCTTGCCCTGATGGTGGCTGCTCCTGCGTTCGCGCAGGACGCTGCTCCAGCCGCGCAGGCCGATGCCGACGACTATCAGTCCGCAAACGAGGTGGTGATCACCGCCACCCGCCGCAACGAGACCGTGCAGGACGTGCCGATCGCGGTGACCGCGGTCCCTGCCGAACTGCTCGACAATGCGGGCGTCAAGGATATCCGCGGTCTTGAGCAGCTGGCTCCCTCGCTGCAGAGCTCGACCGGCCAGTCGTCCGCGACCGGAACCACCCTGTACATCCGCGGCATCACCACCGCCGGCGACAATCCCGGCTTCGAACCTGCTGTCGGCGTGTTCATCGATGGCGTGTTCCGCGCCCGTGCGGGTGTCGCCGTTTCGGAACTGCCCGAACTCGAGCGCGTCGAAGTGCTGCGCGGCCCGCAGGGCACGCTGTTCGGTCGCAACACGTCGGCCGGTGCGCTGTCGATCTTCACTGCGCAGCCCGCATTCGACCTGGGCGGCTATGTCGAGGGCAGCTACGGCAACTACAACGCGTTCGAACTGAAGGGCGCGGTGACCGGGCCGGTGACCGAGCAGCTCGCGCTGCGTCTCGACGGCGGCTATCGCAAGCGCGACGGCTATATCGAGGACGTGAACAGCGATCGCGCGATCAACGACGTCAATCGCTGGTACGCCCGCGCGCAGGCATTGTACGACACCTCGACCTTCTCGTTCCGCCTGATCGGCGATTATTACGAGACCGACGAACAGTGCTGCGGCGCATTGAGCGTCGTGCGCGGCCCGTTCGCGCCGATCATCGAGGGCATTGCCGCGGCGCAGGGCCGCGACGGCCTGTACACCGGCGACCCGTCCGAGCGCCGCATGGCGATCACGCCCGGCCGCGATTTTTCCGAGAAGGTGCGCGACTGGGGCATTTCGGGCGAGTTGAACGCCGAACTGGGCGACATCAAGTTCACCTCGATCACCGCCTATCGCAACTGGCGCGCGCTGCGTAACCAGGACATCGATTTCTCGGGCATCGATCGCGCCTATCGCGACGGATATCGCAATCGCCTGGTCGATTTCACCCAGGAAGTGCGCTTCCAGGGCTCGGCTTTCGGCGGTGCGCTCGACTGGCTGGTGGGCGGCTTCTACCTCAACGAAACCAACGACCTGCGCGACACGGTACGCGTCGGCAATGACGCCAACCGCTATGTCGATTCGATCTTCAACGCGCTGGCCGGCCCGTCATTCGGCGGTTCGGTGCAATTCTACGGCTCGCTCGGCCCGACGGTGCCGACGCCGGGCGCGGTGTTCCTGAACCCGGCGGTTCCGAACTCGCTCCCCGCGCTGCAGGCCGTGTATGGCGCGCAGCTCGCGCCGCTGGTCGGCTGTTTCCGGGCCCAGGCCGGTACCGCACCTGCCGGCCTGTGCGTAATCCCAGGCTTCCCGTCGGCGCCGATCCCGGGCCTCGCCGCGCTCGCCGCCAGCCCGCTGCCGGGCGCGGCCGCGGGCCAGGGCAACAACAACGACGATTTCCGCGTCAAGACCAATGCCTTCGCGCTGTTCACGCACAACATCATCAACATCAGCGACAAGCTGACGCTGACGCTTGGTGCGCGCCTGAACTACGAGAAGAAGGATCTGACCGCGACGATCAACAGCAACACGGGCAGCTGCACCTTCTTCAACCAGGTGCGCAATGGCGATCCCGCGGCGACCGCCTATGCCAATGTGCTGCGCCAGATCGGCCTGTTCAACAACCTGTTCCTGCTGAGCTGCAACCCGGCGGTGAACAGCGAGTTCAACGGCAGCTACGCGCATGATCAGGACGAGACCAAGGTCACCGGTACCGCCAAGCTGGCGTACAAGATCACCCCGGATATCCTGCTGTATGGCGGCTATGATCGCGGCTACAAGTCGGGCGGGTACAATCTCGATCAGGCGACGTTCGACAGCGTCCTGCTGGGCGGCAACGGCGCGCAGGGCAGCGATCTGGCATTCGGATCGGAATCGGTCGACGCCTATGAGATCGGCCTGAAGACCCAGTGGGGCCGCGCCTTCACCTTCAACATTGCCGGTTTCTACCAGAAGTTCAGCAACCTGCAGTCGCTGGTGTTCAGCGGCAACAACTTCGTCGTCCAGAATGTCGACAGCACGACCAGCAAGGGCGTCGAGATCGACTCGATCATCCAGCCGGTTCGCGATTTCACGGTGCGGCTGGGCTACAGCTTCATCGACGCCAGGTACGACGCCGACAACAACTTCGCCGGGACGCCGTTGCAGGGCCAGGAAGGGCGCCAGCTCAACAACCAGCCCAAGCACACGATAACTGCCGCACTCACCTGGACCCCCGCGGTCACCAGCGACATCCGCGGCCTGTTCCATATCGACATGCGCTACAACAGCGAGGTCAATATCCCGTCGAGCAACCCGAACCCGGCCACCGGGCGGACCGCGCTCTACAATCCGGGATATCCGCTCATCGCGGCGCGCATCGGCATCCAGACCGAGGATCGCAAGAAGAGCCTCGAATTCTTCGTCGAGAACCTGACCAACCAATATTATCACGTCACCGGGTTCGCCGTGCCGGAGCAGACCGGCAACTATGCGGCCTATCCCGGCCTGCCGCGCTTCTTCGGCGTGCGGGCGAAGGTCGGCTTCTAAGCCGTTCGCGGGAAACCGGGGGACCAGCCGGTCCCCCATCGCGACAAAGGGGCGCGTCGGGGAAACTCGACGCGCCCTTGTCGTTTATCCCGGTGAAGGAGAATCGACATGGCAAAGGCGTTGCACAAGGGTGATCGGGTCAAGTGGAATGCGCCCGGTGGAACCGCAAAAGGCGAAGTTCTCCACAAACAAACGTCAGATACCTCCATCAAGGGGCATCAAGTGCGTGCATCGCGCGAAGAACCGCAGTACATCGTCAAAAGCGATAACGGTGGCAAGGCATCGCACAAGCCGTCGGCGCTGACCAAGATCTGAGCCGACATCAGGTTGTCGGTTCGCAGAGGAGAAGAAAAGAATGGCGGAAAAGAAGGCATCCGGCGGTGCCCGTGGCGGCATCGCGAAGCCCGTCACCCCCTCCCCCGAGCTGGCCGCGGTCGTCGGCCCGGGCCCGCTGCCGCGCAGCGAGATCGTCAGCAAGATGTGGGAACACATCAAGAAGAACAATCTGCAGAACCCCGCCAACAAGCGCGAGATTCTGGCCGACGACAAGCTGAAGCCCATTTTCGGCGGTGACAAGGCGACGATGTTCGAACTGAACAAGCACATCGCCAAGCACGTCAAGTAAGTCCACCGTTCGGCACCATGCCGGACTGGACAGCGGGAGCCCCCGAAGCCACTGGTTTCGGGGGCTTTCCTATTCCATCATCGGGCGGGCCCTGTGTGGCCAGCGAGGGGACGGCAGATGCGGGAGCGACCATTTCTACAGCGACTTCCGCTTGCGCGCGACCGATGGTGGCTTGGCTATGGCATGGCGCTGCTCCTCGCCGGATTTGCCTGGTGGGCGCGCTGGGCGCTCGATCCGGCATTTCCGCAGGGTTTCCCCTATCTCACCTTTTTCCCGGCGGTCATTCTTACGGCCTTCCTGTTCGGGCGGGGGCCGGGCATCTTTTCGGCTGTCCTGTGCGGCGTGCTGGCGTGGTATTCCTTCGTTCCGCCAGTGCACAGCTTTTCGGTCACTCGCGGAACGTCGATCACGCTCGCTTTCTATCTGGGCGTCGTCACGGTCGATATCCTGCTGATCGACTGGATGCAGCGCGGCAACGAGCAGTTGATGCGCGAACGCGAGCGCAGCGAACAGCTCGTGGCCCACAGCCAGTTGCTGTTCAGCGAATTGCAGCATCGCGTGTCGAACAACCTCCAGATGGTCGGCGCCGTCCTCTCGCTGCAGCGGCGCGGCGTGACCGATCCGACTGCGCGTCAGGCACTGTCGGAGGCGGCGGCCAAGCTGCAGACGATCGGGCGAATCCAGCGCCAGCTCTATGACACCAGCGGTGCCCCGCTTGCGCCGGACCGGCTGCTGCCCGACCTGACGCGCGACCTGATCGAGACCGCCGGGCGACCGGGGATCGACTGGGAAGTCGATGTACCGCCCGGGATCGAGTTGCCGACCGGATCGGCGATCCCGTTGGCGCTGGTGCTGGCGGAAAGCGTCGCAAACGCGATCGAACACGGTTTTGCCGGGCGCGAAGAGGGTCAGATCCTCGTCGCGATGGCGCAGCAGGGATCGATGCTGATCCTGAGCGTCTCGGATGACGGCGCGGGCCCACCAGAGGGATTCGACGCAACCACGTCAAACAGTCTGGGCCTGCGCATTGCCCGTACGCTCGCCGAGCAACTAAGCGGCGACTTCTCCCTGACCGCCGGCCCGGACGGCGGCGCGATGGCGACGCTGCGCATCCCGGTCCAGTCGGCCACGGCGTGAAGCCGTATAGATCGATCCCGGAACGTTGGTGTCCCGGAGAGGATTCGAACCTCCGACCTGCGGTTTAGGAAACCGTTGCTCTATCCTGCTGAGCTACCGGGACACGGCCGCGACGGTTAAGCGGCGGCGGCGGCGCGGTCAATCGGGCGATCAATTGCACTGATCGGGCGGCACCACCGGCAGCGGGAGCGGAGCGACCGGCACGCCTTCCTCGACCAGCGCCTTTGCCTCCGCGATACTTGCCTGGCCGTGGATCGGCGCGTGCGCCACCTCCCCTAAGTGCATTGCGCGTGCCTTGTCGGCGAAGGTCGTGCCGACCCATTGCGATCCTTCGAGCATCCTCGCCTGCGCGGTGGCGAGTGCGGCGAGCATCTGCTTGGGATCGGGTTTCGTCGCTGCGGGCGGCGTGTCGCGATTGCCCTTGGCGGCGACATTGGGGGCCATCACGGCCTTGCCGATCTGCGCATCGCCGCACATCGGGCACGCAAGCAACCCGCCTGTGCGCTGGTCCTCATAATCCGCGCTCGAACCGAACCATGCCTCGAACACATGGTCAGCGCCACATTTGAGGTCGAAGACGATCATGCCGCTTCCACCGGCGGGATCGTGCGGCGGTGGGCGAGCGCTGGGACGCGGGAGCGAACATCCGCGACTCGTGCCGGATCGATCTCGAAAACGCCGAGGCCGGCATCCTCCCCCATGTCGAGCAGCACTTCGCCCCACGGATCGATCGCGAGGCTGTGGCCATAGGTGGAGCGGCCATCGGCATGCGTACCGGTCTGCGCGGCCGCGATGACATGCACCCCCGCCTCGATCGCGCGGGCGCGGAGCAGGACGTGCCAGTGCGCTGCTCCGGTCGGGCGGGTGAAGGCCGCCGGCACTGCTAGCACGCTCGCGCCCGCGTCGGTCAGCGCGCGGTACAGGTCGGGAAAGCGCAGATCGTAGCAGATCGACAGGCCGAGCTTGCCCAGCGGGGTGTCGACCACCACCGCGCAGTCGCCCGGTGCATAGGCGTCGGATTCGCGCCAGCGCTCGCCGCTGGCCAGGTCGACATCGAACAGATGGATCTTGTCGTAGCGCGCGCGGATCGCGCCGCGGTCGTCGATCACGAAGCCGCGGTTGACGAAGCGTTCGTCCGCCCCCCGCAGTGCAAGCGACCCGAGATGCACCCAGATGCCGTTCGCCGCCGCCGCCTCACGCACGGCGGCCAGCACGCCATCGTCATCCTCGGCGACGATGGACGCCGACCCGCGCTTGCGGTGGCGGTCGAGCAACCCGGACATCTCGGGCGTGAACAGCATCGCCGCGCCCTGTCCGGCTGCCTCCGCGATTCCCTCGACCAGCGTTGCGGCGTTGGCGCGCGGGTCGATCCCGCTGGTCATCTGAAGGATCGCGGCCTTCATTGACCCAGCAGCGGGTCCAGCTTGCCGTCGCGCTCAAGCGCCATGAGATCGTCCGAGCCGCCGATATGCGTGCCGTCGATAAAGATCTGCGGCACGGTAGTGCGCCCGTTCGCGCGCTGAAGCATTTCTTCCCGCTTCGGCCCGCCCATCGTCAGGTCGAATTCCTCGTAATCGGCGCCCTTGCTGTCGAGCAGCGCCTTCGCCCGCGCGCAATAGCCGCAGAACGCCTTGGTATAGATTTCGATCTTAGCCATGTCCCCGAGGTGAGTATCCAAACCCCGCTTGTCAATCGGCGTCGTCCCCAGCGATCACCCGCGCCCAGCACAGGATTGTGACTTTGTCCGCACCGGCACGCTTCAGCACGCGGACGCAGGCATTCGCGGTGGCCCCGCTGGTAAAGACATCGTCGACCAGCACGATCCGCCTGCCGCGCACCTGCGCGGCGCCTTCGGGCGCCAGCCCGAATGCGCCCGCGACGGCCTTGGCCCGGCCTCGCACGCCAAGCCCGCGCAGGACCGGCGTCGGTTTCACCCGGCGCAGCAGATCGGGCGCCACCGCGACCTGTGTGGCGCGTCCCAGCGCCCGCGCGATCAGCAGCGCCTGATTATAGCCCCGCCCCCACAGGCGCCAGCGATGCAGCGGCACGGGGAGGAGCAGCTGGGCATCATCGGGCATCAGCCGCGCCATCAACCGCGCCGCCGTCTCCGCATGCGCGGTGCGGCCACCATATTTGAGCCGCAGCGCCAGCGCGCTTGCCGCCGGGCCGTAGGCGACCGCGGCGCGCACGCCATCGTGCGCCGGCGGGGCGACCAGGCATGGACCGCACAACGCGCCCTCTCCCCGGTCATGATCGAAGGGCAGGTTGCACGCAGCGCACCACGGCGGCGCGATCATCGTCAGCCCACCCCAGCACGGCGCGCAGAAGCGATGGTCGGCATCCACAACCGCGCTACATGCAGGGCAACGCGGCGGGAGCGCCAGACCGATCAGTTGCAGCAAAGGTTCACGCAGGCCCACGCGACGCTTGTCGCGCGCGCGCCGACACGGCACAAGCCGCCGCGTGCCTTCCGATGCGCCCCCGCCCGATATCTTCGACCGCAACCGCCGGCGACTGCGCCGCGATCGTATCGCGTCCGAGTTCGGGCGATTCGACTTCATTCGCGCCTGGATGCTCGACGGGATCGCCGAGCGTCTCGACGGGGTCACGCGGGAATTCACCGACGTCCTTGAACTCGGCTGTTTCGACGGCGGGTTCGTCGCGCCGCCGGGTGCGATCGTCACCCGGATCGATGCGGGCGCGCGGTTCGCGGCGCAGGCGGGCGGGGTCCAGGCCGAGGAGGATCGGCCGCACTCGCCCGAGGCCAGCTATGACCTTGTCGTCTCGGCCGGCGTGCTCGACAGCGTCAACGACCTGCCCGGCGCCCTGGCGCTGATTCGTCGCTCCCTGCGTCCCGACGGGCTATTCATGGGCGCATTCCTGGGCGGATCGACACTGTCGACGCTGCGTGCCGTCCTGCTCGAGGCGGAGGCGGACCGCCCTGCCGCGCGCGTACACCCTCAGGTCGATGTGCGATCCGCGGGCGACCTGCTGATGCGCGCGGGATTCGCGCTGCCGGTGGCCGACGTCGAGACGCTGAACGTCCGCTACGCCAGCCTGTTCGACCTGATCGGCGATCTGCGCGGCATGGGCGCGACCAGCCTGCTGCCCGATCCTGCGCCGCTGCGCCGCGACACGGTGGCACGCGCCGCGGCGGGGTTCGCCGCGCGCGCCGACGCCGAAGGACGCACCGCCGAGCGATTCGACGCAATCTTCCTCACTGGCTGGGCGCCCGATCCCTCGCAGCCCAAGCCTGCACGGCGCGGGTCGGGAACCGCCTCGCTCGCCGACGCGCTGCGCCCGCGCGACTAGCCCCCTTGACGAAGCCCCCACCGCAACCGATGTTGTGCGTGCGGACCGGGCCCCTCTGGCGATCCAGGCGATCGTGATGTCGGACCGCATCGGATGACCCGATGCAGGCTGGGCTATATGTGTGACCGCTTCCCACCTCTGACGGCCATCCGATCGATTGCAGATCGAAAGGAGGCATTATGATGAGTGGCATGTTGTACCGGTTGAGCGTCGTTCACCGGAAGCTGGACGAGGAAATTCGTCGGGAGGCACGGCGGCGCAATCCTGACGGGTTCCGGTTGCTGAGGCTCAAGAAGCTGAAGCTCGCGGTCAAGGATCGCCTCGCCGGACATTGGAAGCGTGCCGCAACGGCTGGCCGCTGACCCGACCAACACCACCGGCGGCCCGGGCCCCTCTGATGCGCAGACCGCGCATGATGTCGGGCCGCCCTGAGGGCGTTCAGCGCGCCGCACCCGACAGGGGCTGACTTCGATGGAATTTCTGACGTTACTCTGGCTGGGCAAGCCGGTGTGGATGTGGCTCGCCTTCATGGCGCTCGTCGCCGTGCTGCTCGCGCTCGACCTCGGCGTCCTGCACCGCAAGGCGCGTGCGATCGGCGTACGCGAGAGCCTGTTGCTTTCCGCCTTCTACATCGTGCTCGGGCTCGCCTTCAGTGGCTTCGTGTGGTGGCAGCTCGGCCAGACCGCGGCGGTCAACTATGTCACCGGCTTCGTCGTCGAGAAGAGCCTGGCAATGGACAACGTCTTCGTCATTGCCATGATCTTCACCTATTTCGCCGTCCCGCGTCAGTATCAGCACCGGGTGCTGTTCTGGGGCATTCTGGGCGTCATCGTGCTGCGCGCGGTGATGATCGGCATCGGCGCGACGATCGTCTCGGAATTTGGCTGGGTGCTCTACCTCCTCGCCGCCTTCCTGATCTTCACGGGCATCAAGATGTGGCGGATGGTCGACACACCCTATGATGTGTCGGGGTCGCCGCTGCTGCGTTGGCTGCGGACGCATATGCGTGTGACCGATGGGGTGCGTGGATCGGCATTCTTCGTAAGCGAAACGGACGCACGGACCGGTGCGGTCGTGCGCCATGCGACCCCGCTGTTCCTGGCGCTGGTGATGATCGAGTTCGCCGACCTGGTGTTCGCGGTCGATTCGGTGCCCGCGATCTTCGCGATCACCACCGACCCGTTCATCGTCTATACGTCGAACATCTTTGCGATCCTGGGCCTGCGCGCGCTGTATTTCGCGCTGTCGGCGCTGGTCGAGCGGTTCCACTACCTTAAGTACGCGCTGGCCGTGCTGCTCGTCTTCATCGGATCGAAGATCTTCGTCGCCGACGCACTGGGGCTGGCGAAGATCCCGCCGCTCGTGTCGCTGGGCATCACCGTCGCGATCCTTACCGCAGGGGTCAGCTATTCGCTGTGGCGCACGCGCGAGGGCACGGCCGAGCACGGGCATCCGGCCAGCTAGATCAGTGCATCGAGCAATGCGATCAACGGCTGGTCGGCAGGCGGCATATCGAGCCCGTGCAGCTCGATCGGGCGCACCCAGCGCAGCGCCGTCGCGTGCTGCGCCCGCGGAACCCCGCTCCATTCGCGCACGGCGTACAGCAAAAGGACCAGGTGCCGCTCGCCCAGCGCTTCGCTGGCGAAGGTCGCAGGGGCAAGGCAAGCCGCCTCGACTGCGATGCCCAGTTCCTCGTGCAACTCGCGGCACAGGGCCGCTTCCGGCAGTTCCCCCGGATCGACCTTGCCGCCCGGAAATTCCCATAATCCCGCCATCGGCTTCCCGGGGGGACGTTGCTGGACGAGTACGCGCCTGTCGCCGTCGATCAGCGCCGCGGCGACAACCAGCAGAAGTCCATTCTCCAATCTTGCGGGGGGCGGTTTCAGCATTTCGTTAATCTTGTTTCCCTAAATCCAAACGGCACCTGTTGGAGGGGCCGCGACGTGCGACCGCTGAAGTCATTGCCGGGACGCCTGCTACGCTGCTCGCGCGGCGCGACGGCGGTCGAATATGGCTTCATCCTCGCGCTCATCGTCCTGGTCATGATCGCTGCGCTGAGCGAACTCGCCAGCGGTACCACCGGCATGTGGAACAACGTCAGCAACAAGGTCCAGAGCGCGCGCTAATTTTTGCGCGCACGGCGCCCGCGCTAAGGCCTTTATTAACCTCCGCATCTTAATTTCGAACTGCTGGAACCGGGCCTCCCGGGGGCAGCCGGGAAATGAAGCGTCTAATTCCATGGAGACCGGTATGAACACGATCCGCAAGATTTTTGGCAACAAGAAGGGCGCGACCGCCATCGAGTACGGCCTGATCGCCGCTCTGATCGCCGTCGCCGCCATCGCCGCGATGCAGGGCCTGGGCAACCAGCTCAAGACCACCTTCACCAACGTTTCGTCGAACATGAAGGCGTCGTAAGACCTCTTCCACCGACAACTGAACAGGGGGGCGGCGGACCATCGGTCTGCCGCCCTTTTTCGTTATCTGCTTGGGCTAACTACGCCAGCAAGGCCGCTGCCAGAAATGCCTACGCCCGGCCCATCGCGAGGAATTTCGCACGGCGGCTCTGGCGGAGCGATTCGGCACTCTGGCCCGACAGGTCGGCGAGTGAAGATTCGATCGCATCGCCAAGCGAATCGATCGCAGCGGCGTGGTCGCGATGCGCGCCGCCGAGCGGCTCGGCGACGATCGTGTCGATCACGCCCAGTTCCTTCAGATGCTGCGCGGTTACCTTCATCGCCTCTGCCGCGTCCGCAGCCTTGTCGGCCGTGCGCCACAGGATCGACGCGCAGCCCTCGGGCGAAATCACCGAATAGACGGCGTGCTCCATCATCAGCACGCGGTTGCCGGCGGCAAGTGCGACCGCGCCGCCCGAACCGCCCTCGCCCAGGATCGACGCGACCATCGGCACGCCGAGGTTGAGGCACGCCTCGGTCGAGCGGGCGATCGCCTCCGCCTGGCCGCGCTCCTCGGCCTCCATGCCCGGAAAGGCGCCCGAGGTGTCGACCAACGTCACCACCGGGATGCCGAACTTGTCGGCGAGCTCGACCAGGCGGATCGCCTTGCGATAGCCCTCGGGCTTTCCCATGCCGAAGTTGTGGCGAAGGCGGCTGGCGGTGTCGTCGCCCTTTTCGTGGCCGATCACCATCACGCGCTGCCCGCGAAAACGGCCCAGGCCGCCCTGGATCGCCTGATCGTCGGCAAAGGCGCGGTCGCCGCCAAGCGGCATGAAATCGGTGATCAGCCGCGCGACATAATGTTTGAAATGCGGGCGCTCCGGATGACGCGCGACCTGTGTCTTTTGCCACGGCGTCAGGCGGCCATAGGCATCCTTGAGGAAGCGATCGGACTTGGCCTGAAGCTTGGCGACCTCGGCCTCGATATCGACTTCGCCGCCCGCCGCGGTGTCGCGCAATTCGTCGATCCGCGCCTGAAGCTCCGCGATCGGTTTCTCGAATTCAAGAAAGCTAGCCATCGCGCGGCCCTATGCCCGGTCGCGCGTCGCGTCAACGCGGGGCGCATCGGTGAGCGGGTGGCGTTCGTTGACGAGCTGCACCAGCCGGGCGCTGTCGACGTGCGTATAGATCTCGGTCGTCGCGATGTCGGCGTGACCCAGCATCGCCTGGAGTGCGCGCAGGTCGGCCCCGCCAGCAAGCAGGTGCGTCGCAAAGGCGTGGCGCAGCACGTGCGGGCTGATGCGGTCGGGCGGGATGCCCGCCTCCGCCGCGATCGCCCGCACCATCTGATAGAGGCGGATGCGGCTGAGATGGCCCTTGCCCGAGGGGAACAGCCACGGCCGCGCCGCATCGACATGCCCGCGCCACGCGGCGACGGCGGCGCGTGCACGATCGGACAGCGGGACCAGACGTTCCTTGCCCCCCTTGCCGCGCAGGATCAGATAGGGCTTGTCGGGCTGGATCGCGGCGCGCGGCAGCGAGACAAGCTCGCTGGCGCGCAGGCCGGAGCCATAGAGCAGTTCGATCAGCGCTAGCAGCCGCAGATCGCGTGGATCGGGCGGAACGCGCTCGATGCGCCGCTGAATCGCCTCGAAGATCGCCTCGACATCTGCGTTCGACAAGGTCTTCGGCAAGCTGCGCGCGCTTCCGGGGCGGGGCAGTGCTCCACCCGGATCGTCGGACCGAAACCCTTCGCCGAGCAGAAAGGCGAAGAAGCGGCGCAACGCCGCTGACTTGCGCGCGACGGTCGTCCGGGCAAGGTCGCGCCATTCCTCCGCCAGCCGTTCGATCGCGGCACGATCCGCCAGCGCAAGCCCGCCCTCCAGGACTTGCGAAGCGAGCCGCAGGTCGGTGCCATAGGCGGCGAGCGTGTTGGCCGAAGCCCCCGCCTCGGCCGCCAACATCTCCAGAAAGCGCTCGATCAGCGCCGGGTCGTCGCCGCGACGATTCCCGGTCAAAGCCGGGTGATCGCCTCGACGGCGATCATCCGGGCGTAGCCGTCCAGCCCGACCTGGGTGAGCGCGCGCGTGATATGGTAGAGCGCCTCGGGTGACACCCCGTCCCACACGCGGCTCTGCATCCCGACTGCGGCGAGCAGCACGACCGTGCCAGGCTGGCCCGCGTCGGCCGCGCGCGCGATGGCGCGGGTCCACGCGTTCTGCGTCCCGAATTCCACGCCCGACGCGCGCATCAGCCGCTCACCGTCGCCGGCAGGAATGCGTCCCATCCCCGCCATAGCCGCGACCAGCATCGCGCCATTGGTGCCGTCGGCATCGTTGCGATACGCCTCGACATCGCCGACCGCGACCGCCCGGGCCGGCTCGGCGAGCAGCAGCATGCCCCAGCCATCGCTGCCGCGCGCGGCGACCTGCTTCCAGCGCAGTGCGGCGCGGTCCAGTCCGGCGCTCAGCATCGAAGCGATCAGACGATCGGCATCCTCGCGATGCGCCTCCGATGGCGTCACGCGGGCAGCGGCGCGCGCGGTGAGAATCAGGCGGCTATAGGTGGCGCGCGGCCCCTGTGCCTCGTCCCACAACTGTCGCATCCGCTCGATGCGCTCTTCGGCGGTGGCCGCGGTGAACGCGGCGCGCAGATCGCGCGCCACCGCGACCTCGGCGATCGACGTATCCTCCTGCGCCTCGATCTCGCCATAGAGATCGGTCAGCGCCTGGCTCGAGAACACGCCCTGGCTGGCGGCCGCTTCCGCCGCGGCGGCGCGGTCGCGCAAGCCCAGAGCGGGCGACGTCGCGCGCCAATAGCGCAGCTGCGGCCCAGCCGTGCCGTCGAGGCGCGAGGGAATGTCCGTCGACGAGGCTACCGCAAGACCCCAGCGCCACGCGCTGATGCGGTCGACCGCGTCCCATTCGATCGTGACGGCGCGTCGCCCGGAGACCCCCATGCCGACGAGCTTTTCTGCAAGCAGCACGTCGATGTCGTTGCCCATCCGACGCCTGCTCGCGTCGATCAGGGGCCCCGCCTTGCTGGGGTTGCCGTCGAGACCGGCGCAGATCGCCTCTGCGAGCCGCCAGTTGCGATCCGGGGCGGTTTCGAGCGCGGGAACGACCATCGGACACAAGCCGCCCGGATCGGCGGTGGCGAGCATCGCCTGCATCGCCACCTGGAACATCTTGGGCGTATAGTTCGCGATGTCGACCGACTGCACCATCGCGCGGGCGGCATCGGCCTCGCCCATGCGGATCAGCAGCCACGCGCGCTCGGCGGCGAAATCGGCGCCGTTCAGGCCCCGCGGCGTGTTTACTCGCGACAGGAGCGCACGGCGCAACGCGATCGACAACCAGCGCGACGCGATCGGCACGTCCAAACGGCGCATGAGCGTCTGAAGGAAACCGCCATCCGCGCTTCCGAACGCCGTAACCGGCAGCCCGTCGCTGGTCGGCGAAGACGGACCGACCTGCGCCAGTGAACGCTTGGCGAAATCGGGCAGTTCGTACCGCGCGATCACCGCATAATCGATCTCACCGGGTTCGGCTCCGGCCTCGTCAGCCGCCGCAGCGGGAGTACCGTCGGAAGCGGTCGGAGCAGAGGTCGCAGCGCCAGAAGGCGCAGGTGCCGGAGCTCCGGGAGCAGTGGTCGGTCTCGCGGCGGGAGCGGGAGCGGGCGCAGGCGCAGGTGCCGGCACTGGATCATCGAAGCCCGGCGGCAGGAGCGATTCGGGACGATCCTGCCCCAGCGCGGGAATCCCAACGCCGGCCGCGACCGCAAGAACGGCAGCGAGAGCGGTTCTAGTTCGAGAGATTTTCAAGCGGGACGACCTTCTCGACGCGCACCGGCTGCTTCTCGGTATCGCGGCCCGCGAGGAAGAACAGCCCTCCGATCAACAGGATAGCGACAATCACGACGATGACGAGCGAACGGGACATCGACCCCCTCAAAACCAATTGCTGCACAGGCGACGGGCCTTTTGCCCGCGCGCGATGCTCGCTGTATAGCGCCCGCGACCATGCTGCAAACCCGTCCCGCCGATCCTGTGCCGATTACCCGCCCGATCGTGTTGATCGGGTTGATGGGTGTCGGCAAGACGACCGTAGGGCGACGGCTCGCCCAGCGACTTCGCCTGCCCTTCGTCGACGCGGATGTCGAGATCGAGGCAGCGGCGGGAATGACGATCGCCGAAATCTTCGACCGGTTCGGCGAGCCGCATTTCCGCGACGGCGAGCGGCGCGTGATCGCCCGCCTGATCGACGGCGCACCCAAGGTGATCGCGACGGGAGGCGGCGCATTCCTCAACGAAGCGACCCGCGCGCTGATCCTTGACCAGTCTACCGCGATCTGGCTGGACGCCCCCCCCGAAGTCCTGGCCGAGCGGGTCGCCAAGCGCGACCATCGGCCGCTGTTGCGTGGAAAGGACCCGTTGAAGGTGCTCACCGAACTCGCCGCCCTGCGCAATCCCGTTTACGCGCTCGCGCCGATCCAGATCACCAGCAAGGTGGCGCCGCACGAGGCGACGGTGAACGCGATCCTGACGGCGATCGGCCGATGAAGATCGTTCCGGTCGCGCTGGGCGCGCGCAGCTATGAGGTTCGGATTGCGGCAGGGCTGCTGGAGGATGCCGCCGCGCATCTCGCCCCACTGGCGCGCAACCGCCCCTTCGTCATCGTCACCGATGCCAATGTCGCGCCGCATGCGCAGCGGCTCGGTGCAACACTGGAGGCTGCGGGGCTGGCCAGCGAGACGATCGTGCTGCCCGCCGGCGAATCCACTAAGAGCTGGGCGCAGCTCGAATCGCTGACCGACGCGCTGCTGGAGCGCGGGATCGAGCGGGGCGACCATGTCATCGCGCTCGGCGGCGGGGTGATCGGCGACCTGGTCGGATTCGCGACGTCGATCCTGAAGCGCGGATGCAAGTTCGTGCAGATCCCGACGACCTTGCTCGCCCAGGTCGACAGCTCGGTCGGCGGCAAGACCGCGATCAATAGCCGCGCGGGCAAGAACCTGATCGGCGCGTTCCACCAGCCGTCGCTCGTGCTGATCGACCCCGACCTGCTCGACACGCTCCCGCTGCGCGAGCAGCGCGCGGGCTATGCCGAAGTCGTCAAATATGGGCTGATCGACGATGTCGCGTTCTTCGAATGGTGCGAAGGCAATGGCGCCGCATTGCTGGCGGGCGATTCTGCGGCACGCGCGCTCGCGATTGCCCATTCGGTCGGCGCCAAGGCGCGGATCGTGGCGGAGGACGAGCGCGAGACCACGGGCAAGCGTGCGCTGCTCAACCTCGGCCACACCTTCGGCCACGCGCTGGAGGCCGAGACGGGGTTTTCCGATCGGCTGCTGCATGGCGAAGGCGTCGCGGCCGGCATGGCGCTTGCCTTTGCCTATTCGGCGCGGCGCGGCCTGTGCCCGGGGCAGGATGCCGAGCGCGTCGCGGCGCATCTGCGCGCGAGCGGGCTGCCGCACGATCTCGCCAGCGCGGGCATCACCGCGAGCGGCGCGCGGCTGGTGGAGCATATGCTGCACGACAAGAAGATGGACGCCGGGACCCTCCCCTTCCTGCTCGCGCACGGGATCGGGCGGACCTTTCTCGACAAGCAGGTCGACCTGACGGACGTAGCGGCGTTCCTGGACGAGCTGCCGCGCTAGGGGGCCGTCTCGCGCCGTGCCCTTTCAGGCCTCGAGCTGGCGCATCAGGCTGCGCACGGCGCCATCGATCTCGCTGTCAGTGCCGCGCAGTTCCTCGATCCGGCGGACGGCGTGGATCACGGTCGAATGATCGCGATTGCCGAACTTGCGGCCGATCTCGGGCAGCGAACGCGTGGTCAGGCGCTTGGCGAGATACATGGCGATCTGGCGCGGACGGGCGATCGCGACGGCGCGGCGCTGCGATACCAGATCGAGCTGCTTCACGTCGAAATGCGACGAAACCGCCTTCTGGATCTCGTCGATCGTGATTCGCCGCTGACCGCCGCGCAGCGCTTCGCCCAGCACGCTCTCGGCGAACTCGATCGTCACCGCTTCGGCGTTGTTGAGCTGCGCATAGGCGACGAGGCGGTTGAGCGCGCCTTCGAGCTCGCGCACCGACGAGCTGATCCGCGTGGCGAGGAGGTCGAGCACCGCGCCCGGCACGACCGCGCCCGGCATGTCCTCGAGCTTGCGGTCGAGGATCGTGCGGCGCAGGCCGAGCTCGGCAGGCTTGATATCGGCGGCAAGGCCCGATCCCAGCCGCGAGGCGAGCCGCGCCTCGATGCCTTCGAGCGCGAGGGGGCTGCGGTCGGCGGCGATGACCAGGCGCTTTCCTTCGCGCATGAATTCGTCGACCGTGTGGAAGAACTCCTCCTGGGTCGATTCCTTGCCGGCGATGAACTGGAGATCGTCGATCATCAGCAGATCGACCCCGCGCAGCCGCGCCTTGAAGCTGAAGGTATCCTTCTCGCGCACCGCGCGGACGAATTCGAACATGAAGCGCTCGGCCGGCATGTAGATCGCGGTCGCGTCCGGGCATGCATCGAGAAAGGCGTGGCCGATCGCATGCATCAGGTGAGTCTTGCCCTGCCCGGTGGTGCTGTGGAGGTAAAGCGGGCTGAAGCGCGGCTTGCCCGGCTCGGCCAGCCCGCGCGCCGCGTTGAAGGCGACGCGGTTGCTGGTGTCCACCACGAAACGATCGAAGGTGAAGCGCGAATCGAACCGCGGACGCTCGCCCGCTCCGGCCTGGGCCGAGGGCGCGACGGGCGCTGCCGCCGGCACCGCGACGGCGTCGGCAGCAAGCTCGCGGGTTGCGCGGGCATCGACCGTCTCGATCGAGACGGTCCGGATACCCGGCAGCTGCGAACGGAATTCCATCACCAGCCGGTCGGCATAGTGATTCTTGACCCAGTTGGTCATGAACGCGGACGGAAGCCCGAGGCGGACGGTGTCCGCATCCTCGCCGGGGATGAGAACGATCGGCTTCAACCACTGATCGAACAGGCGCTGGCCCGCAGAGAGCCGCAGATTGCCGCGCACTCGTGTCCAGGCCGTCGCTTGATCCATCCGTCTTAGCCCCCTCGGTTCGCGCCGTCCGCGCGCAACATCCCCCGGCGCGGAAAGCGACTCCTTCCGCACGCGAATTTCGCTCAGGCAAAAGATACCCGTCGGCGGAATCGCATCCGCGTCACAACGGTACCTTCGCTGATTCCCGCCCGACAGAAACGCCGTGGCGGAGGTCTGTTTTAGGGACGAATTTTCGAGTCGATCAAGAGGGCCGGATGTAAAGAATCTGAAATAAGTAGGCTTGACTCACACCAGCCACGGTTTTCCGTTAATTCGCTGCTATCGCGCTGAATTAGAACAAAAATTCCGCCTTATAGCGAGCGGAGAAGTTCACGACTCGTGCGAATCTGCCGCTTTGCCGATTCGGCTTATTCCAACCCATTGAGCACAAAGAAAAACCCCGCCGGACGCGTCCGACGGGGCCGTTCAAACAGCCTGTTTCGACGATCAGCCGAGCGCGGTCACGCGCTTGGTAAGACGCGAAAATTTCCGCGCGGCGGTGTTCTTGTGCAGCACGCCCTTGGCCACGCCGCGCGCCATTTCCGGCTGCATCGCCTTCAGCGCGGTCTCGGCAGCCGCCTTGTCGCCCGACGCGAGCGCGCTCTCGACCTTCTTGACGAAGGTACGGATACGGCCGACGCGCGCTCCGTTCACTTCGGCGCGGCGGTCGTTGCGGCGGATGCGCTTCTTGGCTTGCGGCGTGTTCGCCATGAATCTTCGTTCCTGTTTTCAATGCGAAAAGAGGCGCGGATTTCCGTCCGACGCCTCGGGAAAGCGCGCCCCTTAGCGAGAGCGGACGATTCGGTCAACCTTTTGCGGCGCAGTTGATGCGCCTGCGGGACCAGGCGATCAGGCTTACTTCTGGCAGCGCGGACACCAGAAGGTGGAGCGTCCGCCCTCGGCATAGCGGGCAACCGTGCCGCCGCATTCGCACGGCTCGCCTTCGCGGCCATAGACCTTGAACTGCTTCGAGAAATAGCCGAGCTCGCCATCGGGCTGGGCATAGTCCCGCAAGGTCGACCCGCCCGCCTCGATCGCCGATTCGAGCACGGTATGGACCGCCGCGACGAGTCGCTGGAGCCGGGGCCGGGTAAGCGATCCGCCGCTGCGCCGCGGTGAAATCCGCGATTCGTACAGCGCTTCGCACACATAGATGTTGCCGAGTCCGGCGACGATCCGCTGATCGAGCAACAACAGCTTGATCGACGCGACCCGACCGGCAAGCGCACTGCGCAGATGGTCGGCGGTAAAGTGCGGCCCGAGCGGCTCGGGCCCGAGCGCCACGAAGGGCGGCCATTCCCCGATCGCGTCGGTCGCGACGAGATCGAGCGATCCGAATCGTCGGGCGTCATTGAGCACCAGCCGCCGCCCGGCTTCGGTCTCGATCAGCAGATGGTCATGCGGCAGCACTTCCGCCGGATCGATTCGCCAGCGTCCGGACATGCCCAGATGAAAGATCATCGTGTCGCCGCGATCGGTGTCGATCAGGCCGTACTTCGCGCGTCGCCCCAGCGCGGTCACGGTGGCGCCGGTCAGCCGCTGGCCCAGATCGGCCGGCATCGGACGCCGCAGATCGGGGCGCCGCAACTGGACCCGCGCAATTCGCTGGCCGATCAGCGCGGGGGTTAGGCCACGGACGGTCGTCTCGACTTCGGGTAGCTCGGGCATTTTGTCCCGCTAAGCGGGCTTTGCCGCGTCCACAAGGCCCGCTAGGAGAGCGCGCATGACCGACACCGTTTCCTTTGGCTATGAAGAGGTTGCCCCCGACGAAAAGACGCGCCGGGTTGGCGGCGTCTTTTCCAGCGTGGCCGCGCGCTACGACATCATGAACGATGCGATGTCGGGGGGGCTGCACCGCATCTGGAAGGACGTCTTCGTTCGCCGGGTCAAGCCGCGCGAGGGCGAGGCAATCCTCGACATGGCCGGCGGCACCGGCGACATCGCGTTCCGCATGGCCGAACATGGCGCGGCGGTAACCGTGGCCGATATCAACCCCGACATGCTTGCGGTGGGGATCGACCGCGCGGCCAAGCGCGGCATTGATGGCTTGGTCTGGAGCGAGGCGAATGCCGAGACGCTGCAATGGCCCGACCGCTTTTTCGACGCGTACACGATCGCGTTCGGCATCCGGAACGTCACCGACATCCCTGCAGCCTTGCGCGAGGCGCATCGCGTGCTGAGGCGCGGCGGGCGGTTCTTCGTCCTCGAATTCTCGACCACGCTGTGGCCGGGATTTGCGGACGTGTACGACGCCTATTCGCACCATCTGGTGCCCAAGCTGGGGCAGGCACTGGCGGGCGATGCCGACAGCTATCGCTACCTCGTCGAATCGATCCGGCGCTTCCCCGACATGCCGACCTTCGAGGCGATGATCAAAGACGCGGGCTTTGTGCAGACGCGCGTCGAACCGATGCTGGGCGGCCTTGTCGCCATTCATAGCGGCTGGAAGATTTGACCGCTCCCGCCGTCCATCTGTGGCGCCTGCTCAAATGGGGCCGGACGCTGGCGCGCCACGGCGCGCTGCGCGGCATCGAGCGCGACCGCAACACGCCGGCCCCTGTTCGCCGGCTCGCGCGGATCGCCCGCTTCGGCGCGCGCGTGCCGACCGTGCCGCGCTATGCCGATGCCCTGCAAGCGATCGGCCCCGCCGCGATCAAGCTCGGCCAGACCCTGGCAACGCGACCCGATCTGATCGGCGAAGAGGCGACGCACGACCTGATGCGGTTGCAGGACGCGCTGCCGCCCGTGCCGTTCGCCATCATCCGCGATGCGATGGAGGCGAGTTTCGGCCGCCCCCTGGAGACATTGTTCAGCGAGATCGAGGAGGTGCCGATCGGCGCCGCGTCGATCGCACAGGTGCACCGTGCCACCACGCTCGACGGCAAGCGCGTCGCTGTGAAAGTCCTGCGCCCGGGGATCGAAGCCGAGTTCGCGCGCGCCATCGACACCTATGAATGGGCGGCCGCGCAGGTCGAGGGGATGGGCGGCGAGGCGGCTCGCCTGCGCCCTCGCCTCGTCATCGAGACGTTCAAGCGCTGGACCGCGCGCGAACTCGATCTGCGGCGCGAGGCGGCATCCGCGTCCGAACTGAGCGAATCGATGGAGGCGGAGCCCGATTTCACCGTCCCTGCGATCGACTGGCAGCGGACCACGGGTCGGGTGATGACGCTGGAGTGGATCGACGGCATCAAGCTGTCGAACCGCGACGCACTGATCGCCGCCGGGCATGATACCGAGAAGCTGGCGCATCTGCTGGTGCGCGCATTCCTGCGCCAGGCGATCTCCGAAGGATTTTTCCACGCCGACATGCATCAGGGCAATCTGTTCGCCCTGCCCGGCGACCGGATCGCGGCGATCGATTTCGGCATCATGGGCCGGATCGACCGGCGCGCGCGCGTGTGGCTGGCGGAAATCCTCTACGGCCTCATCACGGGCAATTACCGCCGCGTGGCAGAGATCCATTTCGAGGCGGGATACGTCCCCCCGCACCACAATGTCGCCGAATTCGCGACCGCGCTGCGTGCGGTGGGCGAGCCGATGCGCGGCCTGCCGGTCAAGGACATGAGCGTCGGCATGATGCTCGACAGCCTGTTCAACATCACCCGCGATTTCGATATGCAGACCCAGCCGCATTTGCTGTTGCTGCAAAAGACGATGGTGATGGTCGAGGGCGTGGCGACGCGGCTGCACCCCGACATCAATCTGTGGGACAGCGCGGCCCCGTTCGTGCGCGAATGGATTCGCACCGAATTGGGCCCCGAGGCGTTTCTGGCGGACCGGATTTCCGAGGATCTGAAGACTCTCGCCCGCCTGCCCAAGCTGCTGCGCAATATCGAGCGCCATTTCCCAGACCCCGGCGGCGCGCCCCCCGCCCCGCCGCTGCGCGAGATCGAGGTGGTACGCGTGGGCGGCGGCTGGCGCTATTTTGTGGTCGCACTGCTCGCCGCGGGCGCGGGTGCAGCCGTCACCTTCCTGCTTGCCTGACAAGCAGCGCTCGGCACGCTAGAGACACGGCATGACGCGCACGCCGCTCTGGCTGTCCACCCCCAGTCGTTTCGCCGCCCTGCCGACGTCGCGCGCGCGATCGGTGCTGGCGGGCGTCGCGATGCTGATATTGGGGGCGCTGACCGTCCTGTTCGTGCCGCTGCCCGACCCCGACGCGGTCGGCGCGGGCGCAGACCGCCAGACCGATATCGCGCTGTACGAATCGATCGTTGCCGCCGTCGCGCATGGCGAGGACTATTACCGAGCGACCGCCGACGCGCTCCGCCTGGGCGGCTATCCGCTTCGCCCGTTCCTCACCTTTCGCCTTCCCGGGCTCGCGATGGTTCAGGGGACCGTGCCGCCTGCGGTGATGCTGGCATTGCTCTATGCGACCGCAGCAATCGCCGCATGGCTATGGTATCGCCGCATTGCCGAGGCCCTGCCGCGCTGGCCGGCGCGGATCGCCGCGCTGATCCTCCTGGCGGCGGGAATGCTGGCATTCGTCCAGCCCGCGCTGGTCGCCTTTCACGAAATCTGGGCCGGCCTTCTCGTCGCGACCAGCCTCGCGCTACGGCGTCCCGGCCGCTGGGTCGAAGCCGCCGCGATCGGATGCATCGCGATGCTGATCCGCGAGACCGCCGCGCTTTATGTCATGGTCATGGCCGCGATCGCCATGGCCGAAGGCTATCGGCGCGAGGCGGCGGGATGGGTGGCGGGGCTGGGACTTTTCGCCCTCGCTCTGACCGCGCACGCCGTGGCGGTTCAGGGCGTGACCGGTCCGCTCGACGCCGCATCGCCGGGATGGGTGGGGATGAACGGCTTTGGCCTGTTCGTGCGCGCAATGACGCTGGCGACGGGGCTCCAGTTGCTGCCCCCGGCGGTGGCCGCGATCCTCGTCGCGCTGGCACTGCTGGGCTGGGCAAGCTGGCGCGATCCGCTGGCGGTGCGCGCGCTCGCCCTATTCTGCACCTACGCGCTGGTAATCAGCCTGTTCGCGCGGCTCGACACCTTTTACTGGGGGCTGATCGTCGCCCCTGCATTCCTCGTCGGGCTGGCCTTTGCCCCGGATGGGCTGCGCGACCTGTGGGTCCGCGCCCTCGACAGGCGGCGGGTCAGGGTGCAGAGGATCGAGCAATGAAACGCATCCTCCTGATCGTCGGCGGCGGCATCGCTGCCTACAAGGCGTGCGAGCTGATCCGGCTGATCCGCAAGGCTGGCCATTCGGTCACCTGCGTGCTCACCGCAGGTGGGCAGCACTTCGTGACTCCGATGACGCTCGCTGCCCTGTCCGAGAACCAGGTCTATACGACCTTGTGGGATCTGAAGGATGAGGCGGAAATGGGGCACATCCAGCTCAGCCGGGCGGCCGATCTAGTGGTTGTCGCCCCCGCCACCGCGGACCTGATGGCGAAGATGGCGGCAGGCATCGCCGACGATCTGGCCACCACGCTGCTGCTCGCGACCGACAAGCCCGTGCTCGCCGCTCCGGCGATGAACGTGCGGATGTGGCAGCATGCAGCGACCCGCCGCAACGTCGCCACGCTGCGCGCCGACGGTGTTATGGTGATCGAACCCGACGAAGGGCCGATGGCGTGCGGCGAGTTCGGCCCCGGCCGCCTCCCCGAGCCCGAGGCGATTTTGCGCGCGATCGAGCATGCGCTGGCGCCCTCCGCAGGGCGGCTCAGGGGCAAGCATGTCCTGGTAACCGCCGGGCCGACGCACGAGCCGATCGATCCGGTTCGCTACATCGCCAACCGCTCGTCGGGGAAGCAGGGCTTTGCCATCGCCGGCGCCCTTGCCGCACTGGGCGCGCGTGTGACGCTCGTGGCGGGACCCGTGACCCTGCCGACGCCTGCAGGGGTGGACCGCGTCGACGTCGAGACCGCTCGCGCGATGGCGGCGGCAGTCGATTCCGCCCTGCCCGCCGACGCGGCCGTGATGGTCGCGGCCGTCGCAGACTGGCGCGTGAGCGATGCGGCAGGGCAGAAGATCAAGAAGGAGGAGAACTCTCCGGCGCTGGCCTTGGTCGAAAATCCCGACATTCTTGCCGGCCTTGCGGGAAGCGCGCAGCGCCCCCGCCTCGTGGTCGGATTCGCCGCGGAAACCGAACAGGTGATCGAACACGCCATCGCGAAACGGACTCGCAAGGGCGCAGACTGGATTGTCGCGAACGATGTTTCGGGCGATGTGATGGGGGGCGATGCCAATACGATACATCTTGTCACCGCGACGGGGGTCGAGAGCTGGGAAAAGCTGGCCAAGCCCGATGTCGCGCGTCGCCTTGCGGAGCGGATCGCCGATGCGCTCTAGCCTGCTGCTCCTCGCGCCGCTGCTGCTCGCCGGCTGCGCGGCGACAACGTCGAAGGTCCCCGCGCCGAACCTGTTCACCCAGAGCTATGGCAAGTCGCCGCGATCGGCCTCGACGCTTTATGTCGTCGTACATGGCGACGGCGTGCGCACGTCGATCGATACCAGTGCCTTCGTCGAATCGCTCGCCGCGGCCGAGCCGGACAGTGCCGTCGTGCGCCTGCTCCGTCCGGGCTATTCCGACGGAAAGGGTGGCCAGTCGCCCGGTGTACGCGGGACGAGCAGCACCGACGACTATACGCCCGAGCGGGTCGCCGCGGTGGGCGACGCGATCGCCGCGTTGCGCCAGCGCTATCGCCGGGCACGAGTCGTCGCGATCGGGGAGGCCGGGGGGGCGATCGTCATCGCCAACCTGGCCGGTCTGCGCCCGCGGCTGCTGGACGGCATCGTGCTCGTGTCCTGCCCCTGCGCCCTGCCCGAATGGCGAAAATATATTGCGGGGCGCGAGCCGAACGAACCGCGCTGGCGCGAGAAGCTGGTCAGTCTCGATCCGCTGCAGACGGCCGGCGGCATCCAGCCCGGGCTGCGCGCCGCGATCCTGATCGGCGGTGCCGACACCCGCATTCCCGCGCGCTTCTCGCGCAGCTATGCCGAGGCGTTGAGCCTGCGCGGCATCGCCACCGATTTCCGTATCCTGCCTGACCGGACCGCTCCCGTGCTGGACGATCCCCAGGTGATCGAAGCGGCACGGCGTCTGGCGGCCGCTTTGCCGAAGACGCGCTCGTGACCGCTCCGATCACGATCCGCCTGCAGCGCCTGCCCCATGGCGAAGGCCTGCCGCTCCCCGCTTATGCAACCGCAGGCGCGGCGGGGATGGACGTGGTCGCGGCGGAAGATCTGATGCTGGCGCCCGGCGCGCGCCATGCCGTCGCCACCGGCTTCGCCATCGCGATACCGCCCGGCTACGAAGTCCAGGTGCGCCCGCGCTCCGGTCTTGCGCTCAAGCACGGGATCACCTGTCTCAACACGCCCGGCACGATCGACGAGGACTATCGCGGTGAAGTGAAGGTGATCCTCGCCAATCTGGGCGACACGCCGTTTCCCATCGCGCGCGGCGACCGCATAGCCCAACTGGTCCCCGCGCCGGTGCAGCGTGCGGTCTTCGACGAGGTCGCGACGCTGGACGACACCGCGCGCGGTACCGGCGGTTTCGGATCGACGGGTCGGTGATGCAGGGCGCGTCGCTCTCGCTGATGCTGCTTGCCTGGCAGGCGCCGGCGGTTCCGCAAGAGCCGGCAGGGCAGAATCCGGCCGCCGCGATCGATTGGTCGCGCCTGCCCGACCTGCCCTATCGCGAGACGCCGCAGATGACGCCGGCGATGCACGACTGGGCCCGTGGACAGGTGCGAGCGCGCAAGTGCCGCGCGGGTCGGCTGGTCGACGGCCGCCCGGCAGTCCGCGTCGAGGTTGCGGCGCTGATCGATCCGGAGACCGGCGTGCGTACTACCATCCCGCGCGCGATCGGCTGCCCGACGGTGGAGCAATATGCCGCCGGTCTGGTGGCGGGCTTTTCGCGCAACAACCTCGTGCCGCGTACCGCCGCTCCCGGTGCCGTCTGGTATCGCGCGACGGTGACCTTCGCCTGGCGGCAATGAGCTTTTCCGACGCCGAACTCGAACGCTATGCCCGCCACATCGTCCTGCCCGAGATCGGCGGCGCGGGGCAGGCGGCGCTCAAGGCGGCGCGGGTGCTGGTAGTGGGCGCGGGAGGAATCGGATCGCCGGCGTTGCAGTATCTCGCGGCGGCGGGCGTGGGACGCATCACGGTCGTGGACGACGATCGGGTCGATCTGTCGAATCTGCAGCGGCAGACGATCTTCGCGACGCCGGATGCGGGTCGCTTCAAGGCGGACGCTGCGGCAAGCCGAGCCGAAGCGATCAACCCGCACATCGAAGTGGACGCGCGTCAGATACGCCTGGATGGCGGCAATGTGGACGAGTACGTTCAAGGCAGCGGCGTCATCCTCGACGGCACCGACAGTTTCGAGACGCGCCTGCTGGTCGCCGACGCTGCGCTGCGCCACCGCGTCCCGCTCGTCAGCGCGGCGGTCGGACGGTTCGAGGGGCAGCTCGGCGTGTTTCGCGGCTGGGAAGCGGACAAGCCCTGCTATCGCTGCTTCGTGGGGGGCGACCCGGAAACCGCGGGGATCAACTGCGCGGAACAGGGCGTGCTCGGCGCGTTGACCGGGATCATGGGCAGCCTCGCCGCGCTCGAAGTGATCCGCGCGGTCCATCCGTTCGGGGAGGACAGCGCGGGCAAGCTGCTGCTGGTCGACACGCTGGCGCTGCGCTTCCGCACGCTAGCCCTGCCCAAGGACCCCGGCTGCTTAGCCTGCGGATCTGACGCCTAGTCCACGGGGAACGCCTGGCGCTTGCCTGCAGTCTTGTGGACGACGCCATGGCGCATCACGAACTCGACCTGCTCCATCCTCTTCACATCCTCGAGCGGGCTGCCCGCGACCGCGATGATATCGGCATCCTTGCCAGGTGCGATCGAACCGATGGTCGATGACCGGCCCAGCGCTTCGGCGGCATTCACCGTTGCAGTCTTGAGCGCCATCGCCGGGGTCATCCCCGCCTTCACCATCAGCGCGAATTCCTGCGCATTGTCGCCGTGGCGCGAGACTCCGCTGTCGGTTCCGAACGCGACCTTGACGCCCGCGGCATAGGCCTTGCTGTGGCTTGCGAAGGCGGCGGCGGCGGCTTCCTCCGCCTTGGGAATCACGGCGGGCGGCAGCAGCCCCTTGCGCGCCTGCTCCAGCGCGGCGGCGGGGGCCATCATCGTCGGAACCAGCCAGGTGCCGTTCTTCTTCATCATCGCGATCGCCTCGTCGTCGAGGAACGAGCCATGGTCGATCGTGTCGACACCCGCCACAATCGCCGCCTTGGTCCCCGCCGCCGCGTGGCTGTGCGTCGCGACCTTGCGGCCGAGGCCGTGTGCAGTCTCGATAATCGCCTTCATCTCGTCGTCGGTCATCGCGCGGCCGAGGCCGCCCGAGACGTTGGAGAGCACGCCGCCGGTGGACATGTATTTGATGACCTGCGCGCCGAGCGCGATCTGCTGACGCACCGCGCGGCGGCAGTCATCCGGGCCGTCGCAGGTGTTGATCTGGTGCTTGTGAATCGCGTCGGCAAAGACCTCCGCCACGCCGTTGCTGCCATCGGCATGCCCGCCTGAGACCGAGATCGCGTTGCCCGCATTGACGATGGTCGGCCCGGCAATCACCCCGCGCTCGACGCCTTCGCGCAACGCCCGCATGCCGCGCGCGCTGCCGCCCAGGTCGCGCACGGTGGTGAAGCCCGCCTCCAGCGTCACACGTGCATTGCCCACCGCATGCATCATATCGTCCGCGTCGTCGGTGTTCAGCGCCGTCAGCCGCGCGCGCAGCGGATCGCCCCCGATGCCCCACAGATGCACATGCATGTCGATCAGCCCCGGCATCACGAACCGGTCCTTGAGGTCGATCAGGCCCGCCCCGCCCTCTGGCGCAACGAAGCCGTCGCGGATCTCGACGATCTTGCCGTCGCGCACGATGATCGTGCTCGCGCCGCGCGGCGCCTCGCCCGGCGTGGCGAGCAGCGTGCCGGCATGGATATATTTGATCGTCGCGGCGGCTGGGGGCGCGGACGTCGGCTCCTGTGCCGCGAGCGGCGTGGCGGCGAGCAAGGCGATGGTGATCGCGGCGATTTGGCGCATGGAAGTCTCCCCTGTTTGCCACAGCCTATGCGGCAAATCCGGGCGACGCCAGCCGCGACCCGTTATCCCCCGGGCTGGGTAATCGACGGCGGATCGCTTGCCGGGAAGCTGTCGTCGAGTTCCGCGTCCAGTTCCGCCTCCTGCCGGTTCCGCGCAACGCTGGCGTTCATCCGCGCAATCTGCTCGGGCGTCGCCTCCCCCTGATGCTTCGCCTTCCACTCCGCATAGGGCATGCCATAGACCGTCTCGCGCGCGGCATCGCGGTCGAGCGATCCGTCGCTCGCCTCGCTGACCCAATCGGCTAGGCAATTGCGGCAAAAGCCGGCAAGGCCCATAAGATCGATATTCTCGGCATCGGTGCGATGGCGCAAATGGCGCACCAGTCGGCGAAACGCCTGAGCCGCGACGCGGTCGTCAAGTTTGTCTAACGTTGTCACGATTGCGCCTCCACGGTTGAATAGCCAGCATTTGGCGTTAGTGACCGGCACGCACAAGGCATGGAGATTTCCGCGATGACGAAGGCAATGGCACCGCGATCGCGTAAGGTGCGTGTGCTCGCCACGCTCGGGCCGGCGAGCAATGCGCCCGACATGATCGCTGCATTGCACGCTGCCGGCGCGGATGCGTTCCGGATCAACATGAGCCATGGCGACCAGGACTCGAAGGTCCCGGTAATCGAGGCGATCCGTGCGCTCGAGAAATCGACCGGTCGTCCGATCACCATCCTTGCCGACCTGCAGGGGCCGAAGCTGCGCGTCGGCAAGTTCGCCGAGGGTCGGGTCAATCTGGAAACCGGAGCGAGCTTCCGGCTGGACCGCGACAAGACGCCGGGCGACGCCACCCGCGTCGAACTGCCGCACCGCGAGATCTTCGAGGCGGTGACCGAAGGCGCGCGCCTGCTGCTCGACGACGGCAAGATGGTGCTGCGGGTCACCGGCTATGGTGATGGCTATATCGACACGCGGGTCGAGGTCGGCGGCGCACTGTCCAATTCCAAGGGGCTCAACGTCCCCGACATGATCCTGCCGCTCGCCGCGCTGACCGAGAAGGATCGCAGCGACCTGGCCTTCGCGGTGGCACAGAAGGTCGACTGGATCGCGCTGTCCTTCGTCCAGCGGCCCGAGGATCTGGCCGAGGCGCGGCGGCTGATCGGCCAGGGCGGCCCTGCGCTGCTCGCCAAGATCGAAAAGCCGAGCGCGGTGGCGCGGCTCGACGAGATCGTCGAGGCCTGCGACGGCGTGATGGTCGCGCGCGGCGATCTGGGCGTCGAATTGCCGCCGCAGAACCTGCCCCCGATGCAGAAGCGCATCGTCGAGACCGCGCGCCGGATGGGTCGCCCCGTGATCGTCGCGACGCAAATGCTCGAATCGATGATCACCTCGCCCTCCCCCACCCGCGCCGAAGTGTCCGACGTCGCCACCGCCGTTTATGACGGCGCCGATGCGATCATGTTGTCGGCGGAAAGCGCGGCGGGCCAGTGGCCGGTCGAATCGGTGTCGATGATGGACGCCATCGCCGATTCGGTCGAGCGCGATCCGGCGCATGGCGACCGCGTGCACTTCACCGTCCTGCGCCCCGATCCGACCACCGCCGACGCACTGGCGGAAGCGGCGAAGTCGATCGCGGCGAACGTGTCGGCCAGCGCGATCATCTGCTTCACCATGTCCGGATCGACCGCGCGCCGCATCGCGCGCGAGCGGCCGTCGGTGCCGATTCTGGTGCTGACGCCCAAGATCGAAACCGCACGGCGGCTCGGCCTGTTGTGGGGGACGCACGCCGTCCAGACCAAGGACGTCGATTCGTTCGAGGAGATGGTGGCCAAGGCCAAGCGGATGGCGATGCGCCACGGCATCGCCAAGGGCGGTGATCGCGTGGTGGTCTGCGCCGGTGTGCCGTTCGGCACGCCGGGATCGACCAACGTGCTCCACGTCGTGACGATCGTCGGCGACGAGCTGAAGGGGCGAAACTAGAGTCGGATTCAGCTCCGCTGAATTGCGGTACCAGCCCGCTCCCCCACCCGGCCACCCATAGGATACTGGCGCTGGGTGGCCGGGTGGGGGAGCGGGCTGGTACCGCAACCGTTTCAGCTCTGCTGAAACAAACTCTAGGCCACGAGCAGCCCGGCGTCGGCCAGTTCGCGCCGGGTGTGCTGCGCGTCGGCGAACAGCACCGAGCGGATGCCGAGCGCCTGCGCGCCGGTCACATTCGCCGCATTGTCATCGATGAACACCGCCTCATGCGGCTCCAGCCCGAACCGGGCGAGCGCGAGGCGGTAGAGTGCAGGATCGGGCTTCACCAGCTTTTCGTCGCCCGAGACGACGACGTCGCGAAAGCGGTCAAACAGCCGCGGCCATTCGGCGCGGAACGGCGGCCAGAATTCATGGCTGAAATTGGTGATCGCGAACAGCGGGACGCGCGCAGCGTCGAGCTCCGCGACCAGTTCGTGCATCCCCGCCACCGGGTCGCCGACGCTTTCGTTGAAGCGCGGTCCCCAGGCCGCGATCAGCTCGGCATGCTGCGGAAACCGCGCGATCAGCTCGGCCGAGGTGTCGGCGAAGTCGCGTCCGGCATCATGCTGGAAATGCCAGTCGAGCGTGACGACTTCGTCCAGAAACGCCGCGAGCGCCCGATCGTCTCCGATCAGGCGCTCGTAGAGAAACCGCGGATGCCAGTGGAACAGGACGTTGCCGATATCGAAGATAACGGCCCGAACGGCTCCCACGGCGGCCGAATCAGCCCTGGCGGGCCTTGAAGCGGCGCTGGGTCTTGTTGATGACGTACACGCGGCCGCGACGGCGGATCACGCGGTTGTCGCGATGGCGATCCTTGAGCGACTTCAGGCTGTTCACGATCTTCATGACCGATTCTCTACTATCTCGAATTGTGTGGCGGGTGCCGGAAAGAGCGGGTCGCCTAGAGGGGAAGGGCCGCGAAGTCAAGGAAAGCTTGGCGACGGAACCGACATCCGCGTAACGATGTTGAAGCGTTATGTCGTGGCGTCTGCACGGCAGGAGGATGTGTCGATGAAGACCCGCGCGTTGCTAGCTCTCACCCTTTCCGCCGCCGCGCTGGCGGGCTGTTCCACCACCATGGGCGGACGTACGGCGCCGGTCGACGTCACGCGATATCATCTGTCCCAGCCGATTCCCGCAGGGACGCTGGCGCTTCAGCCGGCACCGTCGGGCGCTTCCGGTCCGGAGGCGCAATTGTACATGGATGCCGTCGCGGAAACGCTGCGCGGCATGGGATTCAGCCCGGTCGAGAATGCAGCCACCGCCGATTATCTCGCGACCGTCGATTTCCGCCGGACCGATCGCGGCCAGGTCCGCACGCGCCCGCCGGTCACGATCGGACTGGGCGGCGGCAGCTTCGGCGGCAATGTCGGGGTTGGGGGCGGCGCCAGCGTCGGGATCGGAAGCAAGACGCGCACCGTCTATGCGTCCGAACTCGCGGTCCAGCTCCGTCGCCGCGGCGATGACACGGTGATCTGGGAAGGCAAGGCCACCACCGAGGCGCTGGGGGCGGCCGACGGCACCCAGCCGACCGATACCGCCACCCGCCTCGCAAATGCATTGTTCAAGGGCTTTCCCGGCCAGTCGGGCATCACTATCACGGTGAAATGAGCATCCAACTGAACGCCGCGTTCGACAGCGGCAATATCCGCCTGATCGACATCGACGGCGACACCGTCGATGTCGAGATCGTCGCCGATCACCAGTCCGATTTCTTCCAGTGGTTCCACTTCCGCGTCGCGGGGGCCAAGGGTCGCACGCTGACCTTTCGGATCGTCAATGCGGGCAAGGCTGCCTATGCATTCGGCTGGCCCGGCTATCACGCGCGCGTCAGCACCGATCGCGAAGCATGGCGGACGACCGATGGCAGCTATGCCGATGGCGTGTTCAGCTTCAGCCACAGCTTCGACAGCGACGTGGCGTGGTTCGCCTATTTCGCGCCCTATTCGATGGAGCGGCACGCCGACCTGATCGCACGGATGGCGGCGCAGCCGGGCGTATCGCATCGCGAACTGGGCCAGACGCTTGACGGGCGGGCGATGGACCTACTGACGCTGGGCACTGGGCCGAAGCAGGTGTGGATCTATGCCCGCCAGCATCCGGGCGAATCGATGGCCGAATGGTGGGCCGAGGGCGCGCTGGAAAAGCTGACCGATCCCGATGATGCGAGCGCCAGGGCGCTCCGCGAAAAAGCGACGTTTCACATCGTCCCCAACATGAACCCCGACGGCAGCTTCCGCGGCCATCTGCGCACCAATGCGGCGGGGGTGAACCTCAACCGCGAATGGCACGCGCCCACGATGGAGAAGAGCCCGGAGGTGTACCTCGTCCGCGCGGCGATGGACGAAACCGGCTGCGATTTCGCGATGGACGTGCATGGCGACGAGGCGATCCCGGCCAATTTCCTTGCCGGGTTCGAAGGCATCCCGAGCTGGACCGACGAACTGGGCGAAAAATACTATGCCTTCGGCCGCAACCTCGCCGCCGCGACGCCGCTGTTCCAGCTGGAAAAGGGGTATGACAAGTCGGCCCCGGGCCAGGCGAACCTGTCGATGTCGACCAACCAGCTCGCCGAGCGGTTCGGCGCGGTATCGATGACGCTGGAAATGCCGTTCAAGGACCACGATCCCAGCCCCGATGCCGAATTCGGCTGGTCGCCCGACCGCTGCAAGGCGCTGGCCCATGCGTGTCTCGACACGCTGGCGGGCATGATCGACGAGATCTAGGCGATGCTGGTTCGCGCGGGCGATCTAGACGACCCCCAGGTCGTCGCGCTGCTTGAGCTGCATGCGCGCGAGATGTCCGATCATTCGCCGCCCGGCACCTGCCATTTCCTCGACCTGGCGGGGCTAAAGACGCCCGACATCACCTTCCTGTCGGCATGGGAGGGAGACACATTGCTGGCGGTCGGCGCGCTCAAGGCGCTGGATGCGCAGAGCGGCGAGGTCAAATCGATGCGGACGGCCCCGGCTGCACGCGGCCGCGGCGCGGGCTTTGCGATCCTCGACCATATCGTGGTGATTGCGCGCGAGCGGGGCTATCGCGCGCTCAGGCTCGAGACCGGAACGGGGCCGTTGTTCGAGGCGGCGCACGCGCTGTATCGCCGCTATGGTTTCGCCCCCTGCCCGCCCTTTGCCGACTATATCGAAACCGACTTCAACCGTTTCTATGCGCTCGATCTGATCGACGCTTGATCGTCTGCCACAGGCTCACTTATTGCAGCGCATCATGAGCGATCCGCTGATTCCCTCGCCCACCGGCGACCCCGTCCGCCTGAAGCCGCTGCCGCTGCTGATCTTCAGTTCGCGCTGGCTCCAGCTGCCGCTCTATGTCGGGCTGATCGTCGCGCAGGGCGTCTATGTGTTCCTGTTCGTCAAGGAGCTGCTTCACCTCGTCCAGCACGCCTGGGAGTTCAGCGAGCAGCAGATCATGCTGGTCGTGCTCGGCCTGATCGATGTGGTGATGATCTCCAACCTGCTCGTGATGGTCATCGTCGGCGGCTACGAGACCTTCGTGTCGCGGCTGGGATTGAAGGGCCACCCGGACCAGCCCGAATGGCTGAGCCACGTCAACGCGGGCGTGCTGAAGGTGAAGCTGGCGATGGCGATCATCGGCATCTCGTCGATCCACCTGCTGCGCACCTTCATCGAGGCCGGGGCGCTGGGCACCCCGACCGGCCGCGTCACCGAGAGCGGCGTCATGTGGCAGACGATCATCCACATGACCTTCATCGCATCGGCGATCGGCATCGCCTGGGTCGATCGCATGACCCAGACGCGGCACTGAGGGCTTAGCGTTGTTTCAGCCGAGCTGAACAGGGAGCGGCACCTAGTTCCAGTAATCCAGCATGTCGGCGGTGACCCAGCCGAAGACATAGTTGAGGTAGAAGAGCACGAACAGGCCCGTCCCCACCACCGTGGTCCACAGCGCGATCCGCCCCGCCTGGAAGCTTTGCGGGGCGCTGTCCGCCTGCCCCTTCACCAGCGTCTCGCCCGCCTCGACGCTGGTGCGCGCGAAGAAGGGCAGCACCAGGAACAGCGAGAGAAACCAGAAGAGGAAATAGATCGCGAGCGCGCTGTACCAGTTCATTGCCTCAGACCTCGATCAGCATCACGTCCATGACCGGCTTCTTGCCGGTATAGCGCACCGCCACCCGCCGCGTCGCCAGCCGGATCGCCTCGCGCAATTTCTCGCGGTCGCTGCCACGGGCGTCGTTGACCACCTTGGCGGCGGCCTCGCTGGCATCCGCGATCAGCGCGTCGCGATCCTCCTCGGCCGGTACGCCCTGGATGCGGACCTCCGGCTGCCCGGCGAGACGTCCCTTGGAATTGAGCGCCACCGCGACCGACATCTGGCCATAGAGGCCAAGCTTGCGCCGCTCGTTGATCGTGGTGCCGTCGGCAGGCAGGATGACGTCGCCGTCGAGGACGAGCCTTCCGGCCGGGGCATGGCCCAACTTGGTCGGCTTGCCGGGCGCGAGCCGGACGATCTCGCCATTATTCTGCACCACCGCATGCGGGATGCCCTGTTCGCGCCCGAAGCGCGCCTGTTCGGCGATATGGCGCATCTCGCCATGGACGGGGACGAGGATGTCCGGTCGGATCCAGCCGTACATCGCGGCGAGTTCGGGACGGCCCGGATGGCCCGAGACGTGAACGAACGCTTGCCGGTCGGTGATCATCTCGACCCCCTTGGCGGCGAGCACGTTCATGATCCGGCCGATCGCCATCTCGTTGCCGGGGATCTGCTTCGACGAGAACACCACCGTGTCGCCCGATTCGAGCTTCAGCTGATGGGTTTCGTCGGCAATGCGGGCGAGCGCGGCGCGCGGCTCGCCCTGACCGCCGGTGGCGATGATCATCACCTTGTCACGCGGCAGCTTCATGGCGGTCTCGAAATCGACCGTCTCGGGGAAATCGCGCAGATAGCCGGTTGCCTTGGCGACGCGCAGGATGCGGTCGAGCGACCGGCCCGCGACGCACATCGCGCGCCCGGTATCCTTCGCAACCTCGCCCAGCGTCTGGAGACGCGCGGCGTTGGAGGCGAAGGTGGTGACGAGCACCCGGCCCTTGATACCCGCGACGACCGCGTCGAGCCCCTCGCGCACGGCGGTTTCCGATCCCGATGCCTCGGGATTGAAGACGTTGGTCGAATCGCACACCAGCGCGAGCACGCCTTCGTCGCCGATCGCGGTCAGCTCTTCGGCGGTCGAGGCCGATCCCATCACCGGCGTGTCGTCGATCTTCCAGTCGCCGGTGTGGAACACGCGGCCATAGGGCGTGTCGATCAGCACCGCGTTCCCCTCGGGGATCGAGTGCGCGAGCGGGAGATAGCGGATGCCGAACGGGCCGAGCTCGAACGGCTCCTCCTCGCGCACCACGTTGAGTTCGACGCGGTCGGCGATGCCCTCCTCGTCCAGCTTGCCGTGGATCAGGCCGGCGGTGAACGGCGTCGCGTAGAGCGGCACGCCCAGCTCGCCCGCAAGATAGGGGAGCGCGCCGATATGATCCTCATGCCCATGTGTCAGCACGATGCCGAGCAGGTCGTCCAGCCGCTCCTCGATGAACTGCAGGTCGGGCAGGATCAGGTCGATTCCGGGATAGTCGGGCGTGCCAAAGATCACGCCGCAATCGACCATGATCCACTTGCCCTGACAGCCATAGAGATTGACGTTCATGCCGATCTCGCCCGAACCGCCGAGCGCGAGGAAGAGGAGTTCTTTACCGGGGGTCACATTCGTCCTTCACATTGATCGTCGCGCGCCAGCTGGCCCACGGCGTCGAAATCTAGTTGGTGGCGCGGTTGCTCCGCTCCCACAGCATCGCCAGCCCCTGAATCGTCAGGTCCGGCTCGATCACGTCGAAGATGTCGGTCTGCTTCTCGAACAGCACCGCCAGGCCGCCGGTCGCGATCACCTTTACCGGGCGACCGATCTCCGCCTTCATGCGGGCGACCAGCCCCTCCATCATCGCGATATAGCCCCAATAGATGCCGATATGCATCTGGTCGACCGTATTGCGCCCGATCACCGACGTGTCCGCCGGCGCCTCGATCGCGATGCGCGGCAGCTTGGCGGCGGCGGTGACCAGCGCGTCGAGCGAGAGGTTGATTCCCGGCGCGATGATCCCGCCCTTGTACGCGCCGGTATAGTCGGCGACGTCGAAGGTCGCGGCGGTGCCGAAATCGATGATGATCAGGTCGCCCGGGTGATTTTCATGCGCGGCGATGATGTTGAGCGCGCGGTCGGCGCCTACGCTTTGCGGCTCCTCGACGTCCAGCGCCAGCGGCCAGCCGTCGCGCCCGGCGACGAGCGGGGTGCAGCCGAAATATTTCTGCGACAGCACCTCGAGATTGTGGAGCGCGCGCGGGACGACGGTGCCAATGATCACGCCGCTGACGACGCCGCGATCGAAGCCCTCCAGCGCCAGCAGTTGGCTCAGCCACACGGCATATTCGTCGGCGGTGCGGCGCGGATCGGTGGCGATGCGCCAGCGCGCCCGCACCTCGCGCCCCTCGACCAGCGCGAAAACGATATTGGTGTTGCCGGCGTCGATCGCGAGCAGCATTGCGGGTTCCTTCAGATCAGGAAGACGTCACCGGCATGAATGGCATGCCGCGACCCGTCGGCCAAGCGCAGGATCAGCGCGCCGTCGGAGGTGAGCCCATCGAACAGCCCGTCATGGCTGGTGCCATCGGGTAGGCGGGCGGTCAGCGCGGTCCCCACGGGGTGCGCGCGCTCGACCCAGCGGCGCAGGATCGCATCCAGCCCCTCACCGCGCCAGCGCGACAGCCAGCGGGCGAAGCTGTCGGCCAGCACATTGGCAAAGACGGCGGCGTCGACGGTGGCTCCCTGCGCGGCAAGGCTCGTCGCCGGACGGCCCGGAAGCTCCGGGTGGTGCGCCAGATTGACGCCAATCCCGATGACGACCGCATCGCCCGCGCGTTCGAGCAGCACGCCCGACAGCTTGGCACCGCCGATCAGCAGGTCGTTGGGCCATTTGATCGTCGCGCCGGTCGGCAGGAAAGTGCGGACGGCGTCTTCGAGCGCGACGACCGTCACCAGCGCCAATGTCGGCGCGGGCGGATCGGTCGGGCGCAGGCGGACCAGGGTGCTGCCGTAGAAATTGCCGACGGGCGAGTCCCACGCCCTGCCCTGACGCCCCTTGCCCGCGCTTTGCCGGTCGGCGCGCAGCCAGCCTCCCTCGGCAACGCCCGCCGCTGCGAGCGCCAGCATGTCGGCGTTGGTAGAACCGGTCTCGGCTACGGCGCGGATCGTCATGACGGACGCGGTGCCGGCCCGCTCCCCCACCCGGCCACCCATTCAGGATAGGCCTTGGGTGGTCGGGTGGGGGAGCGGGCCGGCGCCGAAAGCCTGTTCAAAAAAGCGTCCGCGCCGCCGCCATCGACCATGCGCCGAGCACCGGGATCAGCAGATAGCCGAGCGGCGAGACGAACACCGCCGCCGCGGCGATCAGCCCGCCCTCGAGCGCGCTGTCACCCTTGGCATAGGCCGGTGCCGGATCGTCGAAGTACATCGTCTTGACGATCTTGAGGTAATAGAAGGCGCCGATCACCGACGCGGCGATGCCGATCGCTGCAAGCGGGAACAGCCCCGCCTTCACCGCCGCCTCGAACACCGCGAACTTGGCCCAGAAGCCGAACAGCGGCGGGATGCCCGCGAGGCTGAACATGAAAATCGCGAGCGCGGCGGCAAGCGCAGGGCGCGTGCGCGACAGGCCCGACAGGCTGGCGATCGTCTCGACCGGCTGGCCGTCGGCATCGCGCATCTGGAGCACGACGAGGAAGCTGCCGAGCGTCATCACCACATAGATGGTGAGATAGGTCAGCACGCCCGCCACGCCCTCGGCAGTGCCGGCGGCAAGGCCGATCAGCGCGAAACCGACATTGTTGATCGAGGAGTAAGCGAGCAGGCGCTTGATATTCTGCTGCCCGATCGCGGCGACCGCGCCGAGCACGATCGAGGCGAGCGCGGCGAAGACCACGATCTGGCGCCAGTCGCTGGTCACCGGCCCCATCGCCTCGACCGCGACGCGGACCGACAGCGCCATCGCCGCGACCTTTGGCGCGCTGGCGAAGAAGGTGGTCACCGGGGTCGGCGCGCCTTCGTACACGTCGGGGGTCCACATGTGGAACGGCACCGCCGACATCTTGAACGCCAGCCCCGCGAACACGAACACCAATCCGAACAGCAGGCCGGTATTGCTGCCCGCCGCATAAGCCGCGGCGATGTCGCCGAACACCGTGGTGCCGCTGAAGCCGTACACCAGGCTGATGCCGTAGAGCAGGATCCCGCTCGCGAGCGAGCCGAGGATGAAATACTTGAGACCCGCTTCGGCCGAACGCACGTTGCGGCGCATGAAGCTGGCGAGGACGTAGGAGGCGAGGCTGTTGAGTTCGAGCCCGATATAGAGCGTCAGCAGGTCGTTCGCCGACACCATCATGCCCATGCCCGCGGTCGCGAACAGGATCAGGATGGGATATTCGGGGCGCAGATCCTCACCTGAGGTGCGCGCGAAGAAGCGCGGGGCGATGACGATCGAAACCGCCGCGGCGAAGAAGATCAGCGCCTTGGCATAGGCGGAGAACAGATCGGCGCGGTAGAGGCCGTTGAACGCCGTTCCGCCTGCCGACGCATTGCCGGTCAGCGCGATACCGCCGCCGATCAGCACGGCGACCGAGACCCAGCTGATTGCGCGCGATACCGACTGGCCACCCCATGCGGCGACCATCAGCAGCGCCAGACCGCCCAGCGACAGGACGATCTCGGGAAGGACCATCGAAAGTTGTGCGGCGTAGTCCATCAGTGTGCCGCTCCGTGTTCGGCCTTGGGTTCAGCTTTTGCGGCTGCAGCAGGGTTGCCGGGCGTGGGCTGACTGTCGCCCGCAGGACGCGCGCGTTCGATCCGGGCGAGCAACGTCGCAACATCGCCGCGCATCGGTGCCAGGAAGCTTTCGGGATAGACGCCCATCCACAGCACCGCCGCAGCGATCGGGGCGAGCAGTGCCAGCTCGCGCTTGCTGAGGTCCGGCATCGCCTTGACGTCGTCCTTGACGAGATCGCCGAACACGACGCGACGATAGAGGTAGAGCATGTACGCCGCGCCCAGGATGATGCCGGTGGTCGCGATCAGCGTCGCCAGCGTCGACACCTGATAGGTGCCCATCAGCGCCAGCAGCTCGCCGACGAAGTTGCTGGTGCCCGGCAGGCCGACCGACGCCATCGTGAACAGCATGAACAGGATCGCGTATTTCGGCATGTTGATCGCGAGGCCGCCGTACCGGTCGATTTCACGCGTATGCAGGCGGTCATAGATGACGCCGACGCACAGGAACAGCGCGCCCGACACCAGGCCGTGGCCCAGCATCACCATCATCGCACCCTCGATCCCCTGACGGTTGAAGGTGAACAGGCCGAGCGTCACGATCGCCATGTGCGCGACCGACGAATAGGCGATCAGCTTCTTCATGTCGCTCTGCACCAGCGCGATCAGCGATGTGACCACGACGGCGATGCACGACAGGCCGAACACCAGCCAGATCAGCTGCGCCGACGCTTCCGGGAACATCGGCAGGCTGAAGCGCAGGAAGCCGTAGCCGCCGAGTTTCAGCAACACGCCGGCCAGGATCACCGACCCCGCGGTCGGCGCCTGCACGTGCGCGTCGGGAAGCCAGGTGTGGACCGGCCACATCGGCATCTTGACCGCGAACGACGCGAAAAAGGCGAGCCACAGCCAAGTCTGGACCCCGCCGGGGAAGTCATAGGCCATCAGCTCCGGGATCGACGTCGTCCCCGCAGTGATGGTCATGTACATCATCGCGATCAGCATCAGCACCGAGCCGAGCAGCGTGTAGAGGAAGAATTTATACGACGCGTAGATGCGGTTCGCGCCGCCCCAGATGCCGATGATCAGGAACATCGGGATCAGTCCGGCTTCGAAGAACACGTAGAACAGGAAGATGTCCTGCGCCGCGAAGGTGCCGATCATCAGCACTTCGGTGATCAGGAACGCGGCCATATATTCCTGGACGCGCTTCTCGATCGCTTCCCAGCTGGCGCCGATACAGATCGGCATCAGGAACACGCTGAGCAGGATCAGCAGCAGCGCGAAACCGTCGATGCCCAGCGCCCAGGCGAAACGCCCGAAGATCGGCGTGTATTCGACGAACTGCCATTGCGGCCCGCCGATCTCGAAATTCGCCCACAGCACGCCGCCGAGCACCAGGTCGACCAGCGTTGCGCCGAGCGCGATCCAGCGCGCCTGATTGGCGCCGACAAACAGACAGGCCAGCGCCGCAACCAGCGGCACGATCAGCATGATGGAGAGAATGCCGCTCATCGCGTGATCACCCAGGTAACGGCTGCGGTCAGGCCGATCAGCATGACGAACGCATAGCTATAGACATATCCGGACTGGAGCCGGCCGCTCCACACGCCCGCGAACTTGACCAGCGCGGCCGACCCGTTCGGGCCGAAGCGATCGATCGTCCCCTCGTCGCCCTTCTTCCAGAAGATGCGGCCGAACCAGAAGGCGGGCTTCACGAACAGCGCATTATACAGCTCGTCGAAATACCACTTGTTCAGCAGGAACTTGTAGAGAAGCCCGAAGGTCGCGGTGAAGCGCGCCGGGATGGTCGGTTTCCAGATATAGGCGACGAACGCGCCCAACAGTCCGAGCAGCATCACAACGCTCGCCGACAGCTTCACCCATGTCGGCACTGCGTGCATCGCATGGGCAAGGTGCTCGTCGAACGCGACGGCGCCCTTCCAGAAGATCTCGCCGCTCTCGGGCTGGATGAAATAATGGTTGAAGGCGAAGCCCGCGAACACCGCGCCGAGGCTGAGCACCAGCAGCGGGATCATCATCGGCAGCGGGCTTTCATGCGGATGATAGCCGCCCGTGCCGTCTGCGGTCTCATGCGCGCTCGGGCCGTGGGCGTGCGGCTCGTGGCCGGCATCTTCCTGTGCGGGCGGGTTCTCCGCATGCGCGGTCGCGTGGCCGTGCGCGTCGTCATGGTGATGCGCGTCGTGCCCATGCGAATCGTGCAAGGCGTGCTGGATATGCTCCGACTGCGTCCAGCGCGGCTTGCCCCAGAAGGTCAGGAACATCAGGCGCCAGCTGTAGAAGCTGGTCAGCAGCGCGGCGAACACGCCGACCCAGAAGGCCGCCTGACCGCCACCGCCGGCGGCATAGGCCGCCTCGAGGATTGCGTCCTTCGAGTGGAAGCCGGCAAACCCTGCGTGCAGCCAGTAGACGCCGACGCCGGTGATCGCGAGCGTGCCCGCCATCATCGTCCAGAAGGTGACCGGGATGTGTTTCCGCAGGCCGCCATAATAGCGCATGTCCTGCTCATGGTGCATCGCGTGGATGACCGAGCCGGCACCCAGGAACAGCAGCGCCTTGAAGAAGGCATGGGTGAACAGGTGGAACATCGCCGCGCCATACATGCCGACGCCGGCGGCGAAGAACATGTAGCCGAGCTGTGAACAGGTCGAATAGGCGATGACGCGCTTGATGTCGGTCTGCGTCGTGCCGACCGTCGCGGCGAACAGGCAGGTCGCGGCGCCGATGAAGGTGATGAAGCCCAGCGCCACCGGCGACTGTTCGAACAGCGGCGACAGGCGGCACACCATGAATACGCCCGCGGTGACCATCGTCGCCGCGTGGATCAGCGCCGACACCGGGGTCGGACCCTCCATCGCGTCGGGCAACCAGGTGTGCAGACCGAGCTGCGCCGACTTGCCCATCGCGCCGACGAACAGCAGCAGGCAGAGCACCGTCAGCGTGTCGAAGCGCCAGCCGAGGAAGCCGATCGTGCTGCCGGCCATGCCGGGCGCGGCCTCGAGGATCTCGGGGATCGAGATCGTTCCGAACACCAGGAACACGCCGAAGATGCCGAGCATGAAGCCAAGGTCGCCGACGCGGTTGACCACAAACGCCTTGATCGCGGCGGCGTTGGCCGACGGCTTCTTGAACCAGAAGCCGATCAGCAGGTAGCTCGCGAGGCCCACGCCTTCCCAGCCGAAGAACATCTGGAGCAGATTGTCGGCGGTCACCAGCATCAGCATCGCGAAGGTGAACAGCGAGAGGTACGCGAAGAAGCGCGGCTGATCCGGATCCTCTTCCATGTACGACCAGCTGTAGAGGTGGACGAGCGCCGAAACGCTCGTCACCACCACCAGCATCACCGCGGTCAGCGCGTCGACGCGCAGCGCCCAGTCGACGTTGAGGTCGCCCGAGCGCATCCACGTCAGGACCTGGATCACCTGGGGCTCAGCCGTTCCGGTGAGGTACGGAATGAAGGTCATCCAGCTGAGGATCGCCGCGACGAACAGGCCGCCGGTGGTGACGATCTTCGGGAATGCGGTCCCGAACGCACGGTTGCTGAACCCCGCGACGATCGCTGCCAGCAGCGGCAGGAATACGATGAAATGGATCGAAGACATCAGCCCTTCATCCGATTGACGTCGTCGACCGAGATCGTGCCGCGGCCGCGGAAATAGATGACGAGGATGGCAAGGCCGATCGCGGCCTCACCCGCAGCGACGGTCAGCACGAACATCGCGAACACCTGCCCCACCAGATCGCCGAGATAGGACGAGAAGGCGACGAGGTTGAGGTTCACGCTCAGCAGGATCAGCTCGATCGCCATCAGGATGACGATGATGTTCTTGCGGTTCATGAAGATGCCGAGCACGCCCATGGTGAACAGGATCGCGCTGACGACGAGATAGTGGGTGATTCCGATCACAGCTCCACCCCCTGCCCGACAGGCTGGTTGACGTTGCGGATGGCGTCCTTCTGACGCCGGTTGATCTGGCGCCAGACATTCTGGTTCTGGACGCCGCCGCGCTTGCGGTGCGTCAGCACGATCGCGCCGACCATGGCGACGAGCAGGATGAAGCCCGCCGCCTCGAACAGATAGAGATAGCGGCTGTAGAGCAGCAGCCCGATCGCCTCGACATTGGGGACCTGGCCCAGCGCGGTGTCGGCATCGATCGGCGCCACGCGCTTGGCGAGGTCGATCTTGCCCGCGCTCCACGCGAAGGTGCCGATGACGATCTCCGCCGCGAGCGCGATGGCGATGGCGAGGCCGAACACGGCATAGCGGACGAAGCCCGCGCGCAGCTCGGCGAAGTCGATGTCGAGCATCATCACGACGAACAGGAACAACACCGCGACCGCGCCGACATAGACGATCACCAGCAGCAGCGCGATGAACTCGGCCCCGGCCAGCACCATCAGCCCCGCGGCGTTGAAGAACGCCAGGATCAGCCACAGCACCGAATGCACCGGGTTGCGGGCGGTAATCGTCATCGCGGCGGAGAGGATCACCACCCCGGCGAAGAGATAGAAGGCGATTGCTTGAATCACGGAATCATGTGCCCCTTTGGTGCCGCGCGCTTAACGATAGGGTGCATCGGCGGCAAGGTTCGCGGCGATCGCGCGCTCCCAGCGGTCGCCGTTCGCGAGCAGCTTTTCCTTGCTGTAGATCAGCTCCTCACGCGTTTCGGTCGCGAATTCGAAGTTCGGCCCCTCGACGATCGCATCGACCGGGCAAGCCTCGGCGCACAGGCCGCAATAGATGCACTTGGTCATGTCGATGTCGTAGCGCGTGGTGCGGCGGCTGCCGTCGTCGCGCGGCTCGGCCTCGATCGTGATCGCCAGCGCCGGGCAGATCGCCTCGCACAGCTTGCACGCGATGCAGCGCTCTTCGCCATTGGGATAGCGACGCAGCGCGTGCTCGCCGCGGAAGCGGGGCGAGATCGGGTTCTTCTCGTAGGGATAGTTGATCGTCGCCTTGGGCTTGAAGAAATACTTCAGCGTGAGGGCATGCGCCTTCACGAATTCCCACAGGGTGAACGAACGGACGAGTTGGGCGACGCTCATGGGATCAACACCGCAAGAATGAGATAGGTCAGGACCGGAAACACGATCAGCGAAGCGAGGTAGAAATACAGCGAGTAACGCATCCACTTCCACTGATATGGAAGCTGCTCGGCGGCACGCTTGTTGGCGGCACGCTGGTGGATGAAGTCAGCTGCGGACCACGTCGCCATCATCACAGGCCCACCCGCTGGATCATCAGCCAGCCCGACACCGCGAACACGAAGAACAGCGACAGCGGCAGGAAGATCTTCCAGCCCAGGCGCATCAGCTGGTCATAGCGGTAGCGCGGGACGGTCGCCTTGATCCACGAGAAGATGAAGAAGAAGACGAGGATCTTGATGAACAGCCAGATGATGCCCGGCACCGCATAGAGCGGCGCCCAGTCGATCGGGGGCAGGTAGCCGCCCCAGAACAGCACCGCGTTGAGCGTGCACATCAGGATCACGTTGGCATATTCGCCCAGCCAGTAGAGCGCGAACGCCATCGACGAATATTCGGTCTGGTAGCCCGCGACCAGCTCGCTCTCCGCCTCGGTCAAGTCGAACGGCGCGCGCGCGGTTTCGGCGAGGGCGGAGATCAGGAACACCACCGCCATCGGGAACAGCAGCGGGTTGAAGCCGAAGCCGTTGAAGATGCCGAGCACATGCCCCTGCTGCGCATTGACGATGCCCGACAGGTTGAACGTCCCCGCCCACAGCACCACCGCGATCAGCACGAAGCCGATCGAGACTTCGTAACTGACCATCTGCGCCGCCGCGCGGATCGCCGAGTAGAAGGGATATTTGGAGTTCGACGCCCAGCCGGCGAGGATCACGCCATACACGCCCAGCGACGACGCCGCGAGGATGTAGAGCAGGCCGACATTGATGTTCGACAGCACCACGCCCGCCTGGAACGGGATCACCGCCCACACGATCAGCGCGACGGTGAAGGTGATGATCGGCGCGAGCAGGAACAGTCCCTTGTTCGCGCTCGACGGGATGATGGTTTCCTGAAGGAAGACCTTGAGACCGTCCGCGAACGACTGAAGCAGGCCGAGCGGGCCGACGACGTTCGGACCGCGGCGCAGCGCCATCGCCGCCCAGATCTTGCGATCGGCATAGATGATCATGGCGACGGCCAGCATCAGCGGCAGCGCGATCAGCAGGATACCGGCGATCGTCGCGACGAACCACGCCCATTCGAAGGATATGCCGAGGGATTGGAAGAAAGCGGTCATGCGGACTTTCCGCCCTTGCTAAGGTCGAGATAGCGATCGATCCGCCACAGCAGCGCGGCGCCGAAAAATGGCAGCGTTGCACTGGTAAGCGCCGTCGCAACTTGTGCCAGAAAACCGCCGAGGCCGGGCAACACGGAGAAGGCGTGCGGCCGGGACAGGACGAGGATCAAGCTCGCGATCACCGTGAGGATTGCGAGTGCGAACAGAATAACCGCCGCGCCGCGCATCATGTTCTGGTACAAGCTCATTCCGCCGCCTCCGCGAAATCCTGCCCGTGCACCAGCTCCGCCGAGCAGCGCTGCATCGTCGGCGATGCGCGGCAGATGGCGTTGGTCAGATAGAAGTCGGCGATCGGATAAGCGACCTCCCCTTCCCCCTTGGCGTCGAGCGCCGGCGGGTTCCAGTCGAAGCTGGCGAGCCCTTCGCTGCCCAGCGCCGGCACTTCGGCGGCCATCGCCGCGCGCAGTTCGCCGAAGCTGTCGAACGGCAGCGTCTTGCCCAGCACTTCGGACAGCGCGCGCAGGATCGTCCAGTCCTCACGCGCGTCGCCGGGGGCCGAAACCGCCTTCTCGCTGCGCTGGACCCGGCCTTCGAGGTTGACATAGGTGCCGTGCTTTTCGGCATAGCTCGCGCCCGGCAGGATCACGTCCGCCGCATGCGCGCCCTTGTCGCCATGATGGCCGATATAGACGTTGAAGCTATTGGCGAAGGCCGAGAAATCCACCTCGTCCGCGCCGAGGAAGAAGGTCAGCTTGGGCTGCGCCGCGACGATGTCGGCGATGCCGCCCTGCGACGCGAAGCCGAGCATCAGGCCGCCCATGCGGCTGGCCGCCATGTGCAGGACGTTGAAGCCGTTCCAGCCTTCACGCACCAGGTTCAGCTTCTTCGCCAGCGCGAGCGCCGCGCCATGCCCGTTCTTGAGCGCCGCGCCGCCGACGATCACCATCGGGCGCGCCGCATCCTTGAACGCATCCGCCGCCGCCTTGGGCAGCTTGCCGAGCAGCGACAGGTCATTGCCGAGCCAGCTCGTCTTGTAGGTCAGGTCGGTTTCCGGCCCGATCGCGAAGACCTTGGCGCCCTTCTTGATCGCCTTGCGCACGCGGGTGTTCACAAGCGGCGCTTCCCAGCGCAGATTGGTGCCAACGAGCAGGATCGCGTCGGCGCTCTCGACGCCCGCGATCGTGGTGTTGAAGTTCACCGCGCTCATCGACGTGGCATCATAGGCCATGCCGGTCTGGCGCCCCTCCAGCAGGTCCGATCCGAACGACTGGACCAGCTTCTTGGCGGCGAAGATCGTCTCGCAATCGAGCAGGTCGCCATGGATCGCGGCGACCTTGTCGCCCGCGCCCTTCGCCGCAACGGCGATGGCGGCGAACGCCTCGTCCCAGCTCGCTTCGACCAGCTTGCCGTCCTTGCGGACATAGGGCTTGTCGAGGCGACGATAGCTGAGCCCGTCGACATGGTGGCGCGTCTTGTCGTGCGCCCATTCCTCGTTCACGTCTTCGTTGATGCGCGGCAGGACGCGCAGCACGCCGCGCCCGCGGCTGTCGATGCGGATATTGGTGCCGACCGCATCCATCACGTCGATCGCCAGCGTCTTGCGCAGCTCCCACGGGCGCGCCTCGAACGCATAGGGCTTCGACGTGAGCGCGCCGACCGGACACAGGTCGACGACATTGCCGCTCAGCTCGCTCGTCACCGCCTGCTCGAGATAGGAGGTGATCTGCATGTTCTCGCCGCGATAGATCGCGCCGATTTCCTCGACGCCCGCAACCTCTTCGGCAAAGCGGACGCAGCGGGTGCACTGGATGCAACGGGTCATCACCGTCTTGACGATGGGACCCATGTACTTCTCGGTCACCGCGCGCTTGTTCTCGGTATAGCGCGAATGGCCGCGGCCATAGGCGATAGACTGGTCCTGCAGGTCGCACTCGCCGCCCTGATCGCAGATCGGGCAATCGAGCGGGTGGTTGATCAGCAGAAACTCCATCACGCCTTCGCGCGCGGCCTTGACCATCGCGCTGTCGGTGCGGACTTCCTGCCCATCGCCTGCGGGCAGCGCGCACGACGCCTGCGGCTTGGGCGGCCCGGGCTTCACCTCGACCAGGCACATCCGGCAATTGCCGGCGATGCTCAGCCGCTCATGATAGCAGAAGCGCGGGATTTCCTTGCCGGCAGCCTCGCACGCCTGCAGCACGGTGGCGCCTGCGGGGACTTCGACTTCGATCCCGTCTACGGTCAGTTTGGGCATTACGACGCAACCTTGTCGCTCGGACCATTGATCCGGTGAAAATAGGCTTCGGCGAAACTCGCACGAAGAACCACGAGATTGGCGCGAACCGTGGCGCCGTTGATCAGGCAGGAGCCGAGCACCTGGGCGATCGCCTGAACGGCCGCCTGCTCCTCGCTCGACGTCGGCTTGGTACGCAAAAGATCGAGCACCAACCCGGGCTGTGTTTCGACGAGACACGTCGCCATTGTGTCGACCGATACCGGCCGCCCGGTCATCGCGTACCACGGCCGGTCATAGCCCTCCGCGATCGGCAGAGCCACAGGGGTTTCGGCCTTTTTCGCAAGAAAGCCGCCCTTGCGCAACGATGCTTCGGCAAGCGATCCGCGCTGCAATGCCCGGCTCGATCCGACGGCGAAACTGTCCGCCCAGGCATCTGCAAAGCCGACATAGTCGCAATCGACCATGCGGAACACTTCCTCGGCTGCCTTCGCTTCTTCTTCCAGATCGAGGGCCATCAGCCAGCGAAGCACGGTGCGATCGCGTTTGAACACGATGCAGCTCGCAAATTTATGCTGCGCGCGAATAGCCTCGTCCGCACTGCCCTTTTGTCCGGGCTGGGTACGGCTACCGAGACGCGATCCGGTCGGCGCGTCCTGGGCAACGGCGGGAAACGCCGTAGCGGCGGCAACGAGCAGAGAACACAAACCGACAATGCGCAGAAAACTCATCGTATCGCCTTCCTCACGCCGGCCAGAGATCGGGGATCTTGCTGACCACGTCGCGATAGAGCGCGCGGGCGATCCCATCGCGCAGGTCCGCGCGACTGGCGGTCAGCGACGCGCCCGCATCGACACAGGCGGGAACCAGCGGCAGCAACGCGTCGAGCGCCTTGCCCTCGCTGCGCGTGCCCTTGCGGCTGCGGACCAGCTTGACCGCGCCCTGAAGATCGCGTGCGACGACGCAGCGACCGATCGCATCGGCGGCGGGCCAGCCGGCGGTTTCGCGCCGCAGCCCTTCCGCCTTGACCTGGGTCAACGACGCTGCGGGCAGCGCGCGAAACGGGTATTTGGCATAGTCGGTACGCAACAGGTGCGACGCCATGTCGGCGACCAGCACATCTAACCCCGCCCCGTCGGTCGCCGCGCCGCATGCCGTCAGCACCGGGCGGACGCGATCGAGCGCGGGCGAAAGCTCGGACGAACCCGGCACGACCTTCATCAGCGCGCGCGCCGCATCGCCACCACGTGCAAGCACGCAGGCGACGGGATCAGCCGGAGACGCCGCGAGCGCCATCGATGACAATATGAGCGCCATCATGAGTTGGTCTCCCCTGCCGATCGATACAGCGCTTCCGCCAGCAACCCGGTCAGCACCGGACGCGACACCGTGAACTGCTGACCGGCTCCAAGACAGTTTGCCATCCGGTTATTCATAGCCTGAAATGCGTCGAGCGACGCCTTACTCCCTGCGGGCGACAACACCACAAGACGCGCTTCGTTCGAAGCCGAGCGCGCAACGCAGTTCGCAAACCGATATGCGGCGGCAAACCACTGCTGACGTGCCAATGGAGCATCAGTGCCATCCACCGATACGGGAGGAGCGTCACCGATACCAGGATCACGCGTCGCAAACTGCGCCCGATACAATGCAACGAACAGCGCACCTCTCAGCGGCGGCACGCCGGTCTGACCGATTGGAACCGCGCCTTTTCGACCCTGTGGCTCGCACCGATGCTTCAACAGCGCGGCTATCGCCTGATCGGAACGCTTCAGGTTGAGGAATTGCGAAGCTGCGACGACATCTGCCGTTCGCTTCTGACGCAGACATTCGAAAACGCCGACCAAATACTCCTGAGCACGATCATCCGCCAAAGGTTGCGCGGCCTCGACCTTGCCGACAGCCCCACGCGGCGGAAGTTCTGGCAGGGTCGTACTGTCGAGCGGAGGAGGCGACGGCATAAAGCCGCCCGGCTCCTGCGCCATCCCGGCCAGAGATATCAAGGCGATCGAAAGGATCACTCGGCCGCTTCCTGCATCGGTTCCAGTCCGCCGCCCTGCTTCTCGAGGATGCGGCGCTCCATCTCGGGGCGGAAATGCTTGATCAGGCCCTGGATCGGCCAGGCCGCCGCGTCGCCGAGCGCGCAGATGGTGTGGCCTTCGATCTGTTTGGTGACGTTGAACAGCGTGTCGATCTCGCTGATGTCGGCGTCACCGGTGCGCATCCGCTCCATTACGCGCCACATCCAGCCGGTGCCTTCGCGGCACGGGGTACACTGGCCGCAACTCTCATGCTTGTAGAAATAGCTGATCCGGCTGATCGCTGCGACGATGTCGGTGGACTTGTCCATCACGATCACCGCCGCAGTGCCGAGGCCCGAGCCGAGCGCCTTGAGCCCGTCGAAGTCCATCGGGGCGTCCATGATCTCCGCCGCCGGGACGAGCGGAACCGACGAACCGCCCGGGATCACCGCGAGCAGATTGTCCCACCCGCCGCGGATGCCGCCGCAATGCTTTTCGATCAGCTCGCGGAACGGGATCGACATGCTTTCCTCGACCACGCACGGCTTCTCGACATGGCCGCTGATCTGGAACAGCTTGGTGCCCTTGTTGTTCTCGCGCCCGAAGCTGGCGAACCATTCGGGCGAGCGGCGCAGAATCGTGGGCGCGACCGCGATCGATTCGACGTTGTTGACCGTAGTCGGGCAGCCATAGAGGCCCGCACCCGCCGGGAAGGGCGGCTTGAGGCGCGGCTGGCCCTTCTTGCCCTCCAGGCTCTCGATCATCGCGGTTTCTTCGCCGCAGATATAGGCGCCCGCGCCGCGATGGCAGAAGACGTCGAAATCATAGCCCGAGCCGCAGGCATTCTTGCCCAGCAGGCCCTTGGCATAGGCCTCCTCGATCGCCGCGAACAGCGTCTGCGCCTCGCGGATATATTCGCCGCGAATGTAGATATAGGCCGCACGTGCACGCATCGCGAAGCCCGCGACCAGCGCGCCTTCGAGCAGCAGGTGCGGATCGTGGCGAATGATCTCGCGGTCCTTGCACGAACCGGGTTCGGATTCGTCGGCATTGATGACCAGGAAGCTCGGCCGCTCGGGCGTCGGATTCTTGGGCATGAAGCTCCACTTCATGCCGGTCGGGAAACCCGCCCCGCCGCGCCCGCGCAGGCCCGACGCCTTGATCTTCTCGATGATCGAGTCGGGGCCAAGGTCGAGCAGCGCCTTGGTATTGTCCCACGCGCCGCGCTTGATCGCAGCGTCCAGGGTCCACGGCTGGTAGCCGTAGAGATTGGTGAAAATCCGGTCCTTGTCGCTAAGCATGTTAGCGCGGTCCCCCGATACGCTTGTTGTCCTTGACCGCGAGGTAGATCGCGACGCCCGCGCCGATGACGAGCAGCGGGACGAACAGCTTCGCGGCGAGTTTCAGCGCCCAGATCGCGACGACGATGCCACCGATGATGGCGAGGATCGTGAAGATCGTGTTCTTGCTCATGCCTTGTGCTCCGGATCAGAGGCGGTGGACTCGCTCGACGGCAACAGGCGCATCGCGCCAAACAGGATCGCGAGGATCAGCCATACGACCCAATTCCCGCCCTGCACGAACTTCAGGATCGCGAGCAGGAGGAAGACGATGCCGATGACCGGCAGGCCTTTGCGGACGGGTTCAGGCATCACCATTCCCCCCGATAGTCGTGGTTCTCGGACACCATCGCGGTCAGCGTCGTCGGCCCGCCCAGCGGCTCGACGGTGTGGCGGCCCGGCTCCTGCGTGCCAGCCTTGGGGCTCTCGCCCCGCGCCAGCGCGTCGAGGATCGCGGCGGTGCGATCATAGTCGAGGTCTTCGAAATTATCGTCGTTGATCTGGACCATCGGCGCCGACGCGCAATTGCCCATGCACTCGACCTCGGTCAGCGTGAACAGGCCGTCGGGCGTGGTCTTGCCCTTGGCCATGCCGCGGTTCTTGCACGCGGCGAACACCTCGTCCGATCCGCGCAGCCAGCACGGCGTCGTGCCGCATACCTGCACATGATATTTGCCGACCGGGTGCATGTTGAACATCGTGTAGAAGGTCGCGACCTCCAGCACGCGGATCACCGCCATGTCGAGCTCCCGCGCGACGAATTCGATCACCGGGATCGGCAGCCACCCCTGCGTATCCGTCTCCGCCCCGACCTGACGCTGGGCGAGGTCGAGATAGGGGATGGTGCAGCTCATCTGCCGCCCCTCGGGATAGCGCGCACGGATGGTCGCGGCCTTGGCGGCGTTCTCCGGCGTCCAGGCGAAATTGCCCCAACGTGCGCGGAGTTCCGGCGTGTCTTCGATTGCGTTTGCGTCGGCCATTAGCGGATGAACTCCACGCGGCTCACTCGGTCGCCGCTGAAGGTGTAGATGGACATGACCTCGAACTGCTCGCCATCGGGCGCGCGCGAGACATTTTCGTGGAGCAGCACCGTCTCCCCCAGCTCATAGCTGGTCAGGATGTCGGCGCGGTTGTGCGGAAACTGGGCGAACATCGCCTTAAGCCCCGTGCGGATGCCTTCCTTGCCTTCACGCAGCACCGCGCCGCGATAGCCCGCTTCACAGGCATCGTCGGTCATCAGCGCCACATAGGCGTCGGCATCCTGCGCGTTGTAATGCGCGATCATTGCGTGCGCGGTGGCGATGCGGGTGCTCACGGGGGCGTCCTGAAGGGTGAGGGCGTCAGCCATGGTTCGCCCCCGGACTCTTCGCCGCACCACGCAAACGAGCGACCGAAATGCCGAGCTTCGTCGCCAGCACCAGATAATAAAGAACGGCAGCACCGAGGATGATCGCAATGGCGCCCATCACGAGATCGCCCCACGGATCTCCAAACATCGAATAACCCGCGTAGATCGCGAGGATTATGATCGGCATCGCCAGTGTGAGCACGACCGACAGCCCAAGATCGCGAAGCAACCTCACCGGTCGCACTCCCCGAACACGATATCCATCGCGCCCAGAATCGCGGTGATGTCCGCCAGCATGTGGCCGCGCGACATGAAGTCCATCGCCTGCAAATGGCTGAACGCGGTCGGGCGGATCTTGCAGCGGTACGGCTTGTTGCTGCCGTCGCTGACCATGTAGATGCCGAACTCGCCCTTGGGGCTTTCGGTCGCGACGTACACCTCGCCGGCGGGGACGTGGAAGCCCTCGGTGTACAGCTTGAAGTGATGGATCAGCGCTTCCATCGACTGTTTCATCTCGGCGCGCTTGGGCGGCACCACCTTGCGATCGAGCGACGCGATCGGGCCCGACGGCATTTCGTTGAGGCACTGCTTCATGATGCGCGCGGACTGATACACCTCCTCGACGCGGACCATGAAGCGGTCATAGCAGTCGCCGCGCGTGCCGACCGGGATCTCGAAATCCATGCGGTCGTACACGTCATAGGGCTGCGACTTGCGCAGGTCCCACGGAATGCCCGCCGCGCGGATCATCGGACCGGAAAAGCCCCATTTCACCGCGTCGTCGCGGTTGACGATGGCGATGTCGACGTTGCGCTGTTTGAAGATGCGGTTTTCCGCGACCAGGCTGATCGCGTCGCCGAACAGCGTGGGCAGGCGCGTGTCGAGCCAGTCGGCGATATCGGTCAGCAGCTTGAGCGGCACGTCCTGATGGACGCCGCCGGGGCGCAGGTAATTGTGGTGCATGCGCGCGCCCGACATGCGCTCGAAGAAGTTGAGGCAATCCTCGCGCAGCTCGAACATCCACAGGTTCGGCGTCATCGCGCCGACGTCCATGACGTGCGCGCCGAGGTTGAGCATGTGGTTGCAGATGCGGGTCAGCTCGGCGAAGAACACGCGCAGATATTGCGCGCGCACCGGTACCTCGAGGTCGAGCAGCTTTTCGACCGCGAGCACGAAGCTGTGCTCCATCGCCAGCGGCGAGCAATAGTCGAGGCGATCCATGTACGGGAGCGCCTGGGTATAGGTCTTGTACTCGATCAGCTTTTCGGTGCCGCGGTGGAGCAGGCCTACATGCGGGTCGATCCGCTCGATAATCTCGCCGTCGAGTTCGGTGACGAGGCGCAGCACGCCGTGCGCCGCGGGGTGCTGCGGGCCGAAGTTGATCGTGTAGTTGGCGATTTCGGTGTCGCCGACGCTGGGATCGGCGGCGTCGGTGCGACCGGCGATTTCTTCGAGATACTCAGACATTCATACCTCCCAACCCGTTCAGGCTGAGCTTGTCGAAGCCCCGTCCTTCACTTTGGACGGCGGAAAAGAAAGAACGGCCCTTCGACAAGCTCAGGGCGAGCGGGAGAAGGGAGCGCATCACTCCTCCCCCTTCGGCTTGCGCGGCGCGCGCGGCTTGCGGGGCTGTTTGGCATCGGCCTGTGGCACGTCGGGATCGGCCGGCTCGGCGCCCGCCTCCGGCGTTGCCTTGCCGATACCGGTATCCTTGACGCTGTCGGTCGTCTTGGGCTTGCGGACGCGCGCCTTGACCGGCTTCACCGAATCATCGGCTTCCTTCACCGCTTCCGCGCTAGCGGGCGTCGGGGCGCCCTTCGCCTCGGGGGCGGCGGGCTTTTCCTCGGCCTTTGGAGCCGGAGCAGCAGGTGCAGGCTGAGCGGGCGCCTTTTCGTCGCCCGGCAGGATATATTCGGCGCCCTCCCACGGGCTCATGAAGTCGAAATTGCGGAAGTCCTGCGCCAGCTGCACCGGCTCATAGACCACGCGCTTCTCCGCTTCCGAATAGCGCAGCTCGACGAAGCCGGAGAGCGGGAAGTCCTTGCGCTGCGGGTGGCCGCGAAAGCCATAGTCGGTGAGAATGCGGCGCAGGTCCTCATTCCCCTCGAACAGCACGCCATACATGTCGTACACTTCGCGCTCGAGCCAGCCGGCGACCGGCCAGATCGACGTCACCGACGGCACCGGCTGCACCTCGTCCGTCGTCACGCGCACGCGGATGCGGTGGTTGCGGGTGTAGCTGAGCAGCATGTAGCAGACGTCGAACCGCTCGGCGCGCTCGGGATAGTCGACCCCGGCGATCTCCATCAGCGCCTGATATTGCAGCATTGCGCCGTCGCGCAGCGCGATCATCGCCTGCGGCAGGCGCGCGCGATCGACGGTCAGGTTCACCTCGCCGACCAGATCGGTCGCCTCGATCAGCATGTCGCCCAGCGCCGCCTGCGCCGCCGCGATCACGCCGTCATTGGCGGCGTATTTCGGAGCCGGCGCCCTCACCGCGTCACCGTGCCGATGCGGCGGATCTTCCGCTGGAGCTGCATCACGCCGTAGAGCAGCGCCTCGGCGGTCGGCGGACAGCCGGGGACGTAGATGTCGACGGGCACGATCCGGTCACAGCCGCGCACGACGCTGTAGCTATAGTGATAATAGCCGCCGCCATTGGCGCAGCTGCCCATCGAAATGACGTATTTCGGCTCCGACATCTGGTCGTAGACGCGGCGCAGCGCCGGGGCCATCTTGTTGCACAGCGTGCCCGCGACGATCATCACGTCGGACTGGCGCGGCGATGCGCGCGGCGCGGCGCCGAACCGCTCCATGTCATAGCGCGGCATGTTGACGTGGATCATCTCGACCGCGCAGCAGGCGAGGCCGAAGGTCATCCACCACAGCGAGCCGGTGCGTGCCCACTGGAACAGCTCTTCGGTCGAGGTGACGAGAAAGCCCTTATCGCCCAGCTCGCCATTCAGGTCGTTGAAGAACGCTGCATCTGGCTGGACCACCGCACCGGTTGTGGGCGCCGCCATCGGCTGTCCCTGTGCGTTCAGGATCGGAGAAGTCTGGTTCACGATACTCATTCCCAATCCAGCGCGCCGACCTTCCACGCATAAGCGAGGCCAAGGCCGAGTTCGCCGATGAAGATCATCATCGAAATCCACGCGGCCCAGCCCAGATCGAACACCGACACCGCCCACGGGAAGAGAAAGGCAGCCTCGAGGTCGAAGATGATGAACAGGATCGCGACGAGGTAGAAGCGCACGTCGAACTGACTGCGCGAATCCTCGAACGCGGGGAAGCCGCATTCATATTCGGTGAGCTTTTCCGGCGTCGGCTGATGCGCGCCGGTGAAGCGGGCCGCGATCATGGGCAGGAAGACAAAGGCGCTCGACAGCACCAGCGCCACCCCCAGGAACAGCAGGATCGGCAGATATTCGATAAGGTCGACCAAGACGGCCCCTCGCGGTTGCGGAATCTAGGGGTCGCTTTAGGCCGATGGCAGGGGGGCATCAAGGGCGGAAACCCGTGAGAATCACTCGCAACAAATAGTGCTTAGCCCAAGCGTTCGGGCGATTGCCGACGGCGATCCGCCCTACTAACCTCGTGCCGGATTCAAACGGGGGACTCCATCGATGCTACGCACTTTCGCGCTTGCCGCGACCCTGGCCCTGACGACGGTTGCCACGACGTCTCCGGCGATCGCCCAGAACGTTACCGCCGACCCCAAGGTGATTTCCGCGATCCTGCGCGAGCAGAATTTCTGGGCAACGATCGAAGCGGACAAGCAGGGCGATCCGCTGATTGAGGCCACGTTCGAGCAGGGGACCAAGTTCAGGATCTATTTCTACGGGTGCGAGAAGAATGCGAACTGCACCTCGATCCAGTTCGTCGCCGCCTTCACCGACACCAAGGCGGGCGCGGCCGAGATGGTCAAATGGAACACCGAATATCGCTTCGCCCGCGCCTATCTCGATTCGGATGGCGACGCCGTGATCGAGATGGACCTGAACCTCGACGAAGGCGGGATCAGCCGGGCGCTATTCGTCGATAACCTCGACCTGTGGGACGCGATCCTGGGCCACTACAGCGACCTGCTGTACCCGGAAGAAGCGAAAGATCCCGCGCCGGCGAAGATCTGAGGTCGGCGCTGCGCGACTAGCGCAGCGACCCTGCCAGCAGCTTGTGCAGCTTCGAATGTAGCCCGTCATTGGCGGCGAGGATTTCCCCCTTGGCCTGTGCATTGTCCGTGCCGCGGAAATCGGTGACGAAGCCGCCTGCTTCCTTGACCAGCAGGATTCCGGCTGCCGTATCCCACGGCTTGAGGCCGCTTTCCCAGAAGCCGTCATAGCGACCCGCCGCGACCCAGGCGAGGTCGAGCGCCGCCGAGCCGAAGCGGCGGATGCCGGCGACTTCGGGCGCGATCGCGCCGAAGATGCGGCTCCATTCGGCGAAATTGCCATGGCCCAGGAACGGGATGCCGGTCGCGATCAGCGCATCGGCCAGGTCGCGGCGCGACGAGACGCGCAGCCGCTGGTCCTGCACCCACGCGCCGCGGCCCTTTTCGGCCCAGAAGCTCTCGTCGGTCAGCGGCTGATAGACATAGCCGTGCGTGATCTCGGGCTTGCCCTGGCTGCCGTGCGGATCCTCGACCGCGATCGACATGCAGAAATGCGGGATCCCATGGAGGAAGTTGGTCGTGCCGTCGAGCGGATCGATGATCCAGCGCGGCTTGTCCGGATCGCCCGCGATTGCCCCACGCTCCTCGACCAGGAAGCCCCAGTCCGGCCGCGCCTTGCGCAGCTCCTCGATCAGCGTGTCCTCGGCGCGCTTGTCGGCCATCGACACGAAGTCCGCCGGCCCCTTGCGGCTGACCTGCAACTGCTGGACCTCGTTGAAGTCGCGCCGCAGCCGCGGCCCCGCCTTGCGCGCGGCACGCTCGATGACGGTGATGAGGCCGGAATGGGAAACCATGTTACTTCCTAAACTTCATTGTGGCCCCGCACGGGCAAAGCCCGCGCGTCGGTCGAGCTGCGCTCGCCGGCCGGGCCGGCGGATCGGGCAAATAGCTGCGCTATTTGACTCGTCCGCTCGGCCTCAATCCGCGCGGCGGACGTAGGTCTGCTCGTACACGTCAACGACGATGCGGGTGCCGCTCGCGATGTGTGGCGGGACCATGATGCGCACGCCATTGTCGAGAATCGCGGGTTTGTAGGACGACGATGCCGTCTGGCCCTTTACCACCGCGTCCGCCTCGACGATCGTCGCTTCGATCGTGTCGGGCAGCTGGACGCTGATCGCTTCCTCGTCATACAGCTCCATGACGACGTCCATGCCGTCCTGCAGGAAGGCGGCGGCGTCGCCGAGCAGGTCGCGCGGCAGCGTCACCTGGTCATAGGTTTCCTTGTCCATGAAGACGAGGCCATCGCCCTCGGGGTAGAGGAACTGGAAATCCTTGGTGTCGAGACGCACGCGCTCGACCGTCTCGGCCGAGCGGAAGCGGACGTTGTTCTTGCGGCCGTCGCGCAGGTTCTTGAGCTCGACCTGCATATAGGCGCCGCCCTTGCCCGGCTGGGTGTGCTGGATCTTCACCGCGCGCCAGATGCCGTTTTCATATTCGATGATGTTGCCGGGACGGATGTCCACGCCGCTGATCTTCATGGGGATCGCCTACAGTGCTGAGAAAGAACAGGCGCGGCCCTTAGCCGCCCGCGCGCGATCCGGCAAGCAGGGGATAGGGATCGACCGGGGTGCCCTGGTGCCAGCGCTCGCCCGGTGCCATCCGCGCGACGCCGAAATGCAGGTGATAATTGCCCGCGCCGGCATTGCCGGTGTCGCCGACATAGCCCAGCGTCTCACCCCGGCGCAGGTCGCGGCCCTCGGCGATGCCGGGGGCATAGGCGGCGAGGTGCGCGTAATAGTAGATCCACTTGCCGTCGATCGAGCGCTGATAGAGCGTGACCCCGCCCCCGCCGTTCGAATAGAACAGCTTTTCCACGCGCCCGTCCGCGGCGGCGATCACCGGGGTATTGGCGGGCGCCATAATGTCGAGGCCCTGATGCGCGCGCATGCCCTCGCCGCGCGGATCTCCCCAGTTGCTACGCAACGCCGATGGCGCGATGCCGACGACCGGGATGCCGAGCGGGCCCGAAACCGACGCGGCGGGCCCGGCGAGGGCCTGATCGGTGGGGGCGGATCGCGGAACCGGCGCTGGCTGGCCGTTTGCGGTCGGGGGATCGACCACGCGAATCGTCGCTGCGAGAAAGACGAAGGCGGCGAGTGCGCACCCCGCCATCACCCACAGCACCACCCGCACTGTGCTCATTCCTGAAAGATCACCGGCGTGCCAGGGGCGACCATCAACGCGACGCGCGCAGCATCCCAGTTGGTCAGGCGGATGCACCCATGGCTTTCGGTGCGGCCGATCGTGTGCGGCTCGGGGGTGCCGTGGATGCCGTAATGCTCCTTGCTCAGATCGATCCACACCACGCCGACCGGGCTGTTGGGGCCGGGCGGGAGCAACGCGTCTGGCTTCTTGTCGCTGACGTCCCAGAACAGCTTCGGATTATAGTGAAATTCCGGGTTGGTCGCCACGCCGTTCACCTTCCAGCTGCCGATCGGCAGGGGGTCGCGGGTGCTGCCGACGGTCACGTTGAACTGCGCGGCCAGCTTCCCGTCCTGACCGAACACCCGCAGGACCTTGTCCGACTTGTCGACCACGACCCGGTTCGCCTTTGGCTGGTTCGCATCGACGTTCAGATCGTTGAGCGTCTTGCGCCATTCCGGCTTCAGATCGGCCGGATAATCCCGCGACCCGGGGATTGCATTGGGGAATTCGACCGGAACCCCGGGCGCCAGGCGCGTGTCGGGGCTGTTGAGCTCGATCAGGACTTCGGGGGTCGTGTGGAACATCTCCGCCAGCTTCTCGAGCGCGGTTCGATAGCCCATCGACTTGAGTTTCGCCTGCGCCGCCACATCCTTGGGCCATGGCCGAACGAACGGGCCCGACAGCGCGTCGGCGGTCAGCCGCAGCGTCCGCGTGGGCCGGATCGAGCGATATTGATGCAGCGCCTGCAGCGTGCGCGTGTCGGGCTTGCCGGTGACGGGAAGGCCGCGCGACAGCTGGAACCCCTTCAACGCGGAGGCGAGCGACGCCCCGTCGCGTCCGTCCAGCGGACCTGGCGGGAAGCCCAGCCGGTCGAGGATCACCTGGACGTGGAGCAAATCGCGCGACAGGCCGGGCTTGGCCGGCTTGGCAGCTGGCGCCGCCGCGTTCTGCGCATGAACCGCGGCCACCCCACCACCTGCGATTACGGTGGCTCCGATCAATCCAGCTATCAATTTACGCACACACACTCTCCATCCGTTTCAGAAGAAGAACGATGCAAGCGCAACCGGGTTGCCTCAGCCGTTCAGCACCTCCGCGAAGGCGCGAACGGCGCCCCCCTCGTCGCCTCCCCACACGGCGCCCGACACGGCAAGGAAATCCGCGCCCGCCGCCACCAGCGGTGCGGCATTGTCCGGCGTGATCCCGCCAATGGCGACGCAAGGGATTTCGAACACCGTGGTCCACCACGACAGGATCGCCGGGTCGGGGCGATGGCGCGTTTCCTTGGTGCTGGTGGGATAGAAGGCGCCGAACGCGACATAGTCCGCCCCGCCCTCGCCCGCTTCCATCGCAAGATGGCGGCTATCGTGGCAGGTCACGCCGATCTGCGCCGCCGGGCCGAGGATCGAGCGCGCCTCGCGCGGGTCGCCATCGCCCTGCCCCAGATGCACGCCATCGGCGCCGAGACGCTTGGCCAGGCTGATGCTGTCGTTGACGATGAACGCCACTTCCCGGTCGGCACAGATGCGCAGCAGCGGCTCGGCCAGCCGCGCGGCTTCGTGCTGGTCGACGTCCTTCACGCGGAACTGGAACGCGGCGACCGGCCCGGCATCGAGCGCGCAGGCTAGCCGATCCGGAAACGCGCCGGTGACGTCGAGCGGCGAGATCAGGTAGAGCTGGCAGGGTGGGCGGCTGTCGTCGCGCTTGAACTGCGCAGCGAATTCGGGGCCGAGCGGCGGGAGGTCGTTGTCGTCATCGATCATGGCCGTGGCCTAGCGCTTCAATCGCCGCGACGAAAGCGTCGGGATCATCGAGACGGTGGGCGATTGCGCTGATCGGGCGCCCCTCCGAAAGCGGTGCATTCAGCGCGACCACGACGTTGGGATGGGAAAGCAGCGACAGTCGCAGCACCGAGCGATCGCGGCGGATCGCGGGGTCGATCGCGGTTCGCACCCCGGCGATCGCCGCCGTCGGGACGCGGATCGAGCGGATCGTGCCAACGCGCATCCACAGTCCGTCGGCGTCGAGCAGCACCGGACGTCGAGGCATTTGGCGCAGTTGCCAGACCATCCAGCCGAGCCCGGCCAGGGTCACGACGGACAAAGCCAGCGCCGCAGTCCCGCTCCACAGCAAAGCGACGAGCAGATGGACGACCCCGAGCTCGACCAGCGAAATCGCCATCAGCGCCCACAGCATCGGCGCGACGCCGCGATGATAGAAGAAGCGAAGCGCGTTCCCATCATCGTCGGGCGTCGGCGCCGTGTCGGTCACACGGCCGCCCGCTTACGCGTCGACGCGCTGTGGATGTCATGGATTGCGCCGGCGAGCGAGGCGTCGAATTCGGCGTCGCCCATGCCGTGGCGCAGATCCTCGAGCAGTGCGCGACTGAAGCTGGCGATCATGCCGCGGTTCTTCGCCAGCTCGGCACAGGCTTCGGGACGGGCGTAGCCGCCGGACAAAGCGACAACGCGCAGCACCTTCGGATGGTCGACCAGCGGATCGAACAGGCCGGCCTCGGCGGGGATCGAGAGCTTGAGCATGACCTGCTGCCCCTCGGGCAGGTCGTCGAGCGCCTTGAGGATCTCGTCGCGCAGGATCGCGTCGGCCTGCGCGCGCTCGGGCGACTTGATGTTCACCTCGGGCTCGATGATCGGCATCATCCCGTGGGAGATGACCTGCGCGCCGATCTCGAACTGCTGCCTGACCACCGCGGCAATACCCTCGGCATTGGCGAGGTTGACAACCGAGCGTTCCTTGGTGCCGAACACGCCGAGGCCCTTGGCCTTGGTCAGCAGTGCGTCGAGATCGGGCATCGGTTTCATCAGCTGGACGCCGTTCGCCTCGTCCTCCAGCCCCTTGTCGATCTTGATGAAGGGAACGACGCCGCGCTCGATCAGCGCCTGCGGGGTCGGCTTGCCGTCGACCTGCCCGTCCATCGTGCGTTCGAACAGGATCGCGCCGATCACCTTCTCGCCGGTGAAGCAGGGCGAGGTGATGATGCGGCTGCGCATCTGATGGATGAGGCCGAACATCTCTTCGTCGGTCGACCAGGCATCGTCCGAAACACCATAGCCCTTGAGCGCCTTTGGGGTCGAACCGCCCGACTGGTCGAGCGCGGCGATGAAGCCGTTTCCTTCGGCGATCTTGGCGGTCATTTCGGCGGTGTTCATGGCTGACATCCCTGTTCCGACACGTTGTTGCGCGGCCTATTGCAGTGCGGCAAGCGGCTGAAAAGCCTGACAACGCTGGCCAATCGATCGAAAAATGACGCGGCCCCGATTGACGGTGACCGGGCATTGGTCGAACCTCCGGACCAGGGGGAACATATGATCGGGCGACGCGACATCATTCTGCGGCTCATGGGCCTGCCGTTGGCGCTGCTGACGGTCGGTGCCGCGCCGTTCAAGCAGCCGGTGGTCGATCAGCCCGCGCCGCCGTTCGAGCTGACCCTGATCGATGGCACCAAGGTCGATCTGGCGGGGTTGCGCGGCCAGGTGGTGGTCATCAATTTCTGGGCGACCTGGTGCGTTCCGTGCAAACGCGAACTCCCGCTGCTCGATACCTATTACCGGCTGCAGAAGAAGAACGGCCTGCGGGTCTTTGCGGTGACGACCGAAACCTCGTTGCCGCTGAGGAACCTGAAGCCCGTCTTCGCGGCGATGACGATCGAGTCGGCGCGCCGGATCAAGGGACCCTACGGACCGATCGGAAACGCCGTTCCCAGTAACTTCGTGATCGATCGCGCGGGCCGGGTCCGGTACGCCAAGGCCGGGTCGTTCGACCTCGACGATCTCAACCGCATCCTGATCCCGCTGCTGAACGAGCCCGCACCGACCTCCTGAGCGATCAGGCGGTGAGCGCGGCCACGCCCGGCAGCTCCTTGCCTTCCATCCATTCCAGGAACGCGCCGCCGGCGGTCGAGACGAAGCTCATCTCGCCCGACACGCCCGCCTGATTGAGCGCCGCGACGGTGTCGCCGCCGCCTGCGACCGAGACCAGCGAGCCTTCCTTGGTGAGCGCGGCGACGGTGTGGGCGAGCGCCATGGTGGCGGTGTCGAACGGCTTGGTCTCGAACGCGCCGAGCGGACCGTTCCACACCAGCGTGCGGCAATTCTTGAGCACGTCCGCCAGCGCCTCGCTCGCCGCCGGGCCGATATCGAGGATCATCTCGTCGGCGGCGACTTCGTGAACGTTGCAGGTGCGCAAGCTGGGCGGATTGGCGGCGAATTCCTTCGACACCACCACGTCATAGGGCAGATGGATCGTGCAATTGGCCTTGTCCGCCGCGTCGAAGATCTCCTCGGCGGTGCCGGTCAGGTCGTGCTCGCACAGCGACTTGCCGACGTCGACCCCGCGCGTGGCGAGGAAGGTGTTGGCCATGCCGCCGCCGATGATCAGGTGATCGACTTTGCCCACCATCGCCTTGAGCACATCGAGCTTGGTCGAAACCTTGGCGCCGCCCACCACCGCCGCGACAGGGTGGTCGGGATTGCCCAGCGCCTTGTCGAGCGCGTCGAGTTCGGCCTCCATCTGGCGTCCGGCGAAGGCGGGCAGACGGTGCGCCAGCCCCTCGGTCGAAGCATGGGCACGGTGCGCGGCGGAGAAGGCGTCGTTCACGTAAAGGTCGCCCAATGCGGCGAAACGGTCGATCGTCGCGGGATCGTTCTTTTCCTCACCGCCGAAGAAGCGGGTGTTTTCGAGCAGGCCGATGTCGCCGGGCCGTAGCGTCGCAACCGACTCGGCGTCGCCCTCCCAGTCGATATAGCGGACCTCGCGGCCCAGGACCTGGCTGAACGGCCGAGCGAGCTGCGCGGTCGAGAGGTCGGGGCTCGGGACCTTGGGACGACCGAAATGGGCGAGGATCAGGACGATCGCGCCCCGGTCGGCCAGTTCGGCGACGGTCTGCACCGCGGCGCGGAAGCGGTTGTCGTCGGTGACGGCACCATCGGCCATCGGCACGTTCAGATCCTCGCGGACCAGCACGCGCTTGCCGGCGATGTCGCCCATATCGTCGAGGGTCTTGAAAGCTCGCGTCATTGTTCGATCCTGATTGGGTCACCCACGGCGATCTCGCCGGGCTGGATGACCATGGTGAGCACGCCGCCGCGCCAGTCGGGCGTCAGCGCGGCGCGGAGTCCTTCGGCGAGCGCTTCCATCCGCTCGCAGGGATTGGTTTCGTCGCGCACCTCGAGCACGACATCGGCGCCGATGCGCAGCCGTGCGCCGACGATCTGGGGCAGGTCGAGTCCTTCGACCAGCAGGTTGGCGCGACGCTGTTCCCACGGGATCGAATGGCCGGTCTCCGCCATCGCGGCGTCCCAGTCGGCCGCTTCCATCAGGCTGACCTGGCGCTTGTAGGGCTTGCCCTTCATCGCACCTCGAAAATCGCCGGCGATTCCGCCTTCGAGCGTGACGCGGGCGTGGTCGATGACCTCCATCGGCCCCTTGGGGAAGGCGTGGCGGGCGATGCCCGCGATGCGGCCGGTCATGCGATCGCTCCGATTGCGCGGGTAGTGAGATACCCGTTCCTGACAAGTCTGACGTTATTGCGTATGTGTAGGGGCGTGTCAGGCTGTCCGTTGGTTCTGCCGATTGCGGTCGGAAGGCGGTGACTATGCGTCATGCTTCGACCCTAACCGAAAGCGGCGGCTGTAGGAAAGCGGGTCGCCCTCCCCATCGTCATTCCCGCGAAAGCGGGAACCCATCTTGTGACCGTTCCGCTGTTACGACGGTGCGGGAGATGGGCCCCCGCTTTCGCGGGGGTGACGGTGTAGAGTTAGTCAGCGGCGCGAAGCTCAGCCCAGCTTCGCCATGACGCCGGCGGTGTCGACCATGCGGTTCGAGAAGCCCCATTCATTGTCGTACCAGCTGACCACGCGGACGAGCTTGCCGTCGATCACGGCGGTCTCGAGGCTGTCGATGGTCGATGAGGCAGGCGTGTGGACGATATCGATCGAGACCAGAGGCTCGTCGGTATAGTCGAGCACGCCCTTGAGCGGGCCGCTTTCCGACGCGGCCTTGAGGATCGAATTAACCTCTTCCCTGGTCGTGTCGCGCTTGGGCGTGAAGGTCAGGTCGATCAGCGAGCCGTCGGGGACGGGGACGCGCACCGACGAGCCGTCGAGCTTGCCCTTGAGCTCGGGCAGAACCTCGCCCACCGCGCGGGCGGCGCCGGTGGTGGTCGGGATCATGCTCATCGCCGCAGCGCGGGCGCGGCGCATGTCGCCATGGATCTGGTCGAGGATCTTCTGATCGTTGGTGTAGGCGTGGATCGTGGTCATCAGGCCACGCTCGATCCCGATGCTGTCGTTGAGCACCTTTGCCACCGGCGCGAGGCAGTTGGTGGTGCACGACGCGTTCGAGACGATCGTGTGCCCGGCCTCGAGCTTGTCGTGGTTGACGCCATAGACGACGGTCAGGTCGACATTCTTGCCCGGGGCCGAGATCAGCACCTTCTTCGCGCCGGCATCGATATGCTTCTGCGCGCTTTCGCGATCGGTGAAGAAGCCGGTGCATTCGAGCACGAGGTCGACGCCGTTGGCTGCGTGGGGCAGGTTCGCGGGATCGCGTTCCTTGGTCACCTTGATGCGCTTGCCGTCGATGACGAGATCGTCGCCATCGGCGGAGACTTCACCCGGATAGCGGCCATGCACGCTGTCGCGGCTGAACAGCCAGGCGTTCGACTTGGCATCGGCCAGATCGTTGATCGTCACCAGTTCGAGACCGCTGTCGGGACGTTCCAGGATGGCGCGCGCCACCAGACGCCCGATCCGTCCGAACCCGTTGATCGCAACCTTCGTCATCAGTGTCTCCTAGGCGTTTAGCTGTTCGATGATCTGCGGGACGATCGCGTCGGCGGTCAGCCCGAAATGCTTGTAGAGATCCTCAGCCGGGCCCGACGCGCCGAAGCTGTCGAGGCCGAAGCGCAGCCCGTCGAGGCCGGTATAGCGTTCCCAGCCGAGCGTCGTGCCGGCCTCGATCGAGACCTTGAGGACATTCGCGGGCAGCAGGTCGGCGCGATAGGCGGCGTCCTGTGCATCGAAGCGTTCCCAGCTGGGCATGGAGACGACATCGGCACCGATGCCCTGCGCTTCAAGGGCATCGCGCACCTGCACCGCGATCTCGACCTCCGAGCCGGTCGCGACGAGCACGACGCGGCGCGCGGCGCCCGCCGAGCGCAGGCGATAGCCGCCCTTGGCGCAGAGATTCTCCGACGCCTCTGTGCGCAGCTGCGGCAGGTTCTGGCGGGTCAGCGCGAGCAGCGAGGGGCCGTCGGCGCGTTCGAGCGACAGCGCCCAGCATTCGGCGGTCTCGACCGCGTCGCACGGGCGATAGACGTCGAGACCGGGGATCAGGCGCAGGCTGGTGACATGCTCGACCGGCTGATGGGTCGGGCCGTCTTCGCCGAGGCCGATGCTGTCATGCGTCATCACATAGACGACGCGCGCCTGCTGCAGCGCCGAGAGGCGGATCGCGGGGCGGCAATAGTCGGAGAAGACGAGGAAGGTGCCGCCATAGGGGATCACGCCCCCGTGCAGCGCCATGCCGTTCATCGCCGCGGCCATGCCGAATTCGCGGATGCCGTAATAGACGTAGCGGCCGCCATAATTGTCAGCGGTGAGCGCGCCCAGATCCTTGGTCAGCGTGTTGTTCGAGCCGGTGAGGTCGGCCGAGCCGCCGATCGTGCCCGGGAGCGCGGCGTTGATCGCCTCCAGCGCCATTTCCGACGACTTGCGCGTCGCGACCTTGACAGGATTGGCGATCAGGTCGGCAATATAGCCGTCGAGGAAGCCCGGGGTTGCCGTGTCGAGCGCCTTGAACTGGTCCGCGACGGGGGCGAAGCGGGCTTCCCAGGCGGTGCGAACGTCGCGGCCCTTGCCGCCGACGGCGCTCCACGCGTCGCGGATGTCCTGCGGGATCTCGAACGGGGCGTGCGGCCAGCCCAGCGCTTCGCGCGCGGCGGCGACCTCGTCCTTGCCGAGCGGCGAACCATGCACCTTGCTGGTCCCGCCCTTGTTCGGGGCGCCCTTGCCGATCACGGTCTTGCAACGGATCAGCGAGGGGCGCGGATCGGCGAGCGCCGCGTCGATCGCCGCCTTGATGCTCGCTTCGTCATGCCCGTCGCAGCCGACGACGTGCCAGCCGGTGGCGGTGTAGCGCGCGGGGATGTCCTCGCTCGACGAGAGCGACACCTTGCCGTCGATGGTGATGTCGTTGTCGTCCCACAGCACGATCATGCGGCCGAGCTTCAAATGCCCGGCAAGCCCGATCGCTTCGTGGTTGATGCCCTCCATCAGGCAGCCGTCGCCCGCGATCACCCAAGTGCGGTGATCGACGACATCGTTGCCGAAGCGCGCGTTGAGGTGGCGTTCGGCGATCGCCATGCCGACCGCCATCGCAAGGCCCTGACCCAGCGGCCCGGTGGTGCATTCGACGCCCGGAAGCTCGAAATTCTCGGGGTGGCCGGCGCACGGGCTGCCGACCTGGCGAAACGCCTTGATGTCGTCGAGCGTCGGGCGCGCATAGCCGGTGAGGTGCAGCAGCGAATAGATCAGCATCGAGCCATGGCCGGCGGACAGCACGAAGCGGTCGCGGTCGGCCCAGTGCGGATCGCTGGGGTCGAACTTCAGATAGTCGCCGAACAGGACGGTGGCGACATCGGCCATGCCCATCGGCATGCCGGGATGGCCCGAATTGGCGGCCTCGACCGCGTCCATCGAGAGGGCGCGGATGGCGTTCGCGCGGTCGCTGAAAGAAACGGTCACGGCAGGTCCCCTTGCGGGCCTGTGCGCTGCGATCGAAATCCCGCCACGGCCCGGCGAATCGAATGTGGCGTGCCAATGGGGCGGACGGGCGCGTGCGTCAACCGGGCGGGGGTTGCGGGTCGGGTAAAGCCACCCTATCCCCCCGCCATGGCGGATGCGGCACCTTCCGCGCTCGACCGGATCGAGCGCGCGCTCACGCGGATCGAGGCGGCGGCGTCGCGCCGCGCCTTCGACGCCGAACGGCTGGAACACAAGCATGCGGCGCTGCGCGGCAAGGTCGAGGAAGCGATCGCCGCGCTCGATTCGCTGATCGAACAGGAGGGCGAGGACTGATGGGTCAGATCACGCTCACCGTCGCCGGGCGCAGCCACAGCATCGCCTGTCGCGACGGCGAGGAACTGCATCTCGAACGGCTCGGCGCTTTGCTCGACCGGCATGCCGAGACTGCGGTGCGCGCATCGGGCGGGCTGAGCGGGGAGCGCACGATGTTGTTCCTGGCGCTGATCCTGGCCGACCTGCTCGACGAGGCGGAGCGCAACCCGCCGGGCGGGGTGTCGCCGGTACTGCTCGACAATCTCGCCGACCGGCTCGAGGCGGTTGCGACGGCACTTGAGGATCGCGCGCCGAACGCCTAAATCGGGGGCGGCGGGTACTGCCCGGTACGAGCGAACGGTAATCCCTGAGGCTATTCATCATCCACGGGGGCTGTCCCTGCGCAGATCCTGGTCTGCAGTATATGGCCCCCACCTGACGTTTTGGGCGTCAGTGGATATCACCGCAACCGGCCCATGGTGGTCCCGCCAACCGTTTTTGATTTTGGCAGCGAAGCTGCGCGGTTCCGGCCCGCTCCCCCACCCGGCCACCCACAGGACGCTGGCGCTGGGTGGCCGGGTGGGGGAGCGGGCCGGAACCGCCGCCTCGCCAAGGGCGAGTCGCATAGCCGATGGATGAGAAACGCACCCTGCGCGCCCGGATGCGCTCGCTGCGCGACGAGTTCGCGATGACGATCGGCGGGGTGATCGAGCCGCCGCCGGCGCTGCTGGCGCGGTTTCGCCCGGGAGTGACCATCTCCTCCTACATCCCGCTGGGCAGCGAGGCGGACCCGACCGCGATCGCCTGGGCCGCGCGCGAGGCCGGGTGTACGATCGTGCTGCCGCACGTCTCCAGCCGCGAATCGGCGGTGCGCTTCTTTGCGTGGGAGCCGGAGAATCCGCTGATCGATGGGCCGCTCGGGCTGCGCCAGCCCGACGATGGCGGCCCCGAAAGCGACCCCGACATCGTGCTGACCCCGCTGCTCGCCTTCGACGACGCGCTCAACCGGCTCGGCCAGGGCGCGGGGCATTATGACCGCGTGTTCGAACGCCTGCCAGATGCGTGGCGGATCGGCATCGCCTGGTCGGTGCAGCGCGTCGAGGGCGTGGCGACCGACCCGTGGGACGTCCCGCTGCACGGGATCGTGACAGAGGCCGGCGCCTATGGCGAGCTGGCCGAATGACCCCGTCGTGGCGCAAGCCCGTCGGGGCCTTCGCGATCATCGCGCTGATCGTCATCTGGTGCGTCGCGGTCGCCAGCCTGTCAGCGACGGTCGGCCAGTGGCCGGTGCTGATCCAGCTGGTCTTCTACGTGTTCACCGGGATCGTGTGGATTCTGCCGCTCAAGCCGTTGCTGCGCTGGATGGAGACCGGCCGCTGGCGGTTGCCCGACGCCTAGGCGCGACGCCGGGGTCCATTTAACCCAAAGTTATGAACTCGCCTGCGACACGCGCGGGATGGATTGGATCGTTCAGTTCGGCGAGACGCTACAGCGCGGCACCTTCGGGTGGGTGCTGGTTGCGGTCATCCTGACGCTGTTCGAACTGCTCAACCCGCATCAGCGACTTTCGCTCAAGCAGCGCAGCAGCGGCATGGCGTTCTGGGCCTTCTCGATCCCGGTCACAGCCCTTCTCGCCACGGCATTTACCGCCGGAATGGCGGCGCTGGAAATCCCTCCGCTGATGGAATTGCCCGTATTCGCCACGCTGGCCTGGGCGGGTCCGCTGGCATCGATCCTGGCCCTGCTGATCGGCGCCGTGATCAACGATCTGTTCTTCTATGCCTTTCACCGGATCCAGCATCGCTGGCTGTGGCGCTATCACGCCGTGCACCATTCGATCCGCGATCTCAGCGCGGTCAATTCCTACCATCATATCAGCGAAAGCTGGATCGGGCTGGCGTTGTTCACGCTTCCGACGACACTGATCGTCTCCGATGTCGGCCCGGCACTGCCGTTCGCGAGCCTGCTCCTCTGGCTCCACATCGTATGGATTCATTCGCCAACGCGATTCAATTTCGGTCCGTTGCGCGCAGTCTTCGTCGACAACCGCTACCACCGCATCCATCACTCGCTCGAGCACCGCCATTTCGACCATAATTTCGGCGCGTTCACCACGATATGGGATCGACTGTTCGGCACGCATTACGCGCCCCAGCGCGACGAGTGGCCGGACGTCGGCCTGGCCGAAGTCGATCAGCCGCGCAATCTGTCCGAATGGCTGGACCTGCCGGCGCGCTATTCCCGTGCCGTCGCCGACGATGCGCCGGGCCGCGCAGAAAGCGTGGACTCCCCGGTGCGCGACTGGACGGGCGAGCGCGCGGGCGCCTGAGGCACGGCCGGCGCGGCGCCGCCGCTGCGGCCCCGCGCCGCTCCAGTGTCAGAGGTACGGAACGCCGTAATAGGCGTAGACCTCCTGCCCATAGGCGCGGTCGTAGCTCGGCTCTTCGCCCTCATTGTCGTAATAGGGCGCGTTTTCGAGCTTTTCCTTGGTCAGCGAGATCACATAGCCGTTCTTGTCGGTGTCGTAGGTCAGCGCCTTCCACGGCACCGGATAGTGACGGTGGCCGAGGCCGAACAGGCCGCCGAACGCCATCACCGCATATTCCGCCTGGCCCGACACCTTGTCGACCATGAAGCGTTCGACCGAGCCGAGCTTCTCGCCCGACGGGTCGTAGACGGTCGTGCCTTCGACGCGGTCGGAGGCGATCAGGGGGTTGGGACTGTCCACTGTCGTGTTCATCGCATCTCTCCTCATTTTGGGTGTGCCAGGTCAACGCATGAGCCCTGCGCTTGTGTCCGACGCGTCCGGGCCCTAGCTGTTGGCGCATGCGTATCCTTACCCTTGCAGCGCTGCTGCTCGCTTCCGCCGCCCCCTCCTCGCTCCCGGCCCAAACCGCGAAGGTCGCGCCGATCCTGACGACGCCGGAGGCGAAGGACGCATGGACCTATGCCCGCCCGGCCGAGGCGCGGGTGACCCATGTCGACCTGGATCTGCATGTCGATTTCCCGACGAAAACCATCGTCGACGTGGCGATGCTGGACGTGCTGGCGGCGAAGGGCGCCAAGGAGATCGTGCTCGACACGCTCGACCTCGACATCGAGGAGGTGTCCGACGAGAACCGCCGCGCCCTGCCCTATGCGATCGGCGCCAGGGACGCGCAGCTCGGCAGCCCGCTGACGATTCAGCTGAACGGCGCGAAGAAGGTCCGCATCCGCTATGCCTCGAAGCCCGGCGCGCGCGCGCTGCAATGGCTGACCCCCGAGCAGACGCTGGGCAAGAAGATGCCGTACCTGTTCAGCCAGGGACAGGCGATCAACAACCGCAGCTGGATCCCGACGCAGGACAGCCCGGGCATCCGCCAGACCTGGTCCGCGAAGATCACCGTGCCCGACGGCTTCGTCGCGGTGATGAGCGCGCAGAAGGTGGGTCCGCCCGAGGGCGAACTCGTCCCGCATTACCAGCGCGAATTTCGCTTCGCGATGGACAATCCGGTACCGCCCTATCTGATCGCGCTGGCGGTCGGCGACCTCAAGTTCAAGGAAACCGGACCACGCACGGGCGTGTGGGCCGAGGCCGGAATGCTCGACGCGGCGGCCGAGGAATTCGCCGATGTCGAGAAAATGATCGACGCGGCGCAGGCGCTGTACGGCCCCTATCGCTGGGGGCGCTACGACATGCTCGTCCTGCCGCCGTCCTTCCCCTATGGCGGGATGGAGAACCCCAACCTCACCTTCTTCACCCCGACGATCATCACCGGGGACAAGTCGAACACCGACGTCCTGGCACACGAACTGGCGCATAGCTGGTCGGGCAATCTCGTCACCAATGCGACCTGGGCCGACAGCTGGCTGAACGAGGGCTTCACCACCTATTTCGAGAACCGCATCATGGAGGCGCTGTACGGCAAGGAGCGCGCGGCGATCTATGCCGATCTCGACTATGCCGGGATGGTGCGCGACGTGAAGAATGCGGGTGGCGAGGCCGCGCCGGAAACGCGACTGCACGGCGATCTGGGCGGCAGCGCGGGGCAGCTCGACTATCTCAAGGGCAGCACCTTCCTGCGCACGATCGAATATGCCGTCGGGCGCGCGCGCTGGGACGCGTATCTGCGCGGCTATTTCGACCGGCACGCCTTTCAGCCGCAGACCAGCGCCGGGTTCCTGGCGGACCTGCGCGAACATTTGATCAAGGGCGACACGGCGCTCGAGGCGAAGCTCCAGCTCGACCGCTGGGTGTTCGAGCCGGGCATCCCGTCGAACGCGGTACACGTGAAGTCGGATACGCTGGCCAAGGTCGACGCGCAGCTCGCCGCATTCAACGCGGGCGGGCCGGCTTCGGCGATCGACACCGCAGGCTGGCAGACGCAGCAGTGGAAGCGGCTGCTCGACAATCTGCCGCGCCAGCAGAGCGCGGCGCGGCTCGCCGAACTCGATGCGGCGCTGGGACTGACCAGGTCGAAGAACGCCTATGTCCAGTCGGCGTGGTTCGATCTCGCCATAGCCAACCGCTACGACCCCGTCATCCCGGCGGTGGAGGACTATCTGACCCGCGTCGGGCGCAACCTGCTGGTAACGCCGCTGTATCGCGGGCTGGTGGCGCAGGGCGACTGGGGCACGCCGATCGCGCGGCGCATCTTCGCCAAGGCGAAGCCGGGATACCATCCGGTGACGGTCGGCGCGGTCACGCGGATTCTCGATCCGAGCTGATCCGTCGCCGCACGTGACGAAATCTTCACGACTCTCCGGCACCCGGGAACGAGCGCCTCCATTTCGGAGGGAGCGAGAATCGAAGGCCAGGCGATGTCGGAGCGTGAAGAAGCAGCCCAGTCGTCGGCCCTGCGCGAAATCATCGCCCATGCCAGCGACCATTCGAGCCCCGATACGGTCATCGGACGGGCATTGCAGGCGGTCCGCGTCCATCTCGGCCTGCAGGTCGCCTATGTTTCCGAATTCGTCGGCGATGATTCGGTGTTCCGGGTAGTGGACGCGCCGGGGCTGGAGCATCTCGCCAAGGCGGGCAATGTCCACTCGCTCGACGATGTCTATTGCCGTCATATTCTCGCGGGGCGACTGCCCGAGCTGATCCCCGACACCGCGGCCGAGCCGATCGCGATGGCGATGCCGATCACCGCCGCCGTGCCGATCGGCGCGCATGTCAGCGTGCCGATCCGCCTGTCGGACGGACGCACCTATGGCATGTTCTGCTGCCTTGGCCCCGTTGCCAATCCGTCGCTCAATCCACGCGACCTGGGCATGATGCGCGCCTTTGCCGACCTTGCCGCATTCGAGGTCGAACGCGATCTGGGGGACCGCGAAGAGGCTGCGGCCGCGCGGGCGGCGATCGAAGCGGTCATGGCCGGGGATCGGATGGAAATCCATTACCAGCCGATCTTCAGCCTCTCCCAAGGTCGCGCCGTCGGCTATGAGGCGCTGGCACGGATCCAGGCCGAACCCTATCGCTCACCCGACCACTGGTTCAACCAGGCCAGTCTGGTGGGCATGGGCGAGGCGTTCGAGCTGTTCGCGATCGAGCGCGCGCTGCAGGGGCTGTCGCAGCTTCCCGACCATGCCTATCTGTCGGTCAATGCAAGTCCCGCGGTAGCGATATCGGCCGAGCTGCCGGCGATCCTGCGCCGCGCCCCGCTGAACCGTGTGGTGCTGGAAGTGACCGAGCATGACCGCGTGTCGGACATCGAAACCCTGCTCGACCGGCTCGCGCCGCTGCGTGCGGACGGACTCAAGATCGCGGTGGACGATGCCGGATCGGGCTATAGCTGCCTTCAGCAGATCGTCCACATGCGCCCCGATCTGGTGAAGCTCGACCGCTTCCTGATCGAGGATATCCAGCATGATCCGGGCCGCCGGGCACTTGCCGCCGGGCTGATGATGTTCGCGCGCGATACCGGCAGCCGGCTGATCGCCGAAGGCGTCGAGCGCGAGGACGAACTCGCCGTGCTGCGCGCGTTGGGGATCGACCTGATCCAGGGCTATCTGCTCGGTCGGCCGCAACCGCTTGCGGCGATCCGGGATGCGGCGACGGAATTGCGCACAGCGGGGTAACGCGCCGAGCGAGACATCGGTATCGCCAACACCCGTTTTCCCGGAGCTTGTCGAAGGGCCGTAGTCGGACGCCATTGCGTCCCGGAGCAGTGCTTCGACAAGCTCAGCACAAGCGGATGGAGCGGAGCTTGGTCAAGCGGTCAAAGGCGACGCTTCCCCTTGGTCCGCCCGGTCAGGTGAAAGCCGAAGCAGCGGTCGCAGCGATAGGGGCGGAGCGCGATATCGGCGGCGCGAGCGGCGGTGATCGCCTCGGCCGCGTCGGCAAAGCGCCGTTTGCGGCGGCAGACGCTCAGCCGCGTAGTGCGTGCCATGCCAGCCACAGCCACCCGGCGATCAGCGCGGTGCCGCCGATCGGGGTGATCGCGCCGAGCCAGCGCGGCGCGCCGAATGCCATGGCATAGAGGGTGAAAGCGAAGATCGCGGCGCCGGCGGCGAACAGCCAGCCCGGCCCCTTCGCGCCCATCTGTGCCGCGACCAGCGCCGCGACCACATGGATCAGCTGATAGGTCGCACCGGTGCGCAGCCATTCGGCGGCCTTGCCCTCCGCACCGTGCGCACCGAACGCGCCGGCGCCGACGGCGATCGCGCCGGACAGCGCGGCGGCGGCGAGCAGCGCGTTCATCCGCATTCGCTCCCGGTCGCGGGCTTGCCCTCGAGCGGTTCGGGCTTGGGCTTTTCGCGCCCGGCGGAGAAGCCCAGCTCGGGCTGGCCGATGATCGTTTCGCGCGCGGCGATCAGGCTGCCCGCCTCATGCTGGATGCGCAGCCTTTCCTTGTCGCGGCGGCGATAGAGATCCTCGGTGCGGTCGATCTCTTCCAGTTCCACGCCGACGGCTTCCATCGCGCGACGCGACATGAGGATCGCGGATTCGAGCACTTCGCGCACGACCCCGCTGGCAGGGGAACCCTTGAGCTTGAGCAGCGCGCGGCGATCATAGGCGCGCACGAAGATCGCGGCGTGGGGAAACGCCTCGTGCACTGCCTCGACCAGTTCGGGTTCGATCTTGTCGCCGTCGAGGCAGAACAGGATCAGTTCGGCGTCCGCCGCGCCCGCCTGCCGCAGCATGTCGATGCGCGTGCCGTCGCCATAATAGACCTTGGCGCCGAACTGGCCGGCGACGTCGATCATCTCGATATCGGTGTCGATCAGGGTGACGCCGATGCCCTGGGCGTTGAGCATCTGGCCCACCGTCTGTCCGAACCGGCCGTAACCGACGATCAGCGCGGTCGAGCCGTCCGCCACCGGGCCGTCGCGCTCGCCCTGATCCGCGACCGCATCGGTGCGGAGCCGCTTGGTGAACATCATCAGGAACGGCGTGGTCGCCATCGACAGCGTGACGACCGCGCTGAACACGCTCACCGCTTCGGGCGCGATCAGCAGCGCATTCTGTGCCTGGGCGAACAGGACGAAGCCGAATTCACCGCCCTGGCTGAGCAGCAGGCCGAGACCCAGCGCCTGGCGCCACGGCATGCGGAACGCCATGGCGAGCCCGCCGATCACGACCGTCTTGGTCACGATCAGCGCCGCGGCCATGCCGAGCACGAAGACCGGTCGTTCGGCGATGGCGGTGAGGTCGAGCATCATCCCGACCGAGAGGAAGAACAGGCCTAGCAGGATCGAGCGGAAGGGTTCGATGTCCGCCTCCAGCTCGTGCCGGTACGGGCTGTCGGCGAGCATCACGCCCGCGATGAACGCGCCGAGCGCGGTGGACAAGCCGATCGACTGCATCAGCGCGGCGGCGCCGACGACGGTGAACAGGCCGGCGAACACGAATAATTCGCGCTCGCCCCAATTGCCGATCAGCTTGAACAGCGGGCGCAGCACATAGCGGCCGACGAGCACCAGACCGACGATCGCGGCAACGGTGTAGATGGCGAGCAGCCAGCCGGGAGGCCCCTCGGCATCGGCGGGATTGCGGCTGAGGATCGCGATGATCGTGATCAGCGGGACGATCGAGATGTCCTGGAAGAGCAACGTCGAAAAGGCGCGTTCGCCGAACGGCGTGCGCAGGCGCCCGGCGCTTTGCAGCATCGGCAGCACCTGCGCGGTCGAGGACAGCGCGAGCGGCAGGCCGAGCGCGAGCGCGGCGGAGAGCGAGAAGTTCGCGCCGAAGCCGATCACCACGCTGAGCGCGAGGCCGCAAAGGACGACCTGCAACAGGCCGAAGCCGAAGATGTCGCGCTTCATCCGCCACAGCCGCGACGGGCTGAGTTCGAGGCCGACGAGGAACAGCAGCAGGGCGATGCCGAATTCGGCGATGCCCATCTTGGTCTCCGCCTCGCCCACCAGGTTGAACAATTGCGGGCCGACCAGCGCGCCGGCGACGAGATAGCCCAGCGTCGCGCCGAGCCCCATGCGGCGGAAGATCAAGACGAACAGCAGCGCGAAGCCGAGCAGCGGCGCGCCCTCCGCGACGAAACTATGTGCGGCGCTGTGTTCCATCAGGCGGCGTCCTCGTGGCGGGCGATCGCCTCTGCCACGGCGTCCGCCACCGCCTCGAACGCGAGGCGGATCGAGGGATGCCGCGCGCTGTGCGGAAGCGCGGGAGCGAAGATGTCGAGGCCGGGCCAGTCGGGGGGTGTATCGCGCTCCCCCGCCAGCCAGGCGGTGAGGGCGTCGCGTACCGCCGTCAGCTCGTCATGCGACCGGCCGACCGCGTGCGCGCCCATGAGCGACGCCGACGCCTGCCCCAGCGCGCAGGCGCGGATCTGCATCCCGAGCCGGGCGATGCGGCCGGCTTCGTCGACGATCACGTCGACCGCGACCCGGCTGCCGCAGACGGGGGAGCGCTTCTCGACGCTCGCCATCGGGTCGGGCAGCCGTTCGTGAAAGGGAATGGTGGCAGCGAGCCGCAGGATCGTGGTGTTGTAGAGCGGCGCGGTCATTCCTCGGAGATAGCCTCTCCCGAACCGTTCGCAAGCGCGGCGGCATCGCTATCGTTGCCGAACACCGGTTCGCCGCGCCGGCGGCGATCGACGAATTCGGCGATGCTGGCGCTGGTGGCGTTGAGCAGCGGGTAGGTGCGCGCCTGGGTCATCCACTCCGGGCGCCGTGCCGGGCCGCCGCTGACCGTGTCTACGACCAGCGTGACAAGCAGGAAGACGAGGCTGACCAGGATCAGTCCCTTGATGCCGCCGAAGCCCAGGCCGAGCGCGCGATCGATCGGGCCGAGAAAGCCCGTGCGGGTGCGCGACCCGATGGCATTGGCGATCATCCGCCCGCCGAAATAGGTGATTCCGCCGATCAGTGCGAAGGCGAGCACCGCAGCGCCCTGCACGGTCCCGACCGGCTCGGCCAAAGCGGCCGCGACGGGGGTGTGGAACAGCCGCACCGCCGCGACGACGAACAGCCACGCCATCAGCGACAGCACTTCGGTGACGAAGCCCCGCATGAACCCCATCACCGCCGCCGCGCCGACCGCCAGCAGCACCAAGATGTCGATCGCCGTCAGTCCCATGTCCGTGTGCCCGATCCGTTCATTCGCGCTCAATAGCGGGCGGGTCGGCATGGGCGAAGCGCAATTCGTCGGCGTCCGGCCTCGATTTTCATGCTGCGGCGCGCAAAGCCCTTTGCCGGGGCGCATCACCGCCCTATCGCAGCGCCATGATTCATCGAGTTCTCGTCCTTGCCTGCTGGGCCGCGGCGCTGCTGGCGCTGGTGATGGCGTCGCTTCCGCACCCGCCCGAACTGTGGACGCGCCCCGACGACGCGACCCAGCATTTCGTCGCGTTCGTCGTGATCACCCTGCTCGCACGGCTCGCCTATCCGCGCGCGCGGATGCTCACGCTGCTGATCGCGATCGCTGCCTTTGGCGGGCTGATCGAGCTCGTCCAGGCGATCCCCGCGCTGGGCCGCGATTGCAGCCTGGACGACTGGATGGTCGATATCGCGGCGACGGCGATCACGCTGGTCCTTCTTGAGCCGATCCAGATCGCGCGCGAGCGGCGCGAGGCTCAGCGCCCGAGCAAGTGATCGACGAAGCCGCCTAGATTGCGGAAGCCCGACAGCGCGACGGCGCCCTCCTTCGCCTGCGCGGCGGGGACCAGTGCGCGGGTGAAGCCGAGCTTCCCCGCTTCCTTGAGCCGCAGTGCGCCATGCGCGACCGGCCGCACTTCGCCCGACAGCGCCAGTTCGCCGAACGCGACCATGTCGGTCGCGACCGGGCGTTCGGACAGTGCGGAGATCAGCGCGGCGGCAACGGCAAGGTCGGCGGCCGGGTCCTGCACGCGATAGCCGCCGGCGATGTTGAGATAGACTTCGCTCGTGGCGAAGCTGAGGCCGCAGCGCGCCTCGAGCACCGCGAGGATCATCGCCAGCCTGCCCGAATCCCAGCCGACCACCGCACGGCGCGGCGTCGCTCCGGACGCGAGGCGGACGACGAGTGCCTGGATTTCCACTAGCACCGGACGCGTGCCCTCCAGCGCGGGGAACACCACCGTTCCGCTGACGCTTTCGTCGCGGCTGGTGAGGAACAATGACGAGGGATTACCGACCTCGGTCAGACCCTCGGTCTGCATCGCGAACACGCCGATCTCGTCGGTCCCGCCGAAGCGGTTCTTGACCGCCCGCAGGATGCGATACTGGTGACTGCGCTCGCCCTCGAACGCCAGCACGGTATCGACCATATGTTCGAGCACGCGCGGCCCGGCGAGGCTGCCATCCTTGGTGACATGGCCGACCAGCACGACCGCGGTCCCGCGCTCCTTGGCGAAGCGGATCAGTTCCTGCGAGGCGGCGCGCACCTGGCTCACCGTGCCTGGCGCGCCTTCGATCAGGTCGCTGTGCATCGTCTGGATCGAATCGATGACCAGCAGGTCGGGCGGGGTCGCGCCGCCGAGCGTCGTCAGGATATCGCGCACGCTGGTCGCCGAGGCGAGCTGGACCGGCGCATTGCCGAGGCCGAGGCGGCGGGCGCGCAGCCGCACCTGATCGGCCGCCTCCTCGCCCGAGACATAGGCGACACCCTTGCCCGCCAGCGCCATCTTCGCCGCCGCCTGGAGCAGCAGCGTCGACTTGCCGATGCCGGGGTCGCCGCCAATCAGCGTCGCCGACGCCTCGACGAACCCGCCGCCGAGCGCTCGATCGAGCTCGGCAATGCCGGTGCTCATCCGCGCCGGCAGCGGGATATCGGCATCGAGCCCCGACATCAGGATCATCCGCCCGCCGCCCTGCAAATTATGCTTGGCCTGGAATGGCGTCACCACCGCGCCGGCATCCTCGACCAACGAATTCCACTCGCCGCAGTCGGCGCACTGCCCCTGCCATTGCGACGTCACCGACCCGCATTGCTGACAGACATAGCGTTTCTTCGGCTTGGCCATGGCGTGCACCTAGCAAAAGCGGAACGATTGGGGAACAGAAAAGCGCGATTGCGTGCTTGCATGCGGGACCATAGGCTCGCGCGATGCTCACCCTGCTTGCCATGACTGCCGTGCTGGCCGTCGCTCCCGCCCCCGCCCCTGCGGACGACTTTGCCCGACTCGCGGCGCTCGCAGGGCACTGGCGCGGGACCGCGGAGGACAACCGCGTCATCGACATCCGCTATCGGCTGATCGCCAACGGGTCCGCGTTGATCGAAGAGTGGACGTCGCCGCGCGGAAACCAGACGATGACCGTCTATTACCGCGACGGCGACCGGGTAATGGCGACGCATTTCTGCGGCCAGGGCAACCAGCCACGTCTCGTGCTGGCTGCGCCCGAGGGGGACTGGATGCGCTTCGCCTTCCAAGATGCGACCAACCTGGCTCCGGGCAAGTCGCATCTGCACGCGTTCTGGATCGAGATCGCGTCCGACGGCACGATGCGCCGCGCGGAAACCTATTCCGCCGGCCCCGAGAGCGAGACCGAGACGATGGTCCTGCGCCGGGTTACCCCTTCGCCGTAACCATCAGTCCGCGCTGGACCGCCGGGCGCGCCAGACCGCGCTCGAGCCAGCCGGCGACGTTCGTGAAAGCGTCAAAACCCACCAGATCGCGCGCCTCGTAGAAGCCGATCAGGTTGCGGACCCAGCCGAGCGAGGCGATGTCGGCGATCGAATAGTCGCCCATGATCCACTCGCGATCCGCCAGCCGCGCGTCGAGCACGCCGAGCAGGCGCTTCGATTCATCGACGTAGCGCTGGAGCGGCCGCTTGTCCTCGATCTCGCGTCCGGCGAATTTGTGGAAGAAGCCGAGCTGGCCGAACATCGGCCCCAGGCCGCCCATCTGCCACATCACCCAGGCCAGCGTCTCGTAGCGCTGGTCGGGATCGAGGAACCGGCCACTCTTGTCGGCGAGATAGATCAGGATCGCGCCGCTTTCGAACAGGGCGAGCGGACGTCCGTTCGGCCCATCTGGGTCAAGGATTGCGGGAATCTTGCCGTTGGGATTGAGGCTAAGGAATTCCGGGCTCTTCTGGTCGTCTGTCGCGAAATCGACGAGATGCGCCTCATAGGGCAGCCCGGTCTCCTCCAGCATGATGCCCGCCTTCACGCCATTGGGGGTATTCAGCGAATAGAGCTGGATGCGGTCGGGATGCTGCGCGGGCCAGCGGCGGGTGACGGGAAAATCGGACAGGTCGGCCATTCGGGAATCTCCTTTGTAGGGTGACGGCACCGGCCCGCTTCCCCACCTGACCACCCATCGAAGATACCTTGCGGGTGGCCGGGTGGGGGAGCGGGCCGGTGCCGCCATCCGGCGACGCCGGATCAAACGTCGCCCACGACATAGGAATGCCGCATTCGCATCGCTATGGGCCGACGAATGAACCCGACCGACCTTCGCGTGGCGCTGTTCAGCGGCAACTACAACTATGTCCGCGACGGCGCGAACCAGGCACTCAACAAGCTGGTGCGCCACCTGCTCGACGCAGGCGTGCGGGTGCGCGTCTATTCGCCGACAGTGGAAAAGCCCGCGTTCGAGCCCGAGGGCGATCTGGTCAGCGTGCCCGCGCTGCCCGTTCCCGGTGGGCGCGGCGAGTACAAGATCGCACTCGGCCTACCGCGCGCGCCGCGCGAGGATCTGGAGGCGTTCGCGCCAAACCTCGTCCATGTCTCCGCGCCCGAATTTCTTGGGCACGCAGCCGTCGCCTGGGCGCGCAAGCGTGACATCGCGACGGTCGCGTCGCTGCATACGCGGTTCGAGACCTATCCGCGCTATTACGGGCTGGGGTTCGTCGAGCCGTGGCTGATCCGACGGCTGACGCGCTTCTACAACAAGTTCGACCGGGTCGTGGTGCCGGGCAACTCGATCGCCGAACTCATCGCGGGCTGGGGCGTGACGACGCCGATCGGAATCTGGTCGCGCGGCGTGGATCACGCCCGGTTCAACCCGGAGCGCCGCGACCTTGCATGGCGGCGCGACCTCGGCATTGCCGACGACGTACCCGCGATCGGCTTTCTCGGACGGCTGGTGCTGGAAAAGGGCCTCGACATCTTTGCCGAGGTGGCGCGCGAACTCACCCGTCGCGGCGTGCCGCACAAGGTGCTGGTGGTGGGCGAAGGCCCGGCGCGCGACTGGTTTGCCGAACAGGTGCCCGACGCGATCTTCACCGGGTTTCAGTCGGGCGATGCACTCGGTCGCGCGGTCGCGTCGATGGACGTGTTCTTCAACCCTTCGGTGACCGAGACCTTCGGCAATGTGACATCCGAAGCGATGGCATGCGGCGTGCCCGTCGTCGCCGCACACGCGACCGGCGCGATGGACCTGGTGGTCGAGGGGGAGACCGGCTTCCTCGTCCCGCCGCGCGACGTGAATGCCTATGCCGATGCGATCGAGCGGCTAGCGCGCGACGCGGCGATGCGGCGGTCCTTCGGCGCCGCGGGTCACGAGAGGATGCAGGTGCAGATGTGGCCGCAGGTCAACCAGGCGGTACTGGACACCTACCTGCAATTGATGGCCGAACGGACACGATAAGGCGTAGGGCGCCGCAGGATCCCGCGACGCCCCCGCGCCTCAGCAGCTGCAGCCGAAGCCCTTCTGGATGATCTGCTGCCCGGCGACCGACACGGTCACCTCGACCCCGCACGGGATGCCCCATTTGGTGCAGATGTCGAGGCACGCCTGCGCCGCCGTGCCGTTCGGGATCCACGACGGCACCGGCAGGCAGACGCTGCCGATGCCGAGCGGAAGGTTGAGGCAGACCTCGCCGTTGTTCACCGTCACGCTGATGCACTGCGCACTGACCTTGAGCTGCCCGTCGGCGAGCGGCGTTTCGTGGCTGATCGTCTCGGCGCGCAGGGTCTCGCCGTGCCGCTGCGCCGCTTCGAGCGCCTGATCGATTACCTTCGCGTCGAATTCAGGCAGTCCTTCTTTCGCTTCCATAATATCCCTCCTGTTGAAATGCCGGAGATCGGCGGAGAGATATTATGCGTTTGATACCGAATAGCTGAGCCGATTATGGTCCTATTTGAATGTTAGCAAATCCGATGCGGATTAACATCGATCCATTTCGAACTATTGCCCAGTATTGGACCAACGATACTCTAGCGCCCCCTCGCGGAATGCGAAGCGATCGACATGGCGTTCGACCGCACCCTTCAGCCCGTCCAGCTGACCCTGCGCACTGGCATCGATCCGGATCGCGAGACCATCGGGTCGCGCATCCAGCGTGACCAGCCCGTCATCGGGCCATTCCGCACCGCGCGCACCCTTGGGGAACACGATCGTGCCATGGTCGGCGTCGAACCGGACCTGCAGATTGTGCTCCCAATGCTTGCACAGTTGCTGGAGATAGCGGCTTGCCTTGTCCGTCGCGGCGAAGCCCGTCGCACTGACCGACATCGTCACAACCTTTCGATCTTGCGCGCCGCCGCATCGATGATCTCGGCGACGGCATGCAGCGTATCCTGCGTCACTTCGCCATCGCCCAGCCGGTGCTGGAGGACCGAACGCAAATTGCCCATCGCGCGACGCACCGGGCTGCCATGGCTGCGCGAGCGCATCGCACCGATGCTCTCGAGCCGTTCCATCAGCGCGGCGACTTCCTCGTCGCGCTCGGTGAGGTGGACGCGGCCGCCATCGGTAATCTCGAACACCTTCTTGGCGTCGTCGCTCTTCTGCTCGGCGATCAGGTCCATGTCGGCGAGCATGGTCAGCGTGGGATAGACCACGCCGGGGCTGGGCGCATAGGCGCCGCCGGTCCGCTCCTCGATCTCGCGGATCAGGTCATAGCCGTGACGCGGGCTTTCCTCGATCAGCTTGAGCAGCACCAGCCGGAGTTCGTCGCCGGCGAACATGCGGCGTCGGCCGCGGCCGCCGCCGCGCCCTTCATCCCCGCGCATATCCCATTCGACGGTGAAGGGACCCCAGGAGCCCCGGCCCCGGCCACCGTGCAGTCCATGCGGCCCGTGGCCGCGATGATGTCCTCGAAACATTCCAAATCCTTCTATATCGATTCGTGATGCGTCAAAGATATATCTTAAACGCATTTTGACAAGCCCCTTCGCGACGGCGGGCGAAGTTCCTATATCGTTCCGCATGGCCGACCTTTTCGGCGGGACCGATTCCGCCACCGCCCCTGCCGCACCGCTTCCCTCCGCGCCGCTTGCCGATCGGCTGCGTCCCGCGCGGCTGGATGAGGTGGTCGGGCAGGATCACCTCACCGGACCGGAAGGCGCGATCGGGCGGATGGTCGCGGCGGGCAAGCTGTCGTCGATCATTCTGTGGGGGCCGCCCGGCACCGGCAAGACGACGACCGCGCGGCTGCTCGCCGACGCGGTGGGGCTGCGCTTCGTCGCGATCAGCGCGGTGTTCTCCGGCGTCGCCGATCTCAAGAAGGTGTTTGCCGAGGCGAAGGAGCATGCCCCGATCGGCAAGCGCACATTGCTGTTCGTGGACGAGATCCACCGCTTCAACCGCGCGCAACAGGACGGATTCCTGCCCTTCGTCGAGGATGGGACGGTGACGCTGGTCGGCGCCACCACCGAGAATCCGTCGTTCGAGCTCAACGCCGCATTGCTCAGCCGGGCGCAGGTGCTGATCCTGCGCCGGCTCGACCATGAGGCGCTGTCGCTGCTGCTCGATCGCGCCGAAGCGATCGAGGGCCGCCCCCTTCCCCTCACCCCCGAGGCGCGCGACGCGCTGGTGGCGAGCGCGGACGGCGACGGGCGCTTCCTGCTCAACCAGGCCGAGACGCTGTTCTCGGTCAGCTTCGACGCGCCGCTCGACCCGGCGGGGCTGTCGGCGTTCCTGCAGCGGCGCGTCGCGGTGTACGACAAGGATCGTGAGGGGCATTACAACCTCATCTCCGCGCTCCACAAATCGCTGCGGGGCAGCGATCCGCAGGCGGCACTCTATTATCTGGCGCGGATGCTGGTGGCGGGCGAGGAGCCGCTGTACGTGCTGCGGCGGCTGGTGCGCTTTGCCAGCGAGGATATCGGACTGGCCGACCCGCAGGCGCTGGTCCAGTGTCTTGCCGCGAAGGACAGCTACGACTTTCTCGGCTCGCCCGAGGGCGAACTCGCGATCGTGCAGGCGTGCCTCTATTGCGCGACCGCGCCCAAATCGAACGCGGCCTATATGGCGATGAAGTCGGCGTGGCGGTCGGCCAAGGAAACCGGATCGCTGATGCCGCCGCAGAACATCCTGAATGCTCCGACCAAGCTGATGAAGGAGATCGGCTATGGCAAGGGCTATGCCTATGACCATGATGCGGAGGACGGCTTCAGCGGCGCCAATTACTGGCCGGAGGAGATGAAGCCGCAGACCTTCTACACCCCGACCGACCGGGGCCTGGAGAAGCGCATTGCCGAGCGTCTGGCGTGGTGGGACGCGCGGCGCGAGGGCGGCGAGTGAGCTGAGATGAACGACCCGGCCGTCGCGCGGACGGCCGGGCGCTCACCGCACGGTTCGGGTCAGAACCTGACCTTCGCGCCGAACGAGAAATAGGTGCCGATCGCATCGTAGAAGACCGGGCCGACCGGGCTGAGCGGCGGCTTTTGATCGAGCACGTTGTTGACGTTGAGCGACAGGGTCAGTCGGTCCGCGACCTTCGCCTGCGCGCCGAGATCGAGATAGGCATAGGCGCCGATGTCGTTGTTCACCAGATAGCCTGTCGGGTTGACCGACTGGTCGAGCTGACTGTTGAACTTGCCCGCGCCGACATAGCGCACGCGCGCGTCGAGCCCCATGCTGTCGTTCTGATAGCTGACACTGAACGTTCCGCGCCAGCTTGGGATCGCGTTGCCCGTGCCTGCGCCGACATCGCCGGCCGTATCGACGCGCGACACGCCGGTATCGATCACGAAGTCGCGGACATGCGTCGCCAGCGCGCGGATGCGCAGCGTGCCCGGGATGTTGGCGATCCGCGACATCGAAGTGACGTAGGACGCCTCGATATCGAACCCGCTGGTTTCGAACACCGCGATATTCTGGGAGTTCGACCGCACTTCGGTCACCGTGCCGGTCGCGTCGCGCGTGATCCGATCGCACGCGGCGGCGCTGCCGTTCGCGCAGGCGAGCGTGAGGTTCGAAGCGGAGAGCGTGGTGATCGCGCCCTGGATCTCGATGTCGTAATAATCGACCGACAGGTTGAAGCCGGGCAGGAATTTCGGCGAGAAGGTCGCGCCGAACGTGGTCGTGTAGCTGATTTCCGGCACCAGGTCGGGATTGCCGCCGCTATAGGTGGTCACCCCCGCAGGCGTGGGGTTGTAGGCCGGGTTGGCCGCCTGTCGCCCGGCGGTGTCGCGATCCACCAACGGACCGATGTTGATCGAGCGGCTGCTGAACAATTCGGTGATGGTCGGTGCGCGGATGTCGCGCGAGCGCGTGCCCCGCAGCAACAGCATATCAAACAGGCTGACGGTGGCCCCGCCCTTCCACGACCAGATGCCGCCGCTGCGGCTATAGTCCGAATAGCGCGCGGCACCGTTGAGGTCGACTTTGGCCGTGCCCTCCACATCGAACAGCGGGAGCGCGACTTCGCCGAACCCTTCCTGCACGTCATAGCCGCCGCTGACCGGCGAGCCGTAGAGGTTGATCGGACCATAGGCACCGGCGAGATCCGGCGCGCCGCTGACCGACCGCTGCTCCTCCCAGCGCCCTTCCGCGCCGAGCACCACCGTCACCGGCCCGGCCCATAGCGAGAACAGGTCGCCCTGCACTTCGACCGAGGCCGCGTCGAGCTTGTTGGTGGTGTCGTTCTGCTGCGTCCCGCGAATATAGGCGAGCGCTTCGGGCGAGGCCGCGTTGAGGCCGAACAGGTTGAGCGGGCGGCATGCCGGATCGTCGTTGGCGGTGCTGGCATCGGCGTTGACCGCACACACGATCTGGCCGCCGCTCGACACCGCGTTGATCGCCTTGTTGAAGTTCGAAACGATGCGCGCGTTGCGGATGCGCTGCGCCTGATCGACCTCGCCATGGCTGTAATAGGCGCTGGCCTTCCAGCTGCCGCCGAGATCGACATTGACGCCGATCGCGCCCTCTTTCTGTTCGCGCGTGCCGTCATAGATCAGGCTGTAGGGCCCGGTGTAGAGACGGCCCAGCGTGAAGCTTGTCTCACCGGCATTGGCGAGCGCCGTGCGGATCGACTGCGACAGGAACGGGTTGGTCGCCGAGATCGTCTGCGCTCCAAGCCCGATGTCGGGCAGGAAGGGATATTTCGATTTCGACCGGCCATAGGTGACGTCGGCCCACAGTTTCACCGCACCGAAGTCATAGGTCGCGCGGCCATAGGTGCTGATGCGTTCGAGCGGGGTCGTCACCGCGATCACGTCATAGAGGCCGACCGCGTCGGCGCCGCCGATCACCTGCGACGGGAAACGGATCGCGGGATTGGAATTGACCGAGGTGCCGGGGCGATAGGTGCGCAGCGTGCCATCGTCGTTGAACATCTGGCCGGCCAGGACACCGGTCGTGATGAGACCGCCGGGCGTCTGGTTGCCGTAATTGACGTCGGGCACCAGGATCTGACGCAGATCGGTCGCGGACGTCGGGTTGAGGCGCACGATCCCCGCGCTGCCCAGCCGATCGCGCGAGTTGCGATCCGGGATCGATTCGTCCTTCACATATTCCGCGCCAAACAGGATCTGACCGCGCCCATCGGCGAAGGACGTGCCGGCGGTGATGTCGCCGCCATAGCGCGCGCCGTCCCCGCGTGAGGAAATGCCGCTGACTCCGCCGACGGTCACGCCTTCGAAGCTCTCCTTGAGGATGATGTTGACCACGCCCGCGACTGCGTCCGAGCCCCACGCCGCCGATGCACCGCCGGTCACGACTTCGACCCGGTCGACCAATCCCATCGGAACATAGTTGAGGTTGTTGTTGCCGACGAAGCGGCGCTTGTTGACCAGCGTCAGCGTGCGGTTGGTGCCGAGCCCGCGCAGATCGACCGGTGCGCTGCCGCTCGACGTATTGCCGACCGACACCTGCGTGGTGACCGTGGGACGGAAGGCAGGCGAATCGTTGAGCACCTGTTGCAGGTTCGGGCGCTGGCCAAGGCGAAGTTCCTCGGTGCCGATCACCGTCGTCGGGGTCGGCTGATCGAAGCCGTCGCGCGAGATGCGCGATCCGGTAACGACGACTTCTTTTTCCGATTCGGCTTCTGGCGCCGCATCAGCCGTCTGCGCGAATGCAGGCACCGCGCCGATCATCGCTGCAACCATCGCGGCAGCGCTGCTTCCCTGGGCAATCGTCCGTCCCAGACCGGATACGAGGTTGCGCATATTGTCTCCCCTTGTGTTGGCTCGCCTCTCGGACGGCCATCCTCTCCCGCAACGAAAGTGACATATTGTCCTGATCCGGACAATATATTTCATTGAAGGACCTTTTTGCGCAATTTTTCCGGGAAAGCTGATAAGTTGAGGCTTCGCGACACGCCTTCGCGCGACCTGCTTTCCGACTGCCATTCCATCCGAATCTGGTCGTTGACCTTTTCCGTTTGGGACTATAGCGTCCTTATCAGAGAATTCGGGAGGGAAGGTGATGCGGATATCACGTCGTCATGCCATCGGCGCCATGGGGGCTGCGGCGATCGCGGCTCCGCATGTGGCCCGTGCCAGCTTTCAGGTGAATCCGGTGACCGGACGCAGCTATTCGAAGCGCGCGATCGAACTGGTGCGCGAGTCGGTGGTCGTCGACATGCTCGCGCCGATCAAGATCGAGTTCGGCCCCGAATTCTACGCCAAGCCGATGAGCGAGCAGATGGCGGCGGACTTCCGCGCCAGCGGGATCAACGCGATCCACCATGCAGTCGGGCTCGGCGGGCCCGATGCGCGCGAATCGGCGCTCGAATTCTTCGCGATCTGGGGCAATTACGTCGCGCGCAACAGCCATGTGCTGACGGGGATCAGCAGCTTCGCCGATATCCTGCGCGCCAAGCAGGACGGCAAGGTCGCGGTCATCATGGGCCTGCAGAATGCCGACCACTTCCTGCGCCCCGCCGACGTCAAGACCTTCTACCAGCTGGGCCAGCGCTGTGCACAGCTGACCTATAATTCGCAAAACCGGATCGGTTCGGGCTCCACCGACCGCGTCGACGGCGGGGTCAGCGACTTCGGTGCCGAGATCATCAAGGCGATGAACGAGGTCGGCATGCTGGTCGACGTGTCGCATTGCGGCGATCGCACCACGCTCGACGCCATCGCCATCTCGCCCAAGCCGATCGCGATCACCCACAGCAACTGCCGCGCGCTGATCGAACATCCCCGCGTCAAGACCGACGAGGCGATCAGGGCGCTGGCGGCGAAGGGCGGCGTGATGGGCATCACCGGCGTGCGCAACTTCGTCAGCAAGACCGATCCCACCACGATCCGCAACTATGCCGATCATATCGACCATGTCGTGAAGCTGGTCGGGATCGACCATGTCGGCATCGGCACCGATTCCGATCTGTACGGCTATGACGACACCCCGCCGGAGATGAACAAGATGCTGCGCGGCGCCTACAAGGACAGCTATGCCTTTCGCGAGAAGATCGACATCGACGGGTTCGACCACCCGCTCAAGATGTACGAGCTGACCGACGAGCTGATCCGCCGCAACTATTCCGATGCGAACATCAAGGCGGTGCTGGGCGGCAATTTCCAGCGTCTGCTGACCGCGACCTGGGGAGCCTGATCATGGGCAATGCATCGGTATTGGCCGCTCCGTCGGACGCACCCGAGCGCGCCGCGCCCGGGCTTCCCCAACCCTATCTGCTGTTCCTCGGCGACACGCGCGAATCCGGCTACGCCAAGACCGCCTTCGGCCTGCGCGACTGGGCGCCCGAGCGGTGCGTCGGCGAATATGCGCTGACGGAAGCGGACGTCACCACCGGCCTGACGCGCATGACGCCGATCGAGGCGCGGTCGGCGGGGGCACGGTCGCTGCTGATCGGTGTCGCCAATCCCGGAGGCACGATCCCCGAAAGCTGGCGCGCCGCGCTGCTCGACGCGCTAGAGGCGGGGCTGGATATCGTCAGCGGCATGCACATGCGCCTGACCGACATTCCCGGCCTAGCGCATGTCGCCGAGCGGCTGGGGCGCCGCCTGATCGATGTGCGCGTGCCGCCCGCCGATATCCCGGTCGCGAGCGGACGCAAGCGCAGCGGCAAGCGGCTGCTGACCGTCGGCACCGATTGCGCGCTGGGCAAGAAATATACCGCACTGGCGCTGTGGCGCGCATTCGCGGCGCGCGGCGTGGACAGCGATTTCCGCGCGACCGGACAGACCGGGATCATGATCGCGGGCGGCGGCATTCCGATGGACGCGGTCGTCTCCGACTTCGAGGCGGGGGCGGCGGAACTGCTGTCGCCCGACGCCGCGCCGGATCATTGGGACGTGATCGAGGGTCAGGGCGCGCTCACCCACCCGTCCTTCGCCGCCGTCTCGCTCGGCCTGCTGCACGGCAGCCAGCCGGACGTGTTCGTCGTGTGCCACGAGCCGGGGCGCACGGAGATGATCGGGACGGCGAGCTATGCGCTGACCAGCATCGAGGAGATCGTCGACCTGACGATGAAGCTCGGCAGCCGCACCAACCCCGCGATCCGCTGCGGCGGCTTTTCGTTCAACACCGCGGCGCTGAGCGATGCCGAGGCGACCGACCTGATGGCACGCGAGAGCGAGCGGCTGGGGCTGCCGGTTGCGGACCCGATCCGCGGCGGACCGGCATTCGACGCGCTGGTCGCGAGCTGCCTCGCATGATCGCGGCGCGGCGCCTGGGCAACGACCCGGCGCCGCGCATCCCGTACGTCCGAATTTCAGGGGAGAGAAACTGATGCAGCGACCATCGTCCTGGCTGCGCGCCACCGCCGCGCTTGCGCTGATCGGCGCCGCGCTTCCCGCCGCCGCCAACAGCCGCGCGCCCGTGCCCGCCGCGACCTATACTATCCCCCCTGCCCGCATCGCCGGCCTCGCCGATTTCGTCGACGGCGTGATGGCGCAGCAGATCGCGACGCGCGAAGTGGCCGGCGCGGTCGTCACCGTGGTGTATCAGGGCAGGATCCTGTTCTCGCGCGGCTATGGCTTTGCCGATGTCGACAAGGGCATTCCGGTCGACGGCATGCGCACCCTGTTCCGCCCCGGTTCGACGGGCAAGATGTTCACCTGGTCCGCGCTGCTCCAGCAGGTCGAGGCGGGCAAGGTCGATCTCGACGCCGATGTGAACAAATATCTCGACTTCAGGATTCCCGAGTTCGAAGGCCAGCCGATCCGGGTGCGCGACCTGTTCGCGCACGCGGTCGGCATGAGCGACGTCGGCGATCTGACCGCGCCGTCGGTCGACAGGCTGGTGCCGTATCAGCAATGGATGAAGTCGCACGTTCCCCAACGGCTATGGCCGGCGGGTACCGAGACCTCCTATTCCAACTATGGCTCCGTGATCGCCGGCTATATCGTCGAGCGGGTGTCGGGCATGCCCTTCCCCGACTATGTCGAAAAGCACATCTTCCGTCCGCTCGGCATGACCTCGACCACCTTCCGCGAGCCGTTGCCCGCCGCGCTCGCCCCGCGCATGGCGAAGGGCTATGTGGTCAAGGACGGCAAGCTCGTGGCAGAGCCGTTCGAGCTGTTCAGCCCGGTGATGCCGGCGGGATCCGCAAGCAGCAGCGGCGCAGACATGAGCCGCTTCATGCTCGCGATGCTGGGCGGCGGCGCGTGGAACGGCAAGCGCATCCTGAGCGCCAAGTCGGTTGCCTATCTGATGTCGGATTCGCGCGCCAATGCGCCCGATCTGCAAGGAATGGCGCACGGCTTCTTCGTGGTACGCAAAGCGGGGCCGCGTTTGGTGGGCCATGGCGGCAATACCGGTGACTTCCATTCGAACATGATCCTCGCCCCCGAGGCGGGGCTGGGCTTCTTCGTGTCGGAGACCGGCGGCGCGGGGAGCTATGGCGGCCGCACCGAACTGACCGAGGCGCTGATCGGTCGGCTGTTCCCGGTCGACCCGGCACCGCGCGTCGCCGCTCCGGCGGGGGAGCGCGTGCCGGTCGGCGCCTATCGCATGAACCGGCGCGACTATGCGCGCCCGGCCGATCCCGACAACGACTGGCAGGTCGTCGCCGCTGGACCCGATGCGATCACGCTGGTGATCGACGGCGCCAAAACGCATTGGGAACGGATCGGGCCGCAGCTGTATGAGCGCCGCACCGGCGCACGCGCAGGCGGTCCGTTCGAGCGGCTGCAATTCTATGGCGGCGCGGGCAAGTGGCGCATGTCGCTGAGCTCGCTTCCGCACGTCGCGTTCCACCGCGTAAAGCCCTGATTCCAACGCCAAGGAGAGGTCGCATGAAATTCCTCGCCGCACTCGCACTGATGACCCTGCCCGCCGCCGCCCTCGCGCAGACCGTGGCCGTCGACACGTCCGGCAAGACCGCGACCGGCGTGCAATTCGTCCAGCCCAAGGACTGGACCGCCGCGCGCAGCGGACAAACGGTGACCTTCACTGCGCCGGAAGGCGATCTGCGCATCTCGGTAATCGACGTCGGCACTGCGGCCGATGGCAAGGATGCGGCGGCCAAGGCATGGACCGCGGTTCGTGGTACCGCCGGCCCCGAGCCGCGCCTCGCCACACCGGTCCCGGCGGGCGATGGGTGGGACGAGCGGCTGGCGCTGTCCTACGAAGTCGCGCCGACCGAGCGCGCGGTGCGTTCTGCGCTCGCGCTGCGCAAGGGGACGGCGTGGACCGTGCTGATCGTCGATGGCGGCGCGGGTACCGCCGCAAAACGCTCGGCGGCGATGTCGGTGGTGCAGGCCGCGCTCAAGCCCGCCGGCTATCAGGCCGAGAGCTTTGCCGGAAAAACCGCGCACGAACTGACCCCCGAGCGGATCAAGCTGCTCACCGATTTCGTCGATAAGGCGCGCCAGACGCTCGAGGTGCCGGGGGTCGGCTTCGCGCTGATCGATGACGGCAAGATCCTGTGGCAGGGCGGCTTTGGCGTCCGCGCGCTCGGATCGTCGGCCAAGGTCGACGAAAATACCAAGTTCATGATCGCGTCGAACACCAAGGGGATGACGACGCTGCTCCTGTCGGTGCTGGCCGACGAGGGCAAGCTCGACTGGAACGAGAAGGTCGTCGACCTCTATCCCGAATTCCGGCTGGGCAACGACGAAGTCACCAGGTCGGTAGAGGTGCGGCATCTGATCTGCGCCTGCACCGGCCTGCCGCGCAAGGACTATGGCTTTATCCTCGCCGACAAGGGGCAGCCGGCAGCGGCGACCTTCACCCAGCTCGCCGCGACGATGCCGACCAGCAAGTTCGGCGACCTGTTCCAGTACAACAACCAGCTGGCGTCCGCGGCCGGCTATGTCGGCGGGCATATCCTCTATCCGAAGATGGAGTTCGGCGCCGCCTATGACCGGGCGATGGAGGAGAAGATCTTCAAGCCGCTGGGCATGAAGGATGCGACCTTCGACTATGCCGAGGGCATGGCCGGCAACTGGGCGGCGCCGCACGGCCTCGACATCGACGGCAAGGTCACGCTGATGTCGAACGACTTCAACTGGGCGCCCTATCCCTATCGCCCGGCGGGCGCGGCGTTCGCTACCACCGCCGACATGATCCGCTACGTCAAGCTGGAGCTGGGCAAGGGCGTGCTCGACGGCAAGCGCATCGTCAGCGAGGCGAACATCCTCAAGCGCCGCGAGAAGGGCGTCCAGGTCGGCCCCGACAGCTGGTACGGCATGGGGCTGTTCCAGATGGACGCCAAGGGCGTCAACGTCGTGACGCATGGTGGCACGCTGCTCGGCTATCACAGCAACTGGTACGCGCTGCCCGAGAGCGGCGTCGGCATGATCATCCTTACCAACAGCGATCCGGGCGCATCGATGCTCGCGCCGACGCTGCGCCGCCTGCTCGAGATTCTCTATGACGGCCAGCCCGAGGCGGAGCGCGACGTCGCCGCCGCGGCGGCGCGGATCAAGGCCGGGGCCGAGGCCCGCCGCGGCCGCCTGACCTATCCGGGCGACCCTGCGGTGCTCGGCAACCTCGCCGGTCACTATGTCGATCCGGCAGTCGGCCAGATCACGATCAGCGAGAAGAACGGCGCCAAGTGGATCAAGGCCGGGTTCGTCGAAGGCCCGATCGCCACGCGCAAGAATGCCGACGGCACCGTCTCGATCGTCTCGGTCGGGCCGGGCAGTATCGGCGTCGAGGCGCTGGTCGGCGTCAAGGACGGCAAGCGCACGCTGACCATCAACGACGGGCAGCAGAATCAATATGTCTATGTCGAGGATTGAGGAATGAAGCTGACCGTCGCGCGTGAGAGCCTGCCGCTCAAGGCGCCGTTCCGCATCTCGGGCCATGTGTTCGAGACGTCGGATATCATCGTCGTCACACTGGAAGATGGCGGCGCGCGCGGGCGCGGCGAGGCGGCGGGGGTCTATTATCTCGGCGATGACGTCGACCATATGCTCGCCGCGATCGAGACCGCACGCGGCGCGATCGAGGCGGGCATCGACCGCGCGGCCCTGCGCGAACTGATGCCCGCGGGCGGCGCGCGCAACGCGGTCGACGCAGCGTTGTGGGAGCTTGAGGCGGATCGCGCCGGCGTGCCGGTCTGGCAGATCGCCGGGATCGACGCGCCGCACCCGGTGATCACCACCTTCACGCTGGGCGCCGACGATCCCGCGGCGATGGCAGAAGCCGCGCGCGGCTGGGCCGATGCGCGCGCGATCAAGGTCAAGCTGACCGGCGACGACGCGATTGACGCCGATCGCGTCCGCGCGATCCGTGCGGCGCGGCCCGATGTCTGGCTGGGGGTCGACGCCAACCAGGGCTATACGATCGACCGGCTCGACGCGCTGGTCGCGGTGCTGGTCGAGGCGAAGGTCGACCTGCTCGAACAGCCGTTGAAGCGCGGGCGCGAGGCCGATCTCGACGGCTACAGCTCGCCGATCCCGCTGGCCGGCGACGAGAGCATCCTGACGCTCGAAGATGTAGGGGGCGCGAAGGGGCGGTTCGACGTCATCAACATCAAGCTCGACAAATGCGGCGGGCTGACCGAGGCGCTGATGATGGCCGACAAGGCCGAGGAACTGGGCCTTGGCGTCATGGTCGGCAACATGGTCGGCACCAGCCTGTCGATGGCGCCGGCCTTCATCCTGGCGCAGCGCTGCACGATCGTCGATCTCGACGGCCCGACCTTCCTGAAGGCGGATCGCACCCCGTCGATCGTCTATCGCGACGGGACGGTCACGTGCGACGACAGCGTCTGGGGACCAAGGCGCTAGATAAACGATGGCTGGGGCGGCACCCACGATAGGTCCGTAACGGGATTGTCTGGTGGCGGGACACTGCTATGCACGTAAAGGTGCCGATCAAGATCGATGATCCTGATCGGAAATACCGTCAGCAGTCCCGGATGATCGCCCTTTATGTCTGATACCCCGACCCTCGGCAGTTTCCTGCGGCGCCTGCGCAGCCAGGAGGGCTGGACGCTCAAGCAGATGAGCGAGCGGACCGGCATCCCGGTGTCGACGCTGTCGAAGATCGAGCACAACCGCCTGACGCTCAGCTATGACAAGCTGCTCCAGCTCGCCCAGCGACTGGGGCTGCGCATGTCGGAGCTGTTCGCCGAAAGCGCCGAGCCGGGCGACCAGCAGCAGCAACCGGTGACCGCGCGCCGCAGCGTAGGCAAGATCGACCGCGCGGTGCGGGTCGAGACCGCGAATTACGACTATTTCTACATGAACACCGAGCTGCGCCGGAAGCGGATGATCCCGATCATCACCAAGATCCGCGCGCGCACGGTCGAGGAATTCGGCGAACTGGTGCGCCATTCGGGCGAAGAATTCATCTACGTCCTCGAAGGCGCGATCGAGGTGCATACCGAGTTCTACGACCCCGTGGTGCTGCACGAGGGGGAGTCGATCTACATCGATTCGAACATGGGCCACGCCTATATCGCGGCCGAGGGCTGCGACGAAGCGACGGTGCTGGGCGTGTGCTCCAGCGCCGAGGAACGGCTGATGGAATCGCTGATGACCCTGCAGGGTCAGGAAGTGGTTGAGCAGAACGGCGAACGGCGGTCGAAGTCGGCGCTTTAGGGCGGAGCGCCGGGGCGGGTTGGGATCGCGTCGGCGGTCGCGCTTAGGCGGAAGGTTTGAATGGCCGCTATTGGGTGGGGAGTTGCCACTAGCGCCGACGCGCGATTACGTAGATTGCTTCAGCGCGGCTGCTGAAAGATTTACGACAAATGGGTCGCCAGGACTGTAGATGTCATTGAACGTTGCAGCCTCTATCGATCGCCTCACAACCTCATCACATCCGCAGTCTGGTGCTGATGCCATTATAGCCCTCGCCGCGCCGAGAGCATATCGCTCACCAGAACCCCGCGCCCAAAAGGTCCTTTTTGGGATCGGACCGAGAGAGAGGCTTTCATCCAAGTCCCAAATTCTACCATCACGATTTACCAAAATGCACCAGATGCCAAATGACCAGGTGAGTTCACCGGTTTCCTTGTGTCCAATGTCGTATTCAGTGAGGCACTTTCCAATTGCGGTCGCGACATCGCCCTCGGTCGTCAAACTAGAAGTAGCTTTAGATAAGGCGGTGCGGCAGACATTTAGAGCCAGCATGGACCCTGTGAAGCCAAGCGCCCAATCTTGAAAAAAGACCCAAGGAGGAACGCCGCTCGAAATGACAGAGTCATGGGCTAGAGTGTAACCCGTATTGCTGCCAGCGACGGTGCTGCCATTCCAATTAAGTGCCGCGATTGTCGTCATTGTGATTTCATGCCCTTCCCATGTGACAGGCGCAACCGCGCATCTCAGTCGCCAAACGGGGAGGAGAGGATGTCCGCAATGGGGTCGTGAACTGACCGGCAGCTATTCTCCGTTGGGTCCCCCGGCCTTGTGCCGGGGTCCACCGAAAGGCAGGCTCGGGGCGAGAGGCTCGAGCGGCGGATGCGAGGCGAAATGGACCCCGGAACTGGGCCGAGGCGACGAAGTGGATTGCCGGGTTACGCCGCGGCCACCGTCGAAGCGCGCGGTCAGCCGCCCGCCTTGGCCTGGGCCTCCGCCACCACGCGCAGGATGTTGCCGCCCCACATCTTGGCCAGGTCTTCGTTCGAATAGCCCGCCGCCTTGAGGCGCTGCGTCACCTTGGGCAGCGCCGAGATGTCCTCGAGGCCCGGAATGCCGCCGCCGCCGTCCCAGTCGCCGCTGAAGCAGACATGGTCGGGGCCCGCGACCTTCACGACGTGAAGCACCATCGCCATGTATTTCTCGAAATCGGCGCCCCAGAGCGGCTGCGTCTTGTCGAGTTCGCGCCACTTCTTCGCGAGCGCGACCTGTTCCGCCGGGTTCATCGTGCCGATCTGCTCGTAGCGCGCGAACAGCTCGCCGCGCTCGCCGTCGAGGTTGAGTTCGGACAGGAAGATCGTGCTGATGCACATCGCGCCGCCGCTTGCCGCCAGCTTGCGGATGCGCGCATCGTCGAGATTGCGGGGATGATCATAGGCAGCGCGACCGCTGCTGTGCGAGAGCAGGATCGGTGCGCGCGACAGTTCGACCATCTGGTCGAACGCGGCGTCAGAGGCGTGGCTGGCGTCGATCACGATGCCGAGCCGGTTCATCTCCGCGACCCATTGGCGCCCGAGCGGGCTGAGGCCGTTCCAGCGCGGCGTGTCGCCCGATGAATCGGCGAACTGGTTGTTCTTGCCGTGCACCGGGCCGGCAAGGCGCACGCCGTGCTTGTAGAACTCGGTGAGCAGCGAGAGGTTTTCGCCGAGGGGGTAGCTGTTCTCGATGCTCTTGAACGCGATGAGCTTCCCGGCCCGATTTAGCCGTCGCGCGTCGTCTGCGGTGAATGCGGGGGCGATGCGATCGGAGAATTTGGCGATGGTGCGGTCGATCGAATCCGAGCGCTTGCGCGCGAAGGCGAGCGCGTCGGCATAGCCCTTGGGTGTCAGCGGGCCCTGGTCGGTGTAGATCGCGAAGAAGCCGCCATCGAGCGCCCCCTCCTCCATCCGCACAAGATCGACCTGGACCACGTCGGTCGCGGGATCGTGCCGCGCGCCGAAATCCCAGCCCGGCCGGTCGAAGTGCAGGGGGGTATCGATGTGCGTGTCGAGCGTAAGCAGCCGCTTGTGCAGCGCCGCCGCGTCTTCTGTCTGCGGTCCCGGTGTGGTGGCGCAGGCACCGAGAAGCAGCAATGCGAGGGTCGAGAAACGCTTCATTGGGCCGCTCCCACCGGACGCAGGTCCAGATCCTGATAATCGTAGCTGAAGTCCGCGATCGGGCTTTCCGGCTTCAGCGACACCCGCTCCACCTTGCCCTCCGCGTCGAGCGCGAAGGTGACGTAGGCCGGCTCGAGCGACGTGTCGTCGAAACGCGTGACGAACGTGTCATACTGCCAGTGCACCAGCTTGCCCTTCATCGCCGGGGTGGTGGTGAAATCGATCGTGAGACCGTTCTTGCCCTTGGCCACGACCACATCGCCATACCAGGCATCGCGATAGGTGCCGGCATAGCGATCCAGCGCGAGCGACGGCCCGACCTTGGCGGGTGCGGCACGCTTGGTGGCGAGCGCGGCCTTGGCGCCGCTCACCCGCTGTTCGATGAAGGTGTTGAAGCGGGTCGGCCAGTCCTGATCGGGCGCGTCGAGATAATGATCGACCAGCGTCTGGATCACGCCGCGCAGCAGCGCCGTCTCCTCGGCATTGACGACCCCGGCGATGCCGACCTCCTGGTCGGGCAGCAGGATGACATAGGCGATCGCCCCGAACACCGCGCCGCCATGCGACATCACGCGCACCCCGCGATAGTCGGTGACGTTCCAGCCAAGCCCGTAGCTGCTGAACTTGGGCGTCAGCGGCGCGAGCGAGGGCGGCATCGGCGCGATCGGCATCGGCGTCACCCCTTTCCACATTTCCGCCGCCTGCTCCGCGCTGAACAGCCGCCCGCCATCGGGCAGTGCGCCCTGGCCGAGCTGGATCTGCAGCCAGCGCGCAAGGTCGTTGGCGCTGAGCGCAAGGCCGCCGGCGGGGAGCGCCGCGCGGCCCAGTTCCGCCGCGCGCTCGTCGAGCATCGAGATCGGGCCATCGCCCCGCACCGCCCCCGCGATGCGGGCATGCGGCTGTGCGCGGTTGGGATTGGCGAGCCGGGTTTCGTAGTTCGCCGTCGCGCTGGTCATGCCGCCCGCGGCGAACACGTCCTGCGCCATGAAATCTTCCCAGCTCTTGCCGCTGACTTCCTCGATCAGCTGTCCGGCGACCGCGTAGAGGATGTTGTCATAGGCATAGCGCGAACGGAAGCTGTAGGCCGGCTTGATGTGTGCGAGGCGCTTGATCGTCTCCTTGCGCGACAGGCTGCCGCGCGGGACGAACAGCAGGTCGCCGGCGCCGAGGCCGAGGCCACTGCGATGGACCAGCAGGTCGCGGATGGTGATCTCACGCGTGACCCAGGGGTCGTACATGCGGAACCACGGCATGTGATCGATCACCCGGTCGTCCCACTTGATCTTGCCGCGATCGACGAGGATGGCAAGCGCGGCGGCGGTGAACGCCTTTCCGGTCGACCCGGTCTGGAAGATCGTGTCGGCGTCGACCTTCTCGCTCCCGCCGAGCTTGCGCATGCCCCAGCCCTTGGCGAGCGTGACCTTGCCCTTTTCGACGACCGCGAGCGCGATGCCCGGCGCGCCGCTTTGCTGGCGCAGCGTCTCGACCTGTTCCTCGAACCCCTTGGGCAGTTCGGCGGCAGCGGGAAGCGCAGTGGCGAGCAGCAGCGCGGGCAGCGCGACAAGCATCCGGATCATGCGGGTGTCTCCTGTTCGGGACGCGCGCGCACGATGCGCCACACGCCCAAGGTCATCAGCGGCAGTACGAACACTGCCAGGATCGCATAGGCGAGCAGCCGGTAGCCCCCGCCGATCAGGGCAACGAGCCCGATGCTGGTCGCGACGAATGCGCAGCCGAGCAGCAGCGCGAGCGCGATGCCGGCGCGCGGGCGCGGGCCGAGCGTGGTGCCGCGTTTCGCCTGCCACACCCCCGCGACGCGTTCGTTGACGGCATGGACGATGCCCGTCCCCGTCTCGAGCAGCGCGGCGAAGATCATCGCCTGGAACGCGACCGTGAACAACGGGAGGCCCATCTGTCCCAGCAGGAACGCCGAGGGCAGGGTTTCGTCCGCGATTCCCGGATAGAAGGCGAGCATGCACAGGAAGAAGCCGAGCGCGGGCAGCATCGCCAGCGGACCGGCGATGGTTCCGGCGAGCACTGCATCGCGACGACTGGTGAAATGCGCCGTCATCGGCAGCACCACCGCCGCCGCGACCAGATTATATCCGGCATAGGCGACGCCGCCCATGAACCAGCCGGTGGTCGGGGCGGGCGTCGCGATGTTGGTCGCGATCGCGTCGCCGAACAGCCACAGCCCGATCACGACGAACAGCGCATAGACGAGATAGAGCAGCATCGAGGCGTATTTGAACAGGCGCTCGACCGACTCCGTACCGAAGCTCGCCACCGCCGCGATCGTGCCGGCGAGGATCAGCGTGCCGAGGACCGATGGTGCGCCGAAGCTCGCCCCGATCTCTCCCGCCGCCGCGCCGACCACGGCAAGGATCAGCACGAGCAGCAGGATGTAGACGATCTCGAACACGATCCAGCCGGGCCCCAGCAGACGCTGGAAGAAGCTGCGATAGTCGTAGCTGCGCGTCAGATGCGCGAAGGCGAAGGTGGCGGCGCAGACCGCGCTCCAGATCGCCATCGCCAGCACCATGCCCCACAGCCCGCCCTGCGGCCCGCTCGGCACGAAGAATTCGGCGAGTTCGCGTCCGGTGGCATAGCCGCCGCCGATCACCACGCCCTTGAATGCCAGTCCCGGAAGCAGAAAGCGCTGGAAGCGGCTGGGCGAGGCGACCGGCGCGCTCATGCGAGGCAGCTCGCGACCAGTGCGTCGAAAGCAGGTCCGCCCCGCACCGGATCGGCGACCGGAAGTCCCAGCCGCTCGCTCTCCCGCGCCATCAGATCCTCAGCGGCGTCCGCGTCGAGCGCGGAGGTGTTGAAGGAAAAGCCGCCACAGCGGATCGAGGGATTGGTCCGCCGGCCGAGCGCGATGGTCAGGTCGACGATCTCCTGCACCGGCAACAGGCGATAGCCGGCCGTGCCCAGCATATGCGTGCGGCCCGGTTCGTGACAGACGACGAACACGTCCGGCTGGCTGCCATGCAGCAGGCCCAGCGAGACCGCGGCATAGGCCGGATGGATCAGCGACCCCTGCCCCTCGATCACGTCCCAATGGTCCGGGGCGGCGTCGGGCGACAGGATTTCGGCCGCGCCCGCCTCGAAATCCGAGACCACGGCGTCCATCGGGATGCCGCCGCCCGAAATCATGATGCCGGTCTGGCCGGTCGCGCGGAAATCGACGTCGATGCCGCGCTCCGCGAATGCACCGGCAAGTGCGAGCGCGGTGTATTTCTTGCCCAGCGCGCAATCCGTTCCGACGGTCAGCAGACGCTTGCCGCTGCGCTTGCGCCCGCTCGCGACGGGGATATTGGCGGGCGGCACGCGAACGTCGTGCAGGCGCCGGCCCAGCCGCTTCGCTGCCGCCGCGACCTCGGGCAGGTCGGCGAGGCGCATATGCATCCCCGCGATCAGATCGAGGCCCGCTTCGAGCGCCTCGACCAGCGACGCGCGCCAGGCCGGGGGGATGACCCCGCCCTGGTTCGCGACCCCGATCACCATCGCCCGTGCCCCGCGCGATCGCGCCTCCGCCGGGCTCATCGCCGTCAGTCCGGTCGAGACGGTCGCGTCGGTCAGCCGAAGCTCACCGACGCATTTGTCCGCCGCCCAGTCGCGCAGCCCGAAGGCGGTCTTGGCGAACCCTGCCTGTTCGGTGTCCCCCAGGAACAGAAGATAGGGGTGCGGCAGCATCGACATGCCAGCGCTCGCCGAAAAGGGTGCGTTCATATCCCGCGCGATCAGAATGCGAGTTCGAGCGCCACGCCGAGCGTGCGTGGCTGGATCGGCGTGATCGACAGGAAGCTCGGCTGATTGAGCCCGTCGGTCAGCAAGCCGCGCGTCAACTCGCCCTCGTCGTTGAACAGGTTGCGGGCGTAGGCGCGCACCTTCCAGCTTTCGCCGATATTGATCGCGCCATTCAGATCGACCGACGTGTAGGGCCGCGCACGCACCGCCAGCGGATCGCTTTCGACCAGCGACAGGCGGCTGCTGGCATGGCGCAGGCCGATACCCACATCGCCGCTGAGATTGCCCCCCAGGTCGAAATTGTAATCGACCCGCATCGCCCCGCTGAACTCCGGCACAGCGGGCAGGCGATCGCCGTCGACGCCGCCGATTTCAGGCACGTCTTCCGACAGATGCGCGTCGGTATAGGACCCGATCAAGGTGACGCTCAGGCCGCGGCTGGGGCGCAGCAGAAGCGAGCCTTCGATGCCCTTGCTGACCGCCTGGCCGCCATTCGCCTGGCCGCTGACCCCGCCGAATGCGCGGGTAACCTGAATGTCCTTCCAGTCCATGTAGAAGGCGGCGATGTCGACCGTGACCGCGCGGTCCGCCAGCTCCGCCTTGAACCCGATTTCATAGTTGGTGAGCGTATCCGAATCCACGCTGGGCGGCACGTTCGGGACGATGACATTGGGGCCGCCGGGACGATAGCCGCTGGCGATCCGGCCGTAGAGCATGGCGCTGTCGTTGATGTGGAATTGCGGGCTGATGCTGTAGGTGAAGACATCTTCCTCGGACGTGCCGGGATCGTCCGCGGTGGGCACGATCGCGCCCGAGCTGATCTGGCGGAAGGTCTGTTCGTTGCGCGCCCAGCGCAATCCGCCGGTGAGGTGGAACTGGTCGCTAAAGCGCACGGTCGCGTTGCCGAACAGCGAGTATTCCTTGTAGGTTGCGGGCAGCGCGATCGTCGCCAGCGGATCCAGCGCCGCGATCGGCGCCCCCGTCATGTCGTAGGAGCGGACCAGCTGTGCGTTGCTGCTGTCTTCGTGCGTGTAGAAGCCGCCGATGAGCCATTCGAACATGCCCCCGCCGGTCGAGGCGAGGCGCACTTCCTGCGTGAACTTGTCGAGGCCGAGCTGGATCTCGAACGGCGTGATGCCGGGATCGATCGCACCGCCGGTCAGCAGCGGGAACAGCACGCCGAAGGCATAGCTCGCGTCCTGAACCTGCACCGCGGTCCGGCGGCTCCAGGTGGTGACCGACGTCGCGCTGACCCCGCCGAAGTCATAATCGATGGTGCCGGCATAGAATTCGAGATCGGTGGTGAAGGGTTCGGCGACATAATTGTTGTAGCTCTCGCCATCGCCGAGGCGCCGACCGGTCAGATCGGCAGCGTAGAGCCCGTTGCCGTCGGCGTCGATCGACTGCCAGATGCCGCTCAGCTTCACGCTCAGCGCCTCGCTCGGCTGGAACAGGACCGCGACGCGACCGCCCTTCTGCACATAGTCGTTCTGATCATCGAGGCCCGGATTGTTCACGCTGTTCACGTAACCGGGGGTCTTGCGGTACGAGAAGCTGCCCGACACGCCGATCTTGTCGCGCACGAGCGGCGCATTGATCATCGCATTCGCGGCCCAGCCGATATCGCCCGCGCCATCGATGCCGAACAGTTCGACGCCGCCGCGCACGCTGGTGCGCGTGGTGCTCGGCGAAACGGTGACATATTTGACGAGCCCGCCGATCGAGCTGGCGCCGTACAGCGTACCCTGCGGGCCGCGAAGGACTTCGACGCGCTCGATGTCGTAGGGCAGCAGGTCGAGCGAGAAGCTGCCTGCGCGGTTGTAGATGCTGCTCGATCCCACCGGGGCGTCGTCGAGATACATGCCGACAGTCTGCGCCCCGCTGAGCGGTGCGACACCGCGCAGCGTGATCGTCGACTGCCCGGGCGTGCCCGCGCTTCCGATCTGCATTCCGGGGACATAGCCGGCATAGTCCGCAAGCGAGGACGCGCCCTGGTCGACCAGCTGTTCGCCGCCGACGACGCTGATCGAGACCGGGACCTCGAGGATGTTCTCCTCGCGCTTCTGCGCGGTGACGACCACCTCGTCGCGATCGACGGTGACGCCGCTGTCCTGCGCGCTTGCCACGGACGGCAGCGCGAGCGCGGCGACGGCGGTCGAGAGGGTCAACAGGATGCGGGTGGGGACGGCGACATGGCGTGTCATTTGAATCTCCCTGGTCTGACTGTCACGCCGGCAGACGCGCAGTTTTTTCTGATTGGGATGCTATTATCCCGAATGGATAATTGTCAATCGCAATGAGCCGGCGGCGCGGTCGGCGAACCGCGCCGCCCTGAGCGGTCAATATGCGGCGCCGAAGCTGATCAGCTTGAACACGAGCGCCACCCACAGGAGGAAGAAGGCGGCGAGGACGAGCAGGACCGACCACAATTTCGAGAACCAGCCGCGCTTGCCCGTGAAGGCCAGCCACAGGTTCCACCCCGCAGCGCCGAGCAGCCCGAAGAAGCCCAGCGTTCCGACGACCTGCAACAGCAGGATCAGCCAGTCATTCTTGCCGTGCGAGTCGAAATTCTCGATCCCCGTGACGACGATCAGCCAGCCGACCAACACCAACAGCACCAGCCAGCTGAACCCGCGTGCCAGGCGATAGGCGGTGCGCGCGCGTCCGGTGAGCGCGAGCTGCGCACCGAACCGCTTGCGCGCGATCCATCCTGCGGGCCAGGCGAGCGCGGTGATCAGGATCACGGCGAGCGCGAACAGCAACGCGGGGATCAGCCATGATCCGGACGCGTACCAGGGGGTCCGGTCCCAGACCATGAACGGCGAGACCATGTTGAAGGTCCAGCGGACGATCTGGCCGTCGCGCACCTCAGCCACCAGCCGCTCATGGCCATAGGCGTCCTGCCACACGAACGGCTCGACCTCGATCCACTTGCGCGGCGCACCGCCCAGCGTCGGCACGCCGCCGATGAGCGGGCGTCCGTCGGCATCCAGGCCGATCTTCTCCTCGCCCAGCAGATAGACGAAGGACGCGAAGCTGGATGCCACCCGGCGACTGTTGGTCCAGCTGCCGACGAGCAGCTTCGCATGCTCCTTCGCCGTCGCCAGTTCGACCGGCGGCTTGGCGTTCGGATCGGGAAGATAGCGGTCGGCAAAGCCATCGATCAGCGCGCTGCGCACCGCACCCGGCGCGCCATCCTTGCCCGAGCTGTTGACCGACACGAACACGCCGATCTTTTCGGCGGGGAAAATCTTGAGGTCGGTGTGGAAATAGACGGTGTCGCCGCCATGACCCACCGCGCGGCGGCCGTTGACCCACTCTTCGTAGAAGCCGAGCGCCATCTGGTTGCTGCCCTTCACGCTCAGATTCTGCGCGGTGAGCATCTGCTTGGTCGTTTCGGGCTTCAGCAGCGGGCCGCCATCGTTGAGGAAGGCGAGCATGAACTTGGCCATCGCGCCGCCGCTTGCGGCCATCGCGCCGGCCGGTGCCAGGCCGATCAGTTCGTAGCGCTGCGCCTTGCCCGATCCCAGTTCATAGCCCTGCGACATGAACGGCTTGAGCGTGTCGGGCAGCGGCTGGCGGAAGGTCGCATATTGCATGCCGACCCGGTTGTAGATGTTGCGTTCGATATAGTCGTCGAACGGCACGCCCGACACGCGCTCGACGATATAGCCGGCCAGCGCGGTCGCGTAGTTGGAGTAAGCGGGCGTGGTGCCGGGTAGGTAGATCCGCTCCGGGATCCGCTCCTTGAGGATGTCGCCCAGCGGCTTGAGCTTGATGTCGAACGCGAGCAGACCCTTGATGATCTCCTCGAACCCGGCCGTGTGCGTCATCAGATGGCGCATCGTGATCGGCTTGCCCTGATAGGGGGGAATTTCGAAATCGAGATATTTGTTGATGTCGGTGTCGAGATCAATCTTGCCTGCCTCGACCTGCTGCATGACCGCGGTCCAGGTGAACAGTTTCGACGTCGATCCGGGACGGAACAGCGTCTTTTCGGGATCGACCGGGGTGCGCTTGGCGACGTCCGAATAGCCAAAGCCGCGCTGCGTCAGCACCGCGCCGTCCTTGACGACGACCACCACGGCCCCGGCGATGTCCCCGCGTGCCAGCGCATAGGGCATGTAGCCATCGAGCCAGGTATCGACGTCGCTCTTGGTCAGTCGGTCGAGCCCGGCGGGTGCGACGGGAGACGCGGTCTCCTCTACCGGGACCGAGGCCGGATTCGGCACGAGCGGCGCCTGCTGCGTCGATGCGGGTATCGCGACGGTCATTGCGAGCAATGCCGCGACCGCGAGTTTCACCTTATGCTTCCACATGGAGACTTGTCCCCCTTCCCCTTGGCCGATAGCCATGCGATTGCCATTGCCGCACACGAGGCCGAATGCGTCGTGATACGGTGAATCGTCCTGATTGGAGGATGATGATCCTATTTAGAGAATTGTCAAATGCTGCGTGCTAAAGTGCGCGGAGCTAGGCGACGGGTCAGGCAAACCGCAACCGTACGGTCCGCACGCTGACGATCGCGCCCATCTTGTGGCGGATGATCTCTGCACGGTCGCGATCGATTCCGGTCACGGTGATCGACGCGCGAACGCTGCGCGGCAGCGTGTCGACCCGCAGCGAATGGACCAGCCGGTCCTGCTGCGCGAACAGTCCGACCAGTCGGCACAGCAGTTGCGGGCAGCGCGCTGCGGTCACGACGAACGTCGCCGTGCCGCCGCCATCCGGATCGGCCATGTCAGGCGGCCAGGCCGGGTTGCCTGGAGCCGCTGGCAATGATCGAGCGGGCGAGCGTGTCGGCGGCGACATGCGGCGCGAGCCGGTTCGCGGCGGCGAAGTCCAGCACCTCCGCCAACCGCTCGCCGACCCGCTCGACCCGTGCGCGCGCCGCGTCCGCGCCCCAGCCGAGATGTTCGGCGGCGACGTTGATGATGCCGCCCGCGTTCACGACATAGTCCGGCGCATAGAGGATGCCGCGTTCCGCGAGCGTCACACCCTCCGCCGGCGTCGCGAGCTGGTTGTTCGCGGCGCCGCAGACCACCGCAGCGCGCAGCCGACGTGCCGACCCGGCATCGATCGCCCCGCCCAATGCGCATGGCGCGAAGATTTCGGCCTGCGCATCGAACAGCGCATCGGATGGCATCACCGTCGCACCGAACCGCTCCGCCGCCTGCTCCGCCACGGCGGCGCGCGGTTCGGCGACCAGCAGCCGCGCCCCCGCCTGATGCAACAGCTCGCACAGTGCGAAGCCGACATGCCCCAACCCCTGTACCGCGACGGTCACGTCGGGCAGGTCCGCGCCCAGATGGCGCCGTGTCGCGACCTCCATCGCGCGGAACACGCCCAGCGCGGTCCAGGGTGAGGGATCGCCCCCCGCAGCCCCCTGCCCGGCCGGCAGCCCGGCAACGTCCCGCGTCGTATCGGCGACGCTCAGCATATCGTCGACGCTGGTGCCGACATCTTCGGCGGTGACATAGCGGCCGTTGAGCGAAGCCACTGCGCGACCGAACGCCCGGAACAGGGACGCGCGGTCGAACGGGCCGTCGGGCATCCGGATCACCGCCTTGCCGCCACCCAATGGCAGGCCGGCAAGTGCATTCTTGTAGCTCATTCCCTCCGCCAGCCGCATCGCGTCGGTCACTGCGGCGGCATCGGACACGTAGCGGTGGAAACGGCAACCGCCCGCTGCCGGCCCCAGACCCGTCGAATGAATGACGATCACGCCCGAAAGACCCGACTCGGCATCATCGAGCCGCAGGACTTCTTCGGGAGGCATCGGAGCAGTGTGATCGAGCATAACGGAACCCTTCGAACGCGATACGCTTCAGAATAGTCGGCAGAAGGCGAAATTTCTGACCCGATTCTTCCCTGACATGATCGATCGCGCTAAATTTGACCGTGTTTTCCCGAAAGAGAGGTCAGATCATGCCGGATCCGCTCGACGCCTACGACCGCAAGATTCTTCGCGCGCTTCAGCAGGACGCCGCGCAATCGACCGCCGCGATCGCGGAGGAGGTGGGCCTGTCCGCCTCGCCCTGCTGGCGGCGGATCGACCGGCTGGAACGCGAAGGCTATATCAAGGGCCGCGTCGCCTTGCTCGATCGCCGCAAGATCGGCCTCAACGCCCAGGTGTTCGCACTGGTGAAGCTCAACGCCCATGGCCGCGCCAATCTCGACGAATTCTCCGCCTCGATCCACGAGCTGCCCGAGGTGCTCGAATGCTATGTGCTGATGGGCACCGTCGACTTCATGCTGCGCGTCGTCGCGGCCGATATCGAGGCCTATGAGCGTTTCTTCTTCGAGAAGCTCTCGCGTCTGCCCGGTGTGCAGGAGATCAATTCGACGGTGGCGCTGTCGGAGATCAAGTCGACCACCGCGCTGCCGGTGTAACGGGCGACAGAAATAGTGGCGGAGAGGGTGGAATTCGAACCCCCTGTTTCATGACGTTTCTCCGCAGCCGGTGAAGTGCCATATTTCCAATGCTTTCCAGTGGTTTGGTGATTTTGACGTCCGAAGGCTTTCCTCGACATTTCGCTTCATCTAACCTACAAAGTGGGACCGAAAGTGGGACCCAAAAGGTTCGGCGGAGACATCGAGATGGCAGCGCGCACACTCAACAAGCTGACAGCGGTTCAGGCTGCGAAGCTGACTGCGCCCGGCCGACATTCGGATGGTGGCGGGCTCTATCTCTTCATCGACGACGCCAAGCGGCGGCGCTGGATTTTCATGTATACCCGGCGCGGGAAGCGCGCCGAGCTTGGCCTTGGAGGCGGGCGGGACATGTCGCTCGCAGCCGCCCGGACAGAGGCCGCTGCGCTGCGTGCCATCCTTGCCGCTGACGGTGATCCCAAGGCTGAGCGCGACAAGCTCAAGGGTGTCCCGAACTTCGGAGACTTTGCTGATGCCTATGTCGAGGCAATGACGCCGTCCTGGCGCAATCCCAAGCATGCCGCACAGTGGAAGATGACGCTGACCAAATATGCAGCATCACTTCGACACCGCCCGATCGACGAAATTGGCACGCACGAGATCCTCGGGGTGCTGGAGCCGCTGTGGAAGCGCACGCCGGAAACCGCCGAGCGGCTTCGTGGCCGGATCGAGAATGTGCTGAGCGCAGCCAAGGCCAAAGGGTATCGGTCTGGCGAGAACCCGGCGCTCTGGCGCGGTCACCTGGATCAGCTTCTGCCCAAGCGCCAACGGCTGTCACGCGGCCATCATGCCGCACTGCCCTACACTGCGGCACCGACGTTCATGGAGGATTTGAGGGGGCGCAGCGCGACGGCCGCACGCGCCTTGGAGTTCACAATTCTCACGGCTGCGCGGTCGGGCGAGGTGCTCGGCGCGCGCTGGAACGAGATCGATCTGCAGAACAGGTTGTGGACCGTGCCGGCCGTGCGGATGAAGGCGGGACGCGAACACCGCGTGCCGCTATCGCCACGCGCGACTGAGATCGTCGAGGCGATGGAAGAACTCGACACTGAGGGGTTTGTCTTTCCCGGCTCCAAGCCGGGGACGCCGCTCTCCTCAATGGCGATGGCGATGCTGCTCCGTCGAATGAACGTCGATGTCACCGTGCACGGCTTTCGCTCGACATTCCGGGACTGGGCGTCGGAGGAAACCAGCTTCCCGCACGAGGTTTGTGAGATCGCATTAGCTCATACCATCGCAAACAAGGCCGAGGCCGCCTATCGGCGCGGCGACCTGTTCGAGAAGCGGCGCAAGCTCATGGATGCTTGGAGCAGCTTCTGCGGGGCACCGAGAACGCCGAAGGTCGTGCCGATTCGACGAACAGCCTAGTGCGTGCACGACCATGCCGGGCCCATGTGTCCGGAACTGGCCGGTTGCAGAATGTCAGGTCTTGGCGAAAAACGGGTCAAAGCCGCACGTCGGCTTTCAGGCAGGCTTCGCTGGGCGCAGAATGTCAACAATTGGGTGGAAAGCCGCCATTGCCAATTCACAGTTGAAGGGTAGGCTACATTTTAAGGGAGCAGCAATCTGACACTCGCTCGAACCGCGACATGCATATTGGTTGCGGCCGGATTGGTAGGGTGCGGCGACACCCGCAGCGATCTGGATATTGTGAACAATACCGACGAGCCGGTGTTCTCCGTCACGATCAGCGATGGCCAATCCGTTTGGGACCTTGGTGATTTGCAACCCAAAGGAATTAAGAGGTTTAACGGGCGGCTCACAGGCGAAGGAGGGCCGCAGATTTCTTGGACCTTCAGAAACAAGAGATACTCGGACGGGGGCTGCTATTATTCAGACTCTTGGCCCGGAACGCCTGCCAAGGGCGCGATCAGGATTGAGGGTCAAAACCTTAGTTTCCGCTGCTTGTGAGCATCTCTTTCCGAACTCCTCGTGATGATCCATCCAATGTCCGCAGTGGGGTCGGCACCGGGAGGGCTGCTTTTCCGCAAACGCCGCGATTTCCTGCCATTCAGGTGCCGACCCCATTGCGGACGAGAGCCGCTTCGGTCACCTTCCTGCGGGCGGAGGGGATGCAAATGGTAGCTGTGTGGTTTCTGATATCGCTTCTCGGGAGTCAGACCACGCCGGTAGAAATGCCAGAGCGCTTCGTCGGCTTTTATTCGCAAGATTTCGAAACGTGCGCGCGGAAGGCGCGTCTTGGTTTGTCACTCTCCAAGAGCGAACTGGGTAACGGCATTACGAGTGTTCGCGTCGTTGCCGCCCGTTCTCTCGGTCCGCACCAGCTCGAAGTTATAACTCGTGAAGATGGTGTTTCTGAGGATCAAAAGTCGGTAATTACGCTTGGTGACGATGGGAGTGCTGTCGTCTTCCACGCATCGGCGGCGGAGAAGCATAAAGAATTGCCAAGGGATGCGTGGGAATTCACTTTCGTAAAATGCCCAACCTGACTGCAGCTAACCACCCAGTTTCAGCGGTTCGCGCGCGTGTCACGTGACCCCAATAGCGGACGGGCAGCAAACGACCCCATTGCGGACACTGCTCGGTCAGGTTTTTGCAGGTGCCCATCGCGCGCGCGGCTGCTCAAAAGTAAGTGCATCGAAGCTCCCGTCATCGGAAACGATTCTCAGGTGACGGTATTCCCCATAAGGCACCCACAGGCTGACGTGCGCCCCTGATTGTTACCAGTCAGAGGTAGAGTTCGGCTCCTTCATGATGGTTGGTTGAGGGGATGGCAAC
>NZ_JBELQC010000002.1:0-545949 GCF_046000505.1 Sphingomonas plantiphila | reverse complement strand
GTTGCCATCCCCTCAACCAACCATCATGAAGGAGCCGAACTCTACCTCTGACTGGTAACAATCAGGGGCGCACGTCAAACGCGCAGCTTCTCCGGCTCCGCTGGCTTGATATGGACATAATGCACGGTGGGGGTCGCCAGGCGTGCGACTTCCCTCGCGTGATCTTTCTCCATGCGCCGCCGCTTTTCTGTTTCCCGGTCGGCGGCCTGCTGCTCGCTTTTCAGCGCGCCCTCAAGCTGCCGCCGCTTATTGGTCTGGTCTCGTGAATTGTCGGCAAGCTTCTTGCTGACAGCGGTTGCCTTAGCGGCTTCACCCAAGGCTTTTTTGCGAGCGCGTTCGGCCGAATTGAGATAGGTTTTGGCGGTGCTGGCTGATGAAGCGCGCTGCGCGGACGCAAGATGGCGACGGTATTCCTCGTCGGCCTTTGCGGCGGCGGATTCGTACCGATCCATCTCCTTACGCAATGCGTGTTCGCGGTCACGCAGGCGGTCCAGGTCCCGGCGGTAGGTATCGGATAGGGGCATGTCGTTCCTCGGGCTTTGTCCCGTTCGTTATATGTTCTGAAAGAGGGCAAGTCTATTTGAGGCGATGGTCGGAGCCGTTCGGCATCCTGTTGACCACCATGCGCCACGGTACCGTGCGCATTTCGCAAGGGCGCAAGCGGGTTCCCGCCATGCGCGGCCCTTCCGTCAGTCGTGTTCACTTGGTGGCTGGTGCGGGCGGGGGGACTCGAACCCCCACGGCCATACGGCCGACGGATTTTCTTACCAGCTACGGCTTTCGCCGCCGCTCGCTGGGCGAGCGTTTGTGGTCTGGACTATCCCTTCACCGTGCCTTCCGGGGAAGGATTAGGTGCTGCCCGTCTAGTCTCTACACCTTCCCGTTGCCGGGCTTGGCTCGGGATCGCCATGTTAAAGGGTTCCCCGAATTTGAGCAGTTCTGCATCGAGGGTTTCCCCCCGAGCACTCAAGTCATTGGCCTAAGTCCGTTGCGTCTACCATTCCGCCACGCCCGCATTGCCGGGCCGGACTATATCGGGGCGACGAATCCTCGCCAAGGACGATGTTCGATCTGTCCGCAGGTTAGGCCGGTTTTTCAGCGTCCCTGCGCTTTTTGGCTTTGCGGACGTTGACCGACTCTGCGTCGATCATATCCTTGATGTGCGAGGCGTAGTACTTCTCGATCATCTCGACGCTGGTGCGGCAGTTTTTGGCGATCTGGTAGATGTCCGCGCCTTCAAGCAGCCGCATCGAGATATAGGTGTGCCTAAGGCTGTAGGTTGTGCGAGGGGTTCCCTCGCGATCCTTCTTCATCCCCAGTTCGTTCAGGATGCTGTTGAACAGCTCTTTCTGAATTTTGGGAAAGATGAGGTCTTCGGCTTCCAGCTTGTGCCGTTTTCTCATGCGCGTGAACGGGTGGACGGCTCCGGGCATGGACTTGGCCCAGCCGGTGCCGCGTTTGCCGCGCACGGCGATATGCAGGATGCGCTCATTATTGGGGCCGTCCACGACGATCTGCACGTCTCGCACCTCCAAGCGCTTCGCTTCGTCGGGGCGAAGGCCGGTGTTGGCCATAAACAGCACATAGTCGTGCAGATCCTCGCAGGCCGTTCGCCAGCGCTCCTTCTTGGGGTTTTTGGCCCGCTCGCCCGTGGCGGTATAGAGTTCCTTGTATTCGGAAGGCGAGAACCAGGCGCGGTGCGAAATCTTGCTCGGCGCGCGGTAGGGGTCTGAAAGGTCCGGCATCAACTCGATCCAGCCATGACGCCGGGCGAATTTTAGCACCTGTCGAAGAACGACCATCTCTTGGTGCAGGGAGCTGCGGGATGGCGGCTTTCCATTACGTTCGCGAATCGCGGGATCGATTCGCTCGCCGTGCTTGCCCTTGTCGAAGCCGCCGCGAGTCATCCGATCGATTCGGTAGTCCTGAACTATTCCAGATGTGATCTCGGAAAGAACCTTGTTGCCGAAGAAGGGAAGGAGGTGGAGCCTCAGCCGCTCCTCATGCCGCTGGACATAGAGCGGGCTGCGATGGCCCTGTGTGAGTACCTTGAACTCTGCCATGAACCGCTCAGCGGAGTATCCGAATGTCTTACCCGCTTTCAGCTCGCCACGATTTGCCTTGCCCCTGAGGGTTAGAAACCAATCCTCCGCAACGTCCTTCGCTAAAGCCAAACTGCTCTGCTTGGTGCTGTGCCGATGCTGGCTGCCGCCGACGCTGGCGCGGCATTGCCAGTAGTTGCTGTTGGGACGGCGGTAGAGCTGCACCTTTCCGCCAAGGATCGAATGGACTGCTTCTGCCATGGGTAGCGCCCTCACACTGCGCTAAAATGCGCTAGCTGTGTGCTAGCGCCTCATGGTCTAAAAATGGCAGAAAACTGGGAAAAATCAAGGAAAATGGTGGCTTTTAAGTCCGTTGCGTCTACCATTCCGCCACGCCCGCGCGCACTGCGCATCTATCGGGGGTGATGCGGGGTGCCAAGCCGATTTGGCACGACGCGCGGCGCTCACACGTTGAGGCGCAGGCGCATTTCCTTGCCGGGCTTGAAATAGGGGACGCGCTTCGCTTCCACGTCGACCGCTTCCCCGGTCCGCGGGTTGCGACCGGTGCGCGCATCCCGAGCGCGCGTCGAAAAAGCGCCAAAGCCGCGCAATTCGACGCGACCGTTGGCGACCAGCCGCTCGATAATCTCTTCGAAGAAGGTATCGACGATGCGCTCGATCTCACGCGCCGACAGCTCGGGATTGTCCGACGCCAGCATCTGTACGAGTTCCGAACGGATCATGTGCCATCCCCGGTTTTCCGCTCGCGGGACGACGCCCCGCGCAATCAGCGGTATTCACTATAGGAGGAGTTAGGCGGAGTGGGAGGGGGACTTCAACGGAATCTTCCCCGATCCATCGCGGGTTCGAAGGCATCGAGCCGAACCCGTTGAAATGATTGAGCGGGGCGGGCGAGAAAAATCGCCCGCCCCGCTGCAGATCACTTCTTGTCTTCGCGCGCCTTGAGCGCTTCGCCCAGAATGTCGCCCAGCGACGCGCCCGAATCGGACGAACCGTACTGTGCAACCGCCTGCTTCTCTTCGGCGATCTGCATCGCCTTGATCGAGAAGGTCGGCTTCTTCGAACGATCGAGGCCGGTGACCATCGCGTCGAACTTCTGGCCGACCTGGTAGCGCTCGGGGCGCTGCTCGTCGCGGTCGCGACCAAGGTCGGTGCGCTTGATGAAGCCGGTCGCGCCATCGTCGCCGACCTGCACTTCGAGGCCCGCATCGCGCACTTCGAGAACGGTGACCGTGACGATCTCGTTCTTGTTGACGCGTGCCGCGCCGCCGGCTGCCGGGCTCGGCACGCCGCCGCGCTCGAGCTGCTTCATGCCCAGGCTGATGCGCTCCTTGTCCGGCTCGACTGCCAGCACGACGGCCTTGACCGTCTCACCCTTGCGATGCAGCGCCAGCGCGTCCTCGCCCGAGATGCCCCAGGCGATGTCGGACATGTGGACCATGCCGTCGACGTCGTTGTCCAGGCCGATGAACAGGCCGAACTCGGTGGCGTTCTTGACTTCGCCTTCGACCTCGGTGCCGACCGGATGGGCAGCCGCAAAGGCTTCCCACGGATTCTGCTGCGCCTGCTTGAGGCCGAGCGAGATGCGGCGCTTTTCCTGATCGACTTCCAGGACCATGACGTCGACTTCCTGCGAGGTCGACACGATCTTGCCCGGATGGACGTTCTTCTTGGTCCAGCTCATTTCCGAAACGTGGACCAGGCCTTCGATGCCCGGCTCCAGTTCGACGAACGCACCATATTCGGTGATGTTGGTCACGCGGCCCGACAGCTTGGCGCCGACCGGATACTTGCTGCCCGCGCCATCCCACGGATCGCTCTCGAGCTGCTTCATGCCGAGCGAGATGCGCTGCGTGTCGCGGTTGATGCGGATGATCTGCACCTTCACCGTGTCGCCGATGTTCAGCATCTCCGACGGGTGGTTGACACGCTTGTAGCTGAGGTCGGTGACGTGCAGCAGGCCGTCGATGCCGCCGAGATCGACGAACGCACCGTAGTCGGTGATGTTCTTGACGACGCCGTCGATCACCTGACCCTCGGCCAGGCTCTGGATCAGGCCCGAACGCTGCTCGGCGCGGTTCTCTTCCAGAACCGCGCGGCGCGACACGACGATGTTGCCGCGCTTGCGGTCCATCTTGAGGATCTGGAACGGCTGCGGCAGGTCCATCAGCGGCTGCACGTCGCGGACCGGACGGATATCGACCTGCGAGCCGGGCAGGAACGCCACGGCGCCGCTCAGGTCGACGGTGAAGCCGCCCTTGACGCGGCCGAAGATCACGCCTTCGACGCGGTTGTTCTGGCTGAACTCGAGTTCCAGCGTGTCCCATGCGGCTTCGCGGCGGGCGCGGTCGCGGCTGAGCATCGCTTCGCCGTTCGCGTTCTCGACGCGGTCGACATAGACCTGGACTTCGTCGCCGACCTTCAGTTCGGCGGGCTGGCCGGGGGCTGCGAACTCGCGCAGCGGCACGCGGCCTTCGCTCTTGAGGCCAACGTCGATGATGGCGAGATCGTTCTCGATGCCGGTGACGGTGCCGATGACGACGCGGCCTTCAAAGCTTTCTGCGCCGCCGAGCGTCTGGTCGAGAAGCGCGGCGAAATCGTCGCGCGTGGGGTTTGCCGTAGAGGCCATAAAGGGTTCAGTCCTAACTATCGTTTTTCCGGCCGGCTGGTTGGATCCAGCGGTCTTTTTTGGCCGAAATGCCGCGGCGGCCGAATGCCGGTCGCGGCGTTTTGCAGGCAGGTGAAAGGGAGGGGAGACGCTCTCGCGATGAAAAGCGAAAATGGCGCGTGGGCATAAACGCCCCGCGCCTCCCTCCACGAGCACCGGCTCGCAGAACGGGCGCGCCATAGCGCCACACTGCACGAATGACAAGGAATTCCGCAGGCGGCGCCGCCATCACGGATTATTTACCGGGCTGACGGTATTTGTCTGGCAAATAGCTTCGCGGAGAGGGATGGCCATGTGGATCGAAGACGGGCGGAGCTGGCGGTCGCTGGCGGCGGTACCGGGCCAGTACGACATTGCGCGCGACGAGGAGTCGGGCGTCCTGCGGATCAGTGCCGTCGGAATGCAGCATGCCGACCAGGTCGGGCGCTATCTCGATGTCCTCGAGCGGATCGTTCAGGAAACCCGGGCACGGTTCGGCCGGATCCGGGTGTTGTCCGACCTGCGCAATGCCCCGGTGCGAACCCAGGAAGCGGCCGACCGGATGCGTGAGGGCAATCTGCGCCTCTATCGCAGCGGTGATCGCGTGGCGCTGATCGTCGAGACCAGCCTGCTCAAGATGCAGCTGCGCCGCACCCTGATCGACTGCCAGAACATCTTCGTATCGCCCAACGCCGCCGAAACCTGGCTGATGGCGACCGACTGAGACGTGCGGGGTGCCCGCCGCCCCCGGGGAATGGGGGGATGGGGACGGCGGGCGGGGGGCTCAGGGCTTCCAGGCAGTGAAGGGCAGGTCCAGCGCCGTGGCCACTGCCTCGTGCGTGATCTTGCCCTGATAGACGTTGAGACCGTTGGCGAGGTGCGGATCGGCCGCCATCGCCTTCTCCGCGCCCAGATTCGCCAGCCGCATCACGAACGGGAGCGTCGCGTTGTTGAGCGCGAAGGTGCTGGTGCGTGCGACCGCGCCCGGCATGTTCGCGACGCAGTAATGGATCACGCCGTCGATCTCGTAGACCGGGTCCTCGTGCGTGGTCGGGCGGCTCGTCTCGAAACAGCCGCCCTGATCGATCGCGATGTCGACCAGCACACTGCCGCGCTTCATCGTGCCCAGCATTTCGCGCGTGACCAGCTTGGGCGCCGCCGCACCGGGGACCAGCACCGCGCCGATCACCAGATGCGCGTTGCGCACAGCCGCCGCGACCGCCGCCTTGCTCGCATAGGCGGTCTTGATCTGGCTGCCGAAATGCATGTCCAGTTCGGCGAGGCGGGTATTGTTGATGTCGTAGATCGTCACGTCCGCGCGCAGCCCGGTGGCCATCTGCGCCGCGTTGATCCCCGATACGCCGCCACCCAGGATCGCGACGCGCGCCGGCGCCACACCCGGAACGCCGCCCAGCAGCACGCCGCGGCCGCCTTGTTCCTTTTCCAGATAGTGCGCGCCGACCTGCACCGACATGCGGCCGGCAACCTCGCTCATCGGCTTGAGCAGCGGGAGCGAGCGATCGTTCGCCGTCACGGTCTCATAGGCGATGCAGGTCGCGCCGGACTCCATCAGGCCCTTGGCCTGTTCGGGATCGGGGGCGAGGTGGAGATAGGTGAACAGCGTGTGGCGCGGTTCGAGCAGCGCGATTTCCTGCGCCTGCGGCTCCTTCACCTTCACGATCATGTCGCTGTGCGCAAACACCTCGGCGGCGGTCGCCACGATGCGCGCGCCGGCATCGGTATAGTCGGAATCCTCGAAATCGATGCCCGTGCCCGCACGGGTCTCGATGACGACCTCATGCCCTGCGGCGGTGAGTTCGGCGACCAGCGGAGGGGTCAGGCCGACGCGATATTCGTGATTCTTGATTTCCTTGGGGACTCCGACGCGCATCGTCTCTCTCCGGACCTGATGATATCGCTTCAGAATATCGCGAACCCGTCCAGAAAATCCCTGCAAAGACTTTCGTTCCAAGCGCCTACCGTGCATGAATATCGGAAACAATCCGCACTTTCATGGAGTTTCATGCGTGATCGACCAGATCGACACCAATATCCTTCGCGCGCTCGCGTCCGATTCGCGCGCGCCGGTCAGCCAGATCGCAGGCGATGTCGGGCTCTCGCAATCCGCCTGTACGCGCCGGATCCAGGCATTGGAGGCGTCGGGGCGGATCCAGGGCTATGGTGCGCGCTTCGGCCATCGTCGGCTCGGCTTCCACGTCACCGCGCTGGTCGACATCACGCTGGGCACCCAGATCGAAGAGGATCTGGAAAAGTTCGAGCGCGCGGTCTCGGCGATCGACGGCATCGTCGAATGCGCGCTGGTGTCGGGCGGGCAGGATTATCGCCTCAAGATCTTGTGTCGCGACCTCGACGATTATGAGCGGCTTCACCGTGAGCATCTCGGTCGGCTGCCCGGGGTGGTGAAGATCAACTCCAGCTTCGTCCTGCGTTCGGTGCCGACCCGCAGCGAGGCGGATGCGCTCTTCGCAGTGACCGCATAGCTGCGGAGTTCAGCGGCTACGGTCCTTCGCGATAGGCGTATGCGCCGCCACGGGGTCGGCGCCGTTCCGCGCGACCCGTTGCTACCCCATGTTGCACGTGCTAACGGCCCGCGTTCTTTCAACGGACAGGCAATGGTCGCATGACCCCTCGCTCCCTCGCCACGGCATTCAAGTCTCTCCCGTGAGCGAGCCCAACGGAAGCCCCGAGCCGGCGACCGACTCGACCCCCGTCGACCAGCATCATCCGCATGGCCGCGAGGCCGCGCTGTGGAAGCTTGCGGTCGGCGCGATCGGAATCGTGTTCGGCGATATCGGCACCAGCCCGCTCTACGCGTTCAAGGAGACCTTTGCGGGCCACCACCCGCTCGCGCTCGATCAGGAACATATCATGGGCGTGATCAGCCTGATGTTCTGGTCGATGATGGTGGTGGTGACGCTGAAATATGTCAGCGTCATCATGCGCGCCGACAACAAGGGCGAGGGGGGCAGCCTCGCCCTGCTGGCGCTGATCAACCGGTCGAGCGGCAAGAAGCGGAAATGGACCGCGGGCATCGTCATCCTCGGCGTATTTGCGACCGCGCTCTTCTACGGTGATTCGATGATCACGCCGGCCGTGTCGGTGCTGTCGGCAGTGGAGGGCATCGCGGTCGCGGCTCCCACCTTTACCAACTGGATCCTGCCGGTCGCGGTGGCGATCCTGGTCGGGCTGTTTTCGATCCAGCGCACGGGCACCGCGCGCGTCGGCGCCATGTTCGGCCCGATCATGCTCGGCTATTTCGCGACGATCGCGACGCTGGGCACGATCAGCGTCGTCCAGACGCCCGAGGTGCTGTGGGCGCTGCTGCCGACCTATGCGATCCACTTCTTCCTGATCGACGGTCTGGCGGCGTTCCTCGCGCTGGGCTCGGTCGTGCTCGCGGTGACGGGCGCGGAGGCACTGTACGCCGATATGGGGCATTTCGGGCGCCGCCCGATCCGCATCTCGTGGCTGTGGTTCGTGCTGCCGGCACTGATGCTCAACTACATGGGACAGGGCGCGCTGCTGATGCGCGACGACGGCGCGATCGCCAGCCCCTTCTATCTGCTCGCCCCGGAATGGTTGCGCCTGCCGCTGGTCGGCATCGCGACGATGGCGGCAATCATCGCGTCGCAGGCGGTGATCACCGGCGCCTTCTCGGTCACGCAGCAGGGCATCCAGCTCGGCTTCATCCCGCGGCTGCGCATCACCCATACCAGTGCGGCGACCGCGGGGCAGATCTACATCCCGCTCGTCAACTGGGCGCTGATGATCGCGATCATCCTGCTGGTGCTCACCTTCCGCACCTCGTCCAACCTCACCGCCGCCTATGGCATCGCGGTGACCGGGGCGATGCTGATCGACAACTGCCTGATCGCGGTGGTGCTGTTCACCCTGTGGAAGTGGAAGAAGCGCTACGCGATCCCGCTGCTCGCGCTGTTCTTCGTGGTCGACCTCGCCTATTTCGCGGCGAACCTGACCAAGGTGCCCTATGGCGGCTGGTTCCCGCTGATGGTGGGTGTGATCATCTTCACGATGCTGACGACCTGGGCCAAGGGGCGGGGGCTGATGGTGGCGCGGATGCGCGAGAGCGCGATGCCGATCCAGGTCTTCATCCAGTCCGCCGCCAATTCGGCCACCCGCGTGCCGGGGACGGCGGTATTCATGACGTCGACGCCGGAAGGCGTGCCCCATGCGCTGCTCCACAACCTCAAGCACAACAAGGTGCTGCACGAACGGGTGGTGCTGCTGACCGTCAAGATCGCCGACCAGCCTTTTGTGTCGGAGGCGGAGCGCGTGACCCTGGACGATCTGGGCGAAGGCTTCCATCGGATGAAGGTCTATTACGGCTTCATGCAGGAGGCCGACGTGCCGGCCGCGCTCGCCATGTGCGGCGCGTGCGGCGGCAAGTTCAACATGATGGACACCAGCTTCTTCCTCTCCCGCCAGACGCTGCTGCCCTCCGACCATCCCGGGATGCATATCTGGCGAGAGAAACTGTTCGCCTGGATGCTGCGCAACGCGGAAGGGGCGATGGAATTCTTCCGCCTGCCCACCAACCGCGTCGTCGAGCTCGGCAGCCAGGTCGAGATTTGATCTCCGATCGCGTCGGGGGCGGGGCTCCGGCGCCGATTATCGTCTCGGCCTTGTTCGGGCGCAGCGATCAGGCCGAGTTCGACGCGCTGCGCCGGGCGCATTTTCCGCCCGAACGCAACGTGCTCTCGGCGCATCTCACGCTGTTCCACCATCTTCCGCCCTCGGCACTGGATGAGCTCAAACATCGCCTCAACGGCGCGACGCGCGGGGTGCGGGCTCCGGTGGCACGCGCGGCCGGGCTGATGTCGCTCGGTCGGGGCGTCGCGGTGCGGATCGAATCGCCGGCGCTGACGGCGATCCGGCGCGATCTGTGCGAAGCGTTTGCCGGGCTGCTCACGCCGCAGGACGCGGGCGGCTGGCGCCCGCATGTGACGATCCAGAACAAGGTCCAGCCGTCGATCGCGAAGCTGTTGCTGTCCGCGCTGTCGAAGGAGTTTCAGCCGCGTGAGGTCGAGATCGCCGGTCTGGCGACGTGGTATTATCGCGGCGGACCGTGGGAAGCGATTTCGCGGCACATGTTCGCTTGACCGTCCCGAAAACCCTGCCTATGTGCGCCGCTCTCGCTCGCGCCGGATGGCTGCGGGCCGCCTTGGTAGGGCGGAGTAGCTCAGTTGGTTAGAGCACGGGAATCATAATCCTGGGGTCGGGGGTTCAAGTCCCTCCTCCGCTACCATCCACCTATCGGCCAGCGTCGCGGCCACTATCCTCCCGCATCGCGGATCGTCTCCATCGCCACGAAGGTCGACGTGCTCGCGACATGCGGCAGGCTGGAGATGCGCTCGCCCAGCACTTCGCGATAGCGGCGGATGTCCGCCGTCCGCACCTTGAGCAGATAGTCGAAGCTGCTGGCGATCATGTGGCATTCCTCGACTTCCGGGATGCGCAGCACCGCGACGCGGAACGCCTCCAGCGCTTCCTCCCTCGTGTCGGAGAGCTTCACTTCGGCAAAGGCGATATGGTCGAGTCCTAGCCGTGCCGGATCGACGATCGCGCGAAAGCCGCGGATCACGCCGCTCGCCACCAGCCGTTTCACCCGCACTTGGCAGGGGGTCTTGGACAGCCCGACGCGCGCGGCGAGATCGGTGATCGAGATACGGCCATCGACGCGCAAGACCTCGATGATCTTGCGATCGAACGGATCGAGATCGCTGTGATCGAGCGTATGAACGCGCATCTGTCCTGCCATTCCATCCAAATGAAGGCGAAATGCAAAGCATGGGGCAGCTGAAAAGTCCATCTGCCTTTGCGAGCTTTGATATCGTGCCGCAATGACCAAGCCCTTCGCCGACTTCGCCCCGCCGATCCGTCCCGCCACGCCGCTGCGCGCCGCGATCACCGCCGCCTATCGCCGGCCCGAGCCCGACTGCCTCGCACCGCTGATCGAGGCGGCGACGCTTCCCGCCGGTACGCGGGAAGCCGCCAGGGCGACCGCGACCGGTCTGATCGCTGCGCTGCGCGCCAAGCACAAAGGCAGCGGAGTCGAGGGGCTGGTGCAGGAATATGCGCTGTCGAGCCAGGAGGGCGTCGCGCTGATGTGCCTCGCCGAAGCGCTGCTACGCATCCCCGACGCGGCGACGCGCGACGCGCTGATCCGCGACAAGATTTCCGAAGGCGACTGGAAGGCGCATATCGGCGACGGCCGCTCGCTGTTCGTCAACGCCGCGACCTGGGGGTTGGTGGTGACCGGCAAACTGACCGGGAGCGTCAACGACGCCGGCCTTGCCGCCGCACTGACCCGCCTGATCGCGCGCGCCGGTGAGCCGGTGATCCGCCGCGGCGTCGACATGGCGATGCGGATGATGGGGGAGCAGTTCGTCACCGGCGAGACGATCGGCGAGGCTTTGAAGCGCGCGCGCCCGCTCGAGGCGCGCGGCTTCCAGTATAGCTACGACATGCTGGGCGAGGCGGCGACGACGATGGCCGACGCCGACCGCTATTATCGCGACTATGAGAATGCGGTGAAGGCGATCGGCACGGCGTCGGCGGGCCGGGGTGTGGTCGGCGGGCCGGGCATCTCGATCAAGCTGTCGGCGCTGCATCCGCGCTATGCCCGCGCCCAGGCCGCGCGGGTGATGAACGAGTTGCTGCCGCGCGTGAAGGCGCTGGCGGTGCTCGCCAAATCCTACGACATCGGCTTCAATATCGACGCCGAAGAGGCCGAACGGCTCGAACTGTCGCTCGACCTGCTCGAGAGCCTTGCGCTCGATCCCGACCTGACGGGCTGGGACGGGCTCGGCTTTGTGGTGCAGGCATATGGCAAACGCTGCCCGTTTGTGATCGACTGGATTATCGACCTTGCCCAGCGCGCCGGGCGGCGGATCATGGTGCGGCTGGTCAAGGGCGCCTATTGGGACGCCGAGATCAAGCGCGCGCAGGTCGACGGGTTGCCCGACTTCCCGGTCTACACCCGAAAGGTCCACACCGACGTCGCCTATATCGCCTGCGCGAAGAAGCTGCTCGCGGCCAAGCGCCACGTCTTCCCGCAATTCGCGACGCACAATGCCCAGTCGCTGGCGACGATCTACCATCTCGCCGGGCCGGATTTCACGATCGGCGACTACGAGTTTCAGTGCCTGCACGGCATGGGCGAACCGCTGTACGACGAGGTCGTCGGGGCGTCGAAGCTCAACCGCCCGTGCCGCATCTATGCGCCCGTCGGCACGCACAAGACGCTGCTCGCCTATCTCGTCCGCCGTCTGCTCGAAAACGGCGCCAACTCCTCCTTCGTCAACCGCATCGCCAATCCCGAAGTGTCGATCGCCGAACTGGTCGCCGATCCGGTCGAAACCGTGACGGCAATGGACGCGCCCGGGTCGAAGCATCCGATCATCGCGCTGCCCCGCGACCTGTATGGCGAGCGACCGAACTCGGCCGGCATCGACCTGTCGGACGAGACGGTGCTGGCCGAATTGGGCGAAAAGCTGCGCGAGAGCGCCGAGATTGGCTGGGTCGCACAGCCGGCGGACGGGCAGGGCAAGGCACGCCCGGTGGCCAACCCGGCGGACGCGCTCGACATCGTCGGTACGGTTATCGAAGCCAGCGAAGAGGCGGCATCGCGCGCAGTCGTGACCGCTGCGGCCGCTGCGGCAGAATGGGCTGCCGTCCCGGTGACCGACCGCGCCGCCTGCCTCGACCGTGCGGCGGACCTGATGCAGGTGCAGATGCAGACGCTGATGGGTCTCGTCATGCGTGAGGCGGGCAAGTCCGCGCCCAACGCCATCGCCGAGGTGCGCGAGGCGATCGATTTCCTGCGCTATTATGCGCAGCAGGCGCGCGCCACGCTCGGTGCGGCACACACGCCGCTCGGCCCGGTCACCTGCATCAGCCCGTGGAATTTTCCGCTCGCGATCTTCATCGGGCAGGTGTCCGCCGCGCTCGTCACTGGCAACCCGGTGCTCGCCAAGCCCGCGGAAGAAACGCCGCTGATCGCCGCGCAGGGCGTCGCGATCCTGCACGCGGCAGGCATTCCCGCGAACGTCCTCCAGTTGGTTCCCGGCGACGGGCGCATCGGCGCGGCGCTGGTCGCGGCGCCGGGCACGCAGGGGGTGATGTTCACCGGATCGACTGAGGTTGCCCGGATCATCCAGAAGCAGCTTGCCGGCCGCCTGGCGGATGACGGCTCGCCGATCCCCTTCGTCGCCGAGACCGGCGGTCAGAATGCGATGATCGTCGACAGCTCCGCGCTGGCCGAGCAGGTGGTGGCCGACGTGATCGCCTCGGCGTTCGACAGCGCCGGCCAGCGCTGTTCGGCGCTGCGCGTGTTGTGCCTGCAGGAGGACGTCGCCGACCGGATCCTGGTGATGCTGAAGGGTGCGCTCCACCAATTGTCGATCGGCCGCACCGACACGCTCGCTACCGATATCGGCCCCGTCATCACCGCCGAGGCGCAGGCCACCATCCTCAAGCATGTCGAGCGGATGCGCGGCATGGGGCGTGCGGTCGAGCAGATCGATCTCGCCGGCGAAACCGGGCAGGGGACCTTCGTCCCGCCGACGATCGTCGAGATCGACGCGATTGCCGACATCGAACGCGAGGTGTTCGGCCCGGTGCTGCACGTCATGCGCTACCGCCGCCGCGACCTCGACCGGGTGATCGATGCAATCAACGCGACCGGTTACGGCCTCACTTTCGGGCTGCATACCCGGCTCGACGAGACGGTCGAGCATGTCACGCAGCGCGTCGAGGCAGGGAATCTCTACATCAATCGCAACATCATCGGCGCGATCGTGGGGGTGCAGCCGTTCGGCGGGCGCGGGCTCTCGGGCACCGGGCCCAAGGCGGGCGGGCCGCTGTACCTCAGCCGTCTGGTCAAGGCACCGACGGTGCCGCCAGGCATCGAATCCGCGACCGCTGATCCGGCACTGCGCGACTTCGCGCTGTGGCTCGGCGAGAAGGACGCTGTCGCGCGCGAGGCGGGCGAGGCGTCGCTGCTCGGCGCGCAGGTCGAGCTTCCGGGTCCGGTGGGCGAAGCCAATCTCTACGGCATTCACCCGCGCGGCCGGATCCTGCTGTTCCCGCGCAACGGCCACGAACTGCTCGACCAATTCGCCGCCGTCCTTGCCACCGGCAATCACGCGGTCGTAGCGAACGGCAATTTCTGTCGCGCGCTGAAGGGCGTGTCTGACCGCGTCTGGGCCCGGATAGAGTTCCCGTACGACTGGCGCAGCGCGGGACCGTTCGCGGGCGCGCTGCTGGGCGGTGACGAAGCGACGCGGCTGCAGGCGCTGGCCGACATCGCAGCACTGCCCGGACCGATCGTCCTGGTTCAGGCCGGAACGCCCCGGCTCGACTGGCTGGTCGAGGAGGTCTCGACCTCGATCAACACCACCGCAGCGGGCGGCAACGCCAGCTTGATGGCGATGGCGTAATCTGATGCGAGGCCGGCGCCGTTCGCGCCCAGCGACCGAAAAGACTCTGGAGGCCCGAGCCGGAATCGAACCGGCGTGCAAGGATTTGCAGTCCTCTGCGTAACCACTCCGCCATCGGGCCTCGGGAGCGAGGGCGCGATGTGCGCGGGGCGCATCGCCATGTCAACCGCCATATCGAGCGGACCCCGTAAAATTGCGTGGCGACCTTGCTTGGCGTGGCGCGCTGCACAAGATACAAGCGCGCGAGCGAACAAGTGTATTGCATGACTAAAACAGTTGTGCGAACAAGGGCTGGAGTGATGATGAACGCAACCGCCGAAACCCATGGCCATGAGGCCGCCCGCGCCGCGATGGTGGTGAGCCAGCTGCGTACCAGCGGCGTCAGCGACGCGCGCGTGGTCGCGGCGATGGCACAGGTCGAGCGCGAAGCATTCCTGCCCGAATCGCAGCGCGCGCTGGCCTATCGCGACCGCGCGCTCCCGCTCGGCAATGGGCGGATGCAGAACCCGCCGCTCGCCACCGGCCTGCTGCTGACCGAGGCGAAGATCGCACCGGGCGACAAGGTGCTGATCGTCGGCGCCGCAGGCGGCTATGCGGCTGCGGTCGCGGCCAGGCTGGGCGCGGTCGTCACGGCGGTAGAGGAGGACGCGGCGCTCGCCACCACCGCGCGATCCGCCCTCGACGGCGTCGTTGAGACGGTCGAGGGGCCGCTCGCCGCCGGAGCCGCCGCGAACGCGCCCTATGACGTGCTGCTGATCGACGGCGCGGTGGAACAGATTCCGACGGCGCTGGTCGAACAGGTGCGCATCGGCGGGCATGTCGTCACCGGCGTCATCGATCGCGGCGTTACCCGCCTTGCCACGGGCGTGCGGACCGAGGGTGGTTTTGGCCTGACCAGTTTTGCGGACGTCGAATGTGCGCCCTTGCCCGGCTTCGACAAGCCGCGCGGCTTTCAGTTCTGAAGAAAGAGAATCTGATGCGATTGAGCCTGATCCTTGCCGGCGTGAGTGCAGCCGGTCTGACGTTGCCCGCGCTGGCCCAGACGACTCCGCCGGCCGCTCCGGCGCCGGTCGGAATCGCGCCAGCCGCGCAACCGACCGAGACGCTGCGCGAAGCGATGGTCAAGGCGTATCGCACCAATCCGGACCTGACCGCCGAACGCGCCAATCTGCGCGCGACGGACGAGAACGTGCCGATCGCGCGCTCCCGCGGGCTGCCCGGCGTGTCGACGACCAGCAGCTATAACGAGAATCTCTACGACACCGACGACAGCGGCGTTTCGCCGCCGCGCCAGGGGACAGTCGGCGTCAACCTGAGTGTCCCGGTCTTCTCGGGCGGCTCGGTGCGCAATTCGGTGCGCGCCGCCGAAACGCGGGTCGAAGCCGGTCGGGCGGGGCTGCGCAGCGTCGAATCACAGCTCTTCACCGATGTCGTGTCGGTCTATCTCGACGTGCTGCGCGACGAGGCGACGGTTCGCCTGAACCAGCAGAATGTCCGCGCGCTCGACGTCAACCTCCAGGCGACGCGCGACCGGTTCGAGGTGGGCGACCTGACCCGTACCGACGTCGCCCAGTCCGAGGCGCGGCTCGCACTGGCGCAGAGCCAGTTGCGCGGCGCGGAGTCGCGGCTGATTTCCAGCCGCGAGAATTATATCCGGGTCGTCGGCACCGCGCCCGGCGAACTGGCCTCGCCGCCACCGCTGGTCGGCCTGCCCGCCAATCCCGACCAGGCCGTCGCCACGGCGCTGGAGGAGAACCCGTTTCTCGAAGGCACGCGCAAGGCGCGCGAAGCGAGCGGCTATGACGTACGCGTGGCGCGCGCCGCCCGCCTGCCGACAGTGAGTGTCGGGGTCGGCGGCGATTACTATAACCGCTTCGGGTCGATCCCGGGCCCGGGCCAGGCCGCCGGAATCCGCAATGACGGCTTTGCGACTTCCGCAGGCGTCAGCCTCAGCCTGCCGCTGTTCCAGGGCGGCCGCCCGGCCGCACAGGTTCGCCAGGCACAGGCACGCGAATCGGCGGCAATCGAGCAGGTCACCGCGGCCGAGCGCGGGGTGATCGCGCAGGCGCGTTCCGCCTATGCCGTGTACCAGTCGGCGCTGCGTGTCATCGAAAGCAGCCGGATCGCGGTGGACGCCAACCGGCTGAGCCTGGAAGGCGTTCGTGCCGAGAACAGCGTCGGCACCCGCACGATCCTCGATATCCTGAATGCCGAGCAGGAACTGCTCAACAGCCAGGTGCAGCTGGTGACGGCGGAGCGCGACGCCTATGTCGCCGGCTTTGCCGTGCTCGCCGCGATGGGCCGCGCGGAGGCTGAGGATCTGGGACTGGACGGGGGGCCGCTCTACGATCCGGTCGCAAACTACAATCGCGTTCGCGGTAGCCTTTCCGACTGGCGCGACGATGCGAAGCCCGAGGCTGAGGCTACGCGGACGGTGGATACCCCCGCGCAGACCCCGGTTGTTTCCGGGCCGATCGATCCGCAGCCGCGCTGAACGGTTGACAGACCCATTGTAATTCCCACAGGTGGCGGGCTCGCCGATTCCTGGTTAACACCGCCTTGGTCTGATAGGGATGACGAATGGGGGACGTAAGCAACGAGCCGTCGATGGAGGACATCCTGTCGTCCATCAAACGCATCATCGCCGAAGAGGGCGATGCTGCGGTCGCGAGCCGTCCGCGCCGTCCGGCTCGGCCTACGCAGCCCGCTCCCGTCGATGACGATGAGATCCTCGAACTGCGTGAGCCCGTGCCCAGTGAAGCTGCACAGCCTGAACCGCGCCGCGCGCCGCGCGAAACGCCGCGTGTCGACCTGCGCGACATCGAACCGGAGCCGGCCGCCGCGCCACAGCCGGTGACCGCCGAATCGATCCTGTCGCCCACCACCGCCGAAGCGACGCGCGGCCGGCTCGAGGCGCTGTCGCGGCTGGTGGTAAAGCCCGACGTCCAGGGTAGCGACACGCTGGAGGGCATGGTGCGCGAGATGATCCGCCCGATGCTGCGCGAATGGCTGGATGCGAACCTCCCCCGCATGGTCGAGGAAATGGTCCAGCGCGAAATTTCCCGGATCGCCGGCGGGCGCGACTGAGCCTGCGTCCGACTTGCCTAACGTGTTCGGCCCGTTAGAGGGCAGGGCATGAGCGAACTTCCGAAGACCTTCGACCCCGCCGATATCGAGCAGCGCTGGTACGCGTACTGGGAAGCCAGCGGCCTGTTCCGGCCCGAGCGTCCGGGCGCGCAGCCCTGGACGATCGTCAACCCGCCGCCCAACGTCACCGGCTCGCTGCATATCGGCCATGCGCTCGATAACACGCTGCAGGACATTCTCGTCCGCCATGCGCGGCTCAAGGGCATGGACGCGCGCTGGGTCGTCGGGACCGACCATGCCGGCATCGCGACGCAGATGGTGGTCGAGCGCCAGCTCGCCGAGCGGCAGGACAAGCGCACCAACTATTCGCGCGAGGACTTCATCGACCTCGTGTGGAAGTGGAAGGAAGAAAGCGGCGGCACGATCACGCGCCAGCTTCGTCGCCTCGGCTGCTCGATGGACTGGTCGAACGAGCGCTTCACCATGGACGAGGGCTTTTCGAAGGCCGTGCTCAAGGTGTTCGTCGATCTGCACCGGCAGGGGCTGATCTATCGCGACAAGCGGCTGGTGAACTGGGACCCCAAGCTCAAGACCGCGATCTCGGACCTCGAAGTCGAATCGCGCCCGGTGCAGGGCCATATGTGGCACTTCAAATACCCGCTCGCGGGCGGGGAAACCTACACCTATGTCGAGCGCGATGCCGACGGCACGATCGTGCTGGAAGAAGAGCGCGACTATATCGCGATCGCGACGACCCGGCCCGAGACGATGCTGGGCGACGGCGCGGTCGCGGTGCACCCTGACGACGAGCGCTACCGCCCGATCGTCGGCAAATTGTGCGAGATCCCGGTCGGCCCCAAGGCGCTGCGCCGCCTGATCCCAATCATCACCGACGAGTATCCCGATCCCGAGTTTGGATCCGGCGCGGTCAAGATCACCGGCGCGCACGACGAAAACGATTATGGCGTCGCGCAGCGCAACGGCATCCCGATGTATCGTCTGATGGACGAGAATGCCGCGATGCGCGCCGACGGCGACCCCTATGCCGTGACGGCGGCGCGTGCGCAGGAGATCGCGGAGGGTGCCGCGTGGACCGGCGCCGAGGTCGACGCACTCAACCTCGTCCCCGACGCCTATCGCGGGCTGGACCGCTATGAAGCGCGCAAGCGCGTCGTCGCGGACATCGATGCCGACGGCCTGATGATCATGGTCGAGGACAAGCAGATCATGCAGCCGTTCGGCGACCGCGGCGGCGTGGTGATCGAGCCGATGCTGACCGATCAATGGTATGTCGACGCCGCGACGCTGGCGAAGCCGGCGATCGAGGCGGTGCGCTCGGGCGCGACCAAGGTCGTGCCGAAGTCGTGGGAAAAGACCTATTTCAACTGGATGGAGAACATCCAGCCATGGTGCGTCAGCCGACAGCTTTGGTGGGGCCACCGCATCCCGGCCTGGTATGCCGAGGATGGTCGCATCTTCGTCGCCGAGACCGAGGAAGAGGCACAGGCGCAGGCGGGGCAGGGCGTTGCGCTCAAGCGTGACGAGGACGTGCTCGACACCTGGTTCTCCTCCGCGCTCTGGCCCTTCGCGACAATGGGCTGGCCCGATGCGAGCGATCCCACGCTGGGCGGTCGCTACCCGAACGACGTGCTGATTTCCGGGTTCGACATCCTGTTCTTCTGGGATGCGCGGATGATGATGCAGGGCTTGCACTTCATGAAAGACGTGCCGTTCAAGACCTTGTATCTCCACGGACTTGTCCGCGCGGCCGATGGGCAGAAAATGTCCAAGTCCAAGGGCAATGTCGTCGACCCGCTGATCCTGATCGATAAATACGGCGCCGATGCGCTGCGCTTCTTCATGGCGGCGATGGAGAGCCAGGGCCGCGACGTGAAGATGGATGAGAAGCGCGTCGAGGGCTATCGCAACTTCGCGACCAAGCTCTGGAATGCGGCGCGGTTCGCTCAGTCGAACGGCATCCGCGCGAGCGAACATGTCGAGCCGCCCGCCGCCACGCTCGCGGTCAACAAATGGATCATCGCAGAGACGGTTTCGACGGTGCAGGCGATGGACCTCGCCTTTGCCGACCATCGCTTCGACGGCGCGGCCAACACGATCTACCAGTTCACCTGGAGCCGCTTCTGCGACTGGTATCTCGAGCTGATCAAGCCGGTGCTGCAGACCGAAGGCGCCGAGGGTGCCGATGAAACCCGCGCCGTCGCGGGCTGGGTTCTCGACCAGATCCTGGTCATGCTCCACCCGTTCATGCCCTTCATCACCGAAGAGCTGTGGTCGAAGATGGGCGAGCGGCCCGACTATCCGATCATCACCGCGAAATGGCCGATGGCCGACGCCCGCGCGCTCGATCCCGAGGCGGCGCAGGAGATCGACTGGCTGATCCGGCTGGTGAGCGAGCTGCGCGCCGCGCGGACCGAGCTCAACGTGCCGCCGGGCGCGCGGCTCGCGCTGCACGTCCGCGACGCGCATGCCGAGACGCTGGAGCGGCTTGTGCGCCAGAACGCGGCGCTCGGTCGTCTCGCCCGCGTCGATCGCGCGGAAGGCGAGGCTCCTGCGGGCGGCGCGCTACAGATCGTGGTGGACGAGGCGACGTTCGTTCTTCCGCTCGAAGGCGTGATCGACCTCGACGCCGAACGCGCGCGCCTGACCAAGGCGATCGCGGCGGCGGAGAAGGAGCGCGACAGCCTCAACAACCGCCTCTCGAACCCGGCCTTCGCCGAAAAGGCCAAGCCCGAAGCGGTGGAGAAGGCGCGCGCCGACCACGCCGAGAAATCGGCCGAAGCGGCACGGCTGCAGGCGGCGCTGGGCCGGCTGGGCTAAGGCGCGGCTCTGCGCGGGATGGTGAGCGCGGCGACGATCGCGCTCGCAATCGCCAGCATGGCAGCGGCCGCCATCACCAGCCGGTAGCCGTTCGCCACATTGCCTTCAGCGTCCGCGCCGAAGGCGATGCCGAGCGCCGCCACCGCGAGCAGACCGCCGACGCGCGCCGCCGCATTGTTGATCCCGCTCGCGGTGCCGTCGGCCTCGTCGGGCACGGCGTCGAACACGGTGGTGGTGAGCGGCGCGACCGTGATGGTCATGCCGAGCGCGACCACCAACAGGCCGGGCAGATAGCCGGTCCAATAGCTAGCCATCCCGCTCGACCAGGCGAGCAGCGCGAAGCCGCAGGCGGTCACGGCAGGCCCGGCAATCAGCATGGTGCGCGCGCCGATCCGCTGGCCAAGCTTCCCCGCCAGCGTCGAACCCGCGCCCATCACGATCGAAAAGGGCAGGAACCCCGCGCCGGCCGCAGTCGCGCTGAACCCCAACTCGCGGATCAGCGCGAAGGGTAGCACGAAGAGCCCCGCCGACAGCCCGGCATAGAGCAGCACGGTCAGCAGGTTGGCGCCGGAAAAGGCGCGGCTGGCGAACAGGCCGAGCGGCATCATCGGCGCCGCCGCCCGCCGTTCGACCCACAGCAGCAGGGCGACCAGGGGAATCGCGCCGAGCAGGGCGATGCCGCCGGTCGCGTGCGCGCCGTTGCCGAACGCGATCAATCCGTAGCTGAGCGCGCCCAGCGCAGCGACGGCGAGCGCAGCGCCGGCCCAGTCGATCGGAGCGTCGCCGTTGCGCTCGCGGTCGGCGGGCAGGCCGCGTGCCAGCAAAAGCGCGACCGCGGCGATCGGGAGGTTGATGAGGAAGATCGCGCGCCAGCCGGCAATATCGACCAGCCATCCGCCGAGCGGCGGGCCGAGCGCAGTAGTGATCGCGCCCGCCGCCGCCCAGGTGCCGATCGCCGCGCCGCGCGCCTCGCCGGTATAGGCGCCGCTGATGATCGCGAGGCTGGCGGGGGTGAGCAGCGCGGCGGCCGCGCCCTGCACGATCCGCGCGACGATCAGCAGCGCTTCGTTCGGCGCGACCGCGCACCCGAGCGAGGCGAGCGCGAAACCCGTCAGCCCCCAAATGAACACGCGCCGCCGCCCCAGCCGGTCGCTCATCGCCCCGCCGATCAGGATCAACGCGCCGAGCATCAGCATATAGCCGGTGACCACCCACTGCACCGCGGCCAGTCCGGCACCGAAGCTCGACTGGATCGCCGGCAGCGCGACATTCACCACCGATCCGTCGATAAACCCCATGGAGGATCCCAGCACCGTCGCCGGCAGCACCCATCGCGTCGCGGACGTGGCGCCGGATTGCGCCGCCGGGGCGGGGCTATCGCCGGGCAGTCGGTGGGGACCCAGCATCGCGTTCCTCCTCGTGACGGTGCGCAATCCCGTTGCGCGCCTGCGCGTCATAGCGCAGAAGCCGCGGCATGAGCAGCTATCCCGCACTTCGCCTTCGCCGCACGCGGTCTGCCGGCTGGAGCCGGCGGATGCACGCTGAAACGGTGCTGACCCCCGCCAACCTGATCTGGCCGCTGTTCGTCACCGAAGGGGATGCTGTGGAGGAGCCGATCGCGAGCCTTCCGGGCGTCTCGCGCTGGTCGGTCGACGGCATCGTGGCGCGCGCCAGGGACGCGGCGGCGGCAGGCATTCCGTGCCTGGCCCTCTTCCCCAACACGCCGTCGGACCTGCGCACCGAAGATGGCGGCGAGGCGCTGAACCCGGACAATCTGATGTGCCGCGCGATCCGCGCGATCAAGGATGCCGTGCCCGAAATCGGCGTGCTGACCGACGTCGCACTCGATCCCTACACTGCGCATGGCCATGACGGCCTGGTCGATGGCAGCGGCTATGTCCGCAATGACGAGACCGCCGAAATACTGGTCGGCCAGGCGCTCAATCAGGCGCGCGCCGGGGCGGACGTGATCGCGCCGAGCGACATGATGGACGGGCGCGTCGGACTGATCCGTGCAGCGCTGGAAGACGAAGGCTTCGTCAACGTCCAGATCATGGCCTATGCCGCCAAATACGCCTCGGCCTTCTACGGTCCGTTCCGCGACGCTGTGGGGTCGCGCGGGCTGCTCAAGGGCGACAAGAAAACCTATCAGATGGACCCGGCCAATGCCGAAGAGGCACTGCGCGAAGTGGCGCTGGACCTGGACGAGGGCGCCGACAGCGTGATGGTCAAGCCTGGGCTGCCCTATCTCGATATCGTGCGCCGGGTGAAGGAGCGGTTCGAGGTGCCGGTGTTCGCCTATCAGGTGAGTGGCGAATATGCGATGATCGAGGCTGCCGCCGCGGCGGGCGCTGGCGATCGCGATGCGCTGGTGCTCGAGACGCTGATGGCGTTCAGGCGCGCAGGATGCAGCGGGGTGCTGAGCTATCACGCGCTCCACGCCGCCCGGTTGATGGGCGCCTGATCGGGCACGTCGATGATCGAAACCGCGCGTCTGCTGTTGCGTCCTCCGGTGCAGGCCGACCATCCGGCACTCTACGCGATGTGGGCCGATCCGCTGGTGATGGCCGATCTGGGGCCGGTGAAGGACGCAGCCGCGAGCGCGGCGGCGCTCGCCCGGCATGACGGCTTTCGCCATGAAGGGCTGGGCTTCCAGAGCGTGGTCCGCAAAGAGGATGGCGCGGTAATCGGCTTTTGCGGGCTCAAGCGCGGCGATCCGTCGAACCCCATCGCTGGACAGGTCGAGGCGGGATGGATGCTCGCACGCGCCTGTTGGCGACAGGGCTATGCGCTGGAGGCGATGCGCGCAATGCTCGCCTGGGGGTGGGCCAATCTCGACGTTCCGCACATCGTTGCGATCACCTCGCGGCGCAACGCCGCCAGCCGCGCGATGATGCAGCGGCTCGGCATGACCTATGTCGATGGCGGAGATTTCGACCATCATGCCTTCGCGGCGGATGACCCCTTGCGCCACATAGTCACCTACCGCATCAATCGCCCCGCCAGTGCCGCGTAAGTGCCGCGTGAGAGAGAAGGGAAGGCGATGAGCGCCGAAGCAGTCGCCGATCCCCGCCCGGACGTACCCGGATGGCTGAGCCGCGCGAGCGGGCCGCTGTTCGTGCTGACGATCCTGCTCGGCAGCTTCCTCCTCTTCCTCGTCCAGCCGATGATCGCGCGGATGGCGCTGCCGCGGCTGGGCGGCGCGCCGGCGGTGTGGAACAGCGCGATGCTGATCTATCAGGCGTTGCTGCTCGGCGGCTATGCCTATGCGCATCTGCTCGGGCACGTGCCGGTGCGGCGTCAGGCGATGATCCATCTGGGCGTGCTCGCCGTGGCGGCGCTGTGGCTGCCAATCGGGCTGATGGCGATGCAGATGCCTGCGGATGCCGAGCCTGCCGTGTGGGTCCCGTGGCTGCTCGCCGCATCGATCGGGCCGCTGTTCTTCGCGATTTCCGCTCAGGCGCCGCTGCTGCAGCGCTGGTTCGCCGCGGCATCGGGCGGGCGTGATCCCTATGCGCTGTATGCCGCGTCGAATGTCGGCAGCTTCGGCGGGCTGATCGCCTATCCGTTGCTGGTGGAACCCGGCATGGCATTGCACGCGCAAAGCTGGCTGTGGACCGGCGGCTATGCGCTGGTGTTCGTGGCGATCGCCGCCTGCGCGTTGCTGCTTCCGCGCCATACTGCCGCCACGCCGCATCTGCGCGCGACCAGCGATGCGCCGTCCGGTCGTCGCGTCGCGCATTGGATCGCGCTCGCGTTCGTACCCTCGGGTCTCATGCTGGCGACGTCCAGCTTCCTGACCACCGATATCGTCGCTGTGCCGATGCTGTGGGTGCTTCCGCTCGGCCTGTATCTGCTCAGCTTCACGATCGCCTTTGCGAGCAGGCGCGGCGTTGCCGTCGTGCTCACGCGCTTCGCGCCGATCACGATCCTGTTGTTCGGCGGGCTGATGATCGCCGGCCATAATGCCAATCCCTGGCTCAACGCGCTGATGGCGCTGGCGCTGCTGTTCATGGTCGCCGTCGCGCTGCACACGCATATGTACGATCTGCGTCCTGAGCCGGATCGGCTGACCGGCTTCTATCTCGCCATGTCGGTGGGCGGGGCGTTGGGTGGCGTGTTCGCCGGTCTGGTCGCGCCGCTCGTGTTCGACTGGACCTATGAATATCCGATCCTGATCCTCGCTGCAGGGCTATTGGTGCCGCAGGAAATCCTGCTGCCGGTTCTCAATCGCCTGTGGCGCGGCCCGGCGCAGGCCCGGCGACTCGGCGTGGCGGTCATCGCGCTCGCAGTCGTCGCGCTGGTGTGGTTCGGTCTTTCCGACGGGGCCGACACGCTCGGCGATGGCCGCGTTGGGCTGCTATATCTGCTCCTCGCGATCATCGGCGTGCTCAGCGTCGGTGTGCGTATCCCGTTCATGATCGTCCTGGCCGGCTCGCTGTTTCTCTTCGGCGGTTTCCGCTCGCTGGCGATGAGCTGGCAGGGGGACGTCCGCACGCGCAGCTATTTCGGGGTCTACACCATCACCGATCTGCCCGATCAGAAGCGCCTTGCGCACGGAACGACGCTGCACGGCGTGCAACTCACCGGCAATGCCGAGCGGCTGAAGCAGCCGACCACCTATTACGTGCCGGGTTCGGGCGTGGGTCAGGCGATGCAGGCCCTGCCTCCCTTGTTCGGTGCGCGGGCGCGTGTCGGCGTCGTCGGGCTCGGCACGGGGACGCTCGCCTGCTACGCCCTGCCGGGCCAGAGCTGGCGCTTCTACGAGATCGACCCGGCGGTGGTCACGCTGGCGCGGGGCGCATTCCGCTTTCTCGACGCGTGTCTGCCGGATGCCTCGATCGTCCTTGGCGACGCGCGGTTGCGGCTGGCGGAGGCGCCTCCCGCCAGTCTCGACCTGCTGGTGCTCGACGCGTTCTCCTCCGATGCCGTGCCGATGCACCTGATGACGCTTGAGGCGTTTGCGACCTACGGCCGGGTGCTGGCGCCCGACGGATTATTGCTGGTGCATATCTCGAACCGCTTCCTGTCGCTGGAGCCCGTGGTCGAGCGCGCGGCCAAGGCGGGGGGATGGTCGGCGGCGCAATTGACCTATCATCCGCCGCTGATCGAAGAGCTGAACGAAGCGGCGACATCGGACTGGATCGCGCTGTCGCGGTCGCCCCAAAGGCTGGCGCAACTCACCTCGCGGGCGGACGGCTGGCGGCGGCTTGAGGGGCGGCCTGGCTTCACCCCCTGGACCGACGATTACGCGACGATTTTGCCGGTGCTGCGTAGCCTCAACGACGATCTGCCCTGAGGCGCCCGCTCAGTCGTTGAGCGCGCGCTCCAGCGCGGCGATTCTCTGGGCCTGCTCGGTCGCCTGCGTCGCGAGCGTTGCGATCGCGGCGTCGAGGGCGGGATAGGCGGGCGCGCCGGCCTGAATGCGCGACGAAGCGGTGAGTTCGAGGTCGGTGACGATCTGTACCAGTTCGCCGCGCGTGCGATCCAGGTCGGCCAGCGCGGTCTGTGCCGAAATCCAGCGCTCGTCGCCGACGGCGACGCCCCGTGCCACTGCGATTCGCGATTCGGTTTCCAGCGCGAGCGAGCGGAACCGGGTCGCGACCGTCTCGGCCTCGGCGCGCTGCGCCGCAATCCGCGAATCGAGCGCTGCGTCGGGCGTCGCGACCGGCTCGGGCCGCGCCGGCTCGGCGTCGCTACGTCCCTCGATCGGCCGCGGCAGCAGCGAGGGATAGCCGTCGCCACGCGTGCTACAGGCACACAGGGCGAGCGGGATGGAGAGGAGGACGGGCGTTCGCATCGCGGCGGGTGTATGCCGCGAAGAAACTCTGCGCAACGGGCTTGCGTTTCCCGAAAACCGCTTCTATCAGCGCCCCTCCACCGCGCACCCGTAGCTCAGCTGGATAGAGCATCAGACTACGAATCTGAGGGTCGGACGTTCGAATCGTTCCGGGTGCGCCATTCAAAACCCCGCCAGGCCAATGGTCCGGCGGGGTTTTGTCGTTCAGGGCCTCGGCGCGCCTTGTCAGATTGCGTCTGAAAGCCGGTCACGACGCTGTCTCGAAGCGATGCTAGGTCGCGGTCATGCGGATCGGACAATTCATCCTGTGCGTGCTGCGCGGACGGCACAGTTGGCAACCGAGCCAGAGCCGGCGCGGCTATCGTACCTGCATGGCGTGCAAGCGCCGCGAGCGAATCGCGGGATGGGCGCAGGATCGCACGGACCGGGACGACTAGTCGCCCTGCGGCCCCAGATAGTCCGCGCCGTACACAGCCTTGCGGATATCGGTGTGCAGCGTCCCGTCGAAGGGCATGGTCTGGACGAAGAACACCACCGCCATGTCATTGGTGGGGTCGACCCAGAACAAGGTCGTGGCCGCGCCGTCCCAGAAGAATTCGCCGACCGCGCCGCGATTGCGCTCCGGCCCGGTCGGGCGCGCGGTGCGGACCGCGAAGTCGAACCCGAACCCGCCCTCGATCTTGCCCATCAGCCATTCGCGCTCCTTGATCGCGGGATCGAGCTGGTCGGTGGCCATCAGGCGAATCGTGGCGGGCTTGAGGATGCGCGCGCCGTCGAGCTCGCCGCCGTTGAGCAGCATGCGGGCAAAGCGCATGTAATCGTCGATCGGCGCAACGATGCCGGCCCCGCCCATGGTCAGCGTGGTGCCGGGAAAGTTGCCCCGCCGCGTCGCTTCGTCGGCCTGCCGCGCAAGCTTGCCGTCCTGCTTCACATAGGTCGCGGCAAGGCGCGGCAGACGCTCCATCGGCTGATGCCACCCCGCCTCGCGCATCTTGAGCGGATCGAAGATGTGCGTCTGGACATAGTCGGTAAACTTCATCCCGCTCAGCCGCTCGACCAGCAGCGCCTGGACATCGACCGCCGCACTGTAATGCCATTCGGTACCCGGCTCCGACAGCAACGGCACCCTGGCCAGCCGACGCCCGAATTCGGCAAGCGTGTTGTCGGGATTGAGCGGATCGGCCGCCGCAAACGCCTTGTGCACCGGCGTTGGACCGTCGCCATAGGCGAAGCCTGCCGTATGTCGCAGCACGTCGCGGATCAGGATCGGGCGGCGCGCCGGACGCCACACCGGCTTGCCCGCCGCATCGGTGCCGTCCTGCACCAGCATCGTCGCGAACTCCGGCAGATAGCGCGACAACGGATCGTCGAGCCGGAACTTGCCCTGTTCCCACAGCTGCATCAGCGCGACGCCGGTCACCGGCTTGGTCATCGACCAGATCTGGACCAGCGTATCGCGCGTGAAGGGCCGGCCACCCTCGCGGTCGGCATGGCCGCGCGCGGCGAAATGCACCTCGCGCCCATCCTTCCACACCAGCGCCGAGACCCCCACCGCACGCCCATCGGCGACCATCGCCTCCAGCGCCCGGTCGATCCGCTTGGTGTCGAGGCGCACGCGATCGGCCGTCGCGGCGCGCTGCTGGGCAAGGGCGGGAGCCGCGGGCGTCGCGAGCGCCAAAACCGTCAGCGCTGTCATGAAATGCCGCATCCACACTCTCCCGATCCTGTTTCCCGCGACGCTAACCGGGTTTCGGGCGGTTGCGAAGAGCGTTCGCTTGCAGCGGCGGCTCCGCTGCGCCAAAGAGTCCGGCCATGACCGCAGCATCGATGAACATCTCGCCCACCGATTTCGCCAGCCTGCTCTGCTCGCGTCTGTGTCACGACCTGCTGAGCCCGGTGGGGGCGCTCAACAACGGGCTGGAACTGCTCGCCGACGAGCACGACCCCGAAATGCGCGCGCGCTGCCTCGAACTGCTCGCCGAGAGCGCCAAGGCAAGCGCGAACAAGCTCAAATTCTTCCGCCTCGCGTTCGGCGCGGCGGGCGGGTTCGGCGACACCGTCGACACGCGCGAGGCGCAGGCGGCGATCGACGGGCTGTTCGGCGATAATCATCGCGTGTCGATCGGCTGGATGGTCGAGGACCCGGTCCTGCCCAAGCAGGTGATCAAGGTGCTGCTCAACCTCGCGCTGATCGGCGGCGACGCACTGGTGCGCGGCGGACAGCTCGATATCGGCGCCGAGGCGCGCGCCGACATGGTCGAGATCGTGGTGCGCGCCGAAGGGCCGCGCATCGTGCTCGACGGCGAGCTGCGCGGCGCGCTGAGCGGCGACACGGGCGACGCCCCGGTCACCCCGCGCGCGGCGGCCGCCTATCTGGTGCACCAGCTGGTGACGCAGGGCGGGGGCGAGCTGCAGGTGTCGCCACCCGACGCCGACGTGCTGCTGTTCGGAGCAGCGTTCAAGCTAAGCTGATGGACGGATCGGTTCGCGTCGCGGCGCTGTATCAGTTCACCCGGTTCGACGACCCGGCGGCCATTCGCGGCCCGCTGCTGGCGCTGTGCGTCGCGCAGGGCGTGAAGGGCACGCTGCTGCTGGCGCGCGAGGGGATCAACGGGACCATCGCCGGGAGCGAGACGGCGATCGACGCGGTGCTCGATCACGTCCGCAGACTGCCCGGCTGTGGCGAGATCGAAATCAAATATTCGCACGCCGCGACGATGCCGTTCCACCGCATGAAGGTGCGCCTCAAGCGCGAGATCGTGACGATGGGCCAGCCCGATATCGATCCGCTGGCGGGCGTCGGCCATTATGTCGCACCGTCCGAGTGGAACGACCTGATCGCCGACCCCGACACCGTGCTGATCGACACGCGCAACGATTATGAGGTGGCGATCGGCACCTTCCGCGGGGCGATCGACCCCAAGACCACGAGCTTCAGCGAGTTCCCCGACTGGTTCCGCGCCAAGCGTGCGCAGATCGAGGCGGAGGGGCGCACGCCCAGGATCGCGATGTTCTGCACCGGCGGCATCCGCTGCGAGAAATCGACGGCCTTCGCGCTGAGCGAGGGCGTCGAGCAGGTCTATCACCTCAAGGGCGGCATCCTCGCCTATCTCGAACAGGTGCCACAGGATCGCAGCCTGTGGGACGGCGAATGCTTCGTGTTCGACGAGCGGGTGGCGGTGAAGCACGGCCTTGAGGTCGGCGAGCACGTCCTGTGCCGCGCATGCCGCATGCCGGTGAGGCCGGAGGCGCGGGACTCGGCGGACTATGTCGAGGGGGTGAGCTGCCCTGCCTGTGTCGGCACGCGCACCGAGGAACAGCGCGCAAGCTATGCCGAGCGGCACCGCCAGGCACTGTTGGCGGCGCAGCGCGGCGCGGCGCATGTCGGTGCGGCATATCCGGAGCCCGAAGCTGACTGACCCGATCCTCTACAGCTTCCGCCGCTGCCCCTATGCGATCCGGGCGCGGCTGGCGCTGGCGGTGAGCGGGATCGCGGTCGAGCATCGCGAGGTGCGCCTGCGCGACAAGCCGGCGGAAATGCTGGCGGCGTCGCCCAAGGGGACGGTGCCGGTACTGGTGCTGCCCGACGGACGGGTGATCGACGAGAGCATCGACATCATGCGCTGGGCACTGGCGCGCAACGATCCCGAGGACTGGCTGGCGGGCGACGACCCGGCGTTGATCGCGACCAGTGACGGGCCATTCAAACACCACCTCGACCGCCACAAATATGCCGAGCGGTTTGCCGCAGATGATATTGATCACCGCGCGGCGGCGCTGGCGATATTGGAAGGTCTGGAAGCGCGGCTGGGTGAGCAACCGTATCTCGCAGGGGAGCGGTTCGGCTTGGGCGACGCGGCGATCCTGCCATTCGTGCGCCAGTTCGCGGCGGTAGACCGGGACTGGTTCGCGGTACAGAATCTTGCGGGGGTGCAGGGCTGGCTTGCGGCGTTTGTCGGGTCGGCGCTGTTCGAGGGGGTTATGATGGTGCGGGAGGTTTGGAAGCCGGCTTAGCGGTCCTTCTGCTGCTGAACGCCGATCAGCCTTTCGATGAGTATCGTGCGCGTACCGTCGCCGAGATATCGCTTTTGACGCGTGGCAGTACCGACGCGACCGTCGAATTCAACGGTGAAGAACCCCCATACAGGCTCGGCCTTTCGCCAACCGGACACCCGCCGTGCTTCGGCATCGAGCTTCGCGCAAATGCTCGGAGCGCATTCGATGGATGCACCGTCCGGTAGCACGGGGGATTGCCCGGACTTCGCTCGGCATTGCTCCAAACGACTGTTCTCGAAATTCGTGAACCAAGTGCAGACCAGCCGCTGTTCGGGGCCGAAGGCGGTTCCTTTTACGGTTACACTTTGTGCGGTCTGGGCAGGCGTCGACGCCAGAAGGATTGCGATGAACTGCCACATATTTATCAGCGTAACACGGCTCTCCGGATCGACAAGGAGTTCTTCCCTCGTCACCCCGGCCTTGTGCCGGGGTCCACTGGGCAGCGCATCCTCGCCGTGAGCCTAGATCGCTGCACTTGGCGACCGGTCGACACCGGCACGGAGGTTGGGACGAAAAGCGGTGCTAGCGAATCCCTTTCAGACGCGGGTCGTGCTCTTTTGCCAGAGCGAGCGGCAACGCTTCGCTAACTGCGCCATCGGAAGAACTGAAATAGAGCACCCATCTCTCACCTCTCGTCGGGAGAGGAGTTTCACCACAGCCCGAGCTGCTAAGGGTTGCTTGGAAACTGTAGGACTTTTCACTCTGCGCGCCCCGGATCGTCTTGAGTTTCCGTGCGGTCATCGACCAGCGGTTCCATCCGACGGACGATAGCCGCTCGGCATCTTCGATGGCGGCGATGACAATGATGGTGCGCGCGGCCAAGTCTGGTGCTCGTGGAGTATACAGCCTGCAAGCCTGGGCGGGCTGGACGAACGCCAAGACTAGGGCCGAAGCCCCGAGGATAACGGTCGTCACGGATCGCCGCGTCATTGCCTGAATATAGACGGACGCCGATGCCGTCGGCAATCGCCGGGCGGGGTCGTGATCGGTTCGCACAGCTATTTTGCTTTGCGGAGGATAATCCCGATAGGGGCGGGGTCACTACGGTGGCGACTACCCTCGCTCGTCCCGAAAATGATCCGGAACCATGCTGCTCTTGCTTGCAATTGGAGCAAGAAGCCGTGGCTCGCGTCAAGCGCAGGCAGACGGTGGGATGAAGCCCTTTATGCAAGCGGGCGGTGATGCCGGGGAGCCGTGGCGGAATGTCACGCTTATCAGCACCGGATTATGTGGGCGGCTGGGGCTGCCAAGGCTTTGAGCCGCGAAATTTGATCGTGGCCCCCTTCGCGCGTGCCACATGTTTGAAAACGCGACCATCCTCGTCATGGACCACGCTGAGTTCGCCCGGCGCGGTCCAGACGACGTTCATGAAGATCGCGCCCCCGCCATAAATCCCTTGATTTGCATATCCACCATCGCTGTCTGCGACGAACACCTCGACAGCCTCGGATTGCGGTTCGCTCGCGCGCCCGACGCGGACAATGGTGGCGTAGTCGGTCGTCGCACCGCAATCGCGCAGCTCTGTCACGGCATAGCGATCGCTGCCGATGTCGCGGGCGACTTGCAGGACTTTTGTGCTGCATGTCGGTTCGGTGCCGCAAGCCGACAGCGGTATGAGAAGTGCGGGAAGCAGGGCGCGCATGGTGCGAGGCTAGCTGCCTGTCATTGATCCGCAACCCCGCACCGTCACCCCGGCCTTGTGCCGGGGTCCACAGCACCGCGCATCCTGCCCGTGAGCCTTAAGCGCTGCGCTTGCCGACCGGTCGACACCGGCACAGGGCCGGGGTGACGCTGCGATTGGGCTGGATGATGCAGGCCTTCTAGCCCTCTCCCGCTCGCGGGAGAGGGTTGGGTGAGGGTCTTCCTTCTTCTTCCTTTCGGCTGTGCATCACCAAAAGAAAGAAGAACAAGAAGACCCTCCCCAACCCCTCCCGCAAGCGGGAGGGGCCTAAGCAGAAGGAGAAGGGGCAGGGCGGAGCCTCACCCCTTCACATTCACCACCTGCCGCAGCCGGTGGCGGATGCGGACCAGGTCCTGCTGCGCATCCATTACGGCGCCGATGTCCTTGTAGGCGGCCGGGCTTTCGTCGAGCACGCCTTCGTCCACCCGCGCCTCGATGCCGTGCATCGCGGCCTTGTGGTCCTCCAGGGAAATCAGCTTCTTCGCCTGCCCGCGCGACATCACCCGGCCGGCGCCGTGCGAGCAGGAGCAGAAGCTCTCCTGATTGCCCAGCCCCTCGACGATGAAGCTGCCCGTGCCCATCGAACCCGGGATGATCCCGAGTTCGCCTTCCCGGGCGCTCACCGCGCCCTTGCGGGTCACCCACACCTGCTCGCCGAAATGCAGTTCCCGGGTCGCATAATTGTGGTGGCAGTTGATCGCGGCCTTGTCGGTCTTGAAGCCCGGAAGATGCTTGCGCAGCGCCTCCAGCACGCGGACCATCATCAGTTCGCGATTGGCCATCGCGTAATCCTGCGCGAAGTGCATCGCCTCGATATAGTCATCGAACAGCTGCGACCCTTCGGTCAGGAAGGCGAGGTCCTTGTCGACCAGATGGAAGTCGAGCGTCTCCTTCACGATCGCTTCCTTGGCGGCGTTGATGAAGTAGGTCCCGATCCGGTTCCCCGTGCCGCGCGAGCCGGAGTGAAGCATCACCCACACACGCTGATCTTCGTCGAGGCATACCTCGATAAAGTGGTTCCCCCCGCCCATCGAGGCGAGCTGGTCGCTGGTCTTGCCGTCGACCTTCGGGTTCTTCGCCACGACCTTGCGCCAGCGATCCTCGAACCGGTCGTACCAGGCGCGCGACACGCTGTTCGGCGTGCTCGCCCAGCCACCCTTGGCGTGATTGGCCGACTGGCTCGATTCCATGCCCTTGGGCACGGCGCGCTCGATCTCGGCACGCAGCGCGGAAAGGCTGTCGGGCAGCTGGCTGGCGGTGAGCGACGTGCGTACCGCCATCATGCCGCATCCGATGTCCACGCCCACCGCAGCGGGCACGATCGCCTTCTGCGTCGCGATCACCGATCCGACCGTCGCGCCCATGCCCCAATGCACGTCGGGCATCCCCGCGACATGGCGGAAGATGAACGGCAGCGAGGCGACATTGCGCAGCTGCTGCATCGCGCCGGCCTCGAACGGACCGGCGCTGTCCCACAGCTTAAGCGGCGCGTGATGCGTCTTGTGGATCGAAAACTGAGACATCGGAAGTTCCTTTTCAGGCTTCGCGGTGCCAGCCCGCTGCCCCACCCGGCCACCCAACGCCAGTATATTCTATGGGTGGCCGGGTGGGGCAGCGGGCTGGCACCGCAACCGATCCAGCTTGGCTGGATCACATGAAGGGACGCCGATTCAGGGGACCAATTGAGCGATGGTGCCGATGAAGCTGCGCCCCGGCGGGCGCAACTTGCCCGCAGGTCAGGTCGTCAGGCCGACGACGATTGCGTTAGGGGTTGCGGGTTTGCTCATGGCGTGGAGCATTAAACCAGATCGGGACGCGGCAAAAGGGTCGAAATCTAACGCCACGGGCGCGGACGGCCGAGCACCTGGTCGAGCGCCGTGCAGCCGAGACCGCAGCGATGGCGCTCGATCCGTGAGAAGAGCGTCGCAGTGCGGCCCGCGACAAGCTCGAGCGCCTGGATGTAGAGGGGGCTGGTCAACAGCGAAGCGGCGGGTCGAACGGCATAGCCCTGCCGTTCGAACAGGTCCGCCCGTTCCGCGTTGCTGACAATCCGATAGATGGTCGATCGCGACACGCCGATCGTTTTGGCCAGTTCGTCGAGCGGGATGAAGGCGCGTTCCGCATCCGGTGGCACCGCGCCGGCCTCGGCATAGGGATTGGTCCCCGACGGGCTCGCGTTGAGATGGACGACGCTCGCGGTGCACACGAAGTTGACGACCAGCAACTCGGTAAAGCGCAGGCCGAAGAGCTTCTTGGTTCCTGCCATTGCGAGACACAGGTCCAGTGCGCCCAGGATGCAGCTATTGTCGCACATCCCATCGCCGATCGACCTCGGCTCCGTCGCACCCAGCGCCTCGATCCGCTCGGCGATGCGTCGAATGCGCTCGCCGACTTCGACGCACCAGTGTGCGAGCGTGGGCGGGACCGGGTTGGGGAGGGTGACCCCGCCCGCCTCGCCGATCTCGACCCAATCGGCGTCGTGCAGGCGCAGGATGTTGCGCCGCACGGTCTCGAACGGAAGGTCCAGCGATGTCGCGATCGCGTTGATCGACGGCCCGCGCAGCGTGCCCAGGCCCCGCATTTCGCGGTCGATCATGTCGCGGGTGATCGACATGACGATCGGAAGGCAGATCAGCCGGGTCCGCTCGACCTCGGTCGGCAGGCGCTGGGCGAGGTCGATCGCCCCCGCGTAAAGTTCTTCGCCGACCACGCGCGTGACTACTCGGCAGTTGTTCCGCATGGTCTCAAGTCTGGTCGGCATCCGCACCCCCCAGCAAACCCTTAGGCAGCTTCCGGCAGCACGCGGAAGCCCCTTGGAAAGCAATATGGGTAAGATAAGTGCGCGCTCGGCAGTACTACGGTAAACTACTATTTTGTCTGGATATTCAGAATGGTTCGCAACAAAGCGCGGACGGCAGCCGGGATGTGCCGCGCAACGGCTCCGGGTCGCACCCGACGCGGGCCGGGGCGCGCATTCTAACTCCGTGTTAACCCTCCCGGTGCCATGAACCCTGGCACGTGTGGGGGCGCTTCGTGGACGATCTGCTTCAAGAATTCATCGCCGAGACGCGCGAAACGCTGGAGGCGTTGTCGGGCGAGATCGTGGCGTGGGAGGCGTCGCCCGACGATCGCGCGCGCCTCGACGCCATTTTCCGCTTCGTGCACACGGTCAAGGGGAGCTGCGGTTTCCTCGATCTTCCGCGATTGGCGCGGCTCAGTCACGCGGCGGAAGACGTGCTCGCCGACGTGCGCATGGGCGGACGCACGCCCGATCGCGCGCTGGTCAATGCGGTCCTGGCCGTCGTCGACCGGATCGGCGAGATCGTGGAAGCGATCGACGCCGGCGCGTCGCTCGATGACACGGGAGAGGATCTGCTGATCGCCGCACTGGCCGGCGGCACGGCTGAGGTGGCGCAGACCAACGCCGCGGTGGCGCAGCGCGCGCCGAGCCGCAGCGTGCGGCTGAACGTCGACCTGCTCGACCGGATGATGAGCGGGATGTCCGACATGGTGCTCGCCCGCAACGAACTCTCGCGCCGCCTGCGCAGCGTCGATGTCGATCCGCAGATAGAAGCCGCACTTGAACGCATGTCGGCCACCGTTGCGGATCTCCGCGACACCGTAACGCGCACACGCATGCAAAAGATCGACGCCCTCTTCTCAGCGTTGCCCCGGATGGTGCGCGATACTGCCGCCGGGCTGGGCAAGTCGGTGACGTTGCATGTCGAGGGCGCCGATGTCGAACTCGACCGCGAGATGATCGAGGTGCTGCGCGATCCGCTCGTGCACATTATCCGCAACTCGATCGACCACGGGATCGAACATCCTGCGGACCGCCGAGCCGCAGGAAAGCGCGAGAATGGGCGGCTGACGGTGTCGGCGCGTCAGTCGGGCAACCAGATCGTCGTGGAAATAGCCGATGACGGTCGTGGCATCGACCCAGAGAAGTTGATCCGTAAGCTCGTCGAAGCGGGGCGCGACGAACGTCAACTTCGCACACTTGGCGAGCGTGCGCGCCTCGACCTGATTTTCGAGCCGGGTTTGTCGACCAAGGACGAGGTCACCGAGATCTCCGGACGCGGTGTCGGGATGGACGTGGTTCGGGCGGCGATCGAGCAGATCGGGGGGCGCGTCGAACTGGTCAATCAGCGCGGGCAGGGGCTGAGAATCCTGATTCATGTGCCGCTGACGCTCTCGATCATTCCGACCATCGTCGTCAGCGCGGGCGGGCAGCGATTCGCGATACCACGTCAGGCGATCGAGGAGATCGTCAGCGAGCGCAGTGAGACGATGCGCATCGACCGGATCGGCAGCGCGCGGGTGGTGACGTTGCGCGATCGCAGGCTCCCCATGGTCGCGCTCGTGGAACAGCTGGGGATTGATGCACCCGTCGCGGATCGCGCCATGGTCGCCGTGGTGAACATCGGCGAGGGCAGCTACGCGCTGCGCGTCGATGACGTGCTCGATAATGAGGAACTTGTCATCAAGCCGGCGGCGCCCGCGATCATGGCGACCGGCTTGTACGCTGGTCAGACCCTGCCGGACAGCGGAAGTCCGATGCTGTTGCTCGACTGTTCCGGACTGGCGCGCGATGCCGGGCTCCAGTTCGAGCGCGTGCGCGAAATCGAAGAGGAGATCGATGACGCGGAAGTCGGTGACGCGGCGCTGGCGCTGGTCTTCCGTGACCTTGACGGCCAACGCCGCGCGGTGCCGCTCGACGTCGTCGACCGGATCGAGAAGGTCGGCAGCGGTGCGATCCACCGCAGCGCCGGGCGCCTGCGTCTCACCATCGACGGTCGGATCGTTCCGCTGGTCACAGTCGAGGGCGCCGACCCCGCCAATACGGGATCCATCGTGCGACTGCGTGACGGACAGAATGAGGTCGCCTACGCGATACGGGAGCCTGCCGACATCGTCACCTTGCCATCCGAGTTCACGAGCGCGGTCGCTCCGGGCCTAATCGCCGGCGTCGCTTTGATCGATGACGAGCCTATCGAAATGCTGGACCCGCTATGGCTGTTCGCAGAATATTCGGAGGATGAGGCGCCATCCGGAACGCCGCCCCTGTGCCTGCTGGCCGGCGGGGATACTGGATGGATGGGCACATTCATCCAGCCGATGCTCGAAAGTGCGGGATATCGGGTCGCACATTCGTTGAGACCAGGCGAAACGGCTCAGATCGTCCTGACACTGGATGCTGAGGCCGATGTCCGATCCGACCCGTCACGGGTGGTGCGGCTGCGCAGTCGCAAGCGCGGTGGCGCGGACGGCTCCATTTATCGCTATGACCGCGAGGCCCTGCTTGGCGCCCTCGCTCGCGCTAACCAAGGGGGCGTCTGATGAGCGAACAATTGTTTCTGATCGCTCATATCGCCGATCAGTCTGTTGCGATCGATGCAAATCAAGTCGAATCTGTCGTAGATATCGGCGCAATCGTTGCAGTGCCACGTGCAGAGGGGCATGTTCGCGGTCTCGCAGCGCTGCGCAGTCGCGTTGTGACGGTGATCGATACCCGTGCCGCCTTGGGGCTTCCACCTAGCGCGGCGCCCGCCGGTCGCGCTGTGATCACGCCTGTCGAAGGGCACCATTATGCAATGCTGGTCGACGCGCTCGATGATGTCGCTCCCTTCGAACTTCAGCCGCTCGCTGCGGGCGTGCCGCTGTCCGAAATGTGGCAGCGCGCCGGCCGCGGCCTCGTCGAGCGCGATGGCGAGCCGATCCTGAGCATTGATCTTTCCGCTCTGGTGCCGGGTCTGGCCGAGCCGACTGCGTGAGATGCGGTTAACCCAGTCCTTACATATTTATCAGATAGTGCAATCAAGCTGCGCCAGGAAAACAGGAAGTACCTTGTATGAAGACCTGCCTCGTCGTCGATGATTCCAAGGTGATCCGCAAGGTTGCGCGACACATTCTCGAGACGCTCAATTTCGAAGTGCGCGAAGCCGGAGATGGCCGCGAAGCACTCGACGCGTGTCTGCAGGCTTCGCCGGATGTGGTATTGCTCGATTGGAACATGCCGGTGATGAGTGGGATGGATTTCCTGCGTGCGCTGAAGGACAGCGGGATCGCCGATAAGCCCAAGGTTGTGTTCTGCACGACCGAGAACGGGATGGCCTATATTCGTGCGGCAATCGAGGCGGGGGCCGACGAATATGTGATGAAGCCGTTCGATCGCGAAACGCTCGAAAGCAAGCTTCAGATCGTCGGCGTCGCCTAAGGGAGAACCCCCATGGCGGGTCCCAGCCACGCGGCCGGCATCCGGCCGGAACCGTCGGAAGACAGTGTCCGCGTTCTGATCGTCGATGACTCGGCGGTGGCGCGCGCCGTGCTGAGCCGAATGATCGAGGGAATGGCGCGGTTCGAGGTCGCCGCATCGGTCAGCAATGTCGCGGCCGCGCACATGTTTTTAGCGGATCAACGTGCCGACGTGATCCTGCTCGATCTCGAGATGCCAGGCGTTCACGGGTTGACCGCGTTGCCCGATCTGCTCGCCGCGGGGCGGGGAGCTAAGGTGCTCGTCGTATCGTCCGCTGCGGAGAAAGGAGCCGCAGCAGCTGTTCAGGCTCTCGCGCTCGGTGCTGCGGACACACTGGTGAAACCAGGGGTGGGCAGCTTTGCGGGGAAGTTCGCCCTCACGCTTGAGGAACGGCTCACCCGGCTAACCGATCAGACGGTTAGTCCTGCCCCTGCCGCTCCCGGCACGACGCGCGTTCCCGCGGAGTTCGATATCGTCGCAATCGGCGCGTCGACTGGGGGCATTCATGCGCTCAGCCAGATGCTGCGGGCGATCCCGGCGAGCTTCGAGACGCCGATTCTGGTCACGCAGCACCTGCCGGCGTCCTTCATGAGCTATTTCGCCGCGCAGTTGGCTGTGTTGGCAGGGCGCCCGTGCGAAGTCGCCGAAGACCATATGCGGGTTCGCCCGGGGCGCATGCTGGTGGCGCCGGGTCATGCTCATATGCGTTGCGTGCGGATGTCGGACGGCGTCGCGATCCGCCTGACCGACGACGGATCGGTCAGCGGATGCATGCCATCGGTCGATCCCATGCTCGATTCGATTGCGGAAGTATTTGGAAGTCGCGGGCTTGGCGTGATGCTGTCAGGCATGGGGCGCGACGGCGCTATTGGCGCAAAGAGGCTGGTCGATGCAGGCGGCGGGCTGATCGTGCAGGATCGTGCGAGTTCGGTCGTCTGGGGCATGCCCGGTGCGATTGCGGGGAGCGCAGGCGCAGTATTGCCGCCCGACGAAATCGGCCGCATGGTCGCCAGCCAGCGCAAGCCCCGCATATGAGCGCCGCTCAGCCGCTCGTCTCGCCCGGCGCGATCAATATTATCGGAGCGCTGCTGGAGCAGCGGACCGGGCAGCAGATCGCGGCCAATCGCGTCTGGCGGATCGAAACCGCATTGAAGACGGTTCTGCGCGAGCACGGCTTGCAGACGGCGGACGACCTGATCACGCAGCTGACCAGTGCCTCACACGGCGCGCTTGCCGATGCCGTGGTGGATGCGCTCCTCAATCGCGAAACCTCGTTTTTCCGTGACACCGGTGTGTTGGAGATGGTGGTCGATGCTGCAGCATCGCTTCAGGCAGAGCATCCGGGCCGACGCTTGCGCATATGGTCGGCGGGATGCTCGACGGGGCAAGAGCCCTATTCGCTCGCGATGCTGTTCGAAGAAGCGGCGGTCGCGCGTGGTCTCCTGATGCCAGAGATTATCGCGACCGACGTGTCTGCAGCGACCCTCGCGCGGGCACGGGCGGGGCGCTTCACGCAGTTCGAGATTCAGCGGGGGCTGCCGGTTCGACGGATGGTGAACTGGTTCGAGCAGGACGGCGAGGAATGGGTGGTGCGCGCGGAACTCGCGCGTCGCGTTCAGTTTCGGCGCCACAACCTGACGCAAGACCGGGCGCTAGTCGGGAAGTTTGACATCGTCTTGTGTCGCAATGTCTTGTTCTATTTCCCGCCCGCAATGCGCAGCCGGGCATATTCGACACTGCGCGAAGCAGTGCGCGACGACGGCTTCCTGTTGCTGGGCGCGGGCGAGACCGTGATCGGCCAAACCGACTCCTTTGCCCCCTGTCCCGCGTTTCGCGGACTTTATCGCGCTGAAGCGGCAGCCGAACTGCGTGCGGCGGTCGGTTCGCGCTAACCCGGCTTGCGTTTCGGCGCGCGTCGCCGCATCCCTGACGCGATGCAGGACCGGGCCGATCTCAATATCATCGACGCACCGTCGCCGAATTTCGGCGAGCGGCTTTTGCCGGTCAGCATGATTGTGCTCCATTATACGGGGATGCGGAGTGCAGAAGAGGCTATTGCGCGGCTTCGTGATCCTGAATTCGGCGTTTCTAGCCATTATCTGGTCGCCGAGGACGGGCAGATCGTCCGGCTGGTGCCGGAGGACAAGCGCGCGTGGCACGCCGGGGGGTCGCACTGGCGCGGGGTGACCGATGTCAATTCGGCATCGGTGGGGATTGAGATCGTCAATCCCGGCCATGAATATGGCTATCGCCCGTTCCCCGACGAGCAGATCGATGCGGTGATCCGGCTGGTCGCCGATATCAAGGAGCGCCACGGGATCACGCGCGGCAATGTCGTCGGCCATTCCGACATCGCGCCTGCGCGCAAGCAGGACCCGGGCGAGCTGTTCCCCTGGGGCAAGCTCGCGCGTTTGCGGCTGGCGCTGCCGCGTCCGACGAAGAACCTGATGGACCCGGGCTGGAGCGACGCGGGGTTCCTGCTCGCGCTCGAACGCTTCGGGTATGACGTGACCGACCCGCTCGCGGCCACCGTGGCGTTTCAGCGGCGGTTCCGCCCCGAGCTGATCGACGGGACGATCGACGCCGAATGCCGGATGCTGCTGCTCGCGCTGCTGCTGCCCAAGCCGCAGGGCGAGGATTGATGTTCCAGACCGTGCCCGAAGGGGCGCCGGTGCTCACCGCCGAAGCGATGCGCGCGGCGGAGGAGCGGGCGATTGCCGAGGGATCGAGCGTCGCCGAACTGATGGAGCACGCCGGAACGGGCGTTGCCGACTGGGTCCACCGGCTGGCGGCGGGCAGCGAGGTGCTGATCCTGTGCGGACCCGGCAACAATGGCGGCGACGGCTATGTCGCGGCGCGCGCGCTGGCGCACCGGGGCGTGCCGGTTCGGGTAGCTGCGCTGGGGGAGCCGAAGACGGAGGCTGCAGCGCAGGCGCGAGCGGCGTGGGGCGAGCCGGTCGAGAGCTTGTCCGGCGAGACTGAGGCTGCGCCGGTCCTGGTCGATGCGCTGTTCGGAACGGGTCTAACGCGCGCGATCGATGCGACGCTGGCGGAGACGATGCGCAGGCTGGTCGCCGCCGCGCGGCTGTCGTTCGCGGTGGACCTGCCCAGCGGCGTGGATGCCGATGCTGGCAACACATTCGGTTGCGACCTGCCCGGCTATGATTTGACGCTGGCGCTCGGAGCGCTCAAGCCCGCGCATCTGCTGTTGCCGGCAGGGGCAAGTTCCCGAACGGTCCGGCTGGTCGAGATCGGGCTCGGCGAGATCGACGGACCCGTACGGACGCTTGAGCGGCCCGGGATCGCAGCGCCGCGCCGCGACGCGCACAAATACAGCCGCGGCATGGTCGTGGTCATCTCCGGCCCGATGCACGGCGCGTCGGAGCTGGCGGCGCGGGCGGCGTATCGCGCGGGCGCGGGCTATGTGCTGCTGCTGACGGGTGGCCTGCCGAACCCGCCGCACGCCATCGTCCGCCAGCGCTGGAGCGAGGGGGCGTTGGATGACGAGCGCATCGGCGCCGTGGTGACCGGGCCCGGGCTGGGGCGCGACGATCGGGCGCGGGAAAAGCTGGATGCGGCACTGGCGAGCGACCGGGCGCTGGTGATCGACGGCGATGCGCTGCATCTGCTCGATCTGGACATGCTCAAGGATCGCGCCGCGCCGGTGGTGCTGACCCCGCATGCGGGGGAATTCGACGCGCTATTCGGCGCGGGACAGGGCAGCAAGATCGACCGCGCGCTGGACGGGGCGCGGCGAGCGAATGCGGTGGTGGTGTTCAAGGGCGCCGACACGGTGATGGCAGCCCCCGATGGCCGGGTCACGGTCGCGCCGATGGGCAATTCCTGGCTGTCGGTCGCAGGCACGGGCGACGTGCTGGCGGGCGCCATCGCCGCGATGCTGGCCCAGTCGAGCGTGGATGCGCTGGGCGCCGCCAGCGCGGGCGTGTGGTTGCACGGCACGGCGGCGCGCATGCTCGACCGATGCTTCCTCGCCGACGAACTGGCGGACGCGCTCGCGCTTGCCTATGAGCGCGCACGATGAGCGATGACGAGATGATCGTGCGCGTCGCCGCACGGGGCGACGGGGTGACTGCGGACGGGCGGCATGCCGCGTTGGCGGCACCCGGAGACCGGCTGCGGATCGACGGCAGCATCGAGCGCGGGCCGCGCCATGTCGAGCCGCCGTGCCGCCATTTCCCCGAATGCGGCGGGTGCCAGCTCCAGCATCTCGACGACGCAGCCTATGCCGAGTTTCTGACGATGCGGATCGCGGGGGCGCTGGCGCAGCATGGGCTGACCGCCGAGGTGCGCGCGCCGATCCTCTCGCCGCCGCGGACCCGCCGCCGCGCCGCGCTGCATGCCGAGCGGCGCGGGCGGCAGGTTCATCTGGGCTTTACCGAACAGGCGAGCCACCGGCTGATCGACCTGCAGCAATGCGAGGTGCTCGACCCCTGGCTGTTCGCGCTGCTCCAGCCGCTGCGCGGGCTGCTGGCGTCGCACCTGCCCGCCAGCCGTCGGGTCAATGTGCATATGGCGCTGACCGATCAGGGGCCGGACATCCTGGTCGAGGGACTGGTGACCGACAGCCTGAAGGCGGTCGAGGCGGTGACCGCGTTCGCCATGCGCCATGCGCTTGGGCGGCTGAGCGTCGACGACGGGCTGGGGCCCGAGGCGCGGTGGGAACCCGACCCGGTGACGGTCACCTTTGGCGGGGTGGCGGTGCCGTTTCCGCCCGCAAGCTTCCTGCAGGCGACCCCCGAGGGGGAGGCGGCACTGGTGGCCGCGGTGCGCGAGGCGGTGGGCGGCGCGACGACGATCGCCGACCTGTTCGCCGGCCTCGGCACGTTCACATTTGCGATGGCACCGACCGCCAAGGTCTATGCCGGCGAGGGCGCGCGCGATGCGATCCTCTCGCTCAAGGCGGCCGCCGGGCGCGCGCAGCGACAGATATTCGCCGAGCATCGCGACCTGTTCCGCCGGCCGCTGACCGCGAAGGAGCTCGACCTGTTCGATGCGGTGATCCTCGATCCGCCGCGCGCCGGGGCGAAGGAACAGGCGGTCGAGCTGGCCGCGAGCAAGGCACCGGTGATCGCCTATGTCTCGTGCAACCCGGCGACCTTTGCGCGCGATGCGGAGACGCTGGTCAAGGGCGGCTACAAGCTCGACTGGGTGCAGCCGGTGGGGCAGTTCCGCTGGTCGACCCATGCCGAGCTGGCGGCGCGGTTCAGCCGCTAGGGTAGTCGGCCTTCACGAAGTACAGCCCGTCCGACGGGGCGTTGAGTCCCAACCGTGCGCGGTCTTTCGCTTCCAGCGCATCGCGCAGGTCGTCGGCGCTCCACCGGCCGCGCCCGACCATCGACAGGCATCCGACCATCGAGCGCACCTGATGGTGGAGGAACGAGCGCGCCGAGGCGTGGATCGCGATCTCGTCTCCTTCCCGTACCACATCGAGTCGGTCGAGCGATTTGAGCGGACTCGCGGACTGGCAATGCACCGATCGGAAGGTGGTGAAGTCGTGCGTCCCGACAAGGATCTGCGCGGCTTCGTGCATCGCATCCGCGTCGAGCGGATGGGGGACGCGCCATTTCAGCCCCTTGTCGAAGGTCAGCGGGGCGCGGCGGGAAACGATGCGATAGACATAATGGCGCGCGATGCACGAGAAACGCGCATGCCAGTCGTCCGGCACCACCGCGCACGCCAGGATCGCGACGGGGACGTTGCGCAGATGGGCGTTGAGCGCCTCCATCAACCGGAACGGGGCGATGTCCTTCTCGATCTCGGTATGCGCGCGCATGCCGAGTGCATGGACCCCGGCATCCGTCCGCCCGGCGGCGTGGACCAGCGCATCCTCGCCGGTGATGCCGTGCAGCGCATCCTCGATCGCCCCCTGCACGCTGGGGCCGTGGTCCTGATATTGCCAGCCCATGAAGGGGCGGCCGTCATATTCGATGGTCAGCGCGAAGCGGGTCACAGTTGCGTGCCCGGCGGGATCGGGAAGCCATTGAGCAGTTCGTGGGTGGTCACGACGCCGCGCCCGGCCCGCTGGACGCGGGTGGGGCGGATCGCGCCCGTGGCGCAGGCGATGGTGAGCTCTCCATCCACGACCACGCCGCCATCCCCGCTTTCGCTGGAGTCTTTTGCAGCAAGCTGGTCGCTACCACTCGAAAGACCCCAGCTTTCGCTGGGGTGACGGATGGATGCGTCCAGCACCCGGATGCGCTCGCCGCCATGTTCGAACCACGCGCCCGGCGGGTTGAAGGCGCGGATCTGGCGCTCGACCTGCTCGGCGGGCTGGGTAAAATCGAGCCGGGTTTCGGCCTTGTCGATCTTGGAGGCGTAGGTAACGCCGTCCTCGCGCTGTGTCACGGGTGGATGCGCCTCAGGGTCAGCCAGCACCCGCACCATCAGCCGGGCGCCGATCGCCGCCAGCTCGGCGGTCAGTTCGCCTGCCGTCTTGCCATCGACCGGCGTGCGTCCCTCCAGCCGCACCGGGCCGGTGTCGAGGCCGGCCTCCATCTGCATGATCCCGACGCCGGTTTCTCTGTCGCCCGCAAGGATTGCGCGCTGGATCGGCGCGGCGCCGCGCCAGCGGGGGAGGAGCGAGGCATGGACGTTGAGGCAGCCAAGGCGCGGCGCCTCCAGCACGCTCACCGGGAGGATCAGGCCATAGGCGGCGACCACGGCGACATCGGCATCCAGCGCGGCGAAGGCAGCGACTGCCTCCGGCTCCTTCCTGAACGACAGCGGGGTGCGCACGTCGATGCCCAGGTCGTGGGCGCGGGCATGGACGGGGGAAGGGGTCAGCGCCTTGCCGCGCCGCCCGCCGGGACGCGGCGGCTGGCTGTATGCCGCGACGATCGTGTGGCCCGCTTGGACCAGCGCGTCGAGAGTCGGCACCGCGAATTCGGGGGTCCCCATGAAGATGATCCGCATGGAACGCGCGTGTAGTGCCGATGGGCGGGCTTGGGAATGCCGCGTGCGGTCGACTCACGCGGATGCGGCGCGCGTTGCGCGCAGGGTCAGCAGGATCCCGAACCCGATCTCGATCCCCGCGAACCAGAAGGGCAGCGGCATCAGCGGCAGCGGATGGAAGACGGCGAGCGTGCCGGCACCGGTCAGCAGCGCGGCCAGCAGCCAATAGGTGCGGTCGCCATAGGCCGTGTTGAACGCGGCATAATGCGTCCCCACCGCGATCGCCGCGACGGGAAGGGCGAGATCGGGGCGCGATTCGAGCAGCAGCCAGGCGGCGAACAGTCCGCCGATCATCGCCACGGTGCTTTCGAGCGCGACCACCGGCAGCCGGTTGCCGGCGGCTTCGCCCGCGCGGCGGAACAATGTCGTGACGGCAAGCTTGCTCAGCGGAAAGATCAGCATGCCAGCGAAGAACAGCACGGCGAACGCCACGCGAGTTCCGCTGTGCGCCTCGACCAACCCGGCCGCCAGCCAGACGAACCCCGAAACGATCGCGCCCGGCCCACCACCGACATAGGCACGCCGTACATCGGCCTGTGCTTCGCTCAACTTCATCGACCGGTCCTCGCTGCTGGAGTGTGTTGCTCAACTATAACAGCATATATCTGCGATGTCCGCACTGTTTTCTTTGGCGGCGGTCCGCCCTATCTCCCGGGCATGGCATCGCCCGAGATCGAAACCCTGACACAGGCGCTGTCGCGCCTCCCCGGCCTAGGCCCGCGATCGGCGCGGCGCGCGGTGCTGCATCTGCTCAAGAAGCGCGAGACCGCGCTCGACCCGCTGCTGCGCGCGTTGGAGGCGGTGAGCGCGCGGCTGGCGACCTGCGCGATCTGCGGCAATGTCGACACGTCTGATCCGTGCGCGATCTGTGCCGATCCGCGCCGGGATACGCGCCAGCTGTGCGTGGTCGAGGAAGTGGCGGACCTGTGGGCGCTGGAGCGGTCGCGGCTGTTCCCGGGGAAATTCCATGTGCTGGGCGGGAAGCTGTCGGCGCTCGATGGCGTGCGGCCCGAGGATCTGGCGATCGACAGCCTCGTCAGCCGCATCGCGGCGGGCGGCGTGGACGAGGTGGTGCTGGCGATGAATGCGACGCTGGAGGGGCAGACCACCGCGCATTACATCGCCGAGCGGCTGGAGAGCTATCCGGTGCGGCTCACGCAGCTGGCGCACGGCCTGCCGGTGGGGGGCGAGCTCGACTATCTCGACGAGGGGACGCTGGCGCAAGCGCTGCGCGCGCGGCGGCCGGTGGCTTGATCCAATCTTGCGACGGCCCCGCCGATTGACTAAATTGGGGGCATGGCCATTCTCCCGATCCTCGAAGTTCCCGATCCGCGTCTCAAGACCGTCTCCACCCCCGTCGAGAAGGTCGATGACGATCTGCGCGCGCTGATCGCCGACATGTTCGAGACGATGTACGCCGCGCCCGGCATCGGCCTTGCCGCGATCCAGGTGGGGGTGCCAAAGCGCGTGCTGGTCATGGACCTGCAGGAGGAAGAGGACGAGGACGGCAAGCCGATCAAGGCGCCGCGCGTCTTCATCAACCCCGAGATCCTCGACCCCGCCGAGGAGATGAACACCTATACCGAGGGGTGCCTGTCGGTGCCGGACCAGTTCGCGGATGTCGACCGGCCCGCGACCTGCCGCGTCAAGTGGCTGGACGAGCATGGCGCGGCGCATGACGAGGTTTTCACCGGGCTGCTCGCGACGTGCATCCAGCATGAGATGGATCATCTCGAGGGGATCGTGTTCCTCGACCACCTGTCGCGGCTGAAGCGCCAGATGATCATGAAGAAGCTGGACAAGGCGCGGCGTCTGGCGGCTTGAGGGTTTTGTTACTCGGGGTGAGGTTCCCGGGGTGACGGGATGTCAGGCGGACCACCCGCCGTTCGACAGCGCTGCGATGCGCGCTTTGGCGGCGCGATACTCGGTGTCTAGCCGATCCACGAATTCGGACACGGGCTGAACCGCGTGCACCGCGCCGATGCCCTGGCCCGAGCCCCAGATGTCGCGCCACGCCTTCGCCTTGCTATTCCCGCCGGAGCCGAAGTTCATCTTGCTCGGATCGCTTTCGGGCAGGTTGTCGGGATCGAGCCCGGCCGCTTCGATCGAGCGGCGCAGATAGTTGCCGTGCACGCCGGTGAACAGGTTGGTGTAGACGATGTCCGATGCGCCGCTTTCGACGATGCCCTGCTTGTAGCTCGCTTCGGCATTGGCCTCCGCCGTCGCGATGAAGGGTGAGCCGATATAGGCGAGGTCGGCGCCCATTGCCTGCGCTGCGAGGATCGCGCCGCCATTGGCGATCGATCCCGACAGGATGATCGGGCCGTCGAACCAGGCGCGGGTTTCCTGGACGAAGGCGAAGGGGCTGAGCTGGCCGGCATGGCCGCCGGCGCCGGTGCAGACGAGGATCAGGCCGTCCGCGCCCTTTTCGACAGCCTTGTGCGCGAAACGGTCGTTGATGACGTCGTGGAGCGCGATGCCGCCCCAGCCGTGGACGGCGTGGTTGACCTGTTCCTGCGCGCCGAGCGAGGTGATCACGATCGGCACCTGCCACTTGGCGCAGGTGGTCAGGTCGGCCTCGAGCCGGTCGTTGGAGCGGTGGACGATCTGGTTGACCGCATAGGGCGCGGCGGGACGGTCGGGATTGTCGCGGTTCCACGCAGCCAGTTCCTCGGTGATCTGGTGCAGCCATTCGTCGAGCTGGCTCTGCGGCCGCGCATTGAGCGCCGGAAACGAGCCGACGATGCCGGCCTTGCACTGGGCGATGACCAGTTCGGGACCGGAGACGATGAAGAGCGGCGACCCGATGACGGGCAGGCGCAGGCGATCGAAGAGAGCGGGCAGTGCCATACCCGTTTCATAGACGAACCGAATTACCTGTCCAGATGCTTTACGTAAACGGCAAGCGCTGCCGTACCCAAACCTCGAATCAATCGATCCGGCGCAGCCCGTCGCGAAAGCGCTGCTGGCGCTCTGCATAATTCTGCGCGGATAGCAGCAGCCCTGCGCGGGTGGTGTCGTCGATCTCGCGCACCGCGCGCGCGGGGCTGCCGATGATCAGGCTGCCCGGGGGGAATAGCTTGCCTTCGGTGACGAGGGCGCCGGCCCCGATCAGGCAATCCGCACCGATGACCGCGCGATTGAGGATGACCGCGCCCATGCCGACGAGCACGCGATCGCCCAATGTGCAGCCGTGCAGGATGGCGTGGTGTCCGATCGTGCAATCCTCACCGACCGTCAGCGGTGCGCCGGGGTCGGAGTGGAGCATCGCCCCTTCCTGGACGTTGCTGCGCGCGCCGAGACTGATCGGCGTGTTGTCGGCGCGGATCACGGCACCGAACCACACGCTTGCCCCCGCGGCGATGCGCGCGTCGCCGATCACGTCGGCGCTCGGCGCGATCCAGGCGTCTGCGGCGATTGCCGGTTCGGCGTTCTCGAAGGCATAGACAGGCATGTCGATCTCCCTGACGCACAGTGTCACAAGTGAAACAAAGTTGTACGGACGCGGAACGTCCAGCCTTCTCAACCGTATATCGCCTGACTCGGTAATGCCGAGGCTGAATACGGGAGACGGCAAATGATCAACCTTATCATTCTTCTTGTGGTGGGCGGTGTCCTTGGCTGGCTGGCCAGCATCGTGATGCGGACCGACGCCCAGCAGGGCATTTTCCTCAACATCGTGGTCGGCATCGTCGGCGCGCTGCTGGCAGGCCTGCTGATTACCCCGCTGATCGGCGGTTCTTCGATTACCCAGGGTTCGTTCAGCGCGACCTCGCTGCTGATCTCGTTCCTGGGCGCGGTCGTGTTGCTTGCGATCGTGAACCTGGTTCGTCGCGGTTCGGTTCGCTAAGCACCGACCGGGACATTGGTTCCCAAGCCCTCACGGGGTGGCCGATCGGCCGCCCCGTTTTTTTTATGTGACCGGCAGGTCGGGGATATGCACGCCGAACGCAAGCGCCAAGGATACGGCGCCGAACAGGACCGCCAGCGTCGAGGACATCGAGAACAGCCCCCAACCGACGACGGTCACCATGGCCGGGTTGGGCCGCGCCATGCGACGATTCTGCTCCGCCACCATCAGGACGAAGGCCGACAACAGTCCGTAGAGAAACACCGTGAATTCGATCATGTGCGATAGTCCCGCCCCCAGGAAATCGCGGTCGATGCTACCGGCCAAAAGTTAACCATTCAATGCCGGACGGTAGGTGTTTGCCGCAGTGCAGCGTGCATTCATCGCAACGCTCGACCCCTGTTCAACTTGAAAGTCGGTTCAGGTTCGCTTGACCGCACGACACCGCTGCGACTATCGCGCCGCCCAAGGACGAGAGGAGAGAATCGCAGCGATGAAGAAGCTCTATCCGAACGCCGAGGCTGCCCTGCAGGGGTTGCTCCACGATGGAATGCTGATCTGCGCGGGCGGGTTCGGCCTGTGCGGCATTCCCGAGCGACTGATCGACGCGATCGAGGCGTCGGGCGTCAAGGACCTGACGATCGCCAGCAACAATGCCGGAATCGATGGCGAAGGCCTGGGTAAGCTGCTGCGCAGCCGCCAGGTGCGCAAGATGATCTCCTCCTATGTCGGCGAGAACAAGGAGTTCGAGCGGCAGTATCTGTCGGGCGAACTCGAGGTCGAATTCTGCCCGCAGGGCACGCTGGCCGAGCGCTGCCGCGCGGGCGGCGCCGGCATCCCCGGTTTCTACACCAAGACCGGGGTCGGGACGAAGGTGGCCGAGGGCAAGGAAGTGAAGATGTTCGATGGCGAGGAATATATCCTCGAACGCGGCATCCGCGCCGACCTGTCGATCATCAAGGGCTGGAAAGCCGATGAGGCGGGCAACCTCATCTTTCGCAAGACCGCGCGCAACTTCAACCAGCCGATGGCGACTGCCGGCCAGGTCTGCGTCGCCGAGGTCGAGGAGGTGGTCCCGGTCGGCACGCTCGACCCCGATCAGATTCATCTGCCCGGCATCTATGTGAAGCGGATGATCATCGGCGCGCCGTACGACAAGAAGATCGAGTTCCGCACCGTCCGGCAGCGCGCCGAAACCGTCGCCGCGTGACGCGGGCGGGCGCCATTGCGGCGCTGACCGCGGCGTCGCTCCTGACCGGGGGCTGCGCGGCGGCGGCGATCCCGGTGCTGGCAGGCGGAATGATCGCCCGGGGCAAGTCCGATGGCGGCGACAAGCCGGCGGAAGCCGCGCAGCAAGCGGTGCCGCGCCAAAGCGCCCAAAAAGCCCCCGAGGCGCGTGCCGAGGATCCGCCGCTCGCGACCGAACGCGCGCAGGCGATGATGCGCAGTGCGGAAGAGGGCGGCGTTGTGCCCGTCGAGGGTATGACTGCGCCGGGCGGCGTGACCGCGCCCGAAGTCGCTGATGCCCCGGCGGCCGGAGCGGGCGAGGCGGCTGCCCTCAGCCTGCAAGCCTATCAGACGCTGTGGACCCATGTCGCGGCGCAGGTCGCGGTGCGGAAGGCGGGGGGCACGCCGCGATCGGTGGTGCTGGCCGCGGGGGCGCGGCTCGACGCGCCGCGCTACGTGGACTGCGGGACCAAGTCGCTCGCGATCCTGTTCGATCTCGATGAAAATGCCGAGGGAAGCGATCCCGAGGCACGCTGGCGCCGCTGGAACGGCGACGGCACCGATCTGGTCGTGGCGGTGCCCGGCGCGGTCGAGGGGGTGGAAGCGGTTCGGCGCGAGGGCGTGCAGGCGATCTTTACCAGCGCCCGCGCGCGCAGCGGTGCGGCAGGCGTGTCCGCGCTGATCGCCAGACTGGGGCTGGGCGATACGGTAGCGGGAAAGACGCTATTCCTGCGCGGGGGCGAGCCGCCGATCTCGGGCGATCAGATGCGCCGCACGATCGCGGCGAGCTATTGCGTGATCGCGATCGTCGGGGACTCGCTAGGCGAGTTCAGCGACGCGTTCGACGCCGCCGGCGACGCCGCCCGCCGTCCCACCGCCGCGACCGAAACGATGGTCGCCCCGCTGTGGGGCGCGGGCTGGTTTCTGCTGCCCAATCCGGTTCGCAGCACCGCGAAGTCGGGATCGACGCGATGACCCACCCGAATGCACTGGACCTGTCACAGGGCGATGTGCTGACCGGCGAGTCGCATGAAGTGATGCGCGTGTGGGTCACGAACGGAGCCGGAAGCAGCGTCTGGATCGACGCGCGGCTTCTGGAAGACCCGAAAATCTTCGGATATCTGATGTCCGACACCATCCGCCACGCCGCGCGCGCCTATGCCACCACCTGGGGCAAGGACGAGCGTGTGATGCTGGAACAGATCGTCGCTGGCCTCAGCGAAGAGCTTCGCCATCAGGAAGGCGAGATCACCACCATCCAAGAGGGGAGCCTCGATTAATGCCCTGGACCCGCGACGAAATGGCCGCGCGCGCCGCGAAGGAACTCAAGGACGGGTTTTACGTCAATCTCGGCATCGGTATTCCGACGCTGGTTGCGAACCATATCCCCGAGGGGGTCGAGGTCACGCTGCAGTCGGAAAACGGCATGCTGGGCATCGGGCCGTTCCCGTTCGAGGGCGAGGAGGACCCAGACCTGATCAACGCCGGCAAGCAGACGATCAGCGAGCTGCCGCAATCGGTCTATTTCAGCAGCGCGGACAGCTTTGCGATGATCCGCGGCGGGCATATCGACCTTACCGTGCTGGGCGCGATGGAGATCAGCCAGACCGGCGACATCGCCAACTGGATGATTCCGGGCAAGATGATCAAGGGCATGGGCGGCGCGATGGATCTGGTCGCCGGGGTCAAGAAGATCATCGTCGTGATGGAGCATAGCTCGAAGAACGGCGACCCCAAGTTCATCCCGGAATGTTCGTTGCCGCTTACAGGCAAGAATGTGGTCGACATGATCATCACCGACCTGGCGGTATTCCAGCGGCCCGATCACGCGTCGCCGTTCCGCCTGATCGAATTGGCGCCGGGCGTGACCGAGGAAGAGGTCGCCGCCAAGACGACGGCGCAGTATGAGGTGGCGCTGGCGACGGCCTGACCCCGGGCGCCTAACCGCCCGGCTGCGCCGCCTGTCGGAACAGCGCGGCGGCGATCAGGTACAGCGTGGCGAAGAAGACCGTCACGCCGATCGGGAATCCGCGTCCGGTCAGCCAGATGAACAGCATCACGCCGACCTGCACCAGTGCGGCGAGCGCAGCCGCGCGGGCCAGTGCCCGCGGGCGGAAGGCACCGACGATGCCGCCGCCAATGACCGCGAGCGGGGCGATGAAGAAGAGTGCATTCACGGGATTGTTCTCGTTCCCGACGATCCCGACCGCGAGGTTGATCCAGATGGTGAGGAATCCCGCCGCGAGCGCGAGCGCGACGCCTGCGCGATACGCGGTGTTCGGGAAGGCCCGTACTGCCAGTTCCATCGCCAGGCCGACGCTGCCCAGCATCAGAGCGGCGACGACGAAGTCGCCCGGCGACCAGTGCACTTCGCCGGTAAATTGCATCGCGATGGCGGGCGCGATCAGCAGCGCGGCGATGGTTCCCCATCCCAGCAGCCGCAGACGGCTGCGCCACAGATATTCACTCTTCGCTTGTTCGGTCACGTGCTTGTCTCCATGCTTTTGTCGATGTGCGTCCCTTCGCGTGTGAGCGGGGTGAGCGACATGAGCGGAAACTGAGGCTTTGCTGAAATCGTCCATGGAACCCGATTGCTATCGTTTCGACGCGTTCGAACTCGACCGGGTCGAGCGCCAGTTGCGACGGGGCGGGGACGTGCTGGCGCTCAACGCCCGCTATCTCGACGCGCTGATCCTGTTGGTGCGCGAGCGCGGGGGGCTCGTCACCAAGGACCGGTTCATGGACGAGGTGTGGCGCGGGGTGCCGGTGACCGACGAAGCGCTGACGCAATGTATCCGCACGCTGCGCCGCGTGCTGGGGGACGAGGCGGGGGCGCCACGGTTCATCGCAACGGTGCCGAAATATGGCTATCGCTTCGTCGCGCCGGTCGCGGGAGAGGGTGTCGCGCCGCCTGCCGGTCCGGCTTCGGAAGCCGCGCGGTCGCTGCTGTGGCGGCTGGGCGCGGGCGGGACGCGCGGCGCGATCGGCGCCGGCCTGGCGGGCGGGTTGATTTATGGTATTCTGGGCGCGTCGCTGGCGTCACCGGCGGAGAGTGGCGCGCTCTCGATCGTCCTGGTGCTGATGGCGATCACGGTCGGCATCGCCGCGATCGGCGGGAGCGCGGTCGCGTTTGGTGTCGCGGCGGGCGTACGGCGCGGTGGTGAAGGATCGCCGCTCGCACTCGTCGGGGGCGCTGGTGCCGGATTGGCGGTCGGCGCCCTCGCCAAGTTGCTCGGGATCGACGCCTTCACGCTGCTGCTGGGCCGCTCGCCGCAAGGGATCACCGGCGGGCCGGAGGGACTGGCGTTGGGGGGCGCGGTCGGGCTGGCATGGTATCTCGCGGTGCGCGTTCGAACGGGCGATGTTCGCGGCGCGGCGATCATCGGGATGGTGTGCGGGGCGCTAGCCGGCCTGGTCATCGCCGTGCTGGGCGGGCGGTTGCTCGCCGGAAGCCTCGACGTGCTGACCCAGGCGGCGGACGGGGCGCGGCTCGACCTGGGCCGGATCGGGGCGTTGCTGGGCGAGCGCGGGTTCGGGCTGCGCAGTCGCGTGCTGACCAGCGTTCTGGAGGGCGGATTGTTCGGCGGGCTGACCGTGGCCGGGCTGTGGCGGGGGCGCGAAGAGGCTTCGCGCACCCCGGCCGAGCGCTAGGGCGTCATCGCGCGGCTTGGATCACGCCGCCTTGCGCCGCTCGGCCATTTCCTCGTTGAGCATTTCCGCCAGCAGGAATGCCAGCTCGATGCTCTGGCCCGCATTGAGGCGCGGGTCGCAATGGGTGTGGTAGCGGTCGGCGAGGTCGTGCTCGCTGACGTCGATCATGCCGCCGGTGCATTCGGTGACGTTCTGGCCGGTCATCTCGGCATGGATGCCGCCGGCATAGGTCCCCTCCGCGCGGTGCACGGCGAAGAAGCCGCGTACCTCGTCGAGGATGCGATCGAACGGGCGCGTCTTATAGCCATTGGCCGCCTTGACGACGTTGCCGTGCATCGGATCGCAGCTCCACACGACCGGATGCCCCTCGCGCTTCACCGCACGGACCAGCTTGGGCAGGCCGTCCTCGATCTTGTCATGACCGTAGCGGGTGATGAGGGTGATGCGGCCGGGCGTACGCGTCGGGTTGAGCGTGTCGAGCAGGCGCAGCAGCGCGTCCGGCTCGAGGCTGGGGCCGCATTTCATGCCGATCGGATTGCCGATGCCGCGCAGAAATTCGACATGGGCGGAGCCGTCGAACCGCGTGCGGTCGCCGATCCACAGGAAATGCGCGCTGGTGTCGTACCAGTCCCCGGTGAGACTGTCCTGCCGCGTGAGTGCCTGCTCATAGGGGAGCAACAGCGCCTCGTGGCTGGTGTAGAAGTCGGTGCGCTTGAGTTGGGGCACGGTGTCGGGGTTGATCCCGCAGGCTTCCATGAACTCGAGCGATTCGCCGATGCGGTCGGCTACGGCCTCGAAGCGCTTGGACCAGGGGCTGCGGCCCATGAAGTCGAGCGTCCACTTATGCACCTGGTGCAGGTTGGCATAGCCGCCGCTGGCAAAGGCGCGGAGCAGGTTCAGCGTCGCCGCCGACTGGGTATAGCCCCGGATCAGGCGCTGGGGGTCGGGGATGCGCGCTTCGGGGGTGAAGGCGATGTCGTTGACGATGTCGCCGCGATAGCTGGGCAGTTCGACGCCGTCGATCGTCTCGGTCGGAGCCGAACGGGGCTTGGCGAACTGCCCGGCCATGCGGCCCAGCTTCACCGTCGGGAGCTTTGACGCGAAGGTGAGCACGACGGCCATCTGGAGGATGACGCGGAAGGTGTCGCGGATGTTGTTGGGGTGGAACTCGGCAAAGCTCTCGGCGCAGTCGCCGCCCTGAAGCAGGAACGCCTCGCCGCGCGACACGCGGGCGAGTTCCTGGGTCAGCGCGCGCGCCTCGCCCGCGAAGACGAGCGGGGGGAAGCTGGCGAGCTGATCGGTCGCGGCACGCAGTGCGGTATCGTCGGGGTAAACGGGCAACTGGCGCGCCTCGGCCCGGGTCCAGCTGTCGGGGCTCCAGTCCATGGCCTGCTCCACATTGCGGACATGGACGTACCAGTCCTGATGATGCGCGATCCCGTTCGCGGCGATCTGATTGAGCACGCCGGGGGAGGCGCGCTTGCCGTCTTCTTCCCAGCCCTGAACCGTCGACCCGGGCGTGTCGAACCAGGCGCCGAATGCGGCACGGGACATGGAGCGTTCCTCGCGGAAGCGGCGGATCTTGGAACCGGCTAACGTCGTCATGGGGCGGCCTTACCCCCGTCGGGTAAATCGATGCAAGCCTGAATTTCACCCTGTCGGGGTAAATCCAATGTTTGGCGGGCGCTACGGTTCATTCGGGCTTCATCCGCGGCGGTGTGATACCCATATTCGCCCGGAGGAGTTGCGTATGTCCCGCCTGTTGATGCTTGTCTTGCTCGCTGCCGTGCCCGCCGCGGCGCAGGATGCCCCCGACGGCGAGCCGGATGCGCTGCCGCAGCGGGTGCGCAGCGTGCTTTTGTATGGCGAGGATACATGTCCGAAGCCGACCAGCCCGGACGAGGTCGTGGTATGTGCCAAAGTCGGGGAATCGCCGTTTCGCATTCCCAAATCGCTGCGAAAGAGCGAGCCGGGGCCGGGTGGGACGAGCTGGGTGCGGCGTGCCGAACTCGTCGACGAAGTCAACCGCGCGACCCTGCCGGGTGCGTGCAACCCGATCGGCAGCTTTGGCCAGAGCGGATGTACGCTGCAGATGATCCAGCGCTGGAAAGCCGAGCAGCGTGAGAAAAAGGCCGAGGAAGCCGCAATCCCCGGCGGCGAGGACTAAGCGCCGGCAGCGGACTGCCGGCGCTTTCCCCCGTCAGAATTTGCGACTGACCCGCAGGCCGATGCGCCGCGGCGGCGCGACGAACGTGCCATAGGTGCGGACATAGACCGGATCGCCATTCGCGTCGGCGACCGACTGGTCGAACAGCGGCGTGCCGCGAACCCCGGTCTCGGCATATTCGTTGAACAGATTCTCGCCATAGACGGTGAACTTCCAGCCGCCCTTTTCGAGGCGAAGCTGGGCTTGGTGCATATCGAATCCCGGAAGCGTGAGCCCGCCTGCACGGCCGCCGGTGCGGGAGAGCACGTCGCTCTGAAGATAGACGCCATATGCCGCACCCAGCGTCCAGTCGCCGCTGAGCGGGGTTTCATAGTCGATGAAGAAGCTGCCTTGATGCTCCGGGCTGCCGGGCAGGCGATCGCCCTTCTGGCCATCGACATAGACGGTGGAGAAGCCGGGCGGGGTCAGGATCTGCAGCAGGTTGGGCGAGAGTTCGGTTAGTTCGGCATTGGTGTAGGAATAGGTCGCGCGGATCGACAGACCCTCGGCAAGCCGGGCGGAGCCGTAGAGTTCCACGCCGCGTGACCGTGCGCCGGCTCCGTTGATGATGATCGGGCTGAGCCCCACCTGCGACGCGGCGGCGACCTGCGGCCCTTCCCAGTCGATATAGTAGACCGCGCCGTTGAGCGTGACGCGCTTGTCGAGGAACTGCGTCTTGAAGCCGATTTCGTAATTGTTGGTCTTGTCGGCGGTGTAGAACAGCTCGTTGGGCTGTGCGCACACCGTCTGCGAGCCCGAGGGCGGGACCTCGCACGCTTCGAGACCGTTCGAGTTGCCGATGCGGTAGCCCTGGCTGAACGTTGCATAGACCATGATGCTGGGCGTGAACTTGTACGATGTGTTCGCCTTGAACAGGAAGCCGTTGTCCTTTTGTCCGCCCGGCGTGAAATCGAGGTCGATGCTGTAGGGATCTCGGCCCAGGAAGACCGAATAGAGCAGCGGGAAGTCGGTGGCGGACTGGGTCTTCAGGTCATAGTCGTAATAGCGGATGCCGCCGGTCACCTGCCAGCGGTCGGTGATCTGGAAGGTCGCTTCGCCATAGCCGGCGACTTCGCGCAGGTCCGAGCGGTTGACCGAATAATATTCGAGTGCGTCGGGGCGCAGGCCGCCGTTGAACTCGGCATAGCCGGGGGTGAATTCCTTGCTGTACCCGTCGACCTTCTGCTTGTTGTAGAATGCGCCGGCGATGAAGCTGAACGGGCCGTCGAACTGCGACACCAGCCGAACTTCCTGCGTCCAGGTGCGCTCGCGGCTCTTCTCCTCGGTAAACGAGGTGAAGGAGGGGAACTGTTCATAGCTGTATTCGAGGCCGATCAGCAGATCGGTCTGGTCGCGCTGGCCCAAGTCATGGAACGTCGAATAGCCGGTCGCGGAGACGAGCTTGGCGAAACCGAGATCAAGCTCGGCTTCGAGCGCCACCAGCTGGGTTTCGCGGCTGTTGAATTCGGGGACGCGGAGCGCGTTTTCGTACTTGCCGATTGGCACGGGGTAATTGGTCAGCCGCGCCTGCGAGAACTGGCGGCCATCGGTCGCCTGGTCCTGATAATAATAGCTGAGCGTGGCGTCGAACGTGTCCGACGGGTTGAAGCGCAGCGCGGCGCGGGCGCTGAACGTATCGTCGGTGTTGAGGTCGCGCGCACGCTTGAGATTGGCGGCATAGGCGGCCGGATCGGCCGGATTTGCGTTGGGGTTCGAGACGCCGACCTGCTGGACGAGAAACGGATAGTCGATGAAGCCCCGGTCGTTCATCAGATCCGCCGAAGCGCGAAACGCGAAGGCGTTTCCGATCGGCAGGTTGACCGTGATCCCGGTATCGGTGCTGACGCCCTTGCCGTGCGAATAGCTCCAGCCATCGCCGCGGATCTCGCCTTCGAACGTGCCGAGTTGCGGGCGGCGGGGAATGTAGCGGATCGCACCACCCAGCGTGCCTGCACCGTACAGCGTACCCTGGGGACCGAGGAGGAATTCGACGCGCTCCATGTCGTTGAGGCGCAGATCCACGTAGAGCGGAATGTCGCCGACATAGGTCGCGACCGCGCCGCCCCCGGTGTTGTTGCCGTCGAAGCTGGACAGGCCGGTGGCGTTGAGGCCGCGAAACACGATCGGCGTGCCCGCGCGATTGCCCTGATCGAGGATGTACACGCCGGGCACGGCGCGCGCGAAATCGCGCAGATTCTGAAGGCCGAGCATTTCGATCGCTTCGCCATCGACCGCGGAGATGTTGATCGGGGCGGTCTGGACCGTTTCGTCGCGGCGCGTGGCGGTGACCACGACGTCATCGTCGGTGGCGGTCACCTCTTGCCCGAATGCCGTACCGGACAGTGCGGTCGAGGCGAGCAGTGCGAACCAGGGGAGCGAGGTCTTACGATGCAGGGACATACTGGACACCTTTCGCGCGACGGTGAAGACTGATCGAAAGTTACAGTTTCGGGACCCGTCGGCAATGATAAATGCTGCATCGCAAAATTGGCTGATGACGGAAGTCCGACAGTTGTTGCGCGCGGGCAACATTGTCGAAGTCCATCGCTCGGCGATACTGCGACTGAACGCCGATCGCGACGACCCGGGCGCGTGGATCGCCCTCGCCACGGTAGCGATGGAGGGGGACAATCCGCGTAAGGCGATCGAACTGGCCGAGCGCGCGCGGGCCGTTGGCGCAGCGCATATCTGGCTGGACGTGATCGAGGGGCGAGCCTTGCTGGCACTCGGAAAAAGCGACCTCGCACGTAAAATCGCTGCACGCGCGTGCAGCAATATTAGCGATGCGCATCTGCTGGACAGCCTAGGCGTGTTGCGGGTTCGGACTGGGCTCCATGCTGAAGCATTGCCCTTGTTCGAGCGGGCGGTCGCAGCCGATCCCAAGGACGGCACCTATCGCTATAACCTGGCGACCACCCGGCAGTTCTTGGGCAACCTGTCGGGCGCGGCGGCGGACTATCGCGCGACGATCGCCGTCGATCCGGAGAATGACCGGGCGCGGCTGGCGCTGGCCCAGCTCGAAGCGGCGACTGCGGACCGGCTCGCCGAGCTCGCGCGCCGCTTCGAGGATGTTGCCGACCGTCCCGAGAACGCCTTGCAGGTCGGTCACGCTGCAGCCAAGCTGGCCGAGGATCTGGGAGATCCGCTGGCGGCGATGGCGTGGCTGGAGCGGGGCAAGGCGGCCAAGCGCAACTTGAGCCGCTATGATCGCGACTTTGCCGAGCGCCTGTTCGCCGCAGCGGCGGATGCGGCTGAATGCTTTGCGGCCTCGGCAGCCCGCCCGTCTCCGGAGGAGCCGCTGCAGCCGGTGTTCGTGGTCGGCATGCCGCGGAGCGGAACCACGCTGATCGAGCGGATCCTCGCCAGCCACCGCGACGTGGCTTCAGGCGGAGAACTTCCCGATTTCTCGCTGCTGCTCAAACGGATGAGCGGGACGCCGGGTGCACTGGTGCTCGATGCTGCGACGCTGGGCGCGACGCTGGACCTTTCGGCAGTCGGGGACGCGTATCTTGCGCGGGTCGGGATACTGGCGGGCGAGTCGTCGCGATTGACGGACAAGATGCCGTTCAACCTGTTCCTGTCGGCGCATATTCTTGCCGCATTGCCCGGGGCGCGGGTGGTCATGGTTCGGCGCGATCCGCGGGATACGGTGTTCGCCAATTTCCGGCAGCTGTTCGCGACCGGCTATGGCTATTACGACTATGCCTATTCGCTCGAAGATACGGCGGACTGGGTCGCGCGGTTTGAGGGGCTGGCGGATCGACAGGCGGCGCTGCTGGCCGGGTCGCGCTATACCGAAATCCGCTATGAGGCGATGATTGCGCAGCAGGAGCGCGAGAGCCGGCGGCTGATCGACTTTCTGGGCCTGCCATGGGACCCGACCTGCCTCGATTTCCATGCCAATCCGCAGCCGGTGACGACGGCAAGTTCGGTTCAGGTGCGCGCGCCGATCCATTCCGGGTCGGTCGGCAGGTGGCGCCGCTATGGCGCCTATGCCGAGCGGGTCGAGGCAGCGCTGCGCGAAAGCGGCTGGCGCGGGTGAGCTACTGGCCGAAGCCCGGTTCGCTGGCGCGCGCCACCGCTTCGCGGGCGGCGGCGAACAGCGCGCCGGCCTTTGCCTCACATTCGCGCTGTTCATAAGTGGGGTCGCTGTCGGCGACGATCCCGGCGCCGGCGGTGACGTGCATCGTCCCGTCCTTGACGATCGCGGTCCGCAACACGATGCAGCTGTCCATCGATCCGTCGGGCGAGAAATAGCCGACGCCGCCGGCATAGGGGCCGCGCTGGTCGCGTTCGAGCTCGGCGATGATCTCGCACGCGCGGACTTTGGGCGCGCCGCTGACGGTGCCGGCGGGGAAGCCGGCGAACAGTGCGTCGAGCGCATCGGCATCGGGGCGCAGCCGGCCGACGACGTTCGACACGATGTGCATCACATGGCTGTAGAATTCGACGGTGTAGCTGTCGGTGACCTTGACCGATCCGGCCTCGGCCACGCGCCCGGTGTCGTTGCGGCCAAGATCGAGCAGCATCAGATGCTCCGCACGCTCCTTCTGGTCGGCGAGCAGGCTGTCGCGGTTTGCCGCATCCTCCGCGGCGTCCTTTCCGCGGGGTCGGGTCCCGGCGATCGGGCGGATCGTGACCTCGCCATCGCGGACGCGGACGAGGATTTCAGGGCTGGATCCGGTCAGCGCAAAGCCGGGCAGGTCGAGGAAATAGAGGAAGGGCGAGGGGTTTACCCGGCGGAGCGCGCGGTAGAGCTCGATCGGCGGAAGCGGGAAGGGCGCGGTGAAGCGCTGGGCCAGCACGACCTGAAAGATGTCGCCCGCGGTGATATAGTCCTTCGCGCGCGCCACCCGCTCGGCATAGTCATCCGCCGCGACAGTCGGTTGCGGCACGATCTCCAGCGCATCGGCGGTCGCGCGCGGGGGCAGGGGCGCGGCGGACAGGCGCGCGGCGGTCGCCTCGATCCGGTCGGCAGCGGCGGCGATCAGCGTTTCGACATCGCGGGCGGGGTCGGGCCAGACCGGCGAGACGAGAAACAGCGAGTCCGCCAGCCGGTCGAAGATCAGGATCACGGTCGGCCGCACGAAGATCATGTCGGGAAGGCAGAGCGGGTCGTTTGCGGCGCGGGGCAGGCGTTCGACCAGCCCGATCGTCTCATAGCCGAAATAGCCCACCAGGCAGGCCAGCGCGCGGGGGATGTCGGCGGGGACCTCCATCCGGCAATCGGCGACGAGGCGGCGGAGCGCGTCGAGCGTCGGCGCGTCGGCGGGACGGAAGGCGTCGCGGTCGGTCAGCCAATCGGCGTTGATCTCTGCCGTCTCACCGTCCGCTCTGAAAACGAGGTCGGGGGCGAGGCCGATCATGCTGTGGCGGCCGCGGACCGCGCCGCCCTCGACCGACTCCAGCAAGAAGTCGCCGCGGCCCGGTTCGATCAGCTTGAGTGCGGCGGCGACCGGGGTGTCGGTATCCGCCAACTGGCGACGCCAGACCAGCGCTGGCTTTCCGGCGGCAAGCGCCGCGCGGGCGGCATCGATCCCTTCGATCCCGCCCGACATCGCGATCAGTTGCCGCCCGTCGCCTGGCCGCCGAGCTGCGCCTTGAGGCGGGCGATCGCCGCTTCGTTGCGCTCGACCTTCACCGCCTTGCGCGCGGCGGCGGCGAACTGTTCGACATATTCGTTGCCGACCAGCTGGCCGAGCTGGCCGCGAATCTGGGCGATCAGCGCGTCATTGCCCTTGGCGTTGCCCTCCTCGATATCCTCGAGCCAGACGATCCAGTAGCCGCCATTCTGCGGCGCCGCGGTCATCTTCGCCTTCTTTTCGGCCATGCTGAACATCAGGCGGACGGGCGGGGGAAGCTGGTCGCCCATCTGCGACAGCTGGCCGCGCGAGGCGTCGAGCGGCTGGGGCGGGGGGACGCGCAGGCCGCTTTCCTGGATCGCCTGTGCCATGGGCACGCCCTTGTTCAGCTTGGCGAGGATCGCCGAGGCGGCCTTGCGGGCGCCCTGAAGCTGGCGGTCGCGGATGAAGTCCGCCGTCACCTGATCCCGGATTTCGGCGAGCGGGCGGGGCGCGGCGGGGATGACACGTTCGGCCTTTACCAGCGCGAAGGCGCCGTCCTGGCCGATCGGGGTCAACTGCGGATCGTCGCTGGTTTCCATCGCGAAGCCGGCGGTGGCGATCTGCGCGAGCGCCGGATCGGGCGCCTCGCCATCCATCGCGGCGCGGCCGTCGGCGTAGAGCGGCGCGCTGGTCTCCGCCTTCAGCTTGGCCTCGGCGACCGCTTCGTCGAAGGTCGAATTATCGGCGATGGCGCCATCGATCTTGCCGCGCAGGTCGGCGAGCGCTTCGGCTTCCTTGCGCTTGGTGATCTCTGCGGCGAGTTCGCCGCGGACCTGGTCGAGGCTCTTGCCAGCGACCTGTTCGATCCCCTCGACCCGGACGATATGCCAGCCGAGCTGGGACTTGAGCGGGCCGACCACCGCGCCCTGATCTGCGGCGAAGGCGGCGTTGGCGATCGCATCGCTGCTGGCGCGGGCAAAGGCGGCCTTTTCGGCATTGTCGACGTTGGACGCTGCCAGTCCCGCGGCCTTGGCGGCGTCGGCCATGCTGGCGCCCCCCTTCACCTTCGCGGCGATTCCCTTGGCGGCGTTTTCGTCGGCGACGATGATCTGCGCCAGGTTGCGGCGGGTGCTGGCGGCATATTGCGCGGCATTCGCCTTGTACGCCGCGGCGATCTCCGCCTCGGTTGCCTTGGCCGCCTCGACGAACTGTTCGGGGCGGACGATGGCGTAGCGGACGACGCGGCGTTCGGGCAGCGTGTAGCGGGCGGTGTTCTTCTTGTAGAAGCCCTCGACCTCCGCGGCGGTCGGCGTCTTGCCGGCATCGATCGCGCCGGTGGGGATATAGCCGACAAGGCCCTTGCGCCGCTCGAGCTGGAGCGAGGCATAGGGCAGCGCAAGCCGGGTCGGCACCTGGCTGGCGCCGATCGTCGGGCCGACCAGCCACTGAACCAGCGTTTCGCGGCGGAAATCGGCGCGGACCTGATCGGCGGTGATGTTCTGCTGCTTCAGAAGGTCGTCGAAGCGCTGCTGGCTGAACTTGCCGTCGAAGCCCTGGAAGGCGGGGAGCGAGGCGATCTGGCCGTCGATCGCGGCCTTGGACACGGTCATCCCCTGTTGCTGGGCATATTCCTCGAGCGCCATGCCGTTGATCACCTGATCGAGCACCTGTTCGAACCCGCCGGTGTTCACGAACTGCGTCATGTCGAGCATCGGCTGCTGCTCGCGGACGCGGTTCAGCGCGTTCTTGAGGCGATCCTGCAGCTCCTGCTCGGTCAGCTTCTTGTCGCCGACGGTGACCAGCGTGCTGCTCGACGCGGTCCCGCCGCCGATGCCGGTGATGTCGGCCATGCCGAAGGCGACGGCGATGACGACTAGGACGATCAGGGCGATGATCTTGCCGGGGGTCGAGAAGATGGCGCGCCGGAGGTTGGTGAGCATGGATACCCGCTGAAGAGGGATGGATTGCGGTCGCTTTAGGGGGCGCGGGGACGGGCATCAAGCGACAACGGACGGGAGCGGGTGGCAAGGTGCTTGTGCGGCCTGACGGCGCGGCCTATCGCCGATGTCCAATAGTGGACAGGCAGGGGAAGCGGGATGCGGCGCAAGCTGGTGGCGGGAAACTGGAAGATGAACGGCGTCACCGATTCGCTGGGCGAGGTGGCGAAGATCGCCAAGGCCGCAGCGGCCAATCCCGGCATCGATGTCGCATTGTGCCCCCCGGCGACGCTGATCGCTCCGGCGGTGGCGGTCGCCGGCGGCATGCCGATCGGCGGGCAGGATTGCCATGAGAACGACAGCGGCGCGCATACCGGCTGCATCTCCGCGCCGATGCTCAAGGATGCCGGGGCGACGCTGACCATCGTCGGGCACAGCGAGCGGCGCGCGGACCAGAACGAGACCAGCCACGACGCCTGGGCCAAGGCGGCGGCGGCGCATCGCCATGGCCTGAACGTCATCCTGTGCGTCGGCGAGACCGAGGCGGAGCGCAATGCCGGTCGCGCCGAGCGGGTGGTGCAGGCGCAGATCGAGAAATCGGTGCCCGAGGATGCCGAAGGCAGCTGGTTCACACTGGCGTACGAGCCGCGCTGGGCGATCGGCACCGGACGCACCCCGACGCTGGAGGATATCGCGTCGATACACGCCATCGCCCGCGCCAAGCTGGGCACGATGATCGGCGACGATCGCGCGCAGGGGATCCGCATCCTGTATGGCGGATCGGTCACCGGCGCGAATGCGGCGAGCATCCTGGCGGTCGACAATGTCGACGGCGCGCTGGTCGGCGGGGCGAGCCTGACCGCCGAGAAGTTCGTGCCGATCATCGAAGCCGCCGCGAAGCTGTAAGGCGATGGACGAGACGCGCCCCGATGTGCCGGAGACGCGGGCGCGGCGGATCGGGCGGTGGGCGCTGGCGCTGTTCTACGGGGCGGCTGGCGTGGCGCATTTCCTGTACACCGACGCGATGGTGCGGATCGTGCCTTCATGGGTGCCGTGGGATGCGCGGGAGGTGGTGCTGACCACCGGCGCGGCCGAGCTGATCTGCGCCGCCGCGCTGATGACCCGGAAGTGGCGGCTGGCGGCGGGCTGGGCGCTGGCGCTGTATGCGCTGTGCGTGTGGCCGGCCAATGTGAAGCACGCGATGATCGACCTCGCCTGGCTGGGCGGGAGCGGGACGGGGCTGTCGGCGTGGTACCATGTGCCGCGCCTGCTGGCGCAGCCATTGTTGATCGCGTGGGCGTTGTGGGCGGTCGGCGCGGTGCGGATGGAGCAGCGTGCGGTGCCTCCGCGAAACTGACGAAGTTCCGCGCAACGCGCTTCATTCTGTCAGCTTCGGACGACGCTGCGGCGGTGCGGGAGGCTCGGCCAGCGCGGCCATTGCCATGCGGAAATCGGGGCGGGTGATCGTGCCGATCTGACGCCCGCGATAATAGCGCGGACGGGTGACGCCATTGGGCGCGCGGTCCATCGCCATGCTGAACATGCGGTCATAGCCCATCATCAGCGCCGCATCCCATGCACGGGCGAAGTCGGCCGCCTCGGGCCGCTCGCGCAATTTGTACGCGGTCTGGCGGCTCATGCCGACGGCTTTGCAGGCGCGGGTGACGGTGCCCATGACGGCGAGGGCGTGGATGAAGTCCGTTTGTCGGCGCGCAGTCCAGCCATCGGCGCGGCCACAGGTGGGGGCGGGCGTGAAGGCGAGGATGGCTTCATCCTCGTCGGACGCGGCGGGCGGGGTGGGTGAGTCGTTCATTCACCAGTTTATGTGCTGAACGGGGGCTTGTAGGAAAGGGGGCACTTATCCCCTTTGGACATGTAGCCCCAAATCCAGTAGGAGGCATCCTGTGACCCGGCTCGCGTGTGAGTCGGTGGGGGTGGAATCGTGCTGCCAAAATTCGTTCGTCGCGTTCGCGCTTCAGTCCGAATATCGACCGGCGTTTACAGCACGTCTGCAGGGGCCGTTCTCGCGGGAATTGGCAGCATGCTAAGCGGGCAGTCTGAAATCGGGCTTGCGCTGATAGTTTTTGGCGGCTTGCTATTTGCGTGGGGTATTCAAATCCATGGAATGCGCCTTTGGCAGACTTGGTGGCGGGGACGCCCTTGTCCGTTCGGTGTTAATGCAGGGGTTTTGAATTTCGACTACAAGGAGGGGGCCTCGGTCGCCGGAATAACTTGGAAGCGCGGTTTTTCGCATGTGTTTGTGGACATACGAAACGAAAGCGCCAAAACGGTGCAAGACATAGACGTTTTGTTTATACCAGAGCATCCCATTATTCACTCAAGCGCGTCTTCTGAATTTGCGGATTGCCGGATCGGCCCGTTAATGGCTGAGTCGCAAATAACTGTGATATATGAAGGAGCGGACGGCAATAGGCTCGCGGAACCGATTGACCGCAGCAAGCCGGGAAACTTTCTCATAGGGCCATTTCACCGAATGAGGTGCGATAGCTTACCCAGTGGTGCGAGAATTCGGGTTAACCTAGCTACCGTCGTGGTGGTCACCCCGCCCGTTGAAGGCAGGCTATGGGCGCGCAAAAGGTCCGATCCAAAAAACATCCGAATAGTGATAAACTGGAGCGAGAACGGTTGGGATTATGTCGCCGAACAAGAAATGCTCCTGACAGGGAATGCGAATGCATAAAGACCCCAACACCCGCTTCGACCGCCTCCTAGACGCGATGGCCCACGGCCACGCGCCTGTCACCGGGCGAAAGAAAACATCAGCCGATCAAGCATCAGGTGAGGCGTCTGACGCATGTTCCAGCGATACTCGAACTCGCCGAGATACTTCGGAAGGTGACGACCGCTGACGTGAATGTGCGTGCCGTTGATGCCGCGCTTTAGCTGCGCCCAGAAGCCCTCGATCGCGTTCACGGTCGCGCCGGTCTTGCCGCAGACATACTGGTCGATCGAGTGGTTCACGGTGGCGTGCTGATAGCCCATCGTGCCGACGCCACCGTAGCCCAGCCAATCGTCGGTATGGACCTTGCTGGGGCGCTTCACCGTCGCGCGGATGATCGGAAGCAGGGTGCCGCTCTTGCGGTCGGGAACAACGTGCGTGACCAGATCGCCGCCATGCTCAAGCATCCCGAAAACGACCGTCTTGTTCGTCGCACCAGCATCGCGCTTGTCCTGTGCGCTCTGATAGCCGCCGATGAACGTTTCATCGATCTGCACGGTACGGCCTAGGCCGCCAATCGGGGCGCTACCGTCGACCGCGCCCATGTACTCGCGGATTTGATGGCACATGCGCCAAGCCGTCTTGTACGTGACGCCAAGCTGACGCTCGACTTCCTTCGCCGCCACACCGTTCCGCGATGCGCAGAACTGGAACATCACAAAGAACCAGTCGCGCAGCGGAGTGCGGGTGCGATCGAACGGCGTGCCAGCGGTCGGATAGACCTGATAGGCACACCACTGGCACTGATACGAACGGCGAGCCTTTACGCGGGTGAACTTCGCCGGACGGTCGCAACCGGGGCAATTGAAGTCGGTGCCGTAGCGAACCTGAAACAGGTGATCCAGGCATGCGTCTTCGGTCGGGAAGCGGTCCTGAAACTGACGGAGCGTAGGGGCTTTGTTCGACATAGGGATTGTATGCCACAAACCCTTACATGTCGCAAGGGGATAAGTGCCGGAAAGGGGTTTGTTCACTTAATGTTCTGATCCGTGTTGCACCGCTCGCATGAGTTGAGGGCTCTAACGATTGAAAAGGTCCTCGGGCGGAGCGGGCGGCTTACGAATTTTGAGTACGCCGCCGCCGGGTAATGAAATCTTGCCGTCTAACTTCAATAGTTTATCGTCGAACGTGTGGAATTCAGAAACCTCGGCAACTACGGCAGTTGCGAGGTGGACGGCATCCGGTGGCTTGAGACCTGCGTAACCGGCTTGCATATACTCTCGTGCAAGCGTTCCAACATATCGATCTACAGGTACAATTAAGATGTATTCGTTCCTGAAAAAGTCCTGCAGCGTGTCGCCATCTTGAGATTTAACCTCGTCATTTTTGCAGACTTCGGCAAGTGCCAAGCCCGAGGTGGCTATCTCGACATTACGACGAGTCGCTAGCTCGATAACGTGATTACAAAGACGAGCGCGATCTTCGATGCTGCCATCCTTGAGAGGTGACTGCTCCTGAGTAATTGTCGCGATCCATGCACATGAATCCCAAGCGTAACGTCTAGGTTTCGCCATTCCGCAGCCTCTCTAGGAACTCCTCCGAAGGGAGGCCACCCGTAAATTGTGGGTCGATTATATCTGCAAGTTGAGGGAGCTTTTCTGAATGAAATGAGAAATCCAAACGATTGATCTCAGCTTGGCTAAGGCGACCGAGCGATCGAAACTTCAATACACCGGTAGCAAGTACCCGACGTTTGCGCCAGACAACTTCAGCGACTGGCTCCTGTTCAAGCGCCTCCAAAGCCGCTCCCCGTAGAAAACACTTAACATCGGCGTCGGTTAGCCGGCTCTTGATGACAATATATGGTCGTCCCCATCCATCGGTACCGACGTTTTCGATGTGGCCTTCAAAGCTACCTAGTTCACGATACGGGTGAATTGGATCACTCGTGAGGACCAAGCCAATATTGGAGATTGCAGGAATTGCATCGACTGGCTTGAATGAAACCGGCCCAATTTTGCTTTCATGGATAATTGTTTCCGATAGATTGCGCGCAATTCGACGCACAAACCTGTCTGCCGCTTCCAGCACGTTGTCAGTGAAATGAACGGGCCGGGCATCATCGGACTTTAGTTGAACGAGCCCCACGGCGGCTTGGTCGCGGGCTCGAGCGGCAAGTTCGGCACCGTCGCTGAAACCAGCTAGCGGAATAGCTTCGACAGTTATGCTCGCGGGGCTGTTCTTACTGAGACCAATTACCCGCCATTCGAAATGATCTGCATCATCGCCAGCGATCGAGGCGGCCACCCCGTTCAATATCTCGAAGAAATCTTGGATCTGATCGAGCAGATCGCCAAGCAACGGAGCGTCCTCAGGCCCGCGGCCCGCAATGCTGAGCTGGACGGTGGTCATCTCATAACCTTCACGCCAATGCTCGCTCCCCCAGGCAGCATAAAGCCCTACAATTTCGTTTTCGTAAAGCTACGAAAAGTCACCCCAAACTCACAAAGCTATCCATCACCCGTTTCCGCCCGGCGGTTTCGAACTCGATCTCCAGCTTGTTGCCTTCGATCTCGACGATTTCGCCATAGCCGAGTTTCTGGTGGAAGACGCGTTTGCTTGAACCGCCCCGCCTTCCAGCATACCATCCCGGCATAGCGCCAGAGGCCCTCCGATGGAATCCACCCGCCGCCTTGATATCGAACTGCCCGAAGATCTGGCCGATGCCGTTGAGGCGCGGGTCAGTGCGGGGGAGTATGCGAGTGTGAGTGAAGTCGTGGAGGAGGGCCTTCGCGCGTTGGCAACGCGCGACGACGATCCCGCGCGGATGGCGTGGGAGCGGGAGGAACTGGCGGCGGCCTATGATGCGTGGAAGGCTGATCCGGGTGCGGTGATGACGGTCGATGAGGTGCGGCGGAAGCTGGCGGACGCGCGGCGCGCGGACGGATGAAGCGATACCGCGTCGTGTTCGCGCCGCGCGTCTGGCGGCAGCTGGATGCGTTGCGGGTCTATGTGACGCAGGAGGCTTCAGCAGAGGTCGCCGATGTCCTTGCGAATGATCTGGTCGACCGATGCCTGACGCTCAGCGAGTTCGCGCATCGCGGGACGCCGCGCGACGATCTTCGACCAGGATTGCGGACGATCCCGTTTCGGCGGCGCGCCACGATTGGTTATGTGGTGTCAGACGATGATGTGGTGATCCTGACCGTTGCCTATGCCGGGCAGGATTTGGCGGGAATGTTGCGGGGCGATTAAGGTGCCTCGGATTGCCAAGACTCCTCCACCCCAACCCCTCCTCTGAAGAGGAGGGGCTTTTTTTTAGGCGTCGATGGTGACGAAGCTGTCCATCACCCGCTTCCGCCCGGCTGTCTCGAATTCGATCTCCAGCTTGTTGCCTTCGATCTCGACGATCTCGCCATAGCCGAATTTCTGGTGGAAGACCCGCATGCCCAGTGACAGGTCGTCGCGGCCCTTGTTGCCAAGGCTCACCGCGCTGCCGCGGCTTTCGATCACGCGCTTGGGGGCGGTGGTGAAGCTGGAGCTGGGGGCGGCGGCGCGTTGCCAGCCGGGGCCGCGGCCGGTGCCGCGACCGACATGGGCGAAGGGGTCGGCGTGCTCGCTCCAGTTGGCGCGCCACAGCGAGGCGCCGCCGGTCATCGTGCTTTCCTCCTCGACATGGTCCTTGGGCAGCTCGCCGACGAAGCGGCTCGGGATGGAGCTGGTCCACTGGCCGTAGATGCGGCGGTTGGCGGCGTGGAGGATCGTGGCGAGGCGGCGCGCGCGGGTGATCGCGACATAGGCGAGGCGGCGTTCCTCTTCGAGCGATGCGAGCCCGCCTTCGTCGAGCGAGCGCTGGCTGGGGAAGACGCCTTCCTCCCAACCGGCGAGGAAGACGGTGTCGAATTCGAGGCCCTTGGCGGCGTGGATCGTCATGATCGTGACCTTGGCCTCGTCGGCGTTGTTCTCGTTATCCATGACGAGGCTGACATGTTCGAGGAACGCGCCGAGCGTCTCATACTCCTCCATCGCGCGGACGAGTTCGGAGAGGTTTTCGAGGCGGCCGGCGGCTTCGGCGGTGCGGTCGGCCTGCCACATCGCGGTGTAGCCGGATTCGTCGAGGATGATCTGGGCGAGTTCGGTGTGGGGCAGCTGGCCGATGCGGGTTTCGGGGGCCGTATCGTCTTCCACCGCGACGGGGGCACGCAGCGCGCTGCTCCAGCGGGCGACGTCGCCGACGAAATTGCCGAGCGCGCGGCGCGCCTGCGGGGTGAGTTCGTCGGTGTCGAGGATGCGTGCGGCGGCGGCGAGCAGGGGGATGCCCTCGGCGCGGGCGAGCATGTGGATCTTGGCGATCGCCTTGTCGCCGAGGCCGCGCTTGGGGACGTTGACGATGCGTTCGAAGGCGAGGTCGTCCGACGGCTGGTGGACGAGGCGGAGATAGGCGAGCGCGTCGCGGATCTCGGCGCGTTCGTAGAAGCGGAAGCCGCCGACGATGCGATAGGGCAGGCCGATGGCGATGAAGCGATCTTCGAACTCGCGCGTCTGGTGCTGTGCGCGGACGAGGATGGCGAAGTCGTCGAGCGACTTGCCGGTGCGGATGCGCGCGGATTCGATATCCTCGCCGACGCGGCGCGCTTCCTCGGGGCCGTCCCAGACGCCGATGACGCGGACCTTCTCGCCCTCGTCGATCTCGGTCCACAGCTCCTTGCCGAGGCGGCCGGAGTTGTTTGCGATCACCGCGCCGGCGGCGGCGAGGATGTGCGGGGTGGAGCGGTAATTCTGTTCGAGGCGGATGACCTTGGCGCCGGGGAAATCCTTTTCGAACTTTAGGATGTTTTCGACCTGCGCGCCGCGCCATGAGTAGATCGACTGGTCGTCGTCGCCGACGCAGCAGATGTTCTTGCGCTCCTGCGCCAGCAGGCGGAGCCAGAGATACTGGACGCTGTTGGTGTCCTGATACTCGTCGACCATGATGTAGCGGAAGCGCTGCTGATAGGTTTCGAGCACGTCGCGGTGGGTGCGCAGGATGGTGAGCATGTGGAGCAGCAGGTCGCCGAAGTCGCAGGCGTTGAGCGCGCGCAGCCGGTCCTGGTACTGCTGATAGAGCGATTGCCCCTTGCCGTTGGCGAACTGCTCGGCCTCGCCCGCGTCGAGCATGTCGGGGGTCAGCCCCTTGTTCTTCCATCCGTCGATCAGCCCGCCGAGCTGGCGCGCGGGCCAGCGTTTTTCGTCGAGATCGTTAGCCTGGATCAGCTGCTTGAGCAGGCGCAGCTGGTCGTCGGTGTCGAGGATGGTGAAGTTGCTCTGCAGGCCGACGAGCTCGGCGTGGCGGCGCAGCATCTTGGCGCCGATCGCGTGGAAGGTGCCGAGCCAGGGCATCCCCTCGACGGCGTCGCCGACATGGTGGCGCACGCGCTCGCGCATCTCGCGCGCGGCCTTGTTGGTGAAGGTGACCGACAGGATTTCGGACGGATAGGCGCGGCGGGTCCACAGCAGGTGCGCGAGGCGCGCGGTGAGCGCGGCGGTCTTTCCCGTGCCGGCGCCGGCGAGGACGAGGACGGGGCCGTCGAGCGTGAGCACGGCTTCGCGCTGCGGCGCGTTGAGCCCGCGCAGATAGGGGAGATCGTCGGTGGATGGCTGGGGAACGGACATTGCGAACAGGTAGGGAACGGTGTGCGTCGGGGCAAGCATGATCGCCGTCTTGCTATTGTCATCAAGGCAGGGGAGACTTCCTCAACAGGATCAAGGAGATCGGCATTGATGATCGGACGGCGGCCGCTGTTGGCCGGGGCGACGGCGGCGCTGCTGGGCAGCGCGACGCGCGCGGTGGCGGCGCCACCCTACAACGTGCCGATTCGGCTCACCGACAGTCGGATCCTGGTGGAAGCCACATTCGGTGGCGACCGCGCGTTCCTGCTCGTACTCGATACGGGCGGGCAGATGGGGTTGATCAACACCGGGGTTGCCGACGCGATCGGCCTCAAGAAGATCGGCAGCCGGCGGTTGAGGCTTGCCTGGGGCCATACCGACTACCCGGTCTTCCAGTCGAAGAATGTTATGCTGGGCGGGCGCATCAACCTCGCGTCCTTCGACATGGCGGGGATCGAGCGCGATCTGGGCGATGGGGCGGTCGGGTCGCTTCCGGCCTGGGTGCTGACGCTGGTCGACGGCGAGCTCGATCTCGATGCGAGCGTGTGGCGCGCGCATGAGGGGGGGCTGCCCGCGCTTCCCGGCGCGACGCGGTTCGACAAGGCGATCGTCCAGAAGGGCGCGACGGCGGACAAGCGCTTCCTGTTCGCCGATGCCGCGCTGAATGGTCGCAGCTTCCGGTTCGGACTCGATACCGGGATGCCGAACTATTCGCGCATCTATCGCAAGACCGCCGAGGCGGCGGGGCTGTGGGACGCGCCGCGCTGGACCCCGGCTGCTCCAAACGGCGAGACCCGCGTCATCCGGCCGGATCGGATCGAGCTGGCCGGCGCGACGATCGAGCGGCCGTTGATCCAGCTGCGCGACAAGCCCGATTGGGAGGAGTTCGAGACCGGCATCATCGGTCTGCCGATCCTGCGGCTGTTCAACATCGCGACCAGCAATCGCGACGGCGCGGTGTTCCTCACCCGCAATCGCCAGGAGCCGCAGCCGGCGCAGTATAACCGGGCCGGGCTCTGGGTCGATCGCGCGGGATCGGGGGTGGTCGCGGGCGTGGTCGGCGCGGGCAGCCCGGCGGAAAAGGCGGGAATCAAGGCAGGGGACCGGCTGTCGGGAATGACGTTCGAGAGCCTGATCCAGCAGACGTCGGGGCCGGTCGGCGCGGTGCTGCCGCTGACGGTCGAGCGCGGCGGAAGCAGTCGATCGGTCTCGCTGGTGCTGGAGGATTTCCTCTAACCCTGCGCGCACGTCAACGGACGCGTTGCGCGCTGTTCCCGGTTGGGGCAGGGAGGCAACATGCTCGAGAAACTGAAGCGCAGGTTCGATAAACGCAGGCTGGTGCTGATCGCGGCGCTGGCGCTGGTGGCATTGTATGTCGGCTGGCGGACGGGGGCGTTCGAGACCCAGCCCGAACAGAAGCCGTGCGTCGCAGGGCGCAACGAGATCAAGGATAGTAGCGGGAAGGTGGTGCAGGTGACGCGCACGACCTGTTTCGAGGACAAGGCGGGCTGACGACGGGCGCCGCCGCGGGGAGAGGAATCGATGGACGCTGACCGGACGCGGCGACGGCGCGCGCTGTGGGCGAGCTTCGTGGGGACGGGGATCGAGTTCTACGATTTCTACATCTACGCGACCGCGGCGAGCCTGGTGTTCGGGCAGATCTTCTTTCCCAAGGGCGATCCCGGGGTGCAGCAGATGGCGGCGTTCGCGACGCTGGCGGTGGCGTTCTTTGCGCGGCCAGTGGGCGCGGCGGTGTTCGGCCATTATGGCGACCGGGTCGGACGCAAGGCGACCTTGGTCGCGTCGCTGCTGACGATGGGGCTGTCGACGACGTTGGTGGCGTTCCTGCCGACCTACGAGACCGCCGGGTGGGTGGCGCCGTTCGCGCTGTGCGTGCTGCGCTTCGGACAGGGCTTCGGCTTGGGCGGCGAGTGGGGCGGGGCGGCGCTGCTGGCGGTGGAGAATGCGCCGCCGGGCTGGCGCGCGCGGTTCGGGAGCGCGCCGCAGATGGGCGCGCCGGCCGGGTTCATCGCGGCGAACGGACTGTTCCTGCTGCTCGGGTTATGGCTGTCGCCGGCCGAGTTCGCGGCGTGGGGCTGGCGGTTGCCGTTCCTGCTGTCCGCCGCGTTGGTGCTGGTCGGGCTGTGGGTGCGGCTCAAGCTGACCGAGACGCCGGAGTTCAAGGCCGCGCTTGCGCAAGCCCCGCCGGCGAAAGTGCCGCTGGGCGAGGTGGTCGGGCGGCATGGCGGGGTGCTGATCGGCGGGACGCTGGGCGCGGTGTGCTGTTTCGCGACCTATTATATCGCGACCGCGTTTCTGCTCGGCTGGGGGACCAAGTCGCTGGGCTATCCGATGCAGGACTTCCTCGCCTGTCAGCTGATCGCGATCCTGTTCATGGCCGGTGGCATCTACCTTGCCGCCTGGACCGCGGACGCGCGCTGGGACCCGCGCCGAGTGCTGGCCGGCGGATGCGTGCTGGTGGCGGCGAGCGGGTTCGTCATCGCTCCGCTGATGGGAGCCGGGCTGGGCGGAGTGTTCGTGTTCCTGTCGCTGCTGCTGTTCGCGATGGGGTTCGTCTATGGACCGCTCAGCGCGTGGCTGACCGACCTGTTCCCGGCGCGGGTGCGCTATACCGGGGTGTCGATGGCGTTCAACATCGCCGGGGTGATCGGCGGCGGGCTGACCCCGGTCGCCGCACAAAAGCTGGCGATGGACCATGGGCTGGCGGCGGTCGGCTGGTATCTGAGCGCGATGGCGGTGCTGAGCCTGGTCGCGCTGCTGGCGCTGCGCGGGGCAGCCGATTAGGGATAACGCTGGCGGGTGTGGCGGATGATCGCGCCAATTTCCGCCATGTCCTGCCCATGCGGGACGTCTGGCTCGGTCGAATGAAGTGCCGCCTCCACCTGGGTGCGAGACCAGCTATCATCGGCTTGCGCCGCTTCCCCGGTGTCGAATTCCGAGTAGCTCGGGTCGAGCTTTTCTATCGGCCGAATTTGCGCCGTCAGGCGGCCAGTCGCAGGATCGTCAGCATCGCCTTGCCGTGGACCCGCTCGGTATCGGTTTCGAACCCGTCGACGTCGATGCGCTCACCCTTGGCAGTTTCGATGCTGACCCAGGTTGCCGGGCCGATCCAGCCGAGCCGGGCGAGCTTGTCGAGCGCGACCGCGCCTGCACCGGTGCCATAGGGCGGATCCATCATGATCAGGTCGAGCGGTTCGGGCGCCGGGCCGAGCGAAAGGACCGAGGTGGCGCGGACATCGGCCCGTACGCCGAGTTTGTCCGCATTGGCCCGCAAGGCGTCGAGCGCGGCGCGGTCCTGTTCGACGAACAGGCAAGAGGCGGCGCCGCGCGACAGCGCCTCGAACCCGAGCGCGCCCGAACCCGCGAACAGATCGGCGACGGCCAGACCTTCGAAGCTGCCGACGCGGCTGGTGAGCATCGAGAACAGCGCCTCACGCGTGCGATCGGCGGTGGGACGAGTGGCGTCGCCCCTGGGCGCGACGAGCGGGCGACCACGCCAGGTGCCGGCGATGATCCTCATGTACGGGGGCCTCGCTTTGCAGGGGGGCGAGGACGGCGGTCGCTGGGACGATAGCGGCGCTTGGGCCGATAGAGCAGCGGGCTGCCGTCGTCATCGTCGCGCGGGGGCTTGGGCGCGCGCTGGGGCTGGGCGGACTTGGCATCACGGCGCGGGTCGCGCTGTGGCCGTGACGCGTCCGGCGCGGCGTCGCGCCGTGGTTTGCGCTGCCCGGCTGCTTCGCCCTCCCCGGCAGGAGCGGGCTTGCTGTTCTTGTTCGCCACGACGCGGTGGCGACGGCGCTGGCCCACGCCGAATTTTTCCTGGCCCTTGGCCGCGGGTTTGGCTGGGGACGGGCGTGCGGGCCTGTCAGTGCCGGGTCTTTTTGCGGGGGCAGGCCTGTTGCGACGCTCGGCGCGGTTCGCGGGGGCGGGATCGCTCGGTTCGGCCGGGGCCTCCGCCACGTCTTCGTCGATCGCCTTCACCCTGCCCGACAATTGCAGGTTCGATGCGGCCTTGCCGCCGCCCGGGCCGGTCAGCGCCTTGCGAAAGACGATCAGGTCGTGCTGGCGCACCTCGTCCACCGCGCCGACCGGCATGTCGCCGAGATGGAACGGGCCGTAGCGCGTGCGGATGAGGCGGCTGACCTTGAGCCCGAGATGTTCGAGCACGCGGCGGACCTCGCGGTTCTTGCCCTCGGCCAGCGTCAGTTCGATCCACACGTTGGCGCCGGTGCGGCGTTCGAGATTGGCGTTGATCGAGCCGTAGCGCACGCCGTCGATCTCGACGCCGAGCATCAGCTCCTCGAGCTGCTCCTGGGACACCTGGCCATAGGCGCGGGCACGGTAGCTGCGCTCGACCCCGGTCGCAGGCAGCTCGAGCTGGCGCTTGAGCTCGCCATCGGTGGTCATCAGCAACAGCCCCTCGGTCGAGAGGTCGAGGCGGCCGACCGGCATCAGGCGGGGCAGGCCCTTGGGCAAGCGGCTGTAGATGGTCGGGCGACCGGCCGGATCGCGTTCGGTGGTGAGCAGCCCGGCGGGCTTGTGGAAGCGGAACAGCCGCGCCGGGGCGGGAGCCGCGACCGGATTGCCGTCGACCGTCACCCCGTGCAGCGAGGTCAGCACGGTGGCGGGGGTCGTCAGGATATGACCGTCGAGCGCGACGCGGCCATTGGCGATCATGCGCTCGATCTCGCGCCGCGACGCGATTCCCGCGCGGGCGAGCAGCTTGGCAATCCGCTCGCCGGCCCTGGTCGGCTGCGGTTCAGATTCGGTGTTGGATGAGGGGGGCATTGGCGCGCGATACAGCGGGTTGGGCCGGGGCGCAAAAATCTTGTGCGTGCGGACCCGCAAAGCCGGATAGCGCGTTCATCGACCGTAACAGTTGGGCGGGTGAAGCGTGTTCGGGAAGAAGAAGCGGCGGTTTGTACGGGTTCTGATCGTCGAGGACGAACCCTTGGTCGCGTTCGACACCGAACATTTCCTGTCCGAAGAAGGCTTTACCGTGGTCGCCACGACCGATTCGGTGGGCGAGGCGATCGGCTATATCATCGCGCCGGAAAAGCCCGACATCGTCCTGGTCGACCTGGGCCTGCGCGACGGTAGCGGCGCCGATGTCGCGCATGCGGCGTGCGCCGAGAATATCCCCGTCCTGATCGTGAGCGGCCGCAACCCCGACGAGTTCGACGCGATCGGGATCGGTTGCCTGAGCAAGCCGTACAAGCAGCGCGATCTGATCACGGCGATCGATATCTGCGAGGCGCTGACCGACGGGCGCAAGCCGAAGCGCCTTCCGTCCGCCCTGCGCCTGTTTCAGCACGCCGCGCAATAATCCGTCGCCGGGCTTTGCAGCGCGAATTTTGCCGCTAGGGTCTGCCTCCAGATGAGGGGGATTGCATGAGCGACGCGGTGAAGGCGGCAGGAAGCGGGTCGTTGATCGACGGCATCCGGCCCTATTTCGAAAAGGCGCCGCTCGCCGCCCTCGCGCTGGGCATCTCGTCCGGCTTCCCGTTCGCGATGATCGGCGCGACGCTGACCACGCGGCTGGCGCAGGACGGGATTACCAAATCGGCGGTGACCGCGTTCGCGCTGACCTTCCTCGCCTATAACCTCAAATGGGCGTGGGCGCCGGTGGTGGACAAGTTCCGCATCCCCGTGCTCGGCGCGATCGGCGCGCGGCGCAGCTGGCTGATCGTCACCGGCGCGCTGGTGGCGGCGGCGGTGATCTTCCTCGGCAGCCTCGATCCCAAGGCATCGCTCGGCTGGGTGGCGGCGGCGGCGATCATGGTCGGGCTGGCCGGAGCGACGTTCGATATCGTCATCGACGCCTATCGCATCGAATTGCTGGAGCCGCGCCAACTCGGCGTGGGCTCGGGCATGTCGCAATATGGCTGGCGGATCGGATCGGCGGCGGCGGGCGGGCTCGCGCTCTATGTCGCCGAGGGGGCGGGCTGGGGCGTCGCCTATGCCGTGTGCGCGGTGTTCGCGCTGCCCGCGGTTCTGGCCGGGCTGATCGTCGGCGAGCCCGAGCGCAAGGTGTTCCGCGAATGGCCCGAGCGCATGGGGCAGAAGCCGTATCTCGCCTTCATCCTCGCCTTCGTGCCGGTCTATCTCGCGGCGCGCTGGATGGACCAGGTGCTGGAGGTCAACATCCTCTCCAACATGGTGCTGGTCGGCTATCTGTTCCCGCTGTTCGACCTGACCGCGCGGCGGGCGCGCGACGGGGGCAAGCCGAGCGCGTTGGCGTGGCTGGGGCTGGTGCCGGTGGCGGGCGTGGCGGCGGGGCTGTGGTTCGGCTGGGCCGATCCGGTCGCGATCGCGCTGGTTGTGGTCGGCGGGGTGCTGCTGATGGGCATCGCGCTGCTCAAGCCGATTTCGATGACGGCGGTCGAGAGCGGGAAGGTCGGCCCGCTGATCGAGTTCTTCAAGCGCGAGGGCGGCGCGGTCGTGCTGCTGTTCGTGCTGGTCCACAAGCTGGGCGACACGCTCGCGAACCTGACGCTGCGGCTGCTGTTCAACGATCTCGGCTACACCAACAGCGAGATCGCATTCTACGACGTCTTCGTCGGCTTCATCGCGCTGATGGTCGGCATTTTCGTTGGCGGGGTGGTCTATGTGAAGCTGGGCATGAAGCGCTCGGTGCTGCTCAGCCTGTTCCTGATGATGATCTCCAACGCCGGCTTCGCGTGGCTCGCAGCGAGCGGCAAGGGCAATATCGGTCTGGCGCTGGCGATGGGGTTCGAGAATTTCGCGAGCGGCGTCGGCGGGGTGTGCGTCGTCGCCTACCTCTCGGCGCTGTGCAACCTGAGCTTCACCGCGACGCAGTTCGCGCTGCTGTCCGCGGCCGCCAGCATCCTCGGGCGCTTCCTCTCGGGCACCAGCGCGGGTCGGCTGATCGAGGGCATGGGCTACGTGAACTATTATTTGTTCACGACGCTGCTGGCGCTGCCCGGGGTGGTGATCTTCTGGTGGATGATGCGCACGGGGCTGGCCGACAAGTCGATCGGCAATGCCGGTACCGAGGGTGAGGGCGATGCGCGGGCCGAGGACGAAGCCGATGCGCCGGTGATCCGGAGCTAGACCTCGACCGGCATTCCGGCATCGGCGAAGGCGGCGGCGAGGGCGTTGGCGGTTGCCAACACGCCATCGACGCGGCGGAGGCCGAGCAGGTCGGAGAGCAGGAAGCGCGCCCGCTCGGAATCGCGTTCGACCAGCGCGATCAGGTCGAGCAGCGCGCCCTCCGACGCGGTCATGCGCGCGCAGCACCAGGGCGCGATCTGGATCGGGCCGGTGCTGGTGGCCGACATCTCTGCCATCAGCGTGCGGAGCAGGAGGAGCGGGCGGCGGAAGCCCTTGCCGAAGGCGGTGACGAAGGCGTGTGCCGTGGCAGCGTCACCCAGACCGTGTGCGCCGAGCTGCCGGATGCCGAACAGCAGCAGGCGCGCGGCGGGGTCCTCCGGCTGGACACGGGGAAGCGTATGGCCGAGTGCTTCGGCGGCGAGGTGGCGGGCGGGTGATTGGCGCACAGTCGACTCCTTGCTCAGGAGGACCAGTCTGCCGATCTTATATTGATAGTCAATCGCAATAACAGTCAGTCGGGGAGCTCGTCGTTCTCCCGGAGCACTTCGCCTGCCAGGTAGAGCGAGCCGAGGATGAGGACGAGCGGTGGCTCGGCGTCGTGGGCGAGCATGGCTAGCGCGGCGGGTACGTCGGGCGCCGTGGCGGTGCGGGCGATGCCGAGCGCGCGGGCGGTGGCGGTGAGCGCCTCTGGATCGTGATGCGCGTGACCGGGGACGGGGACGGCGGTGAAGCTGGCGGCGAGCGGCGCGAAGGGGGCGAGCAGCCCGTTCGCGTCCTTGTTCGACAACATGCCGAGGATGAGGTGCGCGGGGCGGCCATTGGCGACCTGCGCCAGCGTGGCGCTGACCGATTGCGCGGCGGCTTCGTTATGGCCGCCGTCGAGCCAGAGTTCGGCCCCGGCGGGCAGGCGCGCGTGGAGCGGGCCGGGGGTCAGACGCTGCATCCGCGCGGGCCAGCGCGCGGCGGTGGCGGCGCTGGCGAAGGCGGCGTCGGGAATTGCGAGCCGGGACTGGTGGCGCAGCGTGGCGATGGCGAGCGCGAGATTGCTCGGCTGATGGGGGCCGGCGAGCGCGGGGAGCGGCGTTGCAACCTCGCCGCGTGCGTCGCGGTATGTCAGACTGTCGGGGGTGATCGCGTAGTCCCAGGCGGTACCGCGCGCGTGGACCGGCGCGTCCGCAGCGGCCGCGACCTGTGCGATGCGGGCGGTGACGCTGTCGCCATAGGACATGGTAACGAGCGGGACGCCGGGCTTGGCGATGCCGGCCTTTTCGCCCGCGATCGCTTCGGCGGTGTCTCCGAGAAACGCCTGATGGTCGATGCCGAGCTGGGCGATGGCGCAGGCGGCGGGGGCGGGGATGACGTTGGTGGCGTCGAGGCGGCCGCCCAGCCCGACTTCGATGATGCAGGCATCCGCCGGGGTGCGGGCGAAGGCGAGGAAGGCGGCGGCGGTGGTGACCTCGAAAAAGCTCGCGCCGATGTCTCCCCCGGCGTCGAGCACCTGTTCGAGGAGGGTGGCGAGGGTGTCGTCGTCGATCAACCGGCCGGCGAGGCGAATGCGCTCGTTGAAGCGGACGAGGTGGGGGCTGGAATAGACATGCGCGGTGAGGCCGGCGGCCTCGACCGCGGCGCGCAGGAAGGCACAGGTCGAGCCCTTGCCGTTGGTCCCCGCGACGTGGAACACGGGGGGGAGGCGCAGGTGCGGGTTGCCGATCCGATCGAGCAGCGCGGTGATGCGGCTGAGCCCGAGGACGTCGGCACCCGGGCCGAGCGCCCAGAGGCGGTCGAGCTGGCGTTGGACGGCGGGGGAGGAGGAGGTCGCGTGGTCGGGCATGGCGGGGGTGTATAGCGGGTGTGGGGGTGGTGAGGAGGGGGCCGGCCGAAGTTTTGGCGCGCTGTTTGTGGTTAGAATCGGCCCGCCGAACGCCTCTTCGAGGCTGCCCGAATGCCTAGGGACGAATTTCGATTTCGACATTGTCCGGCACGGTGCGCCAAATCTCCTCAACCTCCGCATTGGTCACCGCGATGCACCCTTGCGTCCAATCCAGTCGCCGGTGCTGGGCACCGATCCAACCGAGCCCGTTTCGAATGCCGTGGATCATGATGTCGCCGCCGGGATCGGTGCCAACCTTGCGAGCGGCGGACGCTTGCGCTGGTGTCGGATAGCTGATCCGCAGCGACAGGTGGTAAGCACTGTCCGGGTTGCGGCCGCTGATCCTGTAAATCCCCTCGGGCACGCGGTTGTCGCCCGATCGCGTTTTGGGCTCCGGCCCACCACGCCCGAGGGCAATGCGATAGGTTTTGACGACCTGCCCCTGCTTGAGCATCGTCATGCGATGTGCGCGCTTTTCTACGATGATCCGGTCGGCGGTCGGCGTAATCGGATCGCGGCGGGGCGTTTGTAGGAAGGAGAAAAGGCACAACGTGACGAAGGCCACTGAGATGAGTGCAATCCCGATCAATACCCATCGCCGCAGTCGCATCTCGCGCCCCCTCTCAGGCCCTATGCTGGCCGCATATCAATCGCCTGTCAGCAGGTAATGATTGTAGAAATAAACCTCCCGCAACAAGAACCCGGTCTTCGATCTTCAGCTGCGATACCGCGTCGTCGGTGTGGGTGCGCCATAAGCGGTGATCCCGGCGTCGCGCGCGATGCTGAGTGAGCGCTTCATGTGCAGCGGGTCGCTGACGATCAGGGCGCTGGACAGGCGGTGAGTGGGGAAGCAGCCAGCGGAGGGCGCGGGGGATGCGGTGGGATGCGGGGGTCTGGGTTGGCATTAAGCCCTCTCCCCTCCGGGGAGAGGGTTTGGGAGAGGGGCAGTGGCGAGGGCTTCGCTCAAGGCGTCCAGCACGCCCTCGAGATTGGTCATCACGTCGTTGTTCCAGAAGCGGACGACGCGATAGCCTTGCCCTTCGAGGAATGTGGTGCGCTGATCGTCGCGACTTGCGTCGTCATGCGTAGCACCGTCGAGTTCGATGATCAGTTTGCGGGAGCGGCAGACGAAGTCAGCGATGTAGGGGCCGATCACAACCTGGCGGGTGAACTTGATGCCGTCGAAGCGTTTGGCGCGCAGGGCGATCCAGAGCTCGCGTTCGGGCTGTGTCATCTCGCTGCGCATCTGGCGGGCGCGTTCGAGGAGTTTGGGGTTGGTTCTTGGCATTCGCCGTTCTCCCCCGCCTTGGCGTTCTGCCCCTCTCCCAACCCTCTCCCCGGAGGGGAGAGGGCTTTTAGATAGCCTAAGCCGCCGCCTTTTCCTCCACCAGCAACCCGATCAGGGCGCCGAGCTTTTCGCGCAGCTCCTTGCGGTGGACGACCATGTCGATCAGGCCGTGCTCGAGATAATATTCGCTGGTCTGGAAATCGTCGGGCAGCTTTTCGCGGATCGTGCTTTCGATGACGCGGCGGCCGGTGAAGGCGAGGGTGGCCTTGGGCTCGGCGATCTGGACGTCGCCGAGCATGGCATAGGCGGCCATCACGCCGCCCGAGGTCGGGTCGGTCAGCACGACGATATAGGGCAGGCCCGCGTCGCGGAGCATCGAGATCGCGACGGTGGTGCGGGGCATCTGCATGAGGCTGAGGATGCCCTCCTGCATCCGCGCGCCGCCGCTGGCGGTGAAGACGATATAGGGGGCGCGGGCGCCGATCGCGGCTTCGACGCCGGCGATGAACGCCTCGCCGACCGCTTGGCCCATCGACCCGCCCATGAAGGCGAAGTCCTGCACGCCGATCACCGCCTTGTGACCCAGGATCGTGCCGCTGGCGTTGAGAAAGGCATCCTGCTCGCCGGTGCTGGCGCGCGCGGCCTTGATGCGGGCGGGATAGGGCTTCTGGTCGCGGAACTTGAGCGGGTCCTCGGCGACCTTGGGGTTCGGAAGGACGGTGTAGCTGCCCGCGTCGAACAGCTGCTCGAACCGCGCCTTGCCGCCGATGCGCTCATGATGGTCGCAGATCGGGCAGACCGACTGGTTTTCCTCGAGCTCCTTGACGAACACCATCTGCCCGCAGCCCTTGCACTTGTGCCACAGATTGTCGGGCGTCTCCGCCTTGTTGGGGATGACGAGCGAGATCGCGTTGCGGACGCGGGTGAGCCAGCTCATGCGGCGGTTTCCTTTCGTGCGGCGGCGAGCGCCGTGCTGAGGCTTTCAATATAGGTGCGGACGGCGGCGGGTGCATCCGCGCCCTTGTCCGCGATGATGTCGATGATCGCCGATCCGACGACGACGCCATCGGCGACGCGGCCGATCGCGGCGGCCTGTTCGGGCGTGCGGACGCCGAAACCGACCGCGACGGGGAGGTCGGTCGCGGCTTTCAAGCGGGCGACGGCGGCTTCGATGCTGTCCTGTGCCGCCTGTTGCTTGCCGGTGATGCCGGCGACCGAGACGTAATAGAGAAAGCCACTCGCGCCATCGAGCACGGCGGGCAGGCGCGCGGCGTCGGTGGTCGGGGTGGCGAGGCGGATGGTGGCGATGCCGTGCGGGGCGAAGGCGGCGATCTCGTCGGCTTCCTCCGCCGGGATATCGACGATGATCGCGCCGTCGACGCCTGCGTCTGCCGCCTTCTGCGCGAAGGCTTCGGGCGTCGGGCGGGTCATGGTGTTGGCGTAGCCCATCAGCACCAGCGGAGTGCCCGGATGGCGCTGGCGGAAGGCGGCGGCGATGGCGAGCACGTCGGTGGTGCGCGTGCCAGCGGCAAGGCTGCGCAGGTTCGCGGCCTGAATCGCCGGGCCGTCGGCCATCGGATCGGTGAAGGGCATGCCGAGCTCGATCACGTCGGCCCCGCCCGCGACGAGCGCGTCGAGGATCGCGGCGGTGTTGCCGTCACCCGCGGTGACGAAGGTGACGAGCGCGGCGCGGTGGTCGCGCGCGGCGGCGGCGAAGGTGGTGGCGAGGCGGGTCACTTAGCGAGGACTTCCTACTTCGGCTTGAGATGCGCGGCGTGCGATCCGTCGCTGGTCGAGCATTAGCGCCGCCCAGAACAGGATGACGAATATAGGGAATAGAACTGCCATCTGTTGGATGGTCGCAACCGATTTCCCAACGATCCAATTGATGCAGCTTAATCCGATCAACAGGTACATCGCGTAAGCGACAGCACGAACGACGATGCCGCCCCTCATATCTCCGCCCCCATCACTTCCCCAGCATCGTCACCCCGGACTTGTTCCGGGGTCCACTCCGCCGCACGGGCGACGCAAGAGGCTCGGGCCGATGCGCCTGACGGGCGGTGGATCCCGGCACAAGGCCGGGATGACGGGGTGAGGGAGGGACTCATATCTCGACCCCCAGCGCCTCGGCGACGGTGAAGATGTCCTTGTCGCCGCGGCCGCAGAGGTTTGCGAGGATCACCTGATCTGCACGCATTTCCCGGGCCTTGACCGCGACCGCTGCGATGGCGTGTGAAGGTTCGAGCGCGGGGATGATGCCTTCTGTGCGGCAGAGGAGCTGGAAGGCGTCGAGTGCTTCGGTGTCGGTTACGCTCGTGTACTCGACGCGGCCGATGTCCTTGAGCCAGGCGTGTTCGGGGCCGATGCCGGGATAGTCGAGGCCGGCGCTGATCGAATGCGCTTCGGTGATCTGGCCGTCCTCGTCCTGCAACAGATAGGTCTTGTTGCCGTGCAGGATGCCGGGTTCGCCGCCCGCGAGGCTGGCGGCGTGCTTGGCGTCGAGCCCTTCGCCCGCCGCCTCGACGCCGAGCATCGCGACATCGGCGTCGTCGAGGAACGGGTGGAACAGGCCGATCGCGTTGCTGCCCCCGCCGATCGCGGCGACGAGCAGGTCGGGGAGGCGGCCGGTGCGGGCGAGCATCTGCGCGCGCGCTTCCTTGCCGATCACGCTCTGGAAGTCGCGGACCAGTTCGGGATAGGGGTGCGGGCCGGCGGCGGTGCCGATGATGTAGAAGGTGTCGTGGACGTTGGCGACCCAGTCGCGCAGCGCTTCGTTCATCGCGTCCTTGAGCGTGCCCGCGCCGCTCGCGACGGGGCGGACTTCGGCGCCGAGCAGCTTCATGCGGAAGACGTTGGGCTGCTGGCGCGCGGCGTCCTTGGCACCCATGAAGATGGTGCAGGGCAGGCCGAAGCGCGCGCAGACGGTGGCGGTGGCCACGCCGTGCTGGCCCGCGCCGGTCTCGGCGATGATCCGCGTCTTGCCCATGCGGATCGCGAGCAGGATCTGGCCGATGCAATTGTTGATCTTGTGTGCGCCGGTGTGGTTGAGCTCGTCGCGCTTGAACCAGATTTCGGCACCCATGCCGTCGGGCGCGTCCTTGCGCAGCGCTTCGGTCAGGCGCTCGGCGTAGTAGAGCGGGCTCGGGCGGCCGACATAATGTTCGAGCAGGTCGTCGAACTGCGCGGCGAAGGCAGGGTCGGCCTTGGCAGCCTTGTACTCGCGCTCGAGGTCGAGGACGAGCGGCATCAGCGTCTCGGCGACGTAGCGGCCGCCGAACTGGCCGAAATGCCCGCGATCGTCGGGCTGGGCGCGGAAGCTGTTGGGTGCGTTCATGATGAGCGGCGTTTAGGACGGGCGAGCGCGAACGCCAACCCTTGTTACCTTGCCCGCGTTACAGGGCGCCGACGGTTCTCAGGAAAGCGGCGATCTTGTCCGGATCCTTCACGCCCGGGGCGCTTTCGACGCCGGAAGAGACGTCGACCAGGCGGGCGCCGCTGATCGCCGCGGCCTCGGTAACATTGCCCGCGTCGAGGCCGCCGGAGAGCGCCCAAGGCAGCGGGTGGGCAAAGCCCTGGAGCAGCGTCCAGTCGAAGCGCAGGCCCATTCCGCCGGGAAGCTTGGCATCCTCCGGGGTCTTGGCGTCGTACAGGATGCGCTGCGCCGCGCCGCGAAAGGCGTGCGCGGTGTCGAGATCGGTGCGGGTCTTGACCGCTACCGCCGCCCAGACGGGTAGGCGGGTGCGCGCGCCGATCGCGGCGGCGCGTTCCGGAGTGGCGCGGTGCAGCTGGATCGCGTCGAGCCGTGCGGCGGCGATCGCCTGGTCGAGCAAAGCGTCCTCCGGGTCGACGAAAACGCCGACGCGGCCGACGGCGTCCGGCACGCGGGCGGCGAGCGCGGCCGACTTCTCGAACGTGACATGGCGGGGCGAGGGCGGGAAGAACACGAAGCCGACATGGCTCGCGCCCCCGGCAATCGCAGCGTCGAGCGTCGCGGGCGTCGAGAGTCCGCAGATCTTGGCTGTGACGGGCATCGACCGTCCCTTTGGCGCTATCGGAGCGGTTTGACCAGCACCGTCATCGTCAGTGGCGGATCGATCGGTACGGGGAAGGGGCGGATTTCGGGGGTACGGACATAGCCGTGGCGTTCGTACCACGCGATCAGCTCGGTGCGCTTGTCGATCACCGTCATCTCGATCCGGTCGGCGGCGAACGTATCGCGCGCGGCGGCTTCGGCGGCGGCGATGAGCTGTTTTCCGATGCCGCGTGCCTGGATGTCGGGATCGACGCACAGCAGGCCGAGATAGGCCAGACGCGCGCCTCGGCTGGCGATATTGACGCAGCCGAGGATCGTGGCGCCGTCCAGCGCGATCAGCAGGCGGCTGTCGCCCTCGATCAGCGTCGCAAGCGTGGCAAGATCGGTGCGCGGATCGACCAGCAGATCGGCCTCATGCGTCCAGCCCTGCCGTGCGGTGTCGCCGCGATAGGCGCGTTCGACCACCGGGTGAAGACCGGGCAGGTCGGCAAGGGCGGCGGGGCGGATCAATACGGCGGGCACGGGTTCGGGCCTATATCGTGACGCGTCACCGTCGCAATTGTCCGTTGCATTGGACATCCGATCGGATAGCGTTTCGGACATGAAACCAGCCCTGTCCTGTGCGGCCATCGCCCTGATCGCTACGCCCGCCTGCGCAACCGACTGGCGCCCGGTCGTCGCGGATACCGGAACGCTGATCCATCTGATCGATGCCGAGACGCTGCCCGGCACGGCGCAGGCGCAACCCAAGGTGCGCACATTGACGGTCTTCGCGCCGGGCGAGCGGACCGATTTCCAGGCGCTGGAGATGACCAGCGATTTCGACTGCGTGAGCAATCGCGTGCGGATGGTCCGCACGGTGGGCTATGACGAGGCCGGCAAGCCGATCGGGGACGAAACGCCGGCCAACGCGCAGTGGGAGGCGATCGAGCCGGATACGGGCTATGCCGGGCTGGCCGAGGTGGTCTGCGGCAAGCGTCCGGTGTCGTCGATGAAGCTGGCGGGCGCGGTGCCGATCGCCGCTGCGCGGGACCTGATCGGAGACGCGCCGGCGGACGAGTAGCCGAGCGCTAAAGCGTCGCTTCGATCTCGCGCGCCGCCTGATCGGGGTCTTGGGCCTGGGTGATCGGGCGACCGATGACGAGGATCGAAGCCCCGGCATCGAGCGCGGCGCGGGGGGTGACGACGCGCTTCTGGTCGCCTGCAGTGCCGTTGGCGGGGCGGACACCGGGGACGACGAAGAAGCCGTCCTTCCACGCGGCATGCGCGGCCTTCACTTCCTCGCCCGAGCAGACGATGCCGTCGACGCCCGCCGATTTGGCGAGTTCGGCGAGGCGGACGACCTGTTCGTGCGGATCGGGGCTGAGGCCGATCGAGCGCAGGTCGTTGGCGTCGAGGCTGGTCAGCATCGTCACCGCGACGACCTTGGTACCGGTCGGTGCGGCGGCCTTGGCATCCTCGAGCATCGCGCGACCGCCCGCGGCGTGGACGGTGATGATCGCGGGTTCGAGCGGGCGGAGCGCCTGCACCGCCTTGCCCACCGTATTGGGGATGTCGTGGAATTTGAGGTCGAGAAAGATCGGCAGCCCGATCTCCGCAATCTCGTGCACGCCGTGACGGCCGTTCGCCATGAAGAATTCGAGGCCGAGCTTGAGCCCGCCGACATGATGGCGAACGCGCGTGGCGATCGCCTTGGCGCGCTCGATGTCGGGGGTGTCGAGGGCGACGAAAACCGGGCTCATGACGCCACCGATGGCGTGGTCGCGGGGGCTTCCGGTGGGGCAGGGGGAGCCGGCTCTGGGTCGGCGACCGGCACCGGCGCGGGCGATGGAGCCGGGCGAAGATCCTCGATCGTGCGTTCGAGCATCGCGATCCGGCTGCGGTTTCGCCAGCGGACGGTGTGGTAGATGGCGAGGACCGGCAGCAGCCCGCCGAGATAGACGATCAGCAGCAGGAAGGGGAGGTTCACATCGGCGACGAGGCCGCTCCACAGGTGGATTTCGACCGGATGCCAGTTGGTGACTGCGAACGCCGCCACCAGGCCCAGGATCAGGAACCAGAACAAAGCCTTCAGAAACTGCATCCGCCGCGATCACCCCGATTAATTCATATCAGCTTTAGGGCGGCTTGAGCCGATTGGCCAGAGTCAGCCGATTTCGGCGCGCAGTTGCTCGAACAGGCCCGGAATCGTGGTGAGCCGAGGCTGCTCTTCGTCGAGGATCGCGAGGAAGATATCGCGCTTGATCGTCGCGATCCGGCCGGGGGGAAGGCGGGTATTCGCCGGAAGGGTCGAGAGGATGATGTCGATCAAACGCTCGGCGCCGTGCAGGCGCCCCCAGAGATAGTCGTTCTCGCGATAGGAGCGGCTGAAGAATGCGCCGAAATTGTGGAACTGGATGCCCTTGAGCGTCGCCTGCGCGCCTCCGCTGCGGATCGCGGTGGCGTCGTCCGGGGAAATGCGGTCGACGCGGATCGGGTCGAACTCGTTGAGCCCCTCCCCCTGGAGCATCGGCAGCGTGGCGATGTCGAAAAAGGGGAAGCCAAGATAGGCGAGCAGCATGGGGCGGCGCAGGTCGCGGGGAAGCTGGCTCAGCCCTTCGGAAAGCTGCTGATCGGTATCGGCATCGAGCGTGCGCAGATCCATGCGCGAGGCGAGTTCGTCGATCAGCGCGCCGATATCGGCATCGGCGGAGCGGATCGATTCGCGCATGCCGAGGAACGGGTCGGCGCGCTGGCATTCGAGATAGCCGGCGAGCGATTCGTAGATCGCGTTGCGGATCGGCCCCAGCTCGGCGCGCTTATGTTCCTGATCCAGTTCGGTCGCACGGCGTGCGAGCAGGCGCAGACGGCGGATGCGGAAGCCGACGTCGTGCGCGCGCAGCAGGTCCAGCGTGGCTGCGCTCGCCGAGCCACTATGGTGCGATCCGAAGTCGTCCGCGCCGCGCGCGACGATTTCCCGCCAGATGCGGTCGCGCAGCCGCTGCCATCTGTCCTGCCCGCGCTGATCGCCGATCTGATGGAGATGCGTCGCGATGCGATCCGCGACGCCCTCGACCTTCAGCAAACCATAGGCGGCATGGCCATAACCGGCGCGCGATGCCGCCGCGACCTGCGCCCGGCCGCGCCATGCGGACAGCCGCTTGGGCGTCGGATAGTCGAGAAACAGCGTGTAGCCGAACAGCGATTCGACCTGGGATTCGACCTCGGCGCGGATGCGATCGATCACCCCCAGCATGCGCTCGATCCGTTCCGAGCGCTGGCTGATCGCATCGAGATTGTCGCGGATCGGCTGTTGTCGGGGCAGTTCGGACAAGGCGCCGATAATCGTCTGGAAGAAGCCAGGCGCCTCGGGCGGGCGGTCATTGTAGAATCCGATGCGATAGCCGGGCGTCGGATCGATGAAGACGAAGCGGCGGTCGATCTGGCGGCGCGCGGGGCGTTCCCTGAGCGCGTCGATCGCCGGCCGGAACGGCGCGTTGGCGAGCACCGATCCGTCGATCAGCGCCGCCTTGTCGACCGCCCCCGCCGCGAACTGGCGGGGCAGGATATGTTCAAGGAACGCGCTGCGGCCCGGCCAGCTCATCTCGCGATCGGCGAGCACGCCGTCGATCTCGGCGACGGTTGCGGGCGGGAAGGCGCCGGGAAAGCTGGAGGTGGCACGCGCCGCAAAAGCCAGTTCGGCGACGTGCGCGAAGGGTTCTGCGTCGCGACCGCTGTCGCTGAACGAGAAGACCAGGCGATGTTCGGTCTCGACCACTTCGGGCGGTGAATTGAGTTTCAGCCGCTCGGGATGGCCGCCGAAATCGGTGACGGTGACGAACAGGTCGAGCGGCTGGCCGGGGGGGAGCAGCCGCGGGCCGGACGGTGCCTTTTCCATCGCGTCGAACGCGTCGAGCATCATGTCGAGCAGCTGCTTGCCGCCGAACGGGGGTTCGAACCAGCGCGAGCGGACGAAGCGTTCGAGCTTGGCGCGCACCTCGGCGCGGGCGCCGGGCTCGACGGTCTCGTCCACGTCGGAGTCGCGGCCCGCGACCATCCAGGCGATCGGCAACGCCCAGACCTTCGCCAGGCGGTGCGACGGTCCGTGTTCCGGGTTCAGCAACGCCTCGACATCCGCGACTTCCAGCCACAGATCGGTCAGCGGATCGAGCGACTGGCCGGTCGCAAGCGCCTGCGACAGAAATACGCCGTTGATTCCGCCCGCGCTCGCTCCCGCGACGATATCGACCATGACGCGCAGATGCATGTCGGCATGGGTGCCGATCTCGTCCAGCAGGGCGTGGTAGATGCGCTCGCTCGGCCCCGGCGACGACTCGCCGTCGCGATGCGCGCGGCTGGCGCGGGAGAGGTGCCAGATCTCCTTGGTGATGCCGTGCATGTATACGGCGAGGCTGATCCCGCCATAGCAGACGAGTGCCAGGCGTAGCTCCTTGTCCTGCAACGCCTTTCAGCCCCTCTTGATTCGCGCCCATACGGGCAGATGGTCGGATGCGGTGCGCGCTGCTGCGCTGTCGTTCACTCCGCAATCCTCGATCGCCAGATCGCTGGACACCATGATCCGGTCAAGCCGCGCGACCGGACGGCGCGCGTGAAAGGACCGGCCGGTCGGCGCGAAGGTGAAATCGCGTCCGAAATCGCGCAGGCATCCCGATTGCGCGCTCCAGTCGTTGAGGTCGCCCATCATCACGGTCGGCATCGCGCGGGCGCATGCGCCGATATGGGTGAGGATGGCATGCGCCTGCCGCCGCCGCCACAGCCCGGACAGGTCGAGATGCATGCCGACCACGCGCAGCAACTGACCATCGATGCGCAGATCTGCCATGACCGCGCCGCGCGGTTCGAGCGCGGGGAGATGGACGACCTCGCAATCGAGGATCTGCGCGTCCTTTCGCACCAGGATTGCATTGCCGTGCCACCCCATGCTGCCATGGCGCACGCCGAACGACACTGCCTTCCAGGGACTGTGCTCGTCGAGCATGTGCGGGGTGATCACACCCTGGCGCTGGCCGAAGCGACGGTCGCACTCCTGCAATGCGACGACATCGGCGTCAATCTCTCGCAACACCTCGAGCGTCCGCTCAGGCCGGCGGCGGCGATCGGTGCCGATCGCCTTGCGCATATTGTAGCTGGCAACTTTCAGCATCGGCCCTGTTTGGGGCTCCGGAGGCGTTGAGGCAAGCGCGCGGTCAGATGCGGATCGAGGGCGACTGGATCGGACGCTGCCCGCGCGCTTCCAGCGCGGCGGCATCGAGGCTGCGGGCGGTCGCCTCGGCAGCATCCGGGGTCAGCGCCACTGCGACGCCCCCGGGCCCTTCCAGCAGGACGATGCCCGATTCCGCGCTTGCCGTTCCACCTTGACGATGAGGTTCCAGTCCATGGCCATTCATGCCGCGATCTTTCCCTGTTGCGGTGATCGGGTTTAACGCGGAAACTGAACGAAATATCCCTGAAATCCGTCACTTCATCGGCCAAGTACGGATCAGCGGCCGCCGACTTCGAGCAGGCGCCGGGGAGCAACCAGCTCCCAGCTGATCGCAACGCGGTCGCCGACGCGATCCCAGTCGGTCTCGGGCCGGTCGAGATGGATGCCGACCCAGCCCGATGGACCGAAATAGGGCGGACGGTAGTAAAGGTCCGGCTCCATCTCGATCAGCATCGCCTGTTCCTCGGGTCCGCTGGTCTTGACGATCGCCGCGGTGACGTCGTCGCCATGATGCGCGTGCCAGAAATAGGCGAACATCTTGCCCTTGGTGATGGAGAAGGCCGGCATGCCGTGCGACAGCTTCTCGTCCGCTTCGGGCAGGGCGAGTGCGATCGCGCGGAGCTTGTCCAGCGCGGCGCTCGCCTGGGGGGTCATCTGCTGAGCCATTCCGCGACAATGCGGGGATAGAGTTTGTGTTCCTCCGCGAGCACGCGTTGCGCGAGGCTGTCGGCGGTGTCGCCGGGGCGGATCGGAACGCGCGCCTGGCCGAGCACGGTGCCTCCGTCGAGTTCCTCGGTCACGAGGTGGACCGAGCAGCCGCCATGGCCGTCGCCCGCGTCGATCGCGCGCTGGTGCGTGTCGAGTCCCTTGTAGAGCGGTAGCAGCGAGGGGTGGATGTTGACGATCCGGCCGCGCCAGCGCGCGACGAAATCGTCGGTGAGCAGGCGCATATAGCCGGCGAGCGCGATCGCCTCGACCCCGGCGTTGCGGAGCGCGGTGTCGATTTGCCTCTCATAGTCGGCCTTGGCCAAACCCTTGGGCGAGAGTGCGAAGGTGGCGACGCCCTGTTGCGCGGCCCAGGCGAGGCCGGGGGCTGCGGGCTTGTCCGATGCGACCAATGCGACCGAATAAGGCGCATCGGCGTTGCGCGACGCTTCAACCAGCGCCTGCATGTTGGAGCCGCGACCGGAGATCAGGATGCCGAGCTTGCGTTTCACCTGCTTGCACTCCTGCGAAGGCAGGGACCCAGGATCTTCTTGGCCATGCCTTTGTGACCCTGGGCTCCTGCCTGCGCAGGAGCACTGGTCGGGTCAGGCATTGTGCGTCGCTTCCCAGTCGGCGCGCGCGCTCCACGTCTCGGCGCTGCCTGACACGGTGCAGCCGCGTTGGCCGGCCTCGATCGCGCCGATGCGGTGGACGGTTTCGCCCGCCGCTTCCAGCTCGGCCGCGACCGCATCCGCCTGATCCGCTGCGACCACCGCCACCATGCCGATGCCGCAGTTGAAGGTGCGCGCCATTTCCTGCGGCTCGATATTCCCCTGCGCCTGCAGGAACGCCATCAGACGGGGCTGCGTCCAGCTGTCGGCATCGACGCGGGCGTGGCAGCCTTCGGGCAGGACGCGCGGGATATTCTCAAGCAGCCCGCCGCCGGTGATGTGCGCAAGGCCGTGAATGCGGCCCGCCTTGAGCAGTGGCAGCAGCGACTTCACATAGATGCGGGTCGGCGCCATCAGCGCGTCGAGCAGGATCGTGTCCTGGTCGAACAGCGCGGGGCGGTCGAGCTTCCAGCCCTTGTCCGCAGCGAGGCGGCGGACCAGCGAGAAGCCGTTCGAGTGGACACCGGTCGAGCCGAGGCCGAGCATCACGTCGCCGGGCACGATCGTCTTGCCGTCGAGTAGCTGGTCGCGCTCGACCGCGCCGACGCAGAAACCGGCAAGATCATAGTCGCCATCGGCGTACATGCCCGGCATTTCGGCCGTCTCTCCGCCGATCAGCGCGCAGCCGGCCTGCTTGCACCCTTCTGCGATGCTGGCGATCACGCGCTCGGCGACGCCGTTCACGAGCTTGCCGGTCGCGAAATAGTCGAGGAAGAACAGCGGCTCGGCGCCCTGGACGATCAGATCGTTGGCGCACATCGCGACAAGATCGATGCCGACGCCGTCATGGCTGTCATGCTCGATCGCCAGCTTGAGCTTGGTCCCCACGCCATCGTTCGCCGCCACCAACAGCGGATCGGTGAACCCTGCCGCCTTGAGGTCGAACAGGCCGCCGAACCCGCCAAGATCGGCGTCGGCGCCGGGACGGCGGGTGGAGCGGGCGAGCGGGGCGATGGCGCGGACCAGCGCATTGCCTGCGTCAATCGAGACGCCGGCCTGGGCATAGGTGTAGGACTTGGAGTCGGTCATGTGAGGCGCCTAGCCATATCGCGCTTGGTTTTCCACGTCCTCTTCGCCAAAAGGGCGCGGAATGTCTGTTCGTATCTCCCCCGCCGCTTCCGCGATCGCCATTCTGGCGCTGCTCGCCTCTGCCGGTTTCGCGGTCGCGCAATCGGGCAAGGGTGCCGCCAAGGCCGATTCGAGTCGTGATGCGGGCAATAGCTCGGGCAGTTTCGAAGTGAGCGGCGTTGATGTCGACGTGCGCGGCAAGACCGCCGAGGCCGCGCGGCTGGGCGGTTGGCGCCTGGCGCAGCGCCAGGCGTGGGGGATGCTGGCGCAGCGGCTGACGGGGCGCAGTTCCAGCCTGTCCGATTCGACGCTAGACGGCATGGTCACCGGCATCGTCGTCGAGGATGAACAGATCGGCCCCAATCGCTACGTCGCGCGGCTGGGCGTCCTGTTCGATCGTGGCCGCGCGGCATCAATCCTGGGCGTGGGCGGGACGCTGATGCGATCGCCACCGATGCTGCTGGTTCCCGTACAGGTTTCGGGCGGCGCGCATCGCGTGTTCGAAGGTAATAGTGCGTTCGCCGACGGCTGGGGGCGGTTTCGCACCGGCAACAGTTCGATCGACTATGTCCGGCCCAACGGTACCGGTCCCGACCGGTTGCTGATGAATGCGGGCCAGGTGGCGCGGCGCGGGCGCGGCTGGTGGCGATCGATCCTCGACCAATATGGTGCGCACGATATCCTGATCCCGACCGTCGAGCTGCGCCGCGCCTATCCCGGCGGACCGATCACGGGCGTGTTCACGGCCGGTCACGGGCCGGACAACCGGATGCTGGCGCAGTTCGTGCTGCGCGTGAACGACGGCAACGCGCTCCCCGCGCTCATCGACGCGGGCATCGCGCGCATCGACAAGGCTTATCAGGACGCGCTGCGCGCGGGCGTGCTCAAGGCCGACCGGCTGCTCGTGACCGAACCGCCCAAGCCGGAGGTTCCGGTGGAAGAGACCGGTGAGGAAGTGCCGATCGAAAGCGGCGAGACGCCGGTCGTGCCGACCGGTGCGGTCTACACGATCCAGTTCGACACGCCGACGGTGGGCGCGCTGACCGGTGGCGAGGCCGCGCTGCGGGGCGTGCCGGGCGTGAGCTCTGCCATCACCACCAGCACCGCGCTGGGCGGCGTGTCGCTGATGCGGGTCACCTATGACGGCAGCCAGGCTTCGCTGCGCTCGGCGCTGCAGGCGCGCGGCTGGCAGGTCGAGGAAGGATCGGGCGTGCTGCGCATCCGGCGCGGTGGTGCGACTCCGCCGACCCCGCCGCCACCGGCGTCGACCCCGGTCCCGATCCCGGAGCCAGGAGCAGACGGTCCGGGATGAGCCAGCTTTCCCTGCCGCTCGCCCGATATCCCGGCGCGCGTGAGGACAGGTTCCTGATCGGCGAGTCGAATGCCGACGCGGTCCGGATGCTGGAGCGCTGGGCGACCTGGCCGGTGATGGCCGGCATCATCACTGGGCCGCGCAAGTCCGGGCGCAGCACGCTGGCGCGCACCATGGCTGCGCGGAGCGGCGGGACGATGATCGACGAAGCCGACCGGCATGACGAGATTGCGCTGTTCCACGCGTGGAACGCGGCGCAGGCCGATCACAAGCCGCTGTTCCTGGTTGCGGACCATGTCCCGCCGGCGTGGAGCGTGCGGCTGCCCGACCTGCGTTCGCGGTTGGGCGCCAGCGTCGTGGCGCGGATCGAACCGCCCGACGATGCGCTGGCACACGATATCTTCGCACTTTTGCTGGAACGTCACGAACTTGTCGCGACTCCCGATCTAGTGGCGTGGGTCGTCCGCCGGATCGAGCGAACCCATCTCGCGATCCTGCGTTCGTCCGAGGCGCTCGAAGAGGATGCGAGCCGCCGCAGAAACCGGCGCTTGTCGATCCCGACGGCGCGGGCCACATTGACCGCAGCCGGATTGCTTCGTGAAGCGTCGGCTGACAGCTGAACGAGGACGCATGTCGACCCGCGCGCACGTCACCCAGGATCTGCCTTCCGCGAGCGGCGGAGAGCCGTCGACCTTCGCTGTCCCCGAAGCGCGCTATTTCAACCGCGAATTGTCATGGCTCGCCTTCAACCGCCGCGTGATGGAGGAAGCCTGTAACACCGCGCATCCGCTGCTCGAGCGGTTGCGATTCCTGTCGATTTCGGGGTCGAACCTCGACGAATTCTTCATGGTGCGCGTGGCGGGTCTGAAGGGCCAGCAGTTGCAGGAGGTGGACGCGCATTCCACGGACGGTCTGACCCCGGCGCAGCAGCTGGCGGCGATCGTCGCCGATGCGAGCGATCTAGTCGACAGCCAGCAGGCGGTGTGGAACGACATTCGCGGCGCGCTGGCGGAGCGCGGGATCGAGGTGCTGGACGGTGACGCCATCTCCGGCGATCTGGTCGATTGGGTCGAAGAGCATTTCCGGCTGCAGATCTTTCCGATCCTGACTCCGCAAGCGCTCGATCCGTCGCACCCGTTTCCGTTCATTCCGAACAAGGGGCTGAGCGTCATTTTCGACCTTGTCCGCACGAGCGACGGGGAAGTGGTGCGCGAGCTGGTGCTGCTCCCGGCCGCGACCCCGCGCTTCGTGCGCGTGCCCGGCGAACCTGCGCGCTATGTGTCGGTCGAGGCGCTGGTCCGGCGCTTTGCCCCGCAGCTGTTTCCGGGGTTCGAGATCCGCAAGTCGGCGACGTTCCGCGTGCTGCGCGACAGCGACATCGAGCTGGAGGAAGAGGCCGAGGACCTGGTCCTGTATTTCCGCACCGCGATCAAGCGCCGCCGTCGTGGGCGCGTGATCCGGCTGGAGATGGAGGAGGGTATCGATCCGGGGCTGGAGGCGGTGCTCAAGGAAGAGCTTGGCGGGAGCGAGGCGCTGCTGACCGAAACCGGCGGGTTCCTGGGTATCGGCGATCTGGCGCTGATCGTCGACGAGGATCGGCCTGATCTAAAATTCTCGCCTTTTTCCGCGCGTTTCCCGGAGCGCATCCGCGAATATGACGGCGATTGCTTCGCGGCGATCAAGGCGAAGGACATCGTCGTCCACCACCCGTACGAGACGTTCGACGTCGTGCTCGCCTTCCTGAAACAGGCGGCAAGTGACCCGGATGTCGTTGCGATCAAGCAGACGCTGTATCGCGCAGGCAAGCAGTCGGCAGTGATCCAGGCGCTGATCGCCGCAGCCGAGGCGGGCAAGTCGGTGACCGCGGTGGTCGAGATCAAGGCCCGGTTCGACGAGGAGCAGAATCTGCTATGGGCCAGCGCGCTGGAGCGTGCGGGCGTGCAGGTCATCTATGGCTTCACCAGCTGGAAAACCCACGCCAAGGTGTCGATGGTGGTGCGGCGCGAGGGTGACGAGTTCCGCACCTACTGCCATTTCGGCACGGGCAATTATCACCCGATCACCGCGCGCATCTATACCGACCTCAGCTTCTTCACCGCCGACCCGCGCGTCGGGCGCGATGCGGCGAAGATCTTCAACTACGTCACCGGCTATGTCGAACCGCAGAATCTGGAGCTGATGACCGTATCGCCCCGCCATCTGCGCGAACGGCTGATCGAACTGACCGACCGCGAGATCGGACATGCGCTGGCGGGCCGGCCGGCGGCGATCTGGGCCAAGATGAACAGCCTGGTCGATCCGGTGATGATCGAGAAATTGTACGAAGCGAGCAATGCAGGCGTGGAGATCGACCTGATCATCCGCGGCATCTGTTGCCTGCGGCCGGGTGTCCCCGGCATGTCCGAGCATATCCACGTCAAATCCGTGGTCGGTCGATTCCTGGAGCACAGCCGCATCTGGGCGTTCGGCAACGGCAAGCCGCTGCCCAATGACGGCGCGGAGGTGTATATCTCCTCCGCCGACTGGATGCCGCGCAACTTCGACCGGCGGGTCGAGTTCATGCTTCCGATCCTGAACCCCACGGTGCACGATCAGGTGCTCGATCAGGTGATGGTCGCGAACCTGATCGACACCGAGCAAAGCTGGGACCTGCAGCCTGATGGCCGATATGCACGCGACGAGCCCGGCGAGAAGCCGTTCAACCTGCACCGCTATTTCATGACGAATCCGTCGCTGTCCGGGCGCGGTGCCGCGCTCGAATCGAGCGGGGCGGTGCCGAAGCTGTCGCTGCGCCGCTGGCGTGCGGAGCGCAGCGCTTGAGCGTTTCCCCCCTGATCTTTCGCCGTCCGCGCAGCGACACGTCGCCGCAGGCGCGCCGCACCGGGATCATCGATATCGGGTCGAACTCGATCCGTCTGGTCGTCTACGACGGATCGGCGCGGCTCCCCGCGACATTGTTCAACGAGAAAGTGATGGCGGGGCTTGGCCGCTCGCTCGCCGAAACGGGCGCGATCGGTGAGGATGGGCTGGCGCTCGCGACGACGGCGCTGGCGCGCTTTTCCAGCCTGGCCCGCGAGATGGCGGTCGATTCGCTTCGCACAGTCGCGACCGCCGCGGTGCGCGAGGCGAGCAATGGCGCGCATCTGATCGCAATCGCCGAAGCTCTGGGCCTCCAGGTCGAATTGCTGTCGGGCGAGGCGGAGGCGCTGGCGGCGGGCTGTGGCGTGCTGTCGGGCATCCCGGATGCCGACGGTGTCGTCGGCGATCTTGGCGGCGGATCGCTCGAGCTGGTGCGTGTGGTCGCTGGAACGGTGACCGATCGCGTGTCCTTTCCGCTCGGCGTGCTGCGTCTCGAAGCGATTCGGTCGCAGGGCAAGGGGGCGCTCGACAAGACCGTCGAGCGGATGCTCGCCGATGCAGGATGGAGCAAGCGCGGCGAGGGGCTGCCCTTCTATCTGGTCGGCGGGTCGTGGCGCGCGTTGGCGCGGCTCGACATGCATCTGACCGGCTATCCGCTGCCGGTGATTCATGAATATGCGATGCCCGCTGCGACGGTGACGCGGCTGCAGCGGACGATCGCGCAGCTGGGCAAGAGCCGCATCCGCGCGGTGCCGAACCTGTCGTCGGGCCGCGTGGCGACGATGGAGCATGCCGCCGCGTTGCTCGGCGTGCTCATCCGCCATCTGGGCAGTTCCGAAACCGTCGCATCCGCATTCGGGCTACGCGAGGGGCTGCTCTATGGCGAGTTGAGCGCCGAGGAGCGGCGCGAGGACCCGCTGATCGTTGCCGCACGCGACGAGGCGCGGCGATCGGGTCGGTTTCCCGAGCATGGCGACCTGCTCGATACATGGGTCGCGCCGATGTTCGCGGACGATGGCGAGGAACTGGCGCGGCTGCGCCATGCCGCATGCCTGCTCGCCGATGTCGGATGGCGGGCCAATCCCGAATTTCGTGCCGAACGCGGACTCGAGATCGCATTGCATGGCAATTGGGTCGGGATCGATGCGCGCGGGCGCGCGATCGTGGCGCAGGCGCTGTTCACGTCATTGGGGGGCGGGCTGGAATCGCCCGCGCCGGTCGGACAGCTGGCATTGCCCGACGATCTGGAGCGTGCGCGCCTGTGGGGCCTGGCGATGCGGCTGGGACAGCGGCTGTCGGGCGGCATCGCCGGACCGCTGCGGCGATCGTCGATCGCGGTGGAGGACGAGCGGCTGGTGCTCAGGTTCGGCGAGGACGACGCGGCGCTGTATGGCGAGGCGGTGGAGAAGCGCCACCGCGCGCTCGCCGGTGCATTGGGCCTGACCGCCGACGTGGCGGTCGGCGACTAGGCTAGCCGCAACGCGCGGCGGTGATCGTGTTGACGTCGTCGACGTCGAGATTCAGCCGGTCGCTGCGGAAATCCATCGTCACCGCCATGCCGGGCTTGATCACGCGCACGGTGCGCGCACCCGAACGGGCCTTTGCCCGGTCGATCACGCGCGGACGGGCTTCGCGACCGACCAGCGCCTGGACGCGATCGGCATTGCACGTCGCCGGGCCGGGCAGCGGCGCGGGCCGCTCGTCCATGCAGGCGGCAAGCCCGAGCGGGAGAGTCAGGGCGAGCGTTGCGATCATCGGCTTCATGGCGTGGGCTCCTCGGTTCGCGTCATCTTGAGCTTACCATTGCGCACGGTGAACCCAAGCTGACCCTCGACCAGCGCGAGCGCGTCGCGTCCGAATTGTTCGAACCGCCAACCGTTGAGGATCGACAGCCCCTCGCGCTGACCGGCCGCCAGCGCCTCGAGATCGTCAGACCGGGCGAGCAGGCGGGCCGCGACATTGATGTCGCGCGCGCGAATCTTGAGCAGGAGCTTGAGCAGGTCGGCGACCAATGCGCCCTCCTTGCCGAGCGGGAGCTTGCGATCGTCGCGCGAGGGGAGTTCGTCGCTGCTCATCGGGGTCGCGGCTTCGAGCGCGGCCATGAGCCGACCGCCGATATCGTTGCCGCCCCAAGATGCGGAAAGGCCGCGCACGCGGGTGAGATCGGCCTGCTTGCGCGGCGGATTGCCGGCGAGATCGGCGATGGTCTCGTCCTTGACGATGCGGCCGCGCGGCAGGTTCTTCTGCTGCGCTTCCTTTTCCCGCCATGCCGCGAGCGCCTTGAGGCGGCCAAGAACCTCCGCCTTGCGGCTGGAGATGCGGATCCGCTGCCACGCCTGTTCGGGGTCGTTGCGATAGTTTTCGGGATCGGCGATCCGCTCCATCTCCTCGTCCAGCCAGGCGCCGCGCCCGGTCTTCTTGAGCCTAGCGAGCATCTTCGGGAAGATTTCGGAGAGGTGCGTCACGTCCGCGATCGCATAGTCGATCTGGCGCTTGTCGAGGGGGCGGCGGCTCCAGTCGGTGAAGCGCGCGCCCTTGTCGACGGTGATGCCGAGATAGGTTTCGACCAGGTTGGAATAGCCGATCTGCTCGCCCTGACCGAGCGCCATCGCCGCGACCTGCGTGTCGAACAGCGGATGGGGCGTCTTGCCGGTGAGGTTATAGACGATCTCGAGGTCCTGACCGCCGGCGTGGAAGACCTTGAGCACGTCCTCGTTATTGACGAGCAGGTCGAGCAGCGGGGTCATGTCCAGGCCGGGCGCCATCGGATCGATCGCCGCAGCCTCATTGGTGTCGGCGATCTGGATCAGGCACAGCTCGGGGTAGAAGGTATTCTCCCGCATGAACTCGGTATCGACCGTGATGAACGGTTGCTGCGCGAGGCGGGTGCAGAGATTGGCGAGGCTGGCCGAGTCCGTGATCAGGTCGTGAATATGCATCGCAGGCCCATAGCCGCGCCCGCGCGGGTTGACAAAGGGGCGCGTGAGGGGGAAGCGCGCGACCTGATATTTTCACCTGAAACCGTTGGAACTTGCTCATGCACGCCTATCGTTCGCACACTTGCGGCCAGCTGACTGCCGATCAGGTCGGCGAGACCGTCCGCCTGTCGGGCTGGATCCATCGCAAGCGCGACCATGGCGGCGTGCTCTTCGTCGATCTGCGCGACCATTATGGCGTGACGCAGATCGTCGCCGACAGCGATTCGCCGGCGCTGCCGGTGCTGGAATCGCTGCGCGTCGAATCGGTCGTGACGATCGACGGGCTGGTCAAGGCGCGCAGCGAGGCGACGGTGAACTCGAACCTCGCGACCGGTGCGATCGAGGTGTTTGCCAAGGGCGTGACCGTCCAGTCGTCGGCGCAGGAGCTGCCGATGCCGGTGTTCGGCGACAGCGACTATCCCGAGGAGATCCGCCTGCGGAACCGCTTCCTCGACCTGCGGCGCGATCAGCTGCACGCAAACATCATGCTACGCAGCCATGTCATCGCCAGCCTGCGCAAGCGGATGATCGACCAGGGCTTTACCGAGTTTCAGACGCCGATCCTGACCGCGTCGAGCCCCGAGGGCGCGCGTGACTATCTGGTGCCTAGCCGCGTGCATCCGGGCAAGTTCTACGCGCTCCCCCAGGCGCCGCAGATGTTCAAGCAGCTGCTGATGGTCGCGGGATTCGACCGCTATTTCCAGATCGCGCCCTGCTTCCGCGACGAGGACGCGCGCGCCGACCGCTCGCCGGGCGAGTTCTATCAGCTCGATTTCGAGATGAGCTATGTCACGCAGGACGATGTGTTCGCGGCGATCGAGCCGGTGCTGCATGGCGTGTTCGAGGAGTTCGCGAACTGGCAGGGCAAGGGGCGCACGGTCAGCCCGCTGCCGTTCAAGCGCATTCCGTACCGCGAATCGATGCTGAAATACGGCAACGACAAGCCTGATCTGCGCAACCCGATCCTCATTTCCGATGTCAGCAAGCACTTCGAGGGTTCTGGTTTCGGCCGCTTTGCCTCGATCGTTGAGGCCGGCGACGTCGTGCGCGCGATCCCGGCGCCGGGGACGGCGGACAAGAGCCGCAAGTTCTTCGACGACATGAATGCCTGGGCGCAGGGTGAGGGCTTTGCGGGCCTTGGCTATGCGACGCGCAAGGGCGGCGAATGGGGCGGCCCGATCGCCAAGAACCATGGCGAGGACAAGATGTCGGCGCTGGGTGATGAGCTCGGCCTCGGCCCGGACGACGGCATCTTCTTTGCCGCGGGCAAGGAAGCGCAGGCGGCGAAGCTGGCTGGCCTCGCACGGACCCGGGTCGGCGAGCAGCTCGGTCTGATCGACCAGAGCCGGTTCGAATTCTGCTGGATCGTCGATTTCCCGATGTTCGAATATGACGAGGACGCGAAGAAGATCGACTTCAGCCACAACCCGTTCAGCATGCCGCAGGGCGAGCTGGAGGCGCTGGAGACTAAGGACCCGCTCGACATCCTCGCCTGGCAGTATGACATCGTCTGCAACGGCATCGAGCTGTCGTCGGGCGCGATCCGGAACCACCGCCCGGAGATCATGTACAAGGCGTTCGAGATCGCCGGCTATTCGCAGGCGCAGGTCGACAGCAACTTCGCGGGCATGATCAACGCGTTCAAATATGGCGCGCCGCCGCACGGCGGTTCGGCGCCGGGTGTCGACCGGATCGTGATGCTGCTGGCCGACCAGCCGAACATCCGCGAGGTCATTCTGTTCCCCATGAACCAGAAGGCGGAAGACCTGATGATGCAGGCGCCGTCGATGGTGAGCGAGAAGCAGCTGAAGGAACTGCACATCCGCCTCGCCCCGCAAGTCGCGGCCGATCAGGCGAAGAAGGACCCGGCCTCGGCCGTCGATCCGTCGGCCGGATGACGAGGGCCGCTCAGCGGAGCGGCATTCGCTGAACCGGAATTGGTAGAATAGGCCTTTGCCCGGCCGTCCTTTCGTGTATTGCACGCGTAATACACGTACGGGGGCGGGAATGCTGGAACTTCGGGGCGTTGCGAAACACTATCGGCGGAAGGACGTCCTTCGCGACGTCACGCACAGCTTTCCGGTCGGGCTGACGCTGCTGGAAGGCCCCAGTGGTGCGGGCAAGTCGACGCTGTTGCGCCTGATCGCGACTGCCGAGCGGCCGAGCGCCGGTCAGATCCTCTGGCAAGGGAAAGCGCTGCCGGGCGGACGCGCGGCATTGCGCCGTGTGCTCGGCTACGCGCCGCAGGCGGTCGACCTGCCCGAGGAGCTGACCGCGCGCGAATTTGCGGCCTATATCGGCGCGTTGAAGGGCCTCGCCCGGGCGGGAGTCGACGCCCAGTTCGGCGCGATCACGACCGCGATCGGGCTCCATGCCGATATCGACAACCGCATCTCGACCTTTTCGGGCGGGATGCGGCGGCGGCTGATCTTTGCGCAGGCGTTGCTCGGCGACCCGCAGCTTATCGCGCTCGACGAGCCGACCGCGGAACTCGACGATGCGACCGCCGACAAGCTTGGGGCCTTCTGATCGAACGGGCGAAGACCGCGACGGTCGTGATGACCACCCATCTTGCCGCAGCGCTGGCTCCGCGTGCCGTGGCGTCGCTTTGGGTCGAGGGTGGACGGGTCGAAAGCCGTCCGGCGAAGGCGCAATGATCGCGACGCTGGCGGCGACCACGCAGGCCGCGCTGCGCCGCTATACGCGCAGCTGGGGATTGTGGGCGGTGCTGCTGATCGGGCCGATCGCCGCGCGCTGGTGGATCCCGCGCGACGATGCGACCACTGCCGTGATCGCGATCGACGGCCATGCTCCGATCCTCAGCTCAGCGATGCTGGGGGTCACGCTCGGCGTGGTCGTTTCCACCCTGCTGCTGCCGGTGGGGTTCATCTATCTGCGATCGAATGTGACCCGGCGCCAGCCCTGGCAGGTCGACAGCGTGACACCGGCCTCGCGCGTCGGAATCGCGCTCGGACAGTTTTTCGCCGATGCGCTCGTATTTGCTGGGGTCCTTGCCGGGTTGAGCTGCGCCGGGTTGATCATCGGCGCACTTCTGCTGTCGCCACACGCGTTTCGCCCGATCGAGATACTCGGCCCGCTGTGGCTTATCGCGGGCCCCTCGCTGCTGGTGGTGGCGGGGGTTCGGACGCTGTTCGCTGCGCGTCCGCGGTTGCGCGGCGCATTGGGCGAAGTCGCCTTCTTCTGCTTGTGGATGGCGTCGCTGGTGATGGCGATCGGAGCCGGGGAGGGCGGCCAGACGGACTTTCGGCATAATATGGCCGACATGGCAGGGTTTCTGCGTCCGCTGACGGCGGAGCTCAATCCGGGCGATCCGGTCAACCTGTCGATCGGATCATCGGTGCTGGTGGGCGCGGAGCGGATCGCGATCGACCCGGTGGTCGGGATCACATCGCCCGGTTACGTCGCGTCCCGCCTTGGCTGGGCGGGCATTGCGCTGGTGCTCGCCGCGCTGGGCGGGCTGGTGTACCGGTCGCCGGTTCGGGGCCAGAGCGTCGTGCGGCCGGGTCGCTTTGCGCGGTGGAACCGGCCTGCGCCGACGCGACCGGCGGACCCCGATGCGCCCGCTGCCCGACGGGTGGCAATGGCGCTGCCGGGGTTGCTGCGCAGCGAAGCTGGACTGATCGTGCGGGGGCGGATGGCGCGCGTCGCCGTCGCGGTGATCGCGGTTGCGGGGCTGCTGGTCGACTTCCGACACGTGGCCAGTCCGGCGATCCTGTTGCTGCTGATCTTTGGCGCGACGGCGCATGCCGGGCGGAGCGAACAGGCAAAGCTGATCGCGCTGACCGCCACGATGCGCGTCTCTCCCTGGGCCCGGCGCGCCGCCTTCGTGCTCGCAACAACCGGGTGGAGCGTGGCGGCTGGGCTCCCGGCGATTGCGCGCGGCCTGACGATGGGATTGGTCGAGCCGCTGTGGCTTTCGCTCGGTACCGGCGCGGTGGTCGGCGCGGTGACGATGGCGCTGGCACGCGTGTCGCGATCGGCGTTCGCGCCGCGGCTCGTCCTGCTGCTCGCGTGGTACGGCTATATCTCGGTGTGAGCGGCGGCGGCGTGGACCGGCGATGCCGGGCGCGCTATGCGGGGACATGAAGATCGATCTTGGCGATTTCGAAGCTGGCGACCCGTTCGACGGTCATTACAAGAAGGCGCTGCGCAAGCTGCAAAAGCGCCTCAGCCACATTCAGACCGCGCACATCATCCACAAGCGGCGCGCGATCATCCTGTTCGAAGGCTGGGATGCGGCGGGGAAGGGCGGGATCATCCGCCGGCTGACCGCCGACTGGGACCCGCGCTATTTCGAGGTGTGGCCGATCTCTGCGCCGACGCCCGAGGAACTGTCGCACCATTTCCTGTGGCGCTTCTGGCGGCGGCTCCCCGCGCAGCACAATATCGCGGTGTTCGACCGCAGCTGGTACGGGCGGGTGCTGGTCGAGCGGGTCGAGGGCTTCGCCAGCGACGCCGAATGGAAGCGCGGCTTTGACGAGATCAACGACTTCGAGGCGCAGCAGGCGGAAACGGGCGCCACGCTGATCAAGATCTTTGTCCATGTGACGCAGAAGACCCAGGACAAGCGACTGCGCGATCGGATCGACCACCCGTGGAAGCGGTGGAAGACGGGTCTCGACGACTATCGCAACCGCGCCAAGCGCGATGCCTACCTCGCCGCCATGCACGACATGTTCGAAAAGACGAGCACCGAGGCAGCCCCCTGGGTCGTCGTGGATGGCAACAACAAGAAAGCGGCGCGCATCGCTGCCCTCACCGCCATTGCCGACGCACTGGAAGCAAAGGTCCCGATGGAGCCACCTGCGCTGGACCCGGAGGTCGAAGCTGCGGCGCGCGGGGCAGGCGTGATCGACTGAACCGCTGGACGGTGCGGGCCGAGCGTATTAGGCCGGATCAAACGATACCAAATGCCTGAGAGAGTGATGTCCGAAACCCGCAGCCTGCCCGTGTCCGACCGTGCGCAGGCCCAGATCGGCATCGCCGATCTGTTCACCATCGGAATCGGACCATCCAGTTCGCATACCGTAGGGCCGATGCGCGCGGGGTTTCGCTTTGTCGAAGCCGCGCTCGATCGGGGTACTCCGGTGTCTGTTTCGTGCGAACTTTTCGGATCGCTGGCGCTGACGGGCAAGGGGCACGCGACTGATATTGCGGTCATGCTGGGCCTTGCCGGCTACCGACCCGAAAGCGTTGATCCCGATGCGGTGCCGACGATCACCGAGACGATCCGTGCGGAGCAGCAGTTGAAGCTGGGCGGGCATGTCGCCGTGCCGTTCGTCGAGGGCACGCATCTGGTCTTTCACGACGACCGCTTCCTTCCAGCACATCCCAACGGCATGCGCTTCGTCGCGCATTATGCCGAGGGCGAGCCGTACGAGACTTTCTGGTACTCGATCGGCGGCGGCGCGGTGGCCGAGGGCGGGTGCGAGCCGCCGCAGACCAACGTGAAGCTGCCGATGCCCTTCTCGTCCGGGGCGGAATTGCTGTCGGTCGCCGAGGCGCAGGGGGCGAGCATTGCCGACATCGTCCGCGCGAACGAGGCGGCGTGGCGCGACGACACCGAGACCGACGCATTCATCGACTCGCTGCGCGGTGCGATGTCCGCCTGTATCGAGCGGGGGATGCGCGGCGAGGGCGAACTGCCCGGGGGGCTGAAGGTCAAGCGTCGCGCGCGCGATCTGCACGCGCGGCTGATCGCACGCGGCCCGCGCAGCGATCCGTCGCTGGTGTTCGATTGGGTCAGCCTGTGGGCGCTGGCGGTGAACGAGGAGAATGCCGCGGGCGGACGCGTCGTCACCGCGCCGACCAATGGCGCGGCCGGGGTGATCCCGGCGGTGCTGCGTTATTACGAGACCTTCTGCGCCTCGCCGACCCCGGCCGGATCGCGCACGTTTCTGCTCACCGCGGCGGCGATCGGGTTCCTGTACAAGAAACGCGCGTCGATCTCAGCTGCGGAGATGGGGTGCCAGGGCGAGGTCGGCGTCGCCTGCTCGATGGCGGCGGCTGGCCTGGCGGCGGCGCTGGGCGCGACCAATGCGCAGATCGAGAATGCCGCCGAAATCGGGATGGAGCATAATCTGGGCCTGACCTGCGACCCGATCGGCGGGCTGGTCCAGATCCCGTGCATCGAGCGCAACACGATGGGCGCGATCAAGGCGATCAACGCCGCCTATCTCGCGATGCATGGCGACGGCAGCCACATCGTCAGCTTGGACGCGGTGATCGAGACGATGCGCCAGACCGGCGAGGACATGCGCTCGAAGTACAAGGAAACCGCGCAGGGTGGGTTGGCCGTGAACGTGGTCGCGTGCTGATCCCGTCTACCTAGGCGGACAGGTGCTTTCGCATCGCGAAACGTTCCAGCGACTGATCGGCGATCGCGACGACTTCGCGTTCGACAGTTTCGAAACCGACCGCCGTGAATGCCCCGAGCGCCATGCGGCTAGCGTGCACGTTGAGCACTGGCGTGCCGCGAGCCAGCGCCTGCGCCTCGATCTGTTGATACAGCGCGCGGAAAAGGCCGCTGCCCTGCGCTGAGGGGTGAATAAAGGCGAGATCGATATACCCTGCCGGATCAATGCTCATCAAACCCCGCAGGCCGGTCTCATCCTCGCCGAGCAGGATGGTCTGCCGACCCAGCCGCACATCCCATTCCGGACCGCCGCGTTGCTGTGGCATCCAGGCGGCGCGCTCCGCTCCGCTTACAGGCTCGGGCCAGTGCGAACCGCATCGAAGATCAGTCGGGCGATCGCCGGGGAGTCCGCGCGTTGTGCGATCCGGAATCCGGTGACGCCCGCGAGACGTTCGCGGGATGAGGGCCGCGCGCTCACGGGTAGCCGATCTCCATCACCTCATAGTCCTTGTCGCCCGCAGGGAGCGTGACCCGGCGCAGGTCGCCGACTGCGGCGCCGCGCAGCGCGCGAGCAAGGGGGGCGTTCCAGCCGATCCGGCCCGCGCCCGCATCCGCCTCGTCGTCGCCGACCAGGGTCAGCGTGCGGTGGTTATCATCCTCGTCGGCGATGGTGACGGTCGCGCCGAACCAGACCCTGGACCGGTCCTCCTGTCGTGCCGGATCGACCACTTTCGCCGCTTTCATGCGCCGCGCGAGGAAGCCGAGCCGCCGGTCGATCTCGCGCAGCCGCTTGCGGCCGTAGATATAGTCGCCATTCTCGCTGCGGTCGCCATTGCCCGCGGCCCAGGCGATCGTCTCGACCAAGGCTGGACGCTCGGTGCCGAACAGAGCGTCATATTCGGCCTTGAGCGCCGAATAGCCCGATGGGGTGATGTAGTTCGGACGGTCGTTCAAAGCGTGCGGCCCATGCTGATTCGCGGCTCGACCGCATAGCCCATATGCGCCCAGAAGGCGGCGGCGTCGCGATTGGTATCGCGGACCTGAAGATTGACCTTCGTACAGCCAAGGTCGGCAAGCGCCCGCTCGGCACCGCGGACGAGCGCGCGTGCGATGCCGCAGCCGCGCGCCTTTGGGTGCACCGCGAGCTTGTAGAGCCAGCCGCGATGCCCGTCATAGCCCGCCATGATCGTGCCGAGGACATGGCCGTCCTCCTGCGCGACGAGCAGCAGATCGCGCTGCACTGCCAATTTTTGCGGGATCGCGACCGCCGCATGGCTGTGCGGCGGGTCTTCCGGAAACACGGTGCGCCACAGCGCGTCCACCTCCGCGAACTGCGCCTCGGCATAGGGGAGGATCGCGATCACCCCGGCCGGTTCTTCCCCAGATACCAGCTGATCCGGTGCGGGCCGCGCGAGCGGGAGCGCTGGGGGTGGAGCATGTCGTACACCACGGCATTCTCGAGTACGCGCTGGACATAATTCTTGGTCTCGTAGATCGGGATATTCTCGACCCATTCGAGCATGTCGACGCCGGGGGTGCGCGGATCGCCATTGGCGCGGATCCACTTGTTCACATTGCCCGGCCCGGCATTGTAGGCGGCTACGGCGAGCGGATAGCTGCCGCCGTAATAGTCGAGCATGCGCTGGATATAGCTGGAGCCGAGCCGGATGTTGTAATCTGTGTCGGTCGTCAGCGCGGCGCGGTCGTAGCTGAGGCCGAGCTTGCCCGCCACTTCGCGTGCGGTACCGGGCATGAGCTGCATCAGCCCGCGCGCGCCGGCATGGCTGATCGCGGCCTTGTCGAACTGGCTTTCCTGCCGGGCGATGGCATGGATGATCGTGAAGTTGGTCTCCTGCCCCGGCGGGACCGAGACCGAAGGGTAGCCGGCGACGGTATAGTCGCTGAGGCCATTGAGCAGCGCGCTGCGGCCGACCATGACGCCAAGGTCGGGACGGCCGATGGTGCGCGACAGCTCGGTGGCGAGGACGTGGTCCTCCTCGCTGGTCGCGTCGGCCGCGATCTGGCGGAGGAAATAGCCCTGGTCCTCGGTACGTCCGAGCGTGCCGAGCATCTGTGCGGCGCGGACCACCTCGCGATTGTAGAAGGCGGTGCGGGCCTCGCCGCTGACCTTGCGGGTATCGACGGGCGGGGGCGCCTTGAGGTCGCGTCCGAGGCGCTCGGCGGCGAGCTGGCCGTAATAGAGGTCCGAATAGGCCGCCGCGCGCTCATAATAGGCGCGGGCGGCGGCGTCCTGCCCGGCGGCTTCGGCGGCGCGCCCCGCCCAGTAGATGCCCTTGGACTGCGTCGTGGGGGTGCGCGATCCGCGCGAATAGCGGTCGAACATGCCGACCGCGTCGGCGGGGCGGTTCAGCTTCTGCATCGCCACCGTGCCGGCCAGCCAGACGAGGCTGGTATAATCGTCGCGGATGCCGAGCCCCATGTCGGAGACGTCGGTGCCGGGCGCGAAGGCGTCATCGACCTGGCTCGCGATCGCATAGGCGAGCGCATATTGGCGGTCGGACTCGGCGGCGCGCGCGTTGGTTAGCAGCACCTCGTACCATTCCTCGACATTGCCGGGGCGGCTGTCGAGCGAGCGGCTGCGCGAAAGCAGCGAGCGGGCGGAATGGCTGGCACCATTTGCGCGGTACCACATTGCGCGATCGGCGATGAAACCGGGGTCGCGCGCACCGAGCGCCTCAACCGCGGCAGCCTTGGCCGATGCATCGGGCGCGTTGGATCGAAGCGCCAGCCGCGCCTCGAACAGCGCGCGCCGCTGGGGCGAGGTGAAGCCGAGCTGGCGCGCGGCGGCGGCGCGCGAATCCTGCCACAGCAGCGCATCCATGCGCGCGTCATGGTCGGCGGGCGAAAGCGCTGCGGAAAAGGCACCGATCAACGCAGTTTCATCATCGGGCCGCATCGCGCCGCTGCGCCAGGCGCGGCGCGCCTGCTCATCGGCTTCCGCGCGACGACCCGAAATGGCGAGCGCCTCGGCATAGCGCGTGCGCCCCGCGGCGGTGAGCGGCGGAAAGCGGTCGAAAAAGCGGACGACCAGCGACGGGGCGTCGGTTCCGGACCCCAACGACGTCTCCGCAGCGGCGCGACGGCTCGTCTCCCCCGGCCAGCCGGGATGCGCGAGCATGAAGTTGGCATAATCGCTGAACGGCCAGCGATCCGACTGCTGGAGCCGTTTCCACTGGTCGATATTATACTGGAGCGCGGATGCGGAGGGCGGGGCGGCGGGCAGCACCTGCGCCGCAAGCGCAGCGAACTGCGCCCGATACCATTCGGCTCCATCCTGCACGACCTGTGAGGAGACCGCGACACCCGATACGCCGGCGAGCAAGAGCCCGCTCTTGAATACAGAAGCAAGCATGCTGGACATGATACGCGAACGCACCCTATTGGCCACCCCGAATTTCCGACGATTGGGGCATTTTGACGCATATGTTTTCCGGCTCGATCCCCGCACTCATCACCCCGTTCCGTAACGGCAGCTTCGACGAGGGCGTTTTCCGCGACTTCGTCGAGTGGCAGATCGGCGAGGGATCGTCGGCGCTGGTGCCGGTTGGCACCACCGGCGAGGCGGCGACACTGAGCAAGGACGAGCATTTCGAGGTGGTCCGCGTGTGCGCCGATCAGGTGCGCGGGCGCGTGCCGGTGATCGCGGGCGCAGGGTCGAACGACACCCGCGTCGCGATCGGCAACGTTCAGGCGGCGAAGGACGCCGGGGCCGATGCGGTGCTGATGGTCCCGCCCTATTACAACCGCCCGAGCCAGGAGGGCATTTTCCAGCATTTCGCGGCGGTTGCTGCGGAGTGCGCGCTGCCGATCATTCTCTACAACGTCCCCGGCCGCACCGCGACCGATATCCAGCCGGAGACGGTGATCCGCATCGTTCAGGCGTTCCCGGACAAGTTCGTCGCGATCAAGGACGCGAGCGGCGATCTGGCACGCGTGTCGAAGCACCGCGCTGTGCTACGCGCGGGCTTCGCGCAGCTATCGGGCAATGACGAGACTGCGCTCGCCTTCAATGCGATGGGCGGGTTGGGGTGCATCTCGGTCGCGGCGAATGTCGCGCCGAAGCTGTGCGCGCAGTTCCAGGCGGCCTGGGCCGAGGGCGACACGGCAGTTGCGCTGGCGCTGCACGACCGGCTGTTCGCGCTGCACCTGGCGCTGTTCACCGATGCCTCGCCGGGGCCGGTGAAGTATGCGGTCAACAAGCTGCGTCCCGAGATTTCGACCGAACTGCGCCTGCCGATGGTCGCCCCGAGCGCGTCGAGCAAGGCGGCGGTCGATGCGGCGATGACGGCGGCGGGGATTATCTGACGCCGTCCGCTTCCCTTTAGGGCCGCGCGCGCCTACATCGCGCGTCCCATGGCACGTCCCCGTCCCCTTGAATTCGACAAGAAGAAGATCGTCGCGGAGAACCGCAAGGCGCGGTACGAGTATTTCCTCGAGGAATTTTTCGAGGCCGGCATCGCACTGCACGGCACCGAGGTGAAGGCGCTGCGTTTCGGCGAGGGGTCGATCGCGGAAAGCTATGCCGAAGTGCGGAACGGCGAGGCGTGGCTGGTCAACGCGAACATCCCGGAATTTTCGCACGGAAACCGCTTTAATCACGAACCGAAGCGTCCCCGTAAATTGCTCCTTCATGAACGCCAGGTAGAGAAGCTGCATGGCGCGGTTGCGCGGGAAGGCATGACGCTGATCCCGATGTCGATCTACTTCAACGGCCGCGGCCGGGCGAAGGTCGAACTCGCGCTGGCGAAGGGCAAGAAGACTCACGACAAGCGCGAGTCCATCAAGGAGCGGGACTGGAAGCGTGAACAAGGCAGGCTCCTCCGCGATCGAGGCTGACGGGACCATGTGGGGACGCATTCACGGCTGGGTGCGCCGCAACATGCCCACGCGTGACAGCATGGAGGCGAACCGCTGGCTGCGGCCGGTGTCGCATCGCGTGCTCGCGCCCGAACTGTGGCGCTTCACGCGCCGTTCGGTGCCGCGCGGCGTGGCGCTGGGGATGGTGACCGGCATCATGATTCCGGTGGGACAGATCGCGCTCGCTGCCGTGCTCGCGCTGCCGTTCCGCGCCAATGTCCCGACCGCTGCGCTGACCACCTTTCTCACCAACCCGGTGACCACCCCGCCACTGTGGGCGTTCGCCTATTGGGTCGGGCGCAAGATCCTGCAGCTCGATGCGACGGTGCCCGGCCAGCCGATCACGACGCATGTCGCCAATGACAGCTGGCTCAACTGGCTGTGGTCCGAAGCCGGGCCGGCGCTGATCACCGGACTGGTCACGATCACGATCGTGTCCGCTATCCTGGGCTATCTGATGAGTGCGGTCGGGTGGCGGATGTGGATCGCGCGCAAATGGCGCAAGCGGGTCCAGGCACGCAGGAAAGTTTCCATAGAGACTTGATCCACCGTATGAGGGGCGTAAGACACGCGCATCCAATTACCCCGAAAGGTATATGATGCGTCTCCTCATCCTCCCCGCACTTCTCGCCGGCACCGCACTTGCGGGCTGCGCGTCGACGGCAACGTCCGAAGCCCCCGCGGTCGCCCCGGTGACTGCCAAGCCGGAAATCGGCGCCTTCGGCTTCGATGTGGCGGGGATGGATCGCAGCGTCACGCCGGGCAACGACTTCTACGAATTCGCCAACGGGGCGTGGGCGAAGAACACGCCGATCCCGGCCGACAAGTCCAACTATGGCATGTTCACCGCGCTGGCCGACCTGTCGAACGAGCGCGTTCGCGGCATCCTCGACGAGGTGAAGGACGATCCCGACAATATGGTCGGGCGGACCTATGCCAGCTATCTCGACACCGCGACGGTCGAGGCGCGCGGACTGGCACCGATTCAGCCCTGGCTCGCACAGGTCAAGGCGCTCGACAGTAAGGCCGGTTATTCGGCGCTGGTCGTCGAAGCGGCGAAGAACGGCGTGAGCGGACCCGTTGGCGGCTATGTCGGTCAGGATGACAAATTCCCGGACCGCTACATCTTCAGCATGTATCAGGGCGGCACCGGCCTGCCCGATCGTGACATGTACCTGGTCGACAACGACAAGATGAAGTCGATCCGCACTGCCTATGTCGCGTATCTGACCAAGATGCTGACGCTGGCGGGAGAGGCCAATGCCGCGGCGCGGGCGCAGGCGGTCATGGATCTGGAGACAAAGATCGCGAAGGTCCAGTGGACCCGCGAGGAGTCCTCCGATGCGGTCAAGACCTACAACAAATATGCGCTGGCCGACACGGCGAAGCTGTCGAGTGCGACGCTCGACTTCCCGGCGATGCTGAAGGCGCTGAGCCCGAAGATCACCGAGGTGCTGGTCGGGCAGCCGAGCGCGATCAAGGGGACCGCCGATATTCTCGACGCGGCGCCGCTCGGCGTGCTCAAGGACCAGATGATCCTGCGCAGCATGAGCAGCCTGTCCAACTATCTGCCGGACGCGGTGTCCGACACGCAGTTCGCCTTTTATGGCACGGTGCTGCAGGGCACGCCGCAGCGTGAGGAGCGCTGGAAGCGTGGCGTCGCTTTTGCCGAGGGCACGGTCGGCGAGGCGGTCGGCAAGGAATATGCCGCGCGCTATTTCCCGCCCGAATACAAGGCCGAGATGAACAAGCTGGTCGCCAACGTGCTCGACGCGATGGGGCGGCGGATCGACGCGCTGGAGTGGATGCAGCCGCAGACCAAGGCCCGCGCGAAGGCCAAGCTCGCCAACTTCACCGTCAAGGTCGGCTATCCCGACAAGTGGCGTGATTATACCGGCCTGGAGATCAAGCGCGACGACCTGTTCGGGAATGCGATTCGCTCCAACCGCTTCGACTATCAGTATATGCTCGACAAGCTGGGCGAGCCGGTGCGCAAGTGGGAGTGGGGCATGCTGCCCCAGACCGTGAACGCCTATGCCAATTTCGGCATGATGGAAGTGGTGTTCCCCGCCGCGATCCTTCAGCCGCCCTTCTTCGATCCCAAGGCGGACCCGGCGATCAACTATGGCGGCATCGGCGCGGTGATCGGCCATGAGATCAGCCACCATTTCGACGACCAGGGCGCGAAGTATAACGAGAAGGGCGAGCTGTCCGACTGGTGGACTCCGGCCGACGTCAAGGCGTTCGAAGCGGCGAGCAAGCAGCTGGTCGCGCAATATGACGCGTATGAAGCCCTGCCGGGCGAGCATGTGAAGGGCGAGTTCACGCTGGGCGAGAATATTGGCGACCTCGCGGGGCTCACCATCGCTTATGACGCCTACAAGCATTCGCTTGAGGGGAAGGAAGCACCCGTGATCGACGGCTTTACCGGCGATCAGCGCTTCTATCTCGGCTGGGCGCAGGTGTGGCGGCGCAACTATCGCGAGGCGAATCTGCGCGCGCGCCTGCTGACCGATCCGCACTCGCCGTCGATCCAGCGCGCCTGGGTCGTGCGCAATCTCGACCCCTGGTATGGTGCATTCGACGCAAAGCCGGGCGAGACGCTGTATCTCGACCCCGCCAAGCGCGTCCGCATCTGGTGAATGCTTGACGGCCCGTCGGGGGCGCGGGAAAGGGGGCGATGCCCGCCATTTCCGCTGCCCCTGACGAGTCTTCGAATACGTCAACCGCGCTGATCGTCACGCTGGTCGCGGGGACGGTCGCGGCGGGAATTGTGCTGTGGACCATTGGTTCGATTCCTGTGGCCGGCGGCTTTGCCGCGGCCGCGGTGCTGATCGGGCTCGCGACGCAGCTTCTGCGGCCCCGGACCATCGCAGTCGAGAGCGAAGGGGGCGAGGGCGATTGGGCCGTCGCGCATGTCCTCGCGTCGATGAGCCCTGACGCGATCGCAGTGACCGATCGCGCGGGTCGAATGGTGTGCGCAAACGAACGGTTTGGGACGCTGTTTCCCGGCTATCCCGCGCCGCCCGGCGTCGTGATCGGCGACTGGGCCGCCTCGCAGCTTGGCAGTGCAGGGCGCGCGGCATGGCGCGACGGACAGGCCTCCAGCGGAACGTTCGATGCCGCCGGCACCAAGCTCAGCGCCCATGTCACCCGTGTCGGCGATTCGATGCTCGTATGGCGGTTTGCCGGGGTCGATGCGATCGATCTTGCCAAACAGGCACAGGGACTGGTCGCGGGCAAGTCCGGCGACCGGCTGGGGCAGGCGGGGGTCATGATGGCTCTGGTCGGTGCCGATGGGCGGGTGCGCGCGGCGAACCGAGTGTTGCGATTGCGCGCAGCGGGCGACGAACAGGCGATGATCGAGGGGCGTGACCTCACGCGGTTTCTCATCACCGATAATCGCGGTACCGTGCGGTTCGAGCGCGAAGGCCTGTCGGGGACGCCGGTCCGCGTGCTCGAAATCCCGTTTCTCGATGGCGACCATTCGCCGATGCTCGTCGCGTTGCTGGACGAGGAATATGCGCCACCGACCGACGAGATCGGGGCTGAGTCGGCGGCGCACGTCCGCTCGCTGATCGCGCTGTTGCCCACTGGTATCGCGCTGGTCGGTGGCGATGGCCGGTTCGTGTATATGAACGATGCCTTTGTCCGCGCCGCGCACGTCAATACCGACGCGCCGCCGCTCTATCCCGGCGACCTCGTCGTGCGCGAGGACAAGAGCGCGCTCGCCGATGCGGTGCGCCGCTTTGCCGCCGGCGCGGCGCATTCGATGGATCTCACCGTTCGCTTCACGCCCGCACCGGACGAGGCGGCGTCGATCTCGATCGCTTCGGCGCGGGGGCTGGGCGATTCCGCCGTGCTGCTGAGCCTGCGCGACGCGGGGGAAGAGGGGCAGCTCAAGCGCCAGGTGGCGCAGGCGACCAAGATGCAGGCGGTGGGCCAGCTCGCCGGCGGAGTCGCGCACGACTTTAACAACATCCTGACCGCGATCATCGGCCATTGCGACCTGATGCTGATGCGCCACGCGCCGGGCGATAGCGATTATGACGACATCCAGCAGATTCTGCTGAATTCCAATCGCGCCGCGGCGCTGACGCGTCAGTTGCTTGCCTTTTCGCGGCAGCAGACGCTGCGGCCGCAAGTCCTGCAGATTCCCGACGTCATTTCCGAGGTGTCGAACCTGCTCAAGCGGCTGTTGGGCGAAACGGTCGAGCTGGTCGTCAATCACGGGCGCAATCTCGGCCCGGTCCGCGCCGATCCCGGCCAGCTGGAGCAGGTAGTCGTGAACCTGGCGGTCAATGCGCGCGACGCGATGCTTGCCAAGAACCCGCGCGGCGGCGGGACGTTGACGATCGAGACCCTGAGCGTCCCGGCGCACGAGGTGCGGGCGATGGATGACGAGGTTCTGCCGGTCGGCGACTATACCGCGCTGCGCGTTTCGGACACCGGCACCGGCATCGCGCAGGACGCGCTTGCCCATATCTGGGAGCCGTTCTTCACCACCAAGGAGGTGGGGAAGGGTACGGGACTGGGCCTTTCGACCGTCTACGGTATCATCAAGCAGTCGGGCGGCTACATCTTCGCCGAGAGCGAGGCGGGGAAGGGGGCGACCTTCACGATCTACTTGCCGGTTCACGCCGCCGCCGAACCCGCCGCGCAACTGAGTGCGGCAAAGGCGGTGCAGGGCGATCTGTGGGGGACCGGCACGGTCTTGCTGGTCGAAGACGAGGCGATGGTCCGCGCGGTCGCCGAGCGCGCGCTGGCGCGGCAGGGCTATACGGTGCTGACCGCCGAGAATGGCGAGGCGGCTCTCGAGTTGCTCGAGACGAGCGACAAGCCCGATCTGCTGATCAGCGACGTGGTGATGCCGACGATGGACGGCCCGACGATGGTCCGCCACGCGCGCAAGAAATATCCCGACCTCAAGATCATCTTCATGTCGGGCTATGCCGAGGAGCAGCTGCGCAAGTCGATCGATATCGACAAGGTCGCGTTTCTTCCCAAACCATTTTCGGTGCAGCAGCTCGCCGAGCTCGCGCGATCCGTTATGACTGCGAAATAGCGTTCGGAAAATAAGGGCTTGGCGAGGCCGCAAGACTGCGGCAAGCGTGCACCATGACCTCTCCCCAGCGTATTCTCATTGTCGAAGACGAGCCCCTGATTGCCATGATGCTCGAGGATTTCCTCGAGATGCTCGGCAAGGATCTGGCCGGCTCGGCCGATAGCGTCGCGACGGCCCTGTCGGTGATCGAGACCGGGGAGGTCGAAGCCGCGATCCTCGACGTCAACCTGTCCGGCGGCGAGAAAAGCTGGCCGGTGGCCGATGCGCTGGCGGCGGCGGGGATTCCGTTTGTCCTGGCGACGGGCGGCAGCGGCGACATGGTCGCCGATGGCTACAAGGATCGCCCGGTCCTTCCCAAACCGTTCACGATGGACGCGGTGGAGAAGGCGCTCGACGCGCTCTGAGTTCGTGCCGAGCGGCCACCCGGGTGGCTCACGGCACTGAGACCCCAGACCGACTAGGGCTGCGCAGCTGCAGCGACCCGCGCGGCCGCGCTTGGCGGGGCCGGCGCGGCTGCGCGCATCGTCCTCCACGTCCAGAACAAAAAAAGATCGTTCCTCACTTGTTCCTGTGGAACAAATGGTATACGCAGCAGATCAGGATCGGCGAGAGCGTGTTGAAGACAGCGCGCAAAGCCTCTAGCGACGGAGACTTCTGATGGCGGCTTCCCTCAAGGTGATCGAAGGAAAGATGGGCATTTCTCCGGACAAGCAAAAGGCGCTCGACGCGGCGCTGGCACAGATCGACCGCGCATTCGGCAAGGGTAGCGCGATGAAGCTCGGCTCGAAGGAGACGATGCAGGTCGAGGCGATCTCGACCGGCTCGCTCGGGCTCGACATCGCACTTGGCGTCGGCGGTTTGCCGCGCGGCCGCGTCATCGAAGTCTACGGTCCGGAAAGCTCGGGCAAGACGACGCTGGCGCTGCATGTCATCGCCGAGGCGCAGAAGAATGGCGGCACCGCTGCGTTCGTCGACGCAGAGCATGCGCTCGACCCGGTCTATGCCAAGAAGCTGGGCGTCAACATCGACGAACTGATCGTCTCACAGCCCGATACCGGCGAGCAGGCGCTGGAGATCACCGACACGCTGGTGCGGTCGAATGCGATCGACGTGCTGGTGGTCGATTCGGTCGCCGCGCTGGTACCGCGCGCCGAAATCGAGGGCGAGATGGGCGACAGCCATGTCGGTCTGCAGGCACGCCTGATGTCGCAATCGCTGCGCAAGCTGACCGGTTCGATCAGCCGCTCGCGCTGCATGGTGATCTTCATCAACCAGCTGCGCATGAAGATCGGCGTGATGTACGGCAACCCCGAGACCACGACCGGCGGCAATGCGCTGAAGTTCTACGCCTCGGTCCGCCTCGACATCCGTCGCACCGGACAGATCAAGGATCGCGACGACATCATCGGCAACGCGACGCGCGTGAAGGTGGTGAAGAACAAGGTCGCCCCGCCGTTCAAGCAGGTCGAATTCGACATCATGTATGGCGAGGGGATCTCCAAGATCGGTGAGATCCTCGATCTCGGCGTCAAGGCCGGGCTGGTCGAGAAGGCCGGCGCCTGGTTCAGCTATGACAGCATCCGCATCGGCCAGGGGCGTGAGAACGCAAAGACGTTCCTCAAGGAGAATCCCGATGTCTGCGCCAGGCTGGAAGCGGCCATTCGCGGACGCACCGAGCAGGTCGCCGAAGAGATGATGACCGGACCGGATGCCGAGGACGATCTCTAAGCGCGGGATTTACGGATAGCGGGGTTAAGGCCCCGGCAAGGATGAGCGGGCAGGATTGCCTGTATCGCGGGCCGTGCCGATCCGAGCTGGACGGCGGCGGTCAAGGGACGAGCATCCCACTGGAAGGCCCGGCGCAGTGCGCCGGGCCTTTCCATTTGTGCCGCATCCGCGCACGCTATGCTTCGATCATCACCTGTCCGAGCGGAGCTTGCCATGATTACCGTCCATCACCTCGAAAACTCGCGTTCGCAGCGTGTGCTCTGGCTGCTCGAGGAGCTGGGACTTCCCTACGAGATCCGCCGCTATGAGCGGAACCCCAGGACGATGCTGGCTCCGCCCGAACTGCGTGCGGTGCACCCGCTCGGCAAGTCGCCCGTCATCGTCGATACCGGCACCAGCGGCGGGGACCCGCGCACCGTCGCCGAGACCGGTGCGATCATCGAATATCTGGTGGAAGCGGCGGACGGGCGGCTCGGGCCGCCGGCGCACCGCGAGTCGGCGCTGCGCTACCGCCATTTCATGCACTATGCCGAAGGGTCGCTGATGCCGCCCTTGCTGGTCAAGCTGGTGCTGATGGGCGTCCCGATCTTCGGCAAGGCGGCACAGAAGCGCATTCAGCCCATGATCGACGTCCATCTCGATTTCGTCGAGACCGAGCTGAGCGCCCGCCCCTGGTTCGCGGGCGATGCATTCACCGCCGCCGATGTGATGATGAGCTTCCCGCTGGAAGCGGCGCGATCCCGCGGCGGACTGAATGAGGCGCGGCCCGCGACGATTGCCTGGCTCAACAAGATCCATGCGCGGTCCGCCTATCAGACGGCACTCGCCAAAGGCGGTCCCTATGCCTATGCCTGACCGCGCAACAATCTGAGGGGCAAGCATGGCGGGCGACGAGGCGATGACGGAGGTGCGGCGCGAATCGACGCTGCAGTGGCAGATGCTGGGCGGCTTCGTGCTCGGCCTGGCACTGGGATTGTTCGTTCACTTCACCGCGGCGGACGCCAAATGGGTCGGCACGGTGACGACCTATGTCACCGGCCCGATCGGCCAGATCTTCCTGCGCCTGCTGTTCATGCTGGTGATCCCGCTGCTGTTCTCCGCGCTCGTCGTCGGAATCGCCGAAATGGGCGAGATCCGCGCGCTCAAGCGCGTCGGGCTGCGCACCTTGGTCCTCACCATCTGCGTGTCCAGCATTGCCGTGATCGTCAGCCTCGCGCTGGTGAACCTGTTCCAGCCCGGGGCCGGTGTCGACCGCGGCGAAGCGCAGGCGTTGCTGGCGGCGTCGGGCGACAGCGCGGGGGCGATCCTGGACCGTACCGCAACCACCCCGAGCGGCATCGACGCGATCCTGAACATCGTTCCCAGCAACGTCGTCGCCGCGATGACCGCGAACGATATTCTCGCGATCATGTTCTTCGCGCTGTTCTTCGGGATCGGTATTCTGCTGACGCTCGACAAGCCGCACGTCCAGACGCTGAAGACCGGCATCGAGGGGATTTTCGAAGTCTCGATGCGGCTGATCGGCATCGTCATCCGCCTCGCGCCGATCGCGGTGTTCTGCTTCATGTTCAACCTAGCTGCCTTGTTCGGCTGGGATCTGCTGGTGCGGCTGCTCGCGTTCGTCGGCGTGGTGCTTGCGGCGCTCGGCACGCAGATGTTCATCGTCTTCCCGATCCTGCTCCTGCTGCTCGCGCGCAAGAGCCCGCTGGCGTTCTTCCGCGAGACGCAGGAGGCGGCGGTGATGGCGTTCTCCACCGCCTCGTCCAACGCGACGCTGCCTACCGCGCTGCGCGTCGCCGAGAACAAGCTCAAGCTGCCGCCCAAGGTGTCGCGCTTCGTGCTGACGATCGGCGCCACCGCGAACCAGAACGGCACCGCGATGTTCGAGGGCGTCACGGTGATCTTCCTCGCGCAGTTCTTCGGTGTCGACCTGACGCTGGGGCAGCAGGTCACGGTGATGCTGGTCTGCATCCTGGGCGGCATCGGCACCGCAGGCGTTCCGGCTGGCTCGCTGCCGGTGATCGCGCTGATCCTCGGCATGGTCGGCGTGCCGCCTGCAGGTATCGGGCTGGTGCTCGGCGTCGACCGTTTCCTCGACATGTGCCGCACCGTCCTCAACGTCATCGGCGATCTGGTGCTCGCGACGATCGTGTCCGCGGGCGAGAAGGAGCCGGTGGAGACCCCGGCGTGAGGCTGACGCGGCGCGGCATGATCGCGGCGGGCGCGCTCGCGCCGATCGGCTTCTCGGCGATGGCGCGCGCGGCCGAACCCGATCTGTCCGAATTGAAGTCGATCACCGGCGATGCGGTGCCGATCGGGCGCGAGGAGCGGGCCGCGCGGCTTGCGCGGGCCCAGGCGCTGATGAAGGCGAACGGCATCGGCGCGGTGCTGATCGAGCCGGGGGCAAGCCTGGTCTATTTCACCGGTGTGCGCTGGTGGCGCAGCGAGCGCCTGACCGCCGCGATCATCCCAGTCGAGGGCGATCCGGTGATCGTCACGCCCTTCTTCGAGGAACCGTCGGTCCGCGAATCGCTCGGCATTCCGGCGGACGTGCGCGTGTGGCAGGAGCATGAGGACCCCTTCGCGGTGGTGGCCGGCTTCCTGCGCGAGAAGAAGCTGCTCGGCCGTCCGCTGGGGATCGAGGAGACCGCGCGCTTCTTCGCGGTCGACGGCATGTGGCGCGCGCTGGCGGGGGTGAAGATCGTCTCGGCCAATCCGGTCGTGCGCGGTTGCCGGATGATCAAGACCCCGGCCGAGATCGCGCTGATGCAGAAGGCGGCCGACGTGACCATGGCCGCCTATCGCTGGACCCATCCGCGGATCGAGGCGGGGATGGCGCCCAAGGACATCGCCGCCTTGATGAGCGCCGCGACGGTCAAGCTCGGCGGGCAGGTGGCGTTCAACCTGATCCTGCTGGGCGAGGCTTCGGCCTATCCGCACGGATCGGGCAAGCCGCAACAGGTGGTGAAGGACGAGATGGTGCTGATGGACTGCGGCGCGGTGGTCCATGACTATGAGAGCGACATCAGCCGCACCTTCGTTCACGGCACGCCGAATGCCGAGCAGCGCAAGGTGTGGGAACAGGTGCGCATGGGCCAGCAGCGCGCTTTCGCTGCGGCAAAGGTCGGTGCGAGCGCGGGCAGCGTCGATGACGCGGTGCGTGGGTGGTACGCGACGCTCGGCTATGGCCCCGACTACAAGCTCCCCGGCCTGTCGCACCGTACTGGCCACGGCATCGGCATGGATGGGCACGAGCCGATCAACCTCGTGCGCGGTGAGATGACCAAGCTGGCTCCGGGCATGTGCTTTTCGAACGAACCCGGCCTGTACCTGCCGGGCAAGTTCGGCGTGCGGCTGGAGGATTGCTTCCACATGACCGCGAGCGGGCCGAAATGGTTCAGCGTACCGCCGACGTCGATCGAAGCGCCGATCGGGTAGCGGCGGTGGTTTGTCCCGGCTCATAATCAGATCACAAGGCTATTCGACGTTTCAATGCCACTCGGCGCAATCTGCTCATCACAATGCTCTTGTATGTGATATAGGGTAGTAATACACTATATCAGTAGATTTGCGAGGGGTTCGGCGATGGCACATGTAACGAGGCGGCATATCCTGGGAGGTGCCGCTGTGTCGGCCGTCGGCATCAGCTCCGCTCTCGACGCGCGGCAGCCGCGCCGTAGTACCGGTCGTGGCGCTAAGGCGGCGAGGCAGATCATGGTGCGTGCGATCGAGTCGAAGGCGGCGCCCGCGCTTTCCGTGGCGGTCGCCGACGAGCACGGGCTGCGCTGGGCGGACGCGGCTGGACAGGCCGATCTGGAACGCGCGGTCGCAGCGACGCCGGCGCATCTCTTCCCGCTCGGATCGGTGAGCAAGCTCCTCACGGCGACCGTCGCGGCGAAATTGACGACGCGTGGGGTGATCGATCTCGATGGGCCGATTGCCCGCTGGATGCCGGGCCTGCCCGTACAGCACCGCCAGACGACGCTGCGCCAGCTGCTTACCCATCGCGGCGGAATTCGCCATTACGACAGGGCCGAAACAGACATGGGCAGTGCGGGCGGCGCCGTCTATATGCGGTTCTATGCTTCCGAGCAGGATGCGCTGAAGCTCTTCATCGGAGATCCGCTGGTCGCCACGCCGGGCGCCGAAGTCCGCTATTCGTCCTATGGCTACACGCTCGCATCGGCGGTGATGGCTGCCGCCGCGCAAGCGCCATTCCTCGATCTCGTCGCGCGCGAGGTCGCGGTGCCCTTCGGCCTGGCGAGCCTGAAGCCGAACGATCCCTGGGCGATCACGCCCGGGCGCGCAGGCCGATATATGAATGACATGGACGTGAAACTGCTCTGCGCGAGCCTCGCCGAATCGGCGAAGCCGCAGCTGACGGATGGCTGGGCGAAGCTTCCGTTCGACAACCCGGCCTATTGCTGGGCCGGGGCCGGCTTCCTGATGACGCCATCTGATGCCGCCCGGTTCGGAGCCGCGATGATGGGATCGGCGGAGACGGCGGTCACGCGTGCGGAACGTGAGCTGCTGCTTACGCCTGTCACCGCAGCCACCAAGGGCGCGCCGCCGCTCGGCCTGGGCTGGCGGATCGATGCCGACAAGAAGGGGCGGCGACGTTGGCACCATGCAGGTGCCACGCCGGGGGGCTGCTATCTGCTCGCGGCCTATCCCGATCAGCGGCTGTCGGTCGCACTGGCGGGCAACGTGATGACGATGAAGATGAACGTGCTTCAGACCGCTTCGGACCTCGTCGACGGCTTTGCGGGCTGACCTGCCAGCGTCACCCCTCCGATCCGGCGGGCCGCAACTTCCCAATATCGCACCCTTTCGCTTGAGCGAACGCGCCGGCGTGCTTAAGTCGCAGCCATGACCTCGACCAACGATATCCGCCGTTCCTTCCTCGACTATTTCGAGAGCCAGGGGCATGCGCGTGTTCCGTCCGCTCCGCTGGTGCCGCACAACGATCCGACGCTGATGTTCGTCAACGCGGGCATGGTGCCGTTCAAGAACGTGTTCACCGGGCTCGAGACGCGGCCCTACAGCACGGCGGCGAGCAGCCAGAAGTGCGTGCGCGCGGGCGGCAAGCATAACGATCTCGACAATGTCGGCTATACCGCGCGGCATCATACCTTCTTCGAGATGCTGGGGAATTTCAGCTTTGGCGACTATTTCAAGGAGCAGGCGATCACGCATGCGTGGACGCTGCTGACCAAGGAATGGGGAATTCCGGCCGAAAAGTTGACCGCGACCGTTTATCACACCGACGATCAGGCATTCGACCTGTGGAAGAAGATCGCGGGCCTGCCCGAAGAGCGCATCATCCGCATTGCGACCAAGGATAATTTCTGGGCGATGGGATCGGACGGGCCGTGTGGGCCGTGCTCGGAAATCTTCTACGACCATGGCGACCATATCTGGGGCGGTCCGCCGGGATCGCCGGAAGAGGATGGCGACCGCTTCGTCGAGATCTGGAACCTCGTCTTCATGCAGTATCTGCAGGAGAATGACGAGATTCAGGGCGAGCTGCCCAAGCCGAGCATCGACACCGGCATGGGGCTGGAGCGCGTTGCGGCAGTGCTGCAGGGAGTGCACGACAATTACGACACCGACACGTTCAAGGCGCTGATCGCCGAGAGCGGCGCGCTGACCGGCGCGGCGACCACCGGCGCGCATCAGGCGAGCCATCGCGTGATCGCCGATCACCTGCGCTCGTCGGGCTTCCTCGTCGCCGACGGCGTGCTGCCCGCAAACGAAGGCCGCGGCTATGTACTGCGCCGGATCATGCGCCGTGCGATGCGCCACGCGCACATCCTGGGCGCCAAGGAGCCGCTGATGCACCGTATGGTGCCGTCGCTTGTCGCCGAGATGGGCGGCGCCTTCCCCGAACTGGTCCGCGCCCAACCGCTGATCGAAGCGACGCTGCTGCAAGAGGAAACCCGGTTCCGCCAGACGCTCGCGAACGGGCTCAAGCTGCTCGACGAGGCGACCGCGACGATGGGCGAGGGCGATACACTGCCCGGTGAGACCGCGTTCAAGCTCTACGACACCTATGGCTTCCCCTATGACCTGACCGAGGACGCGCTGCGTCCGCAGGGCATGTCGGTGGATCGCGACGGGTTCGACGCGGCGATGGCGCAGCAAAAGGCCGCCGCGCGCGCCGCGTGGAAAGGCTCCGGCGCGAAGGCCAGCGACGACCTGTGGTTCGACATCGCCGAGGAACTGGGGAGCACCGAATTCACCGGCTATTCCGCGACGGAGGGCGAGGGCCAAGTCGTGGCGCTGGTCAAGGGCGGCGCGCGGGTCGAGTCCGCCGGTGCGGGCGATGAGGTCATCATCCTCACCAACCAGACGCCCTTCTATGGCGAGAGCGGCGGTCAGATGGGCGATGCCGGCACGATCGGCAACGACGTGGCCGAGGCGATCGTCAGCGACACCAGCAAGCCGCTCGGCCGCCTGCACGCGCATCATTCGACGCTGGCGCGCGGAGAGATCAAGGTCGGCGATACGGTGAAACTGGCGATCGACGTCACGCGCCGTGATGCGATCCGTGCGAACCACTCGGCCACGCACCTGCTCCACGCGGCGCTGCGCGAGCGGCTGGGCGGGCATGTTACGCAGAAGGGCTCGCTGGTCGCGCCGGATCGGCTGCGCTTCGACTTCTCGCACCCATCGGCGTTGAGCGCGGACGAGATCGCGGCGATCGAAGCCGATGTGAACGCCGAAATCCGCGCGAACGAGGCGGTCGGCACGCGGCTGATGACCCCTGATGACGCGATTGCGGCGGGCGCGATGGCGCTGTTCGGCGAAAAATATGGCGACGAGGTGCGCGTGCTGTCGATGGGCCGGCTGACCGACAAGCATTATTCGGTCGAGCTGTGCGGCGGCACCCATGTCAATGCGACGGGCGACATCGCGATCTTCAAGATCGTCAGCGAGAGCGCGGTGTCGAGCGGCGTGCGGCGGATCGAGGCGCTGACCGGCGAAGCCGCGCGGCTCTGGCTGGTCGATCGCGATGCCAAGCTGCGCGAGGTCGCGGCGAGCCTCAAGACCTCGCCCGACGAAGTCGCGGCGCGGGTCACGGCGCTGGTGGACGAACGCCGCAAGCTCGAAAAGGAACTGGCCGAGGCGAAGAAGGCGCTGGCACTGGGCGGCGGTGGCGCAGCGGCACCTGCCGGACCAGAGCTGATCGGTGGCGTCAATTTCGTCGGCCAGATCCTCGACGGTCTCGATCCCAAGGCGCTGCGTGGCGCGGTCGACGAGGCCAAGGGCCGGATCGGTTCAGCTGTGGTAGCTTTTGTTGCGGTAAATGAAGGGCGTGCAGCGATCGCGGTGGGTGTCACCGACGACCTGACCGGCGCCTGGAGCGCCGTCGAGCTGGTCAAGCGTGGCGTCGCCGCGCTGGGCGGGCAGGGCGGCGGCGGGCGTCCGGACATGGCGCAGGGTGGCGGACCCGAGGGCGGCAACGCCCAGGCCGCGCTCGACGCTGTGAAGGGTGCGCTTGCCGAGGAGAAAGAAGCTGCGTGATCATGTTCTGAAGGCCGCCGCGATCGCCGCGGCCCTCATCGCCGCCCCCGCCATCGCGGCGCAGGGCAAACTGCCCCCCTATCCCGAGGCGCTGAACTGCGCCGCGTTGACCCACGCTGCATCCAAGATCGGCAAGGGTACGCCGCAGGAATCGCAGCTGTTCGACCATCTGATCTACTGGGGCATGGCCGCTGCGGACTCGGGTCGCGCGGCTGGCAAGACATCGAAGGCGGTGGATACCGAAGTTGCCGCGCAATCTGCTGCACTCGAATCCAAGCTGCGCGCGCAGGACGGCGCGACCACCGCAGCGCTTGCGAGCTGCGTCGCCCGTGTTCCCGCACTCGACAACTGATCCGGAGTAGCCCCGCCCGATGACCCTGCGTCGCCGCTCGTTCGTCCAGTCCATCGGCGCGGCGGCGCTGGCGGGCGCTCTCCCCGCGTCGGCGCGCGAAGCCGGGCAAAAGGCGGGAGCGAGCGATGCGGCGCTGCGCGCATTGCTCGACCGGATTTTCAACGATCGGCTGACGGAAAGCCCCGAAGGCGCGACCGCGCTGGGGCTGGATACCGGCAAGAATGCGGCGCTAAAATCGCAGCTGTCGGGACGCAGCGCGGCGGATTCGGCGCGTGATCTTGCGCGATCGAAGCGCGAGCTGGCTGCGATCAAGGCGATCGATCCGGCCACCCTCGGCGAGAATGCCCGGCTCGATTACGACATCGTCACCTACCAGCTCGAGCGCAGCATCGCGGGGCGGGAGACCTTCACGTATGGCTCTGCCGGCGGACGTTATGCCCCTTATCGGCTGAGCCAGCTTTCCGGCGCCTATCAGGATGTGCCCGACTTCCTCGATGCGCAGCATCGGGTGCGTTCGGCCGGCGATGCCGACGCTTATCTCGCGCGTCTCGAGGCCTTCGCGACCGTGCTGGACCAGGAGAGCGCGCGCCAGCGCGCGGATGCGGCGCGCGGCGTGTTTGCGCCGGACTATGTTCTGGATACCACGCTCAAGCAGTTCGCCGCCCTGCGCGACAAGGCGCCGCGGGAGACCGGATTGGTCACGTCCTTCGCGGCGAAGCTGCAGTCTGCGGGGTTGGCTGCGGATCGCGTCGCGAAGGCGGAAAAGATCGTCGCGGACAAGGTGTTCCCTGCGCTCGATCGCCAGCGTGCGCTTATCCGCGATTTGCGGGGGCGGGCGGTGCACGATGCCGGCGTGTGGCGGCTTCCGGACGGTGCGGCCTATTATGCCGCCGCGGCGGAGGCCGCGACCACGACCAAACTGACCGGGGACGAAATCCATAGGCTGGGCCTCGAACAGGTTGCGGAGATTAGCGCGCGGATCGACGCCATTTTGAAGGCGCAGGGCATCGCCAAAGGCAGCGTCGGCGCGCGACTGGTCGCGCTGAACGAGCGGCCCGACCAGCTATTCCCGAACACCGACGCCGGGCGCGAGGCCCTGCTCGAGGCCTTGCGCGGGCAGGTGCGTGCGATGGAGAAACGGCTGCCCGAGCAGTTCGCCACGCTGCCCAAGGCACCGGTCGAGGTGCGCCGCGTGCCCGAAGCGATCCAGGCGGGCGCGCCGGGGGGCTATTATCAGGCTGCAACGCTCGATGGATCGCGCCCGGGCATCTACTTCATCAACTTGCGCGATACGTTCGACCGGCCGAAGTTCGGGCTGGCGACGCTCAGTCATCATGAAGCAGTGCCCGGTCATCATCTTCAGGTCATGCTGGCGCTCGAATCGCAGGATATCCCGCTGATCCGTCGGCGCGGCGGGTTCAGCGGCTATAGCGAGGGCTGGGCGCTCTATACCGAACAGCTGGCGGACGAGATGGGGATGTACGAAGGCGACCCGCTCGGACAGGTCGGCTATCTGCAGTCGTTGCTGTTTCGCGCGACGCGGCTTGTGGTCGACAGCGGGATGCACGCCAAGCGCTGGAGCCGCGAAAAGGCGACCGACTATTTTATCGCCACCACCGGCATCGCGCGCGGCCGCAGCCAGGGCGAGATCGATCGCTACACCGTCTGGCCGGGACAGGCGTGCAGCTACAAGATCGGCCACACGGTGTGGGTGCAACTGCGCGACGAGGCAAGGGCGAAAGCCGGCGCGAACTGGGATCCGCGCCGTTTCCACGACGTGCTGCGCAAGGGGGCGATGCCGCTCGATGTACTGAAGCGCGTGGTGCGGGAGCAGACGGCCTAGGCTTCGGCTTTGTCCTGGCGCACCCGCCGGATTCGCGGTTCGCGCTCAAGCCCTGCGGCGTCCTTGATCGACTTGCGCATCTCGTCGCGCTTTTCGTGGATCGAGGCGATCACCGGACCGACCGCAACGCCCAGATCGACGAGCGCCGCCTCAGCCAGCTGCAACGAGCTTTCCAGCGTTTCGGGTACGGCATCGGTCGCCCCGGCCTTGTACAGTTCGGCGGCGTGCGCGGCGTCGCGCGAACGCGCGATGATCGGGATGCCCGGCACCCAGCTTCGGACGCGCCGGGTCAGCCGCACGGTCAGCACCGGATCGTCCATCGTCAGAATCAGCGCCTTGGCATGGCCGAGGTTCAGTCGATCAACGAGTTCCGCGCGCGATACGTCGCCGAACATTACCGAATAGCCTTCCCGACGGGCCTGCGCGACGCCGTCGATATCCGCATCGACCGCCAGATAGGGCTGGTTATGCGCGGCAAGCATCTCTGCCACGGTGCGCCCGACCCGACCGAACCCGATGATGACGGTACCGCCCAGCACGACGTCGGGGCCCGCCGCCTGCTCGCGATCGGAATCGCGCTCCTCGATCTTGCGCGAGGCGTAGCGACCGGCGGTCGCGAGAACCGGCGTGATCGTCAGGCCGATCGCGGTGACCGTGGTCCAGAACGCGGCGGTCGACGGTTGGATCAGCCCCGCCGTCGCGGCGACGCCCAGGACGATCAGCGTGGTTTCGGATGGGCTGGCCATCAGCACGCCGACCTCGGCCGCCGTGCCGGTCCGTGCGCCCGACAGCTTTAGCAGTGCCGTCGTCACCCCGACCTTGATCGCCATCACCCCCAGGATCGCCGCGAGCAACAGTCCCCAATCCTTCATCACCATTCGCAGGTCGAGCTGCATCCCGACCGTGATGAGGAACACGCCGAGAGCCAGCCCCTTAAACGGGGCGGTGATGACCTCGACCTCGCTGTGATATTCGGTTTCGGCGATCAGCAACCCGGCGAGCAGCGCACCGACGATCGGCGAGAGGCCGACGGCCGTCGTCGCCAGGCTGGCGACGATCACTACCAGCAGACTGGCGGCGAGGAACAGTTCGGGCGACTTGGTCCGCGCAGCCTGCGCGAACAGGCGCGGCAGGAAAAAGCGACCGCCCAGGAACAGCAGCACGACGACGACGCCCCCGCGCAGCAGAGTCATCATGAAATCGCCAAAGCCGGCGTCGCCAGCGGCGGGAGCCAGCGCGCCGAGCAGAAAGACGATCGGCACGAGCGCGAGATCCTCGAACAGAAGCATGGCGAAGGCCGAGCGGCCCACCGCACTGGTGGTCCCGGCGATCGGCAGCACCAGGGCGGTCGAGGACAGCGCGAGCGCGAGCCCCAGTCCGAGCGCGCCCGCCCAGGGCTGGCCGATCATATAAAGCCCGGCTCCGATCAGCGCGCCGGCGCCCAGCAATTCGGCCGCCCCCACTCCGAACACGAGCCCACGCATCGACCATAGGCGTTTGAACGAGAGCTCCAGTCCGATCGAAAACAGCAGCAAGATGATGCCGAATTCGGCGAAAGGCTCGATCGATTCCGGGTCGGTGATCGTCAGATAGAAGAGCCAGGGCATCCTATCGACGAGCTGCCCCAGGCCGGCCGGGCCGACCAGCACGCCGACCAGGATGAACCCGATCACCGGGCTGATGCGAAAGCGGGTGAATGCCGGAATGACCAGTCCCGCCGCGCCGAGGACGACGAGCGTGTCGCTGAAACCGCTGTTGGACAGGTCGAGGGCCATGACCTACCCTAGTCGGCGCGGAAACACTTTGTCACCGGGCTTGTGCGATGCAGTACGATGTTTGTGTTGCCGGCGGCGGCCCGGCAGGAATGATGGCGGGGCTGTTGTTCGCACGTGCGGGGCTACAGACCGTGGTGCTGGAGAAGCATGGCGACTTCCTGCGCGACTTCCGCGGGGATACTGTCCATCCCTCGACGCTCAACCTGTTCGACGAGCTTGGATTGCTTGACGCGCTGCTCGCGCGACCGCATGATCGGGTCGATCGGATCGGCGCGGTGATCGGCGGGCAAAGCTTCGATATCGCCGATTTCCGCCATCTTCCGGGGCGCGGGCGCTTCGTCGCGATGATGCCGCAATGGGAGTTCCTCGACTTCGTCGCCGATACCGCGCGACGCTACTCAGCCTTCGAACTGCGGATGAATGCGCAGGTCGATGGCCTTGTCGAGCATGCAGGCCGGGTCGAGGGGGTGACGCTGGCTGGCGCGGATCCGGTGGAGGCTCGGCTGGTGATCGCAGCCGACGGCCGCGGATCAGTGCTGCGCAGTGCGGGGGCGCTGCCGCTCGAGAATCTGGGCGCACCGATCGACGTGTTCTGGTTCCGCGTGCCCAAGCCCCGCACCGGCCAAAACGAGACACAGGGCTATATCGATGGCGGCGAGATGATCGTCGCGATTGATCGGGGCGACTATTTCCAGGGTGCACGCGTGATCGCCAAAGGGCAGGCCGATGCCATCCGCTCGCGCGGGATCGCGACCTTCCGGCGCGAGGTGGCGGCGACCGCGCCGGCAATGGCGGAGGGTGTCTCGGCGCTGACCGACTGGGACCAGATCAAACTGCTCAATGTCTCGCTCGACCGGCTCACGCGATGGTCGCGACCGGGCCTGCTCGCGATCGGCGATGCCGCCCACGCGATGTCTCCGGTGGCGGGGGTCGGGATCAATCTGGCGATCCAGGACGCGGTGGCGGCCGCGAACATCCTGGCGGCGCCGATGCTGCGTGGCGAGGATCCCGATCCGCTGCTGGAGCAGGTTCAGCACCGGCGGATGCTGCCGGTGCGCATGATCCAGGGGATGCAGCGGATTGCGCATCAGCGGGTGATCGGCGCGGCGCTGGGCGGCAGTATCCAGGCGCCGGCGCTGCTACGCCTGATCGATCGAATTCCGCTGCTGCAACGCATTCCCGCTCGAGTCATCGGGCTGGGCGTTCGGCGCGAGCATATTCGGTCGCCCGCCGCCAGCTGAGGCAAGCGGTAAAGAAGAGGCAAGCGGTAAAGAAAAGGCCGCGTCCCAGCGAGGAACGCGGCCCTTTCGAAAGTCTATGGCGGGGCGGCTTACGCCCAGCTAGCCATTTCGGTCTCGAGGTTCTGGCGGATCGCCTCGAAGAACTGCTCGGTGGTCATCCACGGCTGGTCCGGGCCGATCAGCAGCGCCAGATCCTTCGTCATCTTGCCGCTCTCGACGGTCTCGATGCAGACGCGCTCGAGCGTCTCGGCGAACTTCACCACATCGGGCGTCTCGTCGAACTTGCCGCGGAACTTGAGGCCCCCGGTCCAGGCGAAGATCGACGCGATCGGGTTGGTCGACGTCGCCTTGCCCTGCTGGTGCTGGCGATAGTGGCGCGTGACGGTGCCGTGCGCGGCTTCGGCCTCGACCGTCTTGCCGTCGGGCGAGAGCAGGACCGAGGTCATCAGGCCGAGCGAGCCGAAGCCCTGAGCGACCTGGTCCGACTGGACGTCGCCGTCATAGTTCTTGCACGCCCAGACGAACTCGCCGCTCCACTTGAGCGCGGAGGCGACCATGTCGTCGATCAGGCGATGTTCGTAGACGATCCCTGCGTCCTTGAACTTCTGCGCGAAGCCCTCGCTGTCGAACACTTCCTGGAACAGGTCCTTGAAGCGGCCGTCATAGGCCTTGAGGATCGTGTTCTTGGTCGACAGATAGACCGGCCAGCCGAGGTTGAGGCCGTAGTTGAACGAGGCGCGCGCGAAATCGCGGATCGATTCATCGAGGTTGTACATCGCCATCGCGACGCCGCCGCCCGGGAAGTTGAACACTTCGCGGTCGATCGTCTCGCCATTCTCGCCCTCGAACACCAGGCGCAGCTTGCCCGGGCCGGGAACGCGGAAATCGGTCGCGCGATACTGGTCGCCGAACGCGTGGCGGCCGACGACGATCGGCTTGGTCCAGCCGGGGATCAGGCGCGGCACGTTGCTGATCACGATCGGCTCGCGGAAGACGACGCCGCCCAGGATGTTGCGGATCGTGCCGTTGGGCGACTTCCACATTTCCTTGAGGCCGAATTCCTCGACGCGCTGTTCGTCCGGGGTGATCGTCGCGCACTTCACGCCGACGCCGTACTGCTTGATCGCATTGGCCGAATCGATCGTGATCTGGTCGTTGGTCTCGTCGCGCTTCTCGACCGAAAGGTCGTAATATTTGAGGTCGATGTCGAGATAGGGGAGGATCAGGCGTTCACGAATCCACTCCCAGATGATCCGGGTCATTTCATCGCCGTCGATTTCGACGACCGGGTTCTTCACCTTGATCTTCGCCATGCTTCGCTTTCCTGTTCAACTGATCGGGAGGATGGGGTTGGCGCCGCGTCTAGGAGCAAGCGCGCTTGCGATCAAGCATGCGGGCGCGCGGCGGGCCCGCGGCAGCAACGCAGGATTGTGTTGCGGGGGTGACACAGCTAGACCCCCGCCCATGCCATCGCTCGAAACCCCGCCCGCCGTGACCAACACCGTCAAGTGGCGCTTCCCCGCCGTCCATCCCGAGGGACGCAAATATGTGCTGATCTCGGCCGCAATCACGACGCTGTTCCTGTTCGCCATCTGGGACGAACTCGGCTTTGCCCTGATCGGGGTGACGATCTGGGTCGCGGCGTTCTTCCGCGATCCGATCCGCGTGACGCCGCAGGGGGAGGGAATGATCATCTCGCCCGCAGACGGTCTGGTCACGATGATCGAGCGTGTTCCGGTGCCGCGCGAGATCGCCGGGCCGGAGGGATTGAACGAAGCGACGCGGATACGCGTTTCGATCTTCATGTCCGTGTTCGATGTCCATATCAATCGCACCCCGATGGCCGGGACGATCCGTCAGGTCGTCTATATCGCGGGCAAGTTCCTGAACGCTGACCTGGACAAGGCGAGCGACGAGAATGAGCGACAGCATTTCGTGATGGAGACGCGCGACGGGACCCGTGTCGGCTTCACCCAGATCGCCGGGCTCGTCGCGCGGCGGATCGTGACCTTCGTCAAGCCGGGCGACATCGTTGCGGCCGGACAGCGCTTTGGCCTGATCCGCTTCGGCAGCCGCGTCGACGTGTTCCTGCCCGACGATTACGCGCCGCAGGTTGCGCTGGGTCAGCGCTGCCTGGCGGGCGAGACGCTTGTCGGACTCAAGAACGGCACCGCCGCTACCGGTGTAGCGCAGTGAGTTTGCGGCCGCGACCGATGCGCCGCGGCATCCCGCTGCGCGCGATCGCGCCGAATGCGGTGACCGCGCTGGCGCTGTGTTCGGGCCTGACCGGCGTGCGCTTCGCGATCAGCGAGAATTGGGAGCGCGCGGTCCTGATGATCATGATCGCGGCCGCGCTCGACGGGATCGACGGACAGATCGCGCGCATGGTTCGCGGCGAGAGCCGGTTCGGCGCCGAGCTCGACAGCCTGTCCGATGCCATTTCCTTCGGCGTGGCGCCCGCGCTGATCCTCTATCTGTGGGCGTTAATGTACGCTCCCAAGGTCGGCTGGATCGTCGCGCTGCTCTACGCGGTGTTCTGCGCGCTGCGCCTCGCGCGGTTCAATGCGCAGATCGACAATGCCGAGCAGCCGCGCAAGCTCGCGGGGTTCTTCACCGGCATCCCGGCGCCGGCGGGCGCGGCCCTTGCCATGCTGCCGCTCTACATCTGGCTGTGGAGCGAGGAGCCGCTGGCGCGCTCGCCCTGGCTAGTGACGCCATGGGTCGCGTTCGTCGGCTTTCTGATGGTGTCGAGCCTTGCGACCTATTCGTGGAAATCGCTGCGTCTGCGCCGCAACGTCCGGTTCGAGGCGCTGGTGGTCATGGCGATCCTGCTGGCCGCACTGGTCACCGTGCCGTGGCAGACATTGACGCTGGTCTGTGTCGCCTATCTCGCGACGCTTCCGTTCAGCATTCGCGCCTACCGCCGCTCGCGCGTCACGCCGCCGCGCGAAGCTGCCGCACGGCGCGATTCGACGCCGGACGCGGCATAGCACGCCCACGCGCTGCGACTGCCGGCACGAGTTCCGGCACGTCCCGCCCGAACATCAGCGCGCGCATATAGCCGATGCGCGGCTGGATCGTGGCGTAGATCGTCCAGAGCGACACCGCCATGGCGGTCGAGAACAAGAGGGTCACGAGAAGAACAGCCATCAAAGCCTCCCGGATTCGTTAAGCGACTGGAATCCAATGATTCCCCGACGCATGATGGCAGCTCTGGTTCCCAGTGCGCCGTGTGAACCCTTTATGTTCCGTTAACGTTCCGCGGTCAAGAGCGTTATTCTGCTTTTGTTCACTTGCGCTGAACGCCGTTCCCGCGTATGCGCCCCGCCTCAACCCCACATGGGAAGCATCATAACCCGGTGCCGCGGGCCGCTCAGGCCTTTGGTCACTCGCTTCCCAGAGGAACAACCGGAAGGAGTTATCCCTATGGCGGCACCCGTCGTCTCCATGCAGCAGCTGCTCGAATCGGGCGCGCACTTCGGTCACCAGACCCATCGCTGGAACCCGAAGATGAAGCCGTATATCTTCGGCGATCGCAACGGCGTCCACATCATCGACCTGTCGCAGACCGTGCCGCTGTTCGCGCGCGCACTCGATTTCATCAGCTCGACCGTCGCCTCGGGCGGCAAGGTGCTGTTCGTCGGCACCAAGCGCCAGGCGCAGGAAGCGATTGCCGATGCGGCACGCAAGTCGGGCCAGCATTTCGTTAACCATCGCTGGCTGGGCGGCATGCTCACCAACTGGAAGACCATCAGCAACTCGATCAAGCGCCTCAAGACGCTCGAGGAGCAGCTCGCGGGCGATACGCACGGCCTGACCAAGAAGGAAGTGCTCAACCTGACCCGCGAGCGCGACAAGCTCGAGCTGTCGCTGGGCGGCATCCGCGATCTGGGCGGCATTCCGGACATCATGTTCGTGATCGATGCCAACAAGGAAGAGCTGGCGATCAAGGAAGCCAACACGCTGGGCATCCCCGTCGTCGCGATCCTAGATTCGAACGTGTCGCCCGACGGCATCGCATTCCCGGTTCCGGCGAATGACGACGCCAGCCGCGCGATCCGCCTGTATTGCGAAGCCGTCGCCATCGCGGCGACCCGCGGCAACCAGAACGCGCAGATGAGCAGCGGCGACTTCGGTGCGGCCGAAGTTCCGCCGACCGAGGCCGCGCTGGCCGAGCCGGAAGCACCTGCCGCTGCAGCCGAGCCGGAAGCGCCCGCCGCTTCGACCGAGCCGGAAACGGCTGCCGAGGGCGAGCGTCAGATCGACGCGTAAGCGCCGTCATCCAGACGTAATGGGGGCGGGGCAGGGCGTTTTCGCATTGCTCCGCCCGCACCATATTCAAGACATTCAGCTCAACATTTGAGGAAATAGACATGGCCGAGATCACTGCAGCAGCCGTCAAGGAACTGCGCGAGAAGAGCGGCGCCGGCATGATGGACTGCAAGAAGGCGCTTGCGGAGAACAATGGCGACATCGAGGCAGCGGCCGACTGGCTGCGCGCCAAGGGCCTTGCCGCCGCCGCCAAGAAGTCGAGCCGCACCGCGGCCGAGGGCCTGGTCGGCGTCGCCGTCGCGGGCACCAAGGGCGTAGCCGTCGAAGTCAACTCGCAGACCGACTTCGTCGCCAAGAACGAGATCTTCCAGGGCTTCGTCCGCAACGTGACTGCGGTCGCGCTCGAGCAGGGCATCGACGATGTCGACGCGCTGAAGGCGGCGAAGATCGAGGGTGGTTCGGTCGAGGAAGTCCTGACCAACAACATCTCGACGATCGGCGAGAACCAGGTGCTGCGTCGCGCGAAGAAGGTCGAAGTGACCAACGGCGCGGTGATCCCGTACGTCCACAACGCGGTCGCGCCGGGCCTCGGCAAGATCGGCGTGCTGGTCGCGCTGGAATCGGACGCGGGCGTCGACGTGCTGGAGCCGCTGGGCAAGCAGGTCGCAATGCACATCGCAGCTGCCTTCCCGCTGGCGCTGGACGAGAGCGGTCTGGATCAGGACGTGCTGGAGCGCGAGCGCGCGATCGGTCGCGAAAAGGCGGCAGAGAGCGGCAAGCCGGCCGACATCATCGAGAAGATGGTCGAGGGCGCGGTGAAGAAGTTCGCCAAGGAGAACGCGCTGCTGAGCCAGCTGTTCGTGATGGACGGCAAGACCCCGGTCGCCGACGTCATCGCCAAGGCGGCTAAGGACGCCGGCACCGCGATCACGCTCAAGGACTATGTCCGCTTCCAGCTCGGCGAGGGCATCGAGAAGGAAGAGAGCGACTTCGCAGCCGAAGTCGCGGCGACGGCGGGCCTGAACCGCTAAGCCGGTTTCCGGATCGGAACAGAAAGGGCGCGGCCAGCGATGGCCGCGCCTTTTTTTGGTGGTCAGTCGTAGCGTTGGCGGCCGTGCTTGATGTCGTTGATAAAGACGCGCTGCCCTTTCACCAGATAGCGAATGACGTAGGGTGGAACGGTCGCCAGCTCGCGACGTCCTCGCTCGGCAGGGCGTCCGCGATGTGGAAAATCGCGGAGGCTGTTCGCGGCGTCCATCAGTCGGCTGGCCAATAGCCCTGCGGCTTCGGGATCAAACTGCTCTACATAGACGCGGATCAGGCGCAGGCGAGTAAGCGCGCGCCGTGTCCAGACTATTTGAACCATTCTTCCGGCGCTGGCTTCTCATCGGGTTTGCCCCAGGTCGCCAGCCACGCGGCCACTTCCTCATGATCCACGAAGCGCCCTGCAGCGATATCCGCGTCGGCTTCCGCATCGGAAAGCCGGTCGGCTTCCGCCTCATCCGGGCGATCGAAGATTTCGCGTTCGGCGTTCATGCGTGCCATATACCATCACATCGAAGGCGACGCGAGGGGCGGGAATCAGAGACGCGATATCCACGTTGACCGACTTCGATGAGCGGATTCGCGGTGGGACGAAAGATATGAAGAAGGCGGCTTCACGTTGGTTCGGCTCCACATAGAGCGGCACAGGTAATCGACAGACGGCGGACATGCCCACCGCGGTACCTGAATGGGGGCTGCCACCTTGCGCGAGATACGCCAACGCGGTCGCATCGTGCATTCCCCGGTTTCCCCGCTTGGCTTCCCGGGCGCCCGCGCCTAAGGTCCGCGCCGCTCCCAACCCCCAATAGACCATAGGGCCAGATGACCGCGCCACGCTTCAAACGCATCCTTCTCAAACTCTCCGGCGAAGTGCTGATGGGGCAGGGGCAGTTCGGGATCGATCCCGCCACCTGCGAGCGCGTCGCGCGTGAGGTGAAGGCGGCGACCGAGGCGGGGTTCGAGATCTGCATGGTCGTCGGCGGCGGCAACATCTTCCGTGGGCTCGCCGGTGCGGCGCAGGGATTCGAGCGGGCGAGCGCCGATTATATGGGCATGCTCGCCACGGTGATGAACGCGCTGGCGATGCAGAACACGCTCGAGCGCCTCGGCGTCGATACCCGCGTCCAGTCGGCGATCCCGATGGCGAGCGTTTCCGAACCCTATATCCGGCGCAAGGCGATGCGGCATATGGAGAAGGGGCGCGTGGTGATCTTTGCCGCGGGTACCGGCTTGCCGTTCTTCACCACCGACACCACCGCCGCGCTGCGCGCCGCCGAGATGAACTGCGACGCGCTGTTCAAGGGGACCAGCGTCGATGGCGTCTACAATGCCGACCCCAAGAAGGTGACGAGCGCGACGCGCTATGACGCGCTGAGCTTCGACCGCGTGCTGGTCGACAACCTCAAGGTCATGGACGCGACCGCAGTTGCGCTGTGCCGCGACAACGATATTCCGATCGTGGTGTTCAACATCCGCGACGAAGGCAATCTGGAGGCGGTGTTGCGCGGCGAAGGCACGTCGACCATCGTGCGCAACGATCCCGCCACCGCCTGAACCAACTCAAGATCGAACAAGAGGAACCTGAACCATGGCCGCATATGACAAGGCCGATCTGGAGCGCCGGATGGCCGGCGCCGTCGAAGCGCTCAAGCACGACCTGGCGGGCCTGCGCACCGGGCGCGCCAGCACCACGCTGCTCGATCCGGTGACCGTCGAGGTTTATGGCGCGCACATGCCGCTGAACCAGGTGGCGACGGTGTCGGCGCCCGAGCCACGCATGCTGAGCGTGCAGGTGTGGGACAAGTCGAACGTCGGCCCGGTCGACAAGGCGATCCGCTCCGCCGGCCTCGGCCTCAACCCGATCGTCGACGGCCAGACGCTGCGCCTCCCGATCCCGGACCTGACCGAGGAGCGCCGCAAGGAGCTGGCCAAGCTGGCGAGCAAATATGCCGAAAATGCCCGTATCGCCGCGCGCAACGTGCGCCGCGACGGCATGGACAATCTCAAGACCGACGAGAAGAAGGGTGAGTTCGGCGAGGATGAGCGCAAGCGCCACGAGGCCGAAGTGCAGAAGCTGACCGACGCCACCATCGCGGACATCGACGCCGCCGCGACGGCGAAGGAAAAGGAAATTCTCGGCAAGTGACCCCGGCCTCTGCGCCTCTTCCGGCGGGTCCGGAAGACGGGGCCGTCCCCCGTCATGTCGCCATCATCATGGATGGGAATGGCCGCTGGGCGAAGGCCCGGCGGTTGCCGCGGCTTGCCGGGCACAAGCAGGGCGTGGAGGCGGTGCGGCGCGTGTCCAAGGCCGCGCGCGAGCAGGGCATCGAGGTCCTGACGCTCTACGCCTTTTCGTCGGAGAACTGGCGGCGGCCGGAAGAGGAAGTGCGCGACCTGATGGGGTTGCTGCGCCATTTCCTGAAGAACGAGCTCAAGGATCTGGTTGCCGAGAATGTGCGGCTGCGGGTGATCGGCGATTATCGCGCGCTGTCGGGCGATCTGGTCGCGATGATCGACGAGGCGATCGCGCGCACCTCTGTCAACACCGGCGCGACGCTGGTGATCGCGCTCAATTACGGTGCGCAGGCGGAGATCGTCGCGGCGGCGCGCAGGCTGGCGACGGCGGCGACGGCGGGCGAGATCGCGCCCGATGCAATCGACGAGGCGATGTTCAGCGACGCGCTGACCACCCATGACCTCCCCCCGCTCGACCTGCTGATCCGCACCTCGGGCGAACAGAGACTGTCCAACTTCCTGCTGTGGCAGGCGGCCTACGCGGAATTGCTGTTCGTCGACACGCTGTGGCCCGATTTCGATGGGGCGGCGCTGGCCGACGCGCTGGCGCAATTCGGGCGGCGGCAGCGCCGTTTCGGCGGCCTGTGAGCGAGGTTCCGCCCCGCAAGAACGCCGATCTGCCGGTGCGCGCGGCGGTCGGGATCGCACTGATCGCCGTGGCGGGGCTCGCGCTGTGGTTGGGCGGATTCGCCTTCTGGCTGCTCGCGACCGTCGCGGGGATCGTGATGATCGACGAATGGGGCAAGCTGCACGGTGCGATGCCCGCCCGGCGCAAGCTGGCGCAGTACGCGTTGATGGTGCCGCTCGCGATCATGGCACCGGTCGCCGCTGGGGCGAGTTTCCTCGCGCTGGGCCTGGTGTTTGGTGCATTCTTCTTTCTTGCGATCGTCACCCGCAGCGGCGCGCTGGGGGCCGGGGCGGTCTATGTCGGCCTGCCGGTGCTGGCGCTGGTCTTCCTGCGCGAACAGGGGCTGCTCGTCGCCTTCTGGGCGATGGCGCTGGTCTGGGCGTGCGATATCGGCGCCTATTTCGCCGGGCGCGCGATCGGCGGGCCCAAGCTGATCCCCGCGGTCAGCCCCAACAAGACCTGGGCCGGGCTGGGCGGTGGCGTGGTGGCGGCCGGGTCGTTCGGACTGGCCCTGACGGTTTGGGGGCTTCCGCTCGCGCTGGCCGTCTCGTCCCCGCTGCTGGCGGTGCTCGCCCAGGCGGGCGACCTGTATGAAAGCTGGCTGAAGCGCCGGGCTGGGGTCAAGGATTCGGGCAACATCCTGCCCGGGCATGGCGGTGTGCTCGACCGGCTCGACGGGCTGGTCCCGGTGGCGCCGGTTGCGGCGGTGCTCGTTCTTCTGCTGGGGGCCGCATGAGGAGCGTCACGATCCTGGGCGCGACCGGATCGGTCGGCACGTCGACGCTCGACCTGATCGAACGCGATCCCGAGGGATTCAAGGTGGTCGCGCTGACCGCAAATTGCGATGTCGCCAAGCTTGCCGACGCCGCGCGACGCACCGGCGCGCGGCGCGCGGTGGTGGCGGATGAGAGCTGCCTGCCCGACTTGCGCGAGGCGCTGCGCGACACCGATGTCGAGTGTGCCGGCGGCGCAGACGCAGTGTGCGAAGCCGCGCGGATGGGGGCGGACTGGACGATGGCCGCGATCGTCGGGACTGCGGGACTGAAGCCGGTGCTCGCCGCGCTCGAAGGCGGCGGGGCGGTGGCGCTGGCCAACAAGGAATCGTTGGTGTCGGCGGGCGCCGTCGTGACGGACGCCGCCACCCGCCACGGCGCGACACTGTTGCCGGTGGATTCCGAACATAATGCCGTGTTTCAATGTCTTGAGACGCGAAATGCCGACAAGGTCTCACGCATCATCCTGACCGCGAGCGGCGGGCCGTTTCGCGAGCGATCGCTGGAGGAGATGCGCGCGATCACCCCCGAACAGGCGGTGGCGCATCCCAACTGGTCGATGGGCGCGAAGATCAGCGTCGATTCGGCGACGATGATGAACAAGGGTCTGGAGCTGATCGAGGCGTATCACCTGTTCCCGGTGACCCCCGACCAGCTCGACGTGATCGTCCATCGCCAGTCGGTGATCCATTCGATGGTCGAATATGTCGACGGATCGGTGCTGGCGCAGCTCGGCTCGCCCGACATGCGCGTGCCGATCGCGCACGCGCTGGCATGGCCGGCGCGGATGGAAACTCCGTGCCAGCGCCTTGATCTCGCCACCATCGGCCGGCTCGATTTCGAGGCGCCCGACTATGATCGCTTCCCGTGCCTTAAGCTGGCGCGCGAGGCGCTGGCGGCGGGTGGCGCGCGCCCGGCCATCCTGAATGCAGTGAATGAGGTGGCGGTGGCCGCGTTCCTGGCGCGGCGGATCGGCTTTCTTGAAATTGCCGCAATCGTCGCGGATATCCTCGATCGCTACGACCCGGCCGCGCCGGAAACGCTCGATCAGGTACTGGCGATCGATGCGCAGGCGCGGCAGCTGGCGGGCGAGCGTGTGAAGGATTGCGTCGCTTGACCGATAACCCCGGTTTCCTGCTGTATCTGTTCGGCTTCGTGCTGCTGATCGGGCCGCTCGTCTTCGTGCACGAGCTGGGCCATTACGCCGCGGGCCGCTGGTTCGGGATCAAGGCCGAGGCGTTTTCGATCGGATTCGGGCGCGAGATCGCCGGGTTCACCGACAAGCGCGGGACGCGGTGGAAGTTCGGCTGGCTGCCGCTGGGCGGCTATGTGAAGTTTGCGGGCGACATGAACCCCGCAGGGCAGCCGACGCCGGAATGGCTGTCGCTTCCGGCGGCGGAGCGGGCGCAGACGTTCCAGGCCAAGCCGCTGTGGCAACGCGCGATCGTGGTGGCGGCGGGGCCGGTCACCAATTTCATCGTCGCGATCCTGATCCTGGGCGTGTTCGCCGGCATCTATGGCGAAGCGAAGATCCCTCCCGTCGCGGGCTCGATCGAAGCCGGGACACCGGCCGCCGCTGCGGGACTGAAGCCGGGCGACCGGTTCGTCGCGATCGGCGGACGGCCGGTCGATAGTTTCGAAGACATGATGCGGTTCACGTCGCTCCGGGCCGGCATGCCGGTGCGGATCGACTATGTCCGCGACGGCCGCGCGGCGAGCACGGATGCGGTGATCGGACGCCTGGTCGAGAAGGATCGGTTCGGGAACGAGTCGAGCCGGGGCTATCTGGGTGTGGCGGGCACCGATGAGGTCGTCCGCACACCCGTCGCGTGGTGGCAGGCGCCGCTCGTCGGGTTCAAGCGGACGGTATCGCTTGTCAAGACGATGATCGACGGCCTGGGGCAGCTCGTCATGGGACGGGTTCCCGTCAGCGAGCTCGGCGGACCGCTGCGAATCGCCAAGATTTCGGGGGAGATGCTGTCGCTCGGCTTCGAGCAGTTCGTCATCATGGCGGCACTCATCTCGATTAATCTGGGATTCATCAACCTGTTGCCAGTCCCGGTGCTGGATGGCGGCCATCTTCTGTTCTATGCGGTCGAGGCGGTACGCCGGAAACCCGTCGAGCCTGAGGTGATGGAATGGGCATTTCGTGGCGGGATGATCGCAATCCTGGCATTGATGCTTCTGGTGACGTTCAACGATCTGGGCGCCTTTGGCGTGTGGAGAAATCTGGCCGGGTTGATCGGCTGACGCGGTTGGGGCAGGGCAGGGCATCTGCCCGTGCTGCGGCCAGAATATTCTCAAATCCGACTGGGGTGGGATGGTGACGGCAATCAAGGTTACGAAAATTGGCGTGCGCGCCTCCGCGGTTCTGATGGCCGGCACGACATTGTTCGCGCTCGCCACCGCGGCCCATGCGCAGCAGGCAAGCCCGCCGGCGACCGCCGCACAGCAGCCCGCGCCCGCCCCGGTGGCTGCGCAGGCGGAAACCCGCACCATCCGCACGTTGCGGGTCGAGGGAACCCAGCGTCTCGAGCCGGAGACGGTGCTGTCCTATACCCGCCTGCGCGTCGGCCAGCCCTATACGACCGAAAGCCTGGACCAGGCGATCCGCGACGTGCTGGCGAGCGAATTGCTGGCCGACGTGACGATCGAGGGCGTGGAGACGGGCGACATCGTCCTGCGTATCCGTGAGAACCCGGTCATCAACCGCGTGATCCTGGAGGGCAACAAGCGCCTTAAGAACGACAAGATCGTCAAGGAAATCAAGCTGGCGCCGCGCCAGATGTTCACCCGCACCGCAGTGCGGGCGGACGTCGCCCGCATCGTCGAGCTGTATCGGCGCCAGGGCCGCTTCGCCGCCTCGGTCGAGCCGAAGATGGTCAGCCTCGACCAGAATCGCGTCGATATCGTGTTCGAGATCCGCGAGGGGCCGAAGTCGAAGGTCCGCCAGATCAACATCATCGGCAACGAGCAGTTTTCGGACGGCAAGCTGCGCGGCGAGATGGCGACCAAGCAGTCGCGCCTGACCAGCATCTTCAGCTCCAACACCAGCTACGACCAGGACCGCCTGGCCTATGACCAGCAGAAGCTGCGGCAATTCTATCTGACCGAGGGCTATGCCGACTTCCGCGTGGTTTCGGCCGTCGCCGAGCTGACGCCGGACAAGAAGGACTTCATCATCACCTACGTGATCGAGGAAGGCCCGCGCTACAAGTTCGGCCCGGTCACGGTCGACAGCAATATCCGCGACTTCGACGATGTAACGCTCGCCAAGAATCTCGCGATCAAGGAAGGTGACTGGTACAACGCCAAGCTGGTCGAGGACACGGTCGACCGGCTCTCCGAGACCGCGGGTGCGTTCGGCTATGCCTTCGCCAATGTCAGCCCGGAGTTCCAGCGGGACCGCGAGAAGTTGACGATGACGCTCAACTTCAACATCGCCGAAGCACGCCGGACCTATGTCGAGCGGATCGACATCACCGGCAACACGCAGACGCAGGACAAGGTCATCCGTCGCGAGATGCGTCTGGCGGAAGGCGACGCCTTCAACACCTTCCTGGTCAAGCGGTCGCAGGATCGCATCAATTCGCTCGGCTATTTCGACGAGAAGTTCGAGATCGAGCAGAAGGAAGGATCGGCGCCGGATCGCGTGATCCTCACCGCCAATGTCGAGGAGAAGTCGACCGGCGAGCTGACGCTGTCGGCGGGGTTCTCCAGCCTCGAGCGCTTCATCTTCCAGGGCTCGGTGCGTCAGCGCAATTTCCGCGGCAAGGGGCAGGATCTGCGACTGTCGGCCGATTATTCGAGCTATTCGAAGTCGGTCGAGCTGGGCTTTACGGAGCCCTATCTGTTCGACCAGAATGTCGCGCTGGGCGGTACCATCTTCCGTCGCGACTATAACTCGTTCAACTATCTCGGCACCGATCGTCGTACCACGTATCAGCAGGTATCGACCGGCGGGCAGGTCGTTCTGGGCGTGCCGCTGACCGAATACTGGACCGCATCGGGCCGCTATTCGCTGACCCACGATTCGGTGACGCTCGACGAGAATACCTTCTTCACCAATGGCGCGTGCGACCCGCTCAAGGCCGGACGCTATCTGTGCGAGGCGATCGGCAAGCGCTGGACTTCGGCGGTGGGCCTGTCTCTCATCTATGACAGCCTGAACAGCCGCCTGCGTCCGACATCCGGCCAGCGGCTTGTGGTCGGCGGCGATTTCGCGGGCCTTGGCGGCGACGTCAAATATCTGCGCGGCCGTTTTGACGGCGACAAATATTGGAATGTCGGCGGCGGCTTTATCTTCTCGGCCGGGCTCGAAGGTGGCTATATCCACAGCCTCGAAGATGGCGCCCCCGGAGTGGATCCTGTCCGGATCACCGACCGCTTTTTCCTGGGCGAACCGCAGTTCCGCGGCTTCGACATCCGCGGTGTGGGCCCGCGCATCCAGCGCATCGGCTACACCGGAACCGTGGCGGCAGGAAACCAGACGCTGATCACCAACGAAGACCAGATCTTCGACGATGCGATCGGCGGCCGCGCCTATTATCTGGGCAAGCTGGAGCTTGAAATTCCGCTGGGAGCGGGCGCGCGCGAGATGGGCATCCGCCCGTCGATCTTCGTGATGGCGGGTGCCAACTGGGGCATCCGCACGCCGAACAAGACGGCGACCTTCACCCAGGCGACCGACGGCGCGGGCAATCCGCTGTTCAACGCGGACGGTTCGCCGTCGCTGCTGCCGATCCAGACCCCGCAGTTTGATTCGGAAGGCCGTCCGCTCTATGCCGTGCCCTTCACCGATGCGGTCGCGCCGGGACAGCTTACGACCTGTAGCGTCGGCTATTCGGCAACCGCGGGTGGACCCTGTTCCGGCACGTCGATCAACAGCCGTTACAACATCACGACCGACCCGTTCCTCGAACAGTTCCTGGGCAATTCGCCCAAGCCGCGGCTGTCGGTAGGCATCGGGGTCAACTGGAACTCGCCGTTCGGCCCGCTGCGGCTCGATCTGGCCCACGCCTTCCTGACCCAGAAAGGCGACGACACGAAACTCTTCACCTTCAACGTAGGGACTGCATTCTAATGCGTAACACCAAAACCCTTATCGCCGCGATCGCGGTTGCCGGCGCGACGTTCGGTGCGGGCGCCGCGACCGCGCAGGCGCTTGCCGACGCCAAGATCGCCACCGTCGATACCGAGCGCGTCATGCGCGAGTGCACCGCATGCGTCGCCGCCAACACGCAGCTCCAGACCCAGCTGACCCAGCTGCAGCAGTTCGCGCAGCAGCAGGGAGCCCCGCTCCAGACCGAGGAAGCCTCGCTCGAAGCGGCGCTGAAGGCTGCAAACGGCAAGCCCGATGCGGCGCTGACCCAGCGTATCCAGGCGTTCCAGACGCGTCAGGGTACCGCCCAGCGCCAGGTCAACGAGCGTCAGGCGACCTTCCAGCGGAACGTCCAGTATGTTCGCCAGCAGATTGCCGAAAAGATGGTCCCCGCCGTTCAGCAGGTGGCGCAGCAGCGTGGCGCGACCGTCGCACTCGATCGCGGCAACGTCCTGTTCGCCGCGACGACGGTCGACATCACCGCGCAGGTGCTGACGACGCTCAACCAGCAGCTGCCGAGCGTGCAGACCGTGGCACCCCCGCCGCAGCAGCCGGCCCAGCAGCCCGCGCAGCCCACGCAGCCGGCGCCCACCGGCCGGTGAGCGACGCCGCCGAAGGAAAGGCCGCCATCGGCCCGCTCGACGTGACGCGGGTGATGGCGGCGTTGCCGCACCGTTACCCGATGCTGCTCGTCGATCGGGTCGAGCAGCTGATCCCAGACGAGAAGATCGTCGCGATCAAGGCGGTGTCGATCAACGAGGAATTCTTCCAGGGGCATTTCCCGGGCAGGCCGATCATGCCCGGAGTCCTGCAGGTCGAGGCGCTGGCACAGGCAGCAGGCGTGCTCGCGGTCGAGAGCCTGGGCCTCGCCGGGACCGGCAAGCTGGTCTATTTCATGTCGATCGACGGGGTGAAGTTCCGCAAGCCGGTCGAGCCTGGCATATTGCTGCGGCTCGAGGTCGAGTTCGTGCAGAAGCGCGCGCGCATCTGCAAGTTTGCGGGCAAGGCATATCTGGGCGACGATCTGGCGACCGAATGCGAATTCACCGCGATGATCGCCGACCCGCCGAGCGCGTGATTTGGATCCGGCACCGGCCGGCTCTCCCACCCGGCCACTCACGAACGTAATTTGATCGGTGGCCGGGTGGGGGAGCGGGCCGGTGCCGAAGTCCATTGCATGAACGCCGCAGCTCTGTTAGGGGCCGCGCCGTCTTGTTGCCGGTCGGAAACCGGCGCTCAAACTCAAGGAACAGACCCGTGAAGGCCGATACGCACCCCGATTATCACATGATCAAGGTCCAGATGACCGACGGCACCGTCTATGAGACGCGTTCGACGTGGGGCAAGGAAGGCGATCTGATGCAGCTGGAAATCGATCCGCTGGCGCACCCGGCATGGACCGGCGGCCGCGGCCAGATGCTCGATTCGGGTGGTCAGGTCGCGCGCTTCAACAAGCGTTTCGGTGGGCTCTCGCTTTCCAAGAAGTGAGCGGCACGGGCGACGCGCCCGGCCCATTGATCTGCAACGGCTCGCTCCGAACCCCGGGGCGGGCCGTTTGCATATGGACACGCCGAGAAGGCGTTAACGTGCGATTAGGCGTCTCGGCCTTAGGCTCGCCCCATGATTTCAACGGACAAGCGCAGCTTCGCAGCAGAATTCGAACCCGCCGTCCTCGGGCGGCGGCGCAGCCCGCGTGCGCCGGTGTCGCTCGACGCCAAAGTCGGCCGCGGCGGCCTCGACCGTGCCTTGTGCAAGGTGGTCGACCTGTCGATGCACGGGGCGAAGATCGAAACCTATTCCGCGCTGCGCCGCGACGCCGTGATCTGGCTGACACTTCCCGTGATCGGTCATTGGGCGGCACGCGTCGCCTGGGCCAGCGACTTCGAAGCCGGGCTGGAGTTCCAGATCGCGCTGAGCGAGGACGAGTTCGAGCGGCTGACCGCGGCCGGGTGACACGGCGCCGCGTCGAAGGCTTGGACAGGCGGCGGCTTCTCGCTTAAAGGCGGCGCAACGCCGTGATCCATGCTCTCGCCAACCCTACGCGCTTCCTGCGACTAGCGCGCCCGTTGACGCCCATCCTCTACTGGAGCGGGCTGGTGCTGGTGCTGGTCGGCGCCTGGGGCGGCCTCACGCAGACGCCGCCGGATTATCTGCAGAAGGAAAGCGTTCGCATCCTCTACATCCACGTTCCCGCCGCCTGGCTGGGGATGGGGGGCTGGAGCGCGCTGGCGATCGCCTGTTTCACCTATCTCGTCTGGCGCCATCCGCTCGCGGCGCTGGCGTCGCGGGCGATTGCGCCGGTGGGGGCGGTGTTCGCGGCGCTGTGCCTGATCACCGGATCGATCTGGGGGCGTCCGACCTGGGGGACCTGGTGGCAATGGGACGGGCGGCTGACGTCGATGCTGCTGTTGTTCTTCGTCTATATCGGCTGGATCGCGCTCGAGCGTGCCGATCGCGAGCGGGGCGGGGACGGGCGGATACCGGCGCTGTTCGGGATGGCGGGGACGGTGCTGCTGCCGGTGATCCGTTATTCGGTGATCTGGTGGAATACGCTGCACCAGGGGCAGAGCCTGACGCTGACGAGTTCGACCATCCATGATTCGATGCTGTGGCCGTTGCTGATGACGCTGACCGGCTTTTCGCTGCTGTTCGGCGGCATCGTGCTGATGCGGATGCGGGCGATCCTGGCCGAGCAGCGCGTCGAGGCGCGGATGCGGCGGATGGCCGCATGAACCACTGGCCGTTCATCATCGCAGCGTATGCCATCGTCGCCGCCGCAGTCGGTGGGCTGTCGTTCGGCAGCTGGCGCGCGATGCGCCGCGCCGAAACGGCTGCAGAACTGCTGAGAGAGCGCCGATGAAGCCCAAGCATCAAAGGCTGCTGCTGGGCCTCGCCGCGCTCGTCGCGGTGGGTGGGGCGAGCGGCCTCGCGCTGTCCGCCCTGCGCGACCAGGCCGCGTTCTTCTACACGCCCAGCGATCTTGCCAGCAAAGCGCCCACAGTCGGCAAGGCGGTGCGGCTGGGCGGCATGGTGGAGACGGGGTCGGTCAAACGGCTGCCCGACGGCGTCAGCATCAATTTCGTGGTGACGGACAAGGGCGGGCGGGTGCCGGTTCGCTTCACCGGCGTCGCTCCCGATCTGTTCAAGGAAGGGTCGGGCGTGGTCGCCGAGGGCAAGTTCGAGGCCGATGGCAGCTTCACCGCGGACAATCTGCTCGCCAAGCATGACGAGCGCTACATGCCGCCCGAAATCGCCGACAAGATGCCCGCACCCGAGACCGTCACGCGATGATTGCGGAGGCAGGGCTCGCCGCCTTGTGGCTGGCGGCGGCGCTTGCGCTGCTCCAGCTCGTAGCCGCGGGGCTCGCGCTGCGCGTTGGCGACGCGACGGTCCGTGGCCAGCTGTTCGCAACCGTCCGGCCTGTTGCGATCGTTCAGGGCGTGCTCGCGGCGCTGTCCTTTGCACTGCTGATCACGCTGTTCGTGCGCTCCGACATGTCGGTGCTGCTCGTTGCGCAGAACAGCCACTCGGCCAAGCCGCTGATCTACAAGATCGCCGGCGCCTGGGGGAACCATGAGGGCTCGATGCTGCTGTGGGTCACCGTGCTCGCACTGTCGGGCGCAGCGATCGGATGGCTCGAGCGGCAGCTCGAATGGCGCACGCTGATTGCAACGCTGGGCGCGCAGGCGGCGATCGCGCTCGGCTTCTACGCGTTTCTGCTGATCGCCTCCAACCCCTTCACCCGCCTCGATCCGGCGGCGGTCGACGGGCTCGGCCTCAATCCGCTGTTGCAGGACCCCGGCCTCGCCTTCCACCCGCCGACCCTTTATTTCGGCTATGTCGGCCTTTCGGTCGCCTTTTCCTTTGCGGTCGGCGCGATGGTGACGCGCGATGTCGGGCCAGCCTTTGCCCGCGCGATGCGGCCTTGGGTGCTGGTGGCGTGGATCTTCCTGACGATCGGGATCACCGCGGGAAGCTACTGGGCCTATTACGAGTTGGGCTGGGGCGGCTGGTGGTTCTGGGATCCGGTCGAGAACGCGTCGCTGATGCCCTGGCTCGCCGCCACCGCCTTGCTCCATTCGGTCAATGTGCTCGCCGCGCGCGACGGCCTTCGCGCCTGGACGCTGATGCTCGCCGTCGTCGCCTTCTCGATGTCGATGCTCGGCACCTTCCTGGTCCGATCGGGGATTCTGACCAGCGTCCACGCCTTTGCCGTCGATCCGCAGCGCGGCACCTTCATCCTGATCCTGCTCGCGCTGTATATCGGCGGCGCGCTCGCACTGTTCGGCGCGCGGGTCGGGACGGTGAAGGCGGGGCAGGGGTTCGATCCGTTGAGCCGCGAGGGCGGGCTGGTGCTCAACAATCTGCTGCTCACCGTGATCCTCGGCATCGTGCTGATCGGCACGCTCTATCCGATCGTGGCGCAGGCGATGGGCGAGCAATTGTCGGTTGGCCCGCCCTTCTTCAACAAGACCGCAGGGCCGATCGCACTGGCGCTGGTGGGGGCGATGCTGGTCGGACCGCTGCTGCGCTGGCGCCGGGACGAGGCCAACACCGTGCTGACCAGACTGACCGTACCGATCGCCGCGACGATGCTGGCGATGGCGGCGGTGTTCGTGCTCGCGCCGGGAACGGGCTGGATGGAAATCGCGGGGCTGGGCCTTGCCGCCGGCCTTGCCATCGCCAGCTTCGCGCCGCTCTGGAAACGCAATCTCCTGCGCACCCCGCTGTTCACCTGGGGCATGATCGTCGCGCATTTCGGCGTCGCCGTCAGCCTCGCCGGGATGGCGGCGGACAGCGCGTTCACCGACGAACGCCTCGTCGCCGCCGAATATGGTCAGCCCTATTATGTCGGGCCGTGGCGGGTGGTGCTGAACGGTGTATCGCCTGCGATCGGCGACAACTGGTCGGCGGTCGAGGGACGGGTGACCGCGAGCCGCGGGTCGCTCGATGGGCCGGGGCTGCTGTTGCGCCCGCAACGGCGCTTCTATGCGTCGCCCCCCACCGATACTGCCGAGGCGGCGATATCGACGCGGTTCGACGGGCAGCTGTACGCCGTGCTCGGGCATCAGGATGCACAGGGGCGCTGGCAGCTTCGGCTGTGGTGGAAACCCTGGGTCACGCTGATCTGGCTGGGCGGCGGCCTGATCGCGCTGGGCGGGGCGCTGTCGCTGGTCGGGCGACTGGTCCGCGAACGGCGCAATGCGCGACGCAGGGAGGAAGCCGAATGAAGCGCTGGCTTCCGCTTCTTGCCTTTTCCGTGCTGGTCGTCCTGGTTGGCTATGGGCTGACGCGCCCGTCGGACGCGCCGGTGCGCTCGGCGCTGGTCGGCAAGCCGCTGCCCGACTTCGCGCTGCCGGCGATGGTGCCGGGCAAGCCGGGCCTGGTCCGCGCAGACCTGGCGACGGGTAAACCCCGACTGCTCAATGTCTTCGCCAGCTGGTGCGTGCCCTGCATCGCCGAGGCGCCGCAGCTGATGAAGCTCAAGGCGGCGGGGGTTCAGATCGACGCGGTGGCGATCCGCGACACGCCTGAGGCAGTCGCTGCGTTTCTCGCCCGGCACGGCGATCCCTATGCGCGGATCGGCAACGATGCCCAGCGGGTCGTGCAGATCGGCATCGGATCGTCCGGAGTGCCCGAAACCTTCGTCATCGACGGGCAGGGGCGGATCGCGATGCAGCATATCGGCGATATCCGCGAAGAGGATGTTCCCAAGCTGCTCAAGGCGCTGGAGGATGCGCGATGAGCCTGATTATCGCCCTCGCGCTCGCCGCCGGCGCGCCCGCCGATCTCGGCTACGCCCAGCTGCCCGATGCGAAGCGTGAGGCGCAAGCCGCCGAACTGATGGGCGAATTGCGCTGCCTTGTGTGCCAGGGCCAGTCGATCGCCGATAGTGACGTCGACATGGCGGCCGACATGCGGCGCATCGTGCGGCAGAAGATCGCGGCGGGGGAGAAACCTGATGTCGTTCGGCAGTGGCTGATCGACCGCTATGGCAGCTACGTGACCTATGATCCGCCGCTGAGCTGGTCGACGGCGCCGCTGTGGCTCGCGCCGCTGCTGCTGCTGGGTGCCGGCGCGTGGCTTGCGCGCGGGACGTTGCGGCGGAGGCGTCGATGATGAGCTGGATCATCCTCGCCGCGCTTGGAGCGATCGCGCTCGGCCTTTTGTGGTTGCTCGGCGCGCCGCGTGCACTGTGGACCTTCGGCGCGGCCGCGCTGATGCTCGGCGCGGCGGGCTATGCGTTGCAGGCGCGCCCGGGCCTGCCCGGAGCGCCGGTTTCAGCCGCCAAGAAGACCCGGCCCGACGACGCGGCGTTGCGCGACCTGCGCGGCGCGATGTTCGGCCGGTTCACCTCGATCGACGCCTCCTTCTTCGCCGCCGATGCCCTGGTGCGCGGGGGAAATGCCGAAAAGGCGGCACGGCTGATGCTGGGCAGCGTTCGGGCGTCGCCCAACGATGCGGCGCTGTGGACCTGGCTCGGCATGACGCTGGTCGAGGCGGACGACCAGACGGTGTCGCCCGCAGCCGGGGTCGCATTCCGCCGCGCGATGGTGCTGGCGCCGGCGCATCCGGGCCCGCCCTTCTTCTATGGCCTCGCGCAGGTTCGCGCCGGGAATTTTGCCGCGGCCCGGCCGCTCTGGCGCAAGGCGCTTGCCCTGGCGCCCGAGGGGGCGGGCTATCAGCGTGATATCGCGATACGGCTGGCGCTGTTGGAGCAGCTGCTGGAAATGCAGCGAAGCGGCGAACAGACGGCGCCGCAACCGCAACCGGTCAGGTAAGCTCCCGCTTGCGCGCCAGCTGCGTCTCGACCAGCTGGATCGCCTTGAGGATAGCGGATTCGATCGAGAGAAAGCTCGTGTCCAGCACGGCCGCGTCCGGCGCTGCGACGAGCGGCGCCTGCGCACGGGTGCTGTCGCGGTCGTCGCGCGCGCGGATGTCCGACAGCACCCGGTCGAGGCTGACGGTCGATCCGATCTTCTGAAGCTCGGCATGGCGCCGCCGCGCGCGGATCATCGGCGTCGCCTTGACGAACAGCTTGGCGTCCGCGTCGGGCGCGATCACCGTCCCGATGTCGCGCCCGTCGAGGATCGCGCCATTGGGCTGCGCCGCGAACCGCTTCTGCCGCTGGAGCAGGGCCGAGCGGACCAGCGGGTGGGCCGAGACGACCGACGCGGCCTTGCCCACCTCATCGGAGCGCAGCCATTCGTCGGCGAGCAGCAGATCGTCGAAGCTCGTCGCCGCCACCGCATCGGCCTCCTGCGCCGGATCGAGTTCGTCGCGCAGCACAGTCGCCGCGACCGCGCGATAGAGCAGCCCGGTATCGAGATGCGGAAGCCCGTAATGGCGGGCGAGAGCGCGGGCGATGGTGCCTTTGCCCGAAGCGGCGGGTCCGTCGACGGCAATGATCATGGCTGGACTTCGGTCAGTCTGTCGAGAGTGGGGAAGAAGCCCGGATAGCTGGTGGCGACCGGGCTGACGTCGTCGATCGTCACTTCATTGCGCGCGCCGAGTCCAGCGACGGTCATGCTCATCGCGATGCGATGATCCAGATTCGAGGCGATCCGTGCGCCACCGGGGAGCAGGTCGCCATCGTTGCCGGTCACGGCCAGCCCATCCTCGAATTCCTCGAGCCGAACGCCATTGGGCGCAAGCGCGGCAACCATCGCGGCGATGCGATCCGATTCCTTGACGCGCAGTTCTTCCGCGCCCCGCGCAACGGTGCGTCCCTTGGCAAAGGCGGCGGCGACGAACAGCACCGGATATTCGTCGATCATGCTCGGCGCGAGGTCCGGCGGTACGTCGATCGCCGACAGCCGAGCATGGCGGACGCGCAGGTCCGCGACCGGCTCGCCACCGACGGTGCGTTCGCCCTGCGCGACGATATCGGCGCCCATCATCCTGAGCGCGGTGAGGAGTCCGATGCGGGTCGGGTTCATGCCGACATTGGCGATGACGATGTCCGAGTCGGGCACGATCGACGCGGCAACCATCCAGAAGGCGGCCGACGACGGATCTCCGGGAACCGTGATCTGCTGGGCCACGAGTTCCGCCTCGCCGCGAATCGCGATGATCCGGCCGTCCGCCGTTTCCTCGACGGTCAGCTCGGCGCCGAACCCGCGCAGCATGCGCTCGCTGTGATCGCGGGTCGGCACGGGCTCGATGACCCGGGTGATGCCCGGGGTGTTGAGCCCGGCGAGCAGCACCGCCGACTTGACCTGTGCGGAGGCCACCGGAAGGCGGTATTCAATCGGCACCGCCGGGCACAGGCCGCGCATCGTCAGCGGCAGGCGCCCGCCGGGACTCGACGTGAACTCCGCGCCCATCGCCGACAACGGATCGATCACGCGGCCCATCGGTCGCTTCGAGAGCGAAGCATCGCCGGTGAAGGTCGCGGTGATCGGATGGCTGGCGATCAGTCCCATCAGCAATCGGGTCGAGGTGCCCGAATTGCCCATCTCGAGCGCGGTGTGCGGCTGGAGCAGTCCGCCCACGCCGACGCCGGCGACGTGCCATATCCCATCTGCGTCACGCTCGATCTGCGCGCCCATCGCGCGCATCGCCGCGGCCGTCGCGAGGACATCTTCCCCCTCCAGCAGCCCTTCGATGCGGCTTTCGCCCACCGCCAGCCCCGCGAACATCAGCGAACGGTGGCTGATCGACTTGTCGCCCGGAACGGTCACGGTGCCGCGCAGCGGGCCGCGTGCGGAAATGGCAAGGGGTCGGGGAGAATGTGCGCTCATCGGCGGCGGCTTTGACAGGGGGCTTGCGCTATGGCAAGGCGCCCGCCACTTCAGCGGGGACAAGTTTCCCGTCATCCCTGTAATTACGAACAAAAGGCATAGAGCGGCACATGGTGAAGCCGGAATGGGGCACGAAGCGGACCTGCCCGAAATGCGCAACGCGCTTTTACGATCTGACCAAGGACGAACCGGTCACCTGCATCAACTGCGGTTATGCATGGGAGCCCGAGCCGATTCTCAAGTCGAAGCAGCCGCTTCCGTTCGAGGCGGTGAAGGACGTGGCCGAGAAGCCCAAGAAGGACGATAGCGATCTCGGCGACGACGATCTGGACATCGACGAGGATGCGGAGGGTTCGCCCGACGATGACGTCGATCTGGGCGGCGACGACGACCTGGGCGTCGACACCGGCGACGACGACGAAGAAAGCTGAGAAAAACGGGTTGCACACCGCGCGATGGCTGCTAAAGGCCATCGCCTTCCCGGAACGGATGGGGCCGTAGCTCAGCTGGGAGAGCGTCGCAATGGCATTGCGAAGGTCAGGGGTTCGATCCCCCTCGGCTCCACCAACTCCTTGAAGAACAGGCCGGGCGCGCTTCGCGACCCGGCCTTTTCTTTGCCTGAGGCACGGCGCGACCGAGTCCCGCATCGGTACAGTCGTTAACGATCCTTTAGGGGTGGCCGATATCGTTACCGGCGCGTTAACTTCTTGCCATGCGACGCGAACTCATCCTCTCCGGCGCCAGCCGCAGCCACCCGTTCCGTGCCACCCTGCCCAAGGTCCGCGCCGAAGTGCGCAGGCGCGAGGACGACAGCGACATCAAGCTGTTCGCGCTGAGCTTCACCGCATTCTTCGTGTGTATCTACACCTTCATCTTCTGAAGGCGCCGCCTGCGCTCAGTCGCAGGCGCGGTGCAGCTTCTGCGCCAGCCAGGCGGAGATCACGGCCATGCCGGCCACGAACAACAGCTGATTCGACGGCCCGACGCCGAGCGCCGTGATCGCGATCACCATCAGCGCGCCCAGCACCATCCCGAATGCGTTGACGATATTGTTCGCGGCCACGGTGCGCGCGGTCTGATCCTTCGTCACGGTGGTGGTCAGGAAGGCATAGAGCGGCACCACGAACATTCCGCCGGCGATCGCGATCGCGATCAGCGTGGCGAGCACGATCCATGCCTGCGGCATGACGATGAACGCCATCATGTCGTAAAGCCCGCCATCCGGCGCGGGGACCCAGAAACGCGATTCGAACGAGAATGCGACGACGAAGCCCGCCATCGCGATGACCGAGATCGGGGAGAATTTGGCCGAAATCTCTCCCCTCAGCATGGCGTTGATGATGACCGATCCGATCGCCACGCCGACCGAGAAGGTGGCGATCATCAGGCTCGCTACCCGTTCGTCGGACGTCAGTACGTTCTTCGCCAGCGGGGTGAAGATGACGATCAGCACCGATCCCATCGTCCAGAAGAAGCTGATCGCGCAGATCGCCCAGAACAGCCGCGGGATGTGCATGGTGTTGGCGATCAGCCGCCACGAAGCGGTGAAGGGATTGAAGTTGAGCTTGAGCTTCGCACCCTGACGGGGGGCCGGGGGGACCATCCGCCCCGTGAACCAGCCGATGATCGCCACGATCAGCGTCAGCCACCCGGCGGTCTCGATCGATACCCAGCCGGCGATCACGGTGCCGAGCAGGATCGACAGATAGGTGGCGGCTTCCACCATGCCGGTGCCGCCCAGCACCTCGTCTTCCTTCAGATGCTGCGGCAGGATCGCGTATTTGATCGGGCCGAAAAAGGTCGAATGCGTGCCCAGCATCAGCACGGCGCCGAGCATCATGCCGACGCCGACCATCGGATAGCCGAAATGCGCGACGACGATCCCCGCGCCGCCGAACAGCATGATGCCGATCTCCGCGGTCTTCACGATGCGGATGATCTGCGCCTTGTCGTATGTGTCGGCGAGCTGGCCGGAGAGGGCGGACAGAAACACGAAGGGAACCAGCGCCATGCCGGTGGCGAGCGCGTTGAAGACGAACTCGGTCTCCGGATCGTTCAGCACCTGATAGGTCGCGAACAGCACCATCGCCGTCTTGAACAGATTGTCGTTGAACGCCCCCAGGAACTGCGTGACGAAAAGGGGCAGAAACCGGCGCTCCTTGAGCAATCCGAGCGCGTTGTTCATATGCGTGGCGGGCCTTCGACCGTCAAAACCGGCACCCGCATAGCCCCGGGGCGCGGGGCGCGGCAACCGCTATCGCGCGCGTCGGCATCGTGGGGGTGTTCGCGGCGCCGGGCGGTGCTAGAGCGAAGACATGCTGACGCTGCCCAATGTCCTGACGCTGTCGCGAATCGTCACCGTGCCGTTGCTGGTGTTCTTCCTGTGGTGGCCGGAATGGCAGGCCGGGTACGCCCTTGGCTTTGCGACCTACTGCCTGATGGGCATTACCGACTATTTCGATGGCTATCTCGCCCGATCGCGCGGAACCGTATCGAAGCTGGGGGTCTTTCTGGATCCGATTGCCGACAAGATCATGGTCGCGGCAGTCATCCTGATCCTGTGTGCGAAGGAGCTGATTCCCGGGGTCCATATGATCGCGGCCCTGGTCATCCTGTTGCGCGAGATCGCGGTGTCCGGGCTGCGTGAGTTCCTCGGCGGCATCCAGGTATCGGTACCGGTGTCTGCGCTCGCCAAGTGGAAGACTGCGTTGCAGCTCACGTCGCTGGGGGGCCTGATCCTGGCCGGCGCGCTTCCGGAATGGGTCTGGATCCATGACGTCAGTCTCGCGATGCTATGGGGCGGGGCGGTTCTGACGCTGCTGACCGGCTGGGATTATCTGCGCGTCGGCCTCAGGCATATGGACAGCTGATGCAGCTGCTCTACTTCGCCTGGGTGCGCGAGACGATCGGAATGGCCGAGGAGACGGTCGAGCCGCCCGGCGCGGTGCGTACCGTCGCCGATCTGGTCGAGTGGCTGCGTGGGCAGAGTACGGCGCATGATCGGGCGTTTTCGGACATGACCCGGCTGCGCGCCGCGGTCGACCAGAAATTCGTGCCGCTCGATCATGAACTGGGAGCGGTGCGGGAGGTCGCGATCTTCCCCCCGGTGACCGGCGGATGATCCGCGTTTCGGTCGATCCCGCGCCGATCGATGTCGGTGTCGAGCTTGCCGGGATCGAAGAGACCGGGGCGGGGGCGGTGGCGAGCTTCATTGGGGTGGTGCGCGGCGATGACGGCGTCACCTGCCTCGAGCTCGAACATTATCCCGGCATGACCGAAGCGGTGCTGTGCGATCTGGCCGAACAGGCCATGCAACGCTGGTCGCTCATCTCGGCGGTGGTGATCCACCGGGTGGGGCCGATGGAGCCTGGCGAGCGCATCGTGCTGGTCGCGACCGCAGCGGCGCATCGCGGCGCAGCGCTCGATGCCTGTGCATTCCTGATCGACCGGCTGAAGACCGACGCCCCCTTCTGGAAACGCGAGCATCGCAGCGGGGCGGCCAGCTGGGTCGAAACACGCAGCAGCGACGCGGCTGCCGCAGCGCGCTGGGACGATCAGGCCGTGACCGGCGCCGACTGAGCCAGCACCTCGGCGAGCAGGCGGAAATCCCGCTCCCGCGGCGACGCCTTGCGCCACACTAGGGCGATGCGGCGCGAGGGATTGTCGGCCTGAAGCGGGCGCGCGGTGATGTGGGTGTGATCGAGAATGCCCGCATCGATCGCCATTTCGGGCAGCATCGTCACGCCGAGCCCATTGTCGACCATCTGGACCATCGTGTGCAGCGACGTGCCGAGCATCGTCGCTTCTGCACGCAGCTCGGGGCGGTTGCACGCCGCCAGCGCATGATCTTTCAGGCAATGCCCGTCTTCGAGCAGGAGCAGGCGGGTTTCGTCGATCTCGTTGGCGGTGACCACCTTGTGGTCGAGTTCGAACTCGCCCTGCGGGAAAGCGACGAACAGGCGGTCTTCGAACAGCGGGGCGGTCTCGACATCGCCACAGGCATAGGGAAGGGCGAGCAGCACGCAGTCGGTGCGTCCGGTATGCAGGCTTTCGCAGGCAGCACCGCTCGGTTCCTCGCGCAGAAACAGCTTGAGGTCGGGATAGCCGCGCCGCAGCCGGGGCAGGATGCGCGGCAGCAGGAAGGGCGCGATGGTGGGGATCACGCTCATCCGCATTTCACCCGACAGCGGCCGCCCGGCGGCGCGTGCGAGGTCGGCGAGCTCCTCCGCCTCGCGCAAGACACGCCGCGCCTTCTCGACGATCCGCTCGCCGAGCGGGGTGAAGCGGACTACCCGCCGCGTGCGCTCGACCAGCACGACCCCGATCAGCGTTTCGAGCTCGCGCAGGCCCGCGGACAGAGTCGATTGGGTGACGAAACACGCCTCCGCCGCGCGACCGAAATGGCCGTGATCCTTCAGCGCGACCAGATACTGAAGTTGCTTGAGCGTAGGCAGGTAGGTTTGCGCCATTGATCGATCCAGCCGATTGATGGCGCCGATATAAGTGGCAGGCGCGATAACGCCACCCCCGCATTCTGCGGGGGTGGCGCTCCGCCGCTTACGCGGCAGCGGCCTCGATCTCTTCGGCAGGGAGCCGGATGAGATAGTCGAAGGCCGACAGGCCGGCGGTCGATCCCGCGCCCATCGCGATCACGATCTGCTTGTACGGCACCGTCGTGCAGTCTCCGGCGGCGAAGATGCCGGGCTGGCTGGTCTCACCGCGCGAATCGATCTCGATCTCGCCGCGCGGCGTGAGCGCGATCGTATCCTTGAGCCATTCGGTGTTGGGGACGAGGCCGATCTGGACGAAGATCCCTTCGAGAGCGATGTCGTGCTCCTCACCGGAATTGCGGTCCTTGTAGGTCAGGCCGGTGACCTTCTCCGCGCCGTTGACGCGCGTCGTCATCGCCGACGTGATCACCTGGACATTGGCAAGGCTGCCAAGCTTGCGCTGAAGCACCGCGTCGGCGCGCAACTGGCTGTCATATTCGATCAGCGTGACATGGCCGACGATGCCGGCCAGGTCGATCGCCGCCTCGACACCCGAATTGCCGCCGCCGATCACCGCGACGCGCTTGCCTTTGAACAAAGGACCGTCGCAATGCGGGCAATAGGCCACGCCTTTGTTGCGATACTCCTCCTCGCCGGGAACACCCATCTGCCGCCACCGCGCGCCAGTCGACAGGATCACGGTCTTCCCCTTCAGGCTGGCGCCATTGGCGAGCACCACCTCGTGCAACCCGCCTTCGCGCGTCGCCGGGACGAGCTTGTCGGCACGCTGGAGGTTCATCACGTCGACTTCATTGTCCTTGACGTGCGCTTCGAGCTGGGCGGCGAGCTTGGGCCCTTCGGTGTAGGGGACCGAGATGAAGTTCTCGATGCCCATCGTGTCGAGCACCTGGCCGCCGAAGCGCTCGGCGGCGACGCCGACGCGCAGGCCCTTGCGGGCGGTGTAGATGGCGGAGGCTGCGCCGGCGGGACCGCCGCCGACGATCAGCACGTCGAACGGATCTTTGGCGGCGAGCTTTTCGGCTGCCTTGGCCTCGGCGCCGCTGTCGAGCTTGGCGACGATCTGCTCAAGCTCCATCCGGCCCGATCCGAACAATTCGCCATTGAGATAGACGGTCGGGACGGCGAGCACCTGACGCGCGTCGACCTCTTCCTTGAACAGCGCGCCGTCGATCGCGACGTGGCTGATCCTGGGGTTGAGCACCGCCATCAGGTTGAGCGCCTGCACGACATCGGGGCAGTTCTGGCAGCTGAGCGAGAAATAGGTCTCGAAGTGCAGGTCGCCGTCGAGGCCCTTCACCGCCTCGATCAGCTCCTGCGCCGCCTTGGACGGGTGGCCCCCGACCTGGAGCAGCGCGAGCACGAGGCTGGTGAATTCATGCCCCATCGGGATGCCGGCGAAGCGCACGCCGATATCGGTCCCGGCGCGGCGGATCATGAAGCTGGGGGTGCGCTTGTCGTCATTCTGGCGGACGAGCGTGATCTTGCCGGACAGCGCGGCAATCTCGGTGAGCAGCGTTTCCAGTTCGCGCGACTTGGGATCGTCGCCCAGGCTGGCGACGAGCTCCACGGACTCGCGGATATGCACGAGATAGGCTTCAAGCTGTTGCGTCAGATGGGCGTCGAGCATGGGGAATTCCTATAGATATGAAGGCAAAACGGCCCGGGGCGGCGGGAAGTCCACCCCGGGCCGCATCAGGCACCCGCAGAGGGAGGGGTGCTTAGATCTTGCCGACGAGGTCGAGCGACGGGGCGAGCGTGGTTTCGCCCTCTTCCCACTTGGCCGGGCACACTTCGCCCGGGTGCGCCGCAATATATTGCGCCGCCTTGATCTTCCGGAGAAGTTCGGTCGCGTTGCGGCCGACGCCTTCGCTGGTGATCTCGACCAGCTGGATCACGCCTTCTGGGTCGATCACGAACGTCCCGCGGTCCGCCAGACCCTGACCCTCACGCAGAACGTCGAAATTCTTCGCCAGTACGTGGTTCTGGTCGCCGAGCATGTAATAGTCGATCTTGCCGATCGCCGGCGAGGTGTCGTGCCATGCCTTGTGGCTGAAATGCGTGTCGGTCGATACCGAATAGACCTCGACACCCATCTTCTGCAGAGTCGGGTAGATATCGGCCAGATCCTCGAGCTCGGTCGGGCAGACGAAGGTGAAGTCGGCCGGATAGAAGAAGAACACGGCCCACTTTCCGCGCACATCGGCGTCAGTGACGTCGACGAACTTGCCCTGCTTGAACGCGGTGGCCGTGAACGGCTTCAGTGAGCTTCCGATAAGCGCCATGTGTTGTTCTCCTGTGAATGGTGCAATGCAGCTTGTGCAATGCGGCATATAGGTAGCGTGCGCTCACAGGGAAATGGGAAGTGTCGCTCTACGTGATCGATACAATCACTCAATCGGCTTGCATTGATCGGATTTAGATCAGTGCGCGATAGACGCTGTAGCTGCTGGTCAAGGTCAAGACGATGCCGACGAGGATGAGCAGCGTCTTGGTCGGCATCCGCTTTGCCAGGATCGCCCCGAATGGGGCAGCGATTACGCCGCCGATCAACAAGCCCACGACCGCTTCGGTGAAGGCCGAGAGGCCGAGGTGGAGGATGAATGTGATCGATACGGAGAGGGTCAGGAAGAATTCGACGCTGTTTACCGTTCCAATCGTGTAGCGCGGCTGCGTGCCCTGGATCAAAAGGTTGCTGGTGACGACCGGACCCCAGCCACCGCCGCCGGCCGCGTCGAGAAAGCCGCCGGCGAGGCCGAGCGGCGCCACGATCTTAGGCTCGCTATGGTGACGCGTCGGAAAGCTGATCCCGCGCCACAAGAGATAGACGCCGATCAGCGCGAGATAGCCCATCACGAATGGTCGCGTGATCGACGCATCGAGCGAGGTCAGCAGATAGGCCCCGGTGACGCCGCCGATGATTCCGGGAACGAGCAGCCGGAAGAAAAGCTTCCAGTTCACATTCTTGTGCAGCGCGTGGCTGATGCCCGAGACGCCAGTCGTGAAGCATTCCGCGAGATGGACCCCGGCCGAGGCTGTGGCGGGGGGCACGCCCAGGACGCTGACCAACAGCGTGGTCGAAATGACGCCGAACGCCATGCCAAGCGCGCCGTCGACAATCTGCGCCGCTGCGCCGACCGCGATATAGGGAAGCAGCGCCTGGAAATCGATTGCCTCGAACATTCGGTCACTTTCGCTTTCGTCTCGAGTGCCCGGTTTGGGGCCGCGCCGCAATCCCCACAAGATACATAGTGTTTAGCGCGCGCAAGACATAACCGCGCCACGCTGGAAAAGGGAGATGGGACGGCCTAAATAGCGCGACAGACAATAGGGGCCTGTGAATGATTGGCGGCTTGAGAGCCTATCTCGCTTCGATCCGCGCGCGCGATCCCGCGCCGCGCAGCAACATGGAAATCCTGTTGTATCCGGGCGTGTGGGCATTGTTCTGGCACCGCGTCGCGCACCGGCTGTTCCGGTCCCGGCTGTTCTTTCTGGCGCGCGCGGTCAATCATCTGTCGCGCTGGCTGACCGCGATCGACATCCACCCCGGGGCGAAGATCGGCCGCAACTTCTTCATCGACCATGGCTTCGTCGTGATCGGGGAAACGGCTGAGATTGGCGACGACGTCACGATCTATCAGTGCGTGACGCTGGGCGGAACCAGTCCGGACAACGGGGTGGCGGGAAAGCGGCATCCGACACTGTCGAATGGAGTAATCATCGGCTCCGGAGCTCAGGTGCTCGGCCCGATCACCGTCGGCCCGCGCGCCCGTGTCGGTGCCAACGCCGTGGTGACCCGCGATGTGCCCGAGGGTGCCGTCATGGTCGGCATCCCCGCGAAGTCGACGCTGGTCGAGGCGGAAGCGTGGAAGAAGGATTTCGTCCCCTATGGCACGCCGTGCAGCGAGGTGTACGACCCGGCGACCCAGAAACTGGAGATCATGCGCTGCGAACTCGAGACGATGCGCAAGCGGCTGGACGCGTTGCTGGCCGAGCGCCAGTCCGATGCGGAGCGGCGTGACCGGGCGTGAGCGCTAGCATCACCCCGTTCCCCGGCGCGGGCAGGCCGACCCAGGTCGGCTTCGACCGTGCCGAGCTGACCCGTATCCTCGATCTCTATGGCCGCATGGTCGCCGCCGGGCACTGGAAGGACTATGCGATCGACCTGGGTCGCGATGCTGCCATCTTCGCCGCCTTTCGCCGAACCGCGGAACGACCCGAGTTCCGGGTCGAAAAGCGTCCTGCGCTGCGCAACCGCCAGGGGATGTGGGCGCTCGTCAACGAATCCGGTGCCGTGCTGAAACGCGGCCATGAGCTCGGCCCGGTGCTGGCACCGGTCGAACGACGGTTGATGAAGCTGGTCGAATAGCGGCAGCGTTCAGGCGGTGAAGCGCTTGGTGAAGCCCTTCACATTCCCCAATTCGGTCGGATGCGTATCGACGCGCTCGACCGTCGCCATAGTCGGTCCCTCGCGACACCGCTCGACGAATGTGTCGAGCGCGCCATCATCGCCGTCAGCCAGGATTTCGACCCGCCCATCCTGAAGATTGCGCACCCATCCGGTGACGCCCAGTTGGCGGGCCGTCCGCACCGCCCAGTCACGATAGCCTACGCGCTGAACGCGCCCTTCGATCAGCAAACGCTGTGCCGTCATTTCCATGATCCCCGCATACACACGCGCCTACGCTGCGCGCGGGAATTCAATAAGCCAGGTTAGCAGGCGGCGCACAGGCCCCTCCGGCGCGGCTATGGGGCGGCTCGGCGTGCTTTGCAGGACGCGCGCCGAACACAGCGGCGCGCGCCTTCGCCATTCGATCAGCCCGGGGTTCGTTCGCCGTGGTTGATCTCGTCCTGCTTATCGACGCCTTCCTGCGCCTCCGGATCGCGGACCCGCTGCATCGCCGCGTCGGTCCCGACATCGCGCGCCAGATTTCCGCCGGCGCGGCCCTGCTCCTGCGGGGTCTTTTCGATGCGGTCGATCATGGCGCTGTCGTCGTGATCGCGTGCGGTTTCGGTACGGTCGTTCGTCATCATGTCTCTCCTCTTCCCATTCAAATGGGCGAGGGGAGGAGGATGTTCCGATCAGGCCGGCAGGAAATCGCCCTGATCGTCCATGAGATGGAGTACACCATCGCTGATCGCGAAATAGGCGCCGTGGATCGTGAGCTTGCCCGCGGCCTCCCGCTCCGGGACGAACGGGAAGGTGCGCAGGTTGGCGATCGAGGTGCGCACCGTTTCGAGTTCCATCTCACGCGTCGCCGCCGGCCCCTTGCCGTATTTCGCTTTGACGCGGTCGCGCGCGTCGTCGAGCAGGCTGACCCAGGCGTGGACGAAGCCGCCGTCGCCCGGAGGACTGTCCTGGAACATCTCGGTCAGCGCGGCGTGCGCACCACCGCACATGCCATGCCCGAGCACGACCAGCTCCTCGACCTCCAGCTTGGTGACGGCGAATTCCAGCGCCGCGGAGACGCCGTGGCGTCCCCCGTCATTCTCGAAAGGCGGCACGAGGTTGGCGACGTTGCGAACCACGAAGATTTCTCCGGGCAGCGTATCGAAAATCTGCGCAGGCTCGACACGGCTGTCCGAGCAGGCGATCACCATCACCTTGGGGCTCTGACCCTCGGCCAGTTGCGCCCAGCGTTCGTGCTGGCGGCGATAATCCGCGGTGCGAAAACGGCGATAGCCGTCGACGAGATCGTTGAAGTGCGTCATGCGCTATTCCTTGCCGCGCTCTTACGGGACTGGCAAGCGGGGGTCATCATCGCTATCTGCGCGGCATGAACGATCCGACTCCCGTCGCGCGCCAGCGCAAGCCTGACTGGATCCGCGTCAAGGCGCCTACCTCCGCCGGCTTTGCCGCTACGCGTGCGTTGATGCGCTCCAAGAGCCTCACGACGGTGTGCGAGGAAGCCGCCTGCCCGAATATCGGCGAGTGCTGGAGCAAGAAGCACGCGACGGTGATGATCCTGGGGGACACCTGCACCCGGGCCTGCGCCTTTTGCAACGTCAAGACCGGCATGCCGCGCGCGGTCGATCCGATGGAGCCGAACAACGTCGCCGATGCGGCGGTGCAGATGGGGCTGGAGCATATCGTCATCACCTCGGTCGATCGCGACGATCTGCCCGACGGCGGGGCGAAGCAGTTCGTCAAGGTGATCGAGGCGATCCGCAAGGCCTCGCCGACCACGACGATCGAGATCCTGACTCCCGATTTCCGCAACAAGCATGAGGCGGCGGTGGAGATGATCGTCGCGGCGCGGCCCGACGTCTACAACCACAATCTCGAGACCGTCCCGCGTCTCTATCCGACGATCCGGCCGGGTGCGCGCTATTATGCGTCGATCCGCCTGCTCGAGCAGGTCAAGAAGCTCGATCCGTCGATCTTCACCAAGTCGGGCATCATGCTGGGCCTCGGCGAGGAGCGGCTGGAGGTGCATCAGGTGATGGACGATATGCGCAGCGCCGATATCGATTTCCTGACCATGGGCCAGTATCTGCAGCCGACGCCGCGTCACGCCAAGGTGCAGGATTTCGTGACCCCGGCGGCGTTCGATGCCTATGCGGCGATCGCCCGGGCCAAGGGCTTTCTGCTGGTCGCATCCTCGCCGCTGACCCGGTCGAGCTATCATGCCGGCGACGATTTCGCGAAGATGAAGGCGGCGCGGGACGCCAAGCTGGCAAAGGCGGTGGTTACCGCCTGATGCCCCGTCACGCCGAAACCCGCCGACTGCCTTATACTCCGGAACAGATGTTCGACCTGGTCGCCGATGTCGGGCGCTATGGCGAATTCCTGCCCTGGGTCAGCGCGGTGCGGGTCCGATCCGATAGCGAGACCGAGATGGTCGCTGACCTGATGGTCGGGTTCAAGGGGCTGCGGGAGACCTTTACCAGCCGGGTCCAGAAGCAGCGGCCGGAGCATATCCGGGTCGACTATCTCGAAGGGCCGCTGAAGTATCTGCACAACGACTGGAAGTTCCGGCCCGACGGCGAAGGCGGGGTGCTGGTCGATTTCGAGGTCGATTTCGCGTTCAAGAACCGGATGTTCGAGATGCTGGCGGGGCAGGTGTTCGACCGCGCGCTGCGCATGATGATCGGCGCCTTCGAAACGCGCGCGGCGGCGCTTTACGGCGACTCCGCGACCGGAGCGGCGGGTTCGCCGGGCAGCAGCAGTTCGAGCGCGCACAGCGCCGCCTGAAGCCGCACGCCGCCGCGGCCGATATCGCCGAAGTCGCGGGTGTCGGCGACGACGACATCGGGGTCGGCATTCTTTTCCGCCCTGGCGAAGACGACGCGGCCGACCGGCTTCTTGTCGGTGCCGCCACCGGGGCCGGCGATCCCGGTGATCGCGACGGCGACATCGGCCCCGCTTTCCTCGAGCGCGCCCTGCGCCATGCTCCATGCGGTGGCGATGGAGACGGCACCGAAGGTTGCGAGCACGTCTTCGCTGACGTTCAGCTCCTTGATCTTGGCTTCGTTGGAATAGGTGACGAAGCCGGAGACCAGCACTTCGGAGGATCCGGGGATTTCGGTGAGCGCGGCGCTGACCAGACCGCCGGTGCAGCTTTCGGCCATGGCGACGGTACGCCCGGCGGCGCGATTGGCGTCGACCACGCGGCGCGCGGCGTCAACCAGCTGTTTGGGGAGAATCGTGTCCATCATTTGGGGCGGCCCATAGGGCAAAGCGGAAGCCTTGGCCCGCTTTTTTGACGATCGGCGTTCAACTGGGCGAGGCCGACGAACACGCCCGCCAGGTTGCGCGGGGGCAGGGGGGCGAGATTCGAGACGATCTTGTCGAGCTTGGGACAGTCGTTCGCCTCGATCTGTTGCGCCGCGACCGGGACGATCAGAACCTTGAGCGCCGGAATGACGAATTGCGATTCGGCCAGCCCCTGCATCTGCGGGCCGAGCAGCTTGGCGATCCCGCTGCGCGCGGCGGGAAGCGCGGGGGCGACGCCGGACTGAATCCGGGCGGCGAAGGCGGGATTGGAGCGGCGCAGGAACGCCGAGGGGGGCAAGGTCGCGCAAACCCGGCCCATCTCCGCCACCATGTCGGGCAACAGCACCTGGAACAGCGCCTCCGCCTCGGTATCGGTGAGGCAGGGACGGGCCTGGGCCTGCGCGGCTCCGGACGCGGCGACGCCCGCCCAGAGCAGGGCAGTGGCGGCTAGGTGGCGGATACGCATGGGCTACTCCGGTAAACGCACGGTGGCGACGGCCTGTGCCGCGATGCCTTCGCCGCGGCCGGTGAAGCCCAGCCGCTCGGTCGTGGTCGCCTTGAGGCTAACCCGGGAGACCGGCAGCTTCAATATCGCGGCAATACGGGTGCGGATCGCGTCGCGGTGCGGGCCGATCTTGGGCGCCTCGCAGATCAGGGTGAGGTCGATGAAGTCGATGATGCCGCCCGCTGTTCGGACCAGCGATGCCGCGTGGTCGAGGAAGCGGTCGGACGCGGCGCCGCGCCACTGCGGGTCGCTGGGCGGGAAATACATGCCGATATCCCCGGCGCCGATGGTGCCGAGCAGCGCGTCGGTAATCGCGTGGAGCGCGACATCGGCGTCGCTATGCCCGGCCAGCCCCTTGTCGTGCGGAATCAGCACGCCGCCGAGCCAGAGTTCTTCGCCCGCCTGGAGGCGATGTACATCGTAACCCATCGCGCTGCGGGAGATGAGGGTGGCGGCATGACGTGCCTCGGCGGCGGCGAAATCGGCGGGGTGGGTGATCTTTTCGAGCATCGGGTCTCCGGGGACCAGGCTGACGTCATGACCCGCACGGCGCAGCATCTGGGCGTCGTCGGTGGCTTCCTCGTCGGCGGGCCAGGCGCGGTGGGCGGCGAGGATCGCGTCGAAGTGGAACGCCTGCGGCGTCTGGATGCGGTGGAGTCCGGCGCGGGGGACGTTGTCGCCAAGTGTGTCGGCGCCCTTCGCCAGCGTGTCGGCGATGGGGAGCGCGGGGACTGCGCCGGGGGCATGGTCGAGCGCTACGAGGAGGGCGTCGATCACGGTCGTTGGGATGAAAGGACGGGCGGCGTCGTGGATCAGGACGCGGGTCACGCCTTTGCCCTCCAGCGCCTCAAGTCCGGCACGGACTGAGTCGCGGCGTTCGGCTCCGCCCTGGACGATGCTGACGTTTTCGAGGGGTATGGCGTGGACGTGATCCTGCTGACCTTCGCCGATGACGATGATGGTTTGGGTTATCATCGGGTAGGAGGATAGTGCAGTAACGCTATGGGAAAACATGGGCTTTCCGCAGAGGGGGGCGAATTGTTTGGGAACGGTTCCGCCCGCGCGGACGCCCTTTCCGGCGGCGACGATGATCGCGGCGACTGTCACGACGCGACACCGAGGCGACTGCCAAGCGATACTGGGGCGACGGGTTTGAACGGGTAGGCGACGGTCGCGCTACGACAGCGCGACGCTGTTGATACGAGCCTGCGCGGCGACGCGACCGTGCGGCGGCGGCCCAGCGACGGGCAAGCGACGCGTCGGGCGGGCCGGAAGATGGACGACAGCGAGAGCATCCGGTCTGCCTAGCGATTAGGGAGCTTGTAGGAAAGCAACTCGGACAATTGTCGAACTGGCAGAGGCGTGCGACGTTCAGAGCCATGCGACACTTACAAGGTGCCCTTTTGCTGCTGTCTCTGACCGGCTGCTTTGAGCCTCAAACGCCAGCATTTGATAGCATCGAGCTTCGAGCGCCGGGGCTTGAGGTCGCGATCGACGGCAAAGGGAAGGGCACCTTTACCCGGTCGAATTTCCACAATCGGCAGTTCGATCGCGGTAAATTCTCGCTTTCCAATGAACGATATGACCTATTGGTGGAGCGTCTCGAACAATTTCGTCGGTCGGATGAAACGGTCAACGAGTCCGAGGCTGCGGCCCTGCTGGAGCGAACGTGCAGGGGTGAGGACGTGACCGATCAGGGCGGGGTGACGATCCACTGGCGCGGTTCATATGGCGGGCAATGGTATCTTGCCGATTTCGGCTGTGAGCCAAAGCGGTACGCAGAGCGGAATCGCGAGTTGCGCGCGGTGTTGGCTTCATTGCCAGTCCCGAAGGTGGTCCCGCTACCCTAGTCTCCGTCCATGAAGAAGAAGACCCTCCCCAACCCCTCCCGCGAAGGCGGGAGGGGCTAAAAAGGTAGCAAGGGCTTACGCACCACCACTGACTTGCATCCCCGCCCTTGCCGCTGTATCGGCCCGTGCCTAAATTTCAGGCACAGATGAGCATGTTGAACCCCATCCAGGTCGGGCCGGTGACGGTCGAGACGCCGGTGATTCTGGCGCCGATGACGGGCGTTACCGATCTGCCGTTCCGGCGGCTGGTGCGGCGCTATGGGTCGGGGCTCAACGTCACCGAGATGATCGCGAGCCAGGCGGCGATCCGCGAGACGCGGCAGTCGGTGCAGAAGGCGGCATGGGATCCGATCGAAGAGCCGGTGTCGATGCAGCTGGTCGGCTGTACCCCCTATGAAATGGGCGAGGCGGCGAAGCTGAACGAGGATCGCGGCGCGGCGATCATCGACATCAACATGGGCTGTCCGGTGCGCAAGGTCACCAATGGCGATGCCGGGTCGGCGCTGATGCGGGTGCCCGACCTCGCCGCGAAGCTGATCGAGGCCTGCGTCAAGGCGGTCTCCGTGCCGGTGACGGTCAAGATGCGCATGGGGTGGTGCCATGACAGCCTGAATGCGCCCGAGCTGGCGCGCGTCGCCGAAGAGCTGGGCGCGAAGATGGTGACGGTGCACGGCCGCACCCGCAACCAGATGTACAAGGGCAGCGCCGACTGGGCGTTCGTGCGCAAGGTGAAGGACGCGGTTTCGATCCCGGTTATCGTCAATGGCGACATCTGCACCGTCGAGGATGCGCGGACGGCGCTCGCGCAGTCGGGCGCGGATGGCGTGATGATCGGGCGCGGTGCGTACGGCAAGCCGTGGGTGCTGCGGCAGGTGATGGATGCGCTGAGCGGGCAGGGCGAGCGCCCCGATCCGGACATCGACGAGCAATATGCCCTGATCGCAGAGCATTACGCGATGATGCTCGATCATTATGGCGAGATGACCGGCGTCAACCTGATGCGCAAGCATATCGGCTGGTACACCAAGGGGCTGCCCGGTTCGGCCGAGTTCCGCAACAAGGTGAACCAGGAGCCGAAGGCGGCGACCGTGCTGGGAATGCTCGACGAATTCTACGCGCCGCTGCGTGGCCAGACCGCGCAGGAAGCCCGAACCGCGCAGGACAGATGGTCATCGCGCGCAGCGGCCTGAGGCCGCCGCCCGTTGCGGGCGAGCCCGACCTCACCGAAATCTTCGGAGGGCTGCCCGTCGCCGCACTCGTGCTCGACCCGCAGGACCGCGTCGCCCGCGCCAACATGGCGTGCGAGCATCTGCTCAATCACAGCGAAAAGGCGATGCTGGGCCAGCGGATCGACCGCATTTTCGCGCCGCCCGAAGGCTATGCGACGCGGCGCGACGGGCATGGCTTTGCCGCGTTCGATGTCGAGATCGAGCCGACGCGCTCGCCCCGGACGCGCGTCGATTTCATCGAACAGCCGATTACCGAACATCCCGGCTGGCGGATCGTCACGCTGCACCAGGCACCGACATCGCGCCGCCTGTCGGTGGGGGCGGATCGCAGCGCGGGCGCGCGTGCCGCGATCGGCGCGGCGGCGATGCTGGCGCACGAGATCAAGAACCCGCTGTCGGGCATTCGCGGCGCGGCGCAGTTGCTGTCGGGCGATGACGGCACCGACGATGCCGAGGGGCGGGCGGAACTGACTCAGCTCATCACCACCGAGGTCGATCGCATCGCGGCGCTGATCGACCGGATGCAGGATTTCACCGACACGCGCCCGCCCAAGCTGGCGCCGCACAATATCTATCCGCTGCTCGACCATGCGCGGCGCGTGGCGCTGGCAGGGTTCGCGCGCGGGATCACGATCGAGGAGCGGTTCGATCCGTCGCTGCCGCCGGTGATGATGGACAAGGACGCATTCCTGCAGGTTGCGATGAACCTGCTCAAGAATGCGGCCGAGGCGCTGCGCCATGTGCCCGAGCCGCGGATCATCCTCTCTACCCAATACCGTCATGGCGTCGCGATGCGCCCGGCACCGGACCAGCCGCGCCGGTGGCTGCCGATCGAATTCTCCGTGACCGACAATGGTCCCGGCGCGCCGGCCGATATCGCCAGCCATCTGTTCGAGCCGTTCGTGTCAGGCAAGCCCGAGGGCAAGGGGCTGGGGCTGCCGCTGGTCGAGAAGCTGGTGCGCGACATGGGCGGGGTGGTCGAATATGCGCGGTCAGGGGATCCGGAGATGACGGTGTTTCGCGTGAATCTGCCGAGGGCGGACGGGTGAGCGACGCCTCCATCCTGATCTGCGACGACGATTCGGCGATCCGCACCGTGGTGACGCAGGCGCTGCGCCGGGCGGGACATCGCGTGACGGCGGCGGCCACGCTGGCCGAGTTGCGGCGCGAGTTGGCGACGTCGCGGCCCGATGTGCTGGTGACCGATGTGGTGCTGCCCGACGGCAACGGGCTCGATTTCGTGGCGACCTTTACCGGGGAGAATCCCGATCTGCCGGTGATCGTGCTGTCGGCGCAGAATACGCTGTCGACCGCGGTGCGCGCGACCGAGGCGGGGGCGTTCGACTATCTGCCCAAGCCGTTCGACCTCGACGTGCTGACCGCGACGGTGGCGAGCGCGCTGGCGCGGGGGCGGCGGCTGGTCGACGATCTGCCCGCCGCCGAGGAACATGCCGTCGCGCTGATCGGGCGTTCGCCGGCGATGCAGGAAGTGTATCGCGTGATCGCGCGGGTCGTCTCGAACGAACTGACGGTGCTGATCACCGGGGAGAGCGGGACCGGCAAGGAGCTGGTGGCGCAGGCGATCCACGATCTGGGGCCGCGGCGGCGCGCGCCGTTTGTCGCGATCAACATGGCGGCGATCCCGCGCGAGCTGATCGAGGCCGAGCTGTTCGGGCATGAGAAGGGCGCGTTTACCGGAGCCGCGGCGCGGGTCGCGGGGAAGTTCGAGCAGGCGAGCGGGGGGACGCTGTTCCTCGACGAGATCGGCGACATGCCGATGGAGGCGCAGACGCGGCTGCTGCGCGTGCTGCAATCGGGCGAGTTCACCACGGTCGGCGGGGCGCGGGCGATCCGCGCGGACGTGCGCATTGTCGCGGCGACGAACAAGGATCTGATGAGCCAGGTGGTGTCGGGGCAGTTCCGCGAGGATCTGTTCTATCGCCTCAACGTCGTGCCGATCGCGCTGCCGTCGTTGCGCGAGCGGCGGCAGGATATCCGGCTGCTGGCGCGGCACTTCCTCGATCGTGCGGCCGAGGACGGGTTGCCGCGCAAGGCAGTGGGCGACGAGGCGGTCGCAGTCTTAGAGGCGTATGACTGGCCGGGCAATGTCCGCGAGCTGGAGAATCTGATGCGTCGCATGGCAGCGCTGCATCGCGACGAGTGGATCGGCGCCGATGCGGTGCGCGCGATGCTGGGCGAGGGGAGCGGTCTTGCCGCGCCGACGCGCGATGCGGGGATCGAGGCGGCGGTGCTGACGCGGCTGAGCCGGCTGGCGGCGGAGGAGCCTGGCGTCATGGAGGACGGCACGCTGTACGACCGCATCATCGGCGAGGTCGAGCGGCCGCTGATCGAGGCGATGCTGGCGCGGCACGGACATAACCAGTTGCGCGCGGCGCGGGCGCTGGGGATCAACCGCAACACGCTGCGCAAGCGGCTGGATACGCTGGGGATCGATGTCGGCGGACGGCAGGACGATCCCGCCTAGCGACGGTTCGTGCGACAAGTGTGTTTTCAAGGCAACGCTTCTGTTGTAGCCATGCAACGATGGATGCCGTTTCCGAGCCGCTGACGCACACCGGACTGCGCCGCTGGCGGCTGAGCATCAATCCTTTCGTCGAGCTGGCGGTGCTGGGGGTCGCGGTCGCGATCGTTGTCGCGAGCTATTTCGTCATCAACGGCAATAGCGGAACGCAGCGGTTGCTGACGCCGCCGCTGGTCGCGCTGCTGCTGGTGGCGAACCTGATCCCGTTCGTCGCGCTGATCGTGCTGGCGGGGCGGCGCGTGGCGATGCGTCGTGCGGCGCGATCGCCGCTGGGCGGGCGCGCAAGGCTGCATGTGCGGCTGGTGGCGATTTTTTCGATCCTCGCGAGCGTGCCGACGATCTTTGTATCGATCGTGGCGTCGCTGTTGTTTCAATATGGGGTGGAGTTCTGGTTTTCCGACCGCGCGCGATCGATGCTTGAGAATGCGTCGGCGGTTGCCGCCGCCAGCTTTAACGATCTTCAGGAACGCGTTGGCGCGAATACCGAGACGATGGCGATGGATTTGGCTAGGGAACTAGCCGACGGCATGCCGATCGACAGCCAAGATTTTTTCAATACGCTTTTTGTCCAAACTACACAGCGCGAACTATCCGAAGCGGCGATTGTGCGACAGTCCGCCAATGGCGAAATCCTGACCCTCATCATCCTCAATCCGTACGAGGCTCTTATCGAGGAGCAGGTAAGCAAGACGGCGATCCAGCGACTAAAGACAGGGCGAACAAAGGTTGTGGTGGAATATGCAGGCGGGCGGGTTCGCGCGCTGACTCCATTCCCCGGCAACCCGGACACCTATCTCTATGCGGCCCGAATCATCGATCCAGAGTTGCGGAGACGCGCGATTCGTGCGGATGCCGTGGTGCGCGACTATACATCGCTGACCCAGCGATCTCGTACGCTCCAGCTTCAGTTCAACGTGGCGTTGCTGTTGCTGTCACTGCTGATCGTCGGGCTGGCCGTGTGGGTCGCGTTGGCGATTGCTGACCGCCTCGTCCGTCCGGTGGGAGACTTGGTCAATGCGGCGCGTGATGTTGCGGCCGGAAACCTCGCTACGCGGGTGCCGACGCCGAAGGCTGATGACGAGATCGGCACGCTGGCCACCGCGTTCAACCGGATGACCGACCGGCTACAGGAGCAGACCAACGCGCTGGTCGATGCCAATGCCGAGTCCGAGAGCCGCCGCGCGCTGATCGAGGCGGTGATGTCGGGGGTGACGGCGGGCGTGCTGTCGATCGATGCCGAGCGGCGCATCCGCCTGATCAACAGTTCGGCGATGGCGCTGTTGCAGCCGGGGGAGGCACCGGTTGGCAAGCTGCTGGTCGAAGTCTCGCCCGAACTCGACGCCGTGCTGGGCGGGGAGACGCGCGAGGATATCGTTCAGGTTACCAGCGGGGGCGATGCGCGCACGCTGGCGGTGAAGATCACCCGCGACGAAGCCGGGCAGGTGCTGACGTTCGACGACATCACGCAGCAACTGCTCGACCAGCGCCGCGCCGCCTGGTCCGACGTCGCGCGCCGCATCGCGCACGAGATCAAGAACCCGTTGACCCCGATCCAGCTCGCCGCCGAGCGGCTGCAGCGCCGCTATGGCAAGAAGATCGAGAGCGACGATGGCACCTTTGCCAAGCTGACCGACACGATCGTGCGGCAGGTGGGCGATCTGCGGCGGATGGTGGACGAATTCTCGTCCTTCGCGCGGATGCCAAAGCCGATCTTCCGCAAGGAATCGCTGATCGACATCGCGCGCCAGACGATGTTCCTGCACGAGGTGGCGAAGCCCGACATCCGCTTCCGCTTCGAGGCGCCGCCCGACCTGGAGCCGCTGGTGTGCGACCGGCGCCAGCTGGGGCAGGCGCTGACCAACCTGGTCAAGAATGCGGTTGAGGCGGTCGAGTCACGGGATGGCGGCGAGCCGGGCGAGATCGATATCGCGATCCGCGAGGAAGCCGACGCGCAGCTGCTGCTCGAGATTTCGGACAATGGCATCGGCCTGCCCGCCGAGCGCGAGCGGATCGTCGAACCCTATATGACGACGCGCAGCCGGGGCACCGGCCTTGGCCTCGCGATCGTCAAGAAGATCGTCGAGGAGCATTTCGGCACCATGGCGTTCGCCGACCGTCCCGGCGGGGGAACCATCGTGACGCTGTGCTTCGATACCGCGACGCTGGAGCGGCTGGCCGGAACGGGGAGCAATGACGAAGAGCCGGGTGCGGCGCCGCCGGCCGCGCTGACCCGCACCAAGAACGGACAAGATCAATGACACTCGATATCCTGGTCGTCGACGACGAGAGCGACATCCGCGAGCTGGTCGCAGGTGTGCTGGAGGACGAGGGCTATGAAACCCGCAGCGCCGCCGACAGCGACGCCGCGCTGGAGGCGATCGCCGAGCGGCGGCCGAGCCTGGTGCTGCTCGACGTGTGGCTGCAGGGGTCGCGGCTCGACGGGCTCGACCTGCTCGACGAGATCAAGCGGCGCGATCCGTCGATCCCGGTGCTGGTGATCTCGGGCCATGGCAATCTCGACACCGCAGTGGCAGCGATCCGGCGCGGGGCGTCCGATTTCATCGAAAAGCCGTTCGAAGCCGAGCGCCTGTTGCTGCTGGTCGCGCGTGCGACCGAGACCGAGCGGCTCAAGCGCGAGGTCGCTTCGCTGCGCGCGACGGTGGGGCGGGGGACCGACCTCAACGGCACGTCGGGATCGATAAATGCGGTGCGCGCGACGCTGAAGCGCGTCGCCGCGACCGGCAGCCGGGTGATGATCACCGGCGGTCCGGGAACGGGCAAAGAGGTCGCCGCGCGGCTGCTGCACGAGTGGAGCCATCGCGCCACCGCCCCCTTCGTCATCGTCAGCGCGGCGCGGATGACGCCCGAGCGCGTCGAGGAGGAGCTGTTCGGCGTCGAGGACGGCGATCTGGTCCACCCCGGCCTGCTCGAACAGGCGCATGGCGGGACGCTGTTCCTGGACGAGATCGCGGATATGCCGATCGCGACGCAAGGGCGCATCCTGCGGGTGCTGACCGAGCAGAAGTTCAGTCGCGTCGGCGGGCAGCGGCAGGTGAAGGTCGATGTGCGCGTCGTGTCGGCCACCGCGCGCGACCTGACGGCGGAAATCGCCGAGGGGCGGTTCCGCGAGGACCTGTTCTACCGCCTCAACGTCGTGCCCGTCGCCATTCCGCCGCTGACGGAGCGGCGCGAGGACATTCCTTCGCTGGTCGAGCATTTCGTGGCGCACTACGCCACCGAGCGTCGTGTGCCGACGCCCGAAGTGGCGCCCGACGCCATGGTGGCACTGCAAAGCTATGAATGGCCGGGCAATGTCCGCCAGCTGCGCAACGTGGTCGAGGCGACCGTGATCCTGGCGCCGGGCGACCGGATCGGCCGGATCGACATCGACCTGTTGCCGACCGAGATCCTGGGCCGGCGCGGCGACGACGGGGGGATGGGCGCGGCGACGATCATGGGCGCTCCGCTCAAGGAGGCACGCGAGAGCTTCGAGCGCGAATATCTGCGCGTCCAGATCAAGCGCTTTTCGGGCAATATCTCGCGCACCGCGCACTTCATCGGGATGGAGCGATCGGCGCTCCACCGCAAATTGAAGCTGCTCGGCATCAACGAGAGCCGCGACGAGGGCGAATAGCCCCCGCGCGGCGCTCGCTTGTGCGCGCGATCGATCAGGCCGGTGCGGCCTTCATCAGCGCGATTCCCGCCACGATCAGCGCAGCGGCGACCAGGCGACCGAGCGACACGCTCTCGCCCAGCCACAGAATCCCGACGAGAAAGGCGCCGATCGCGCCGATGCCGGTCCAGATCATATAGGCCGTGCCGAGTGGCAGATGGCGCATCGCGGTGGCAAGCAGCGCGAAGCTCGCGATCATCGTAGCAATGGTAACGCTAGCGGCGAGGGGGCGGGTGAACCCGTCCGAGAGTTTCATCGCCGTCGCCCAGACGATTTCGAGTAGTCCGGCGGCAAGCAGCAATATCCAGGCCATTGGGCCCTCCTTTCGAAGAGCCGGGCCGTCCCGGACATGACCCCGCAAGCGCGAGCGGGGACGTGGCCCCGTCGGCGCCAGATAGGAATAGGCGAGCGCGGCGTCAAGCGCATGCACTGGACCTCGCCCGGTGGACATCCTACATTGCGGTCAAGCGCCGGGGTGGCGCCGATCCGACGCCGGGGAACGGCGCCAATTGCGGGAAAAATCCTGCCAAGAACAGCGGAGCCGCACATGGCCGACAAGCAGACCTCGCTTCAGGACCTGTTCCTGAACGCCGTTCGCAAATCCAAGACTCCGGTGACCATGTTCCTGGTCAAGGGCGTCAAACTGCAGGGCATCGTCACCTGGTTCGACAATTTTTCGGTACTGCTGCGTCGCGACGGCCAGTCGCAGCTGATCTACAAGCACGCGATTTCGACGATCATGCCGGGCGGCGCGATCGACGTCGCGTCGATCGTTGATGCGATTCCGGAAAGCGCGTCGAAGAATCCGGTGCTGCAGGAGATTTTTCTGGGTGCGGTGAAGCGGCAGCAGGAAAACGTCACGATGTTCCTGGTCAACGGCGTGATGCTGCAGGGCGGGATCGCAGCGTTCGACCTGTTCTGCATGCTGCTGCAGCGCGATGGCGTGTATCAGCTGGTCTACAAGCACGCCGTGTCGACGATCCAGCCGGCGCACCCACTCGACCTGACCGATCAGGGCGAAGACAGCTGAAGGCATTTTCATGAGTACCGGTTTCGATCGCGATCCCGACGAGTTTTCGCGCGGGGCGCGCGCGGTGGTTGTCTATCCCGACATGGGCGGATCGAGCCGCGATCCCGAGGCGCGGCTGGAAGAGACCGCCGGGCTGGCGCTGGCGATCGGCGTCGACGTGGTCGAGCGCGCGGCACTGCGCATCCGCGCGCCCAAGCCCGGCACGCTGATCGGATCGGGGCAGGTCGATGCGCTTGCGGAAACGGTCCGCGATCGCGAGATCGGGCTTGCCGTGTTCGACGCCGCGCTTTCGCCGGTGCAGCAGCGCAATCTCGAGACGGCGCTCGGCTGCAAGGTGATCGATCGCACCGGGCTGATCCTCGAGATTTTCGGCGAACGCGCGCGGACCGCCGAAGGGCGATTGCAGGTCGAGCTGGCGCATCTCGACTATCAGGCCGGGCGGCTGGTGCGCAGCTGGACCCATCTCGAGCGGCAGCGCGGCGGCTTCGGCTTTCTTGGCGGCCCCGGCGAAACGCAGATCGAGGCCGACCGCCGGCTGATCCGCGACCGCATGGCGCGGCTGCGCCGCGAGCTCGATTCGGTGACGCGTACGCGCGGCTTGCATCGCGAACGGCGCCAGCGCGCGCCATGGCCGGTGATCGCGCTCGTGGGCTATACCAACGCCGGAAAATCGACGCTGTTCAATCGCTTGACCGGCGCCGACGTCATGGCGGAGAACCTGTTGTTCGCGACGCTCGACCCGACGCTGCGCCAGATTTCGCTGCCGGGGATCGACAAGGCGATCCTGTCCGACACGGTGGGATTTGTGTCCGAACTGCCGACGCAGCTGGTCGCCGCATTCAAGGCGACGCTGGAAGAGGTGATCTCGGCCGACCTGTTGATCCATGTCCGCGATATCGCCCATCCCGACAGCGAGGCGCAGCGCGACGATGTCGAAGCAGTGCTGACCGAGATCGGCGTGGATCCCGAGACCCCGCGGTTCGAGGCGTGGAACAAGCTCGACCTGCTCGACGACGAGCGCCGTTCCGCCGTTCGGGACGAGGCGGCGCGGCGCGAGGATGTGCTCGCCGTGTCGGCGCTGAGCGGGGAAGGGGTCGACGCGCTGATCGAGGCCGTCGCCGGGCGCCTGACCGAAGGGCATCGCCGCTATCGCGTGAGGCTGGACGCGAGCGACGGCGCGGGCGCCGCCTGGCTGCACCAGCACGGCGAAGTGCTCGATCACTGGATCGAGGATGAAGCGGCGATCTATGAAGTGCGGTTGGCGCCGAAGGACCATGAGCGGTTCGAGGTTCGCAACGGATGATCCTGAAGCGCGTGGCGTTTCTGTCGCTTGCCGGCCTCATCCTACTGTCGGCCGCACCGCCCGAGCCGGCGACGGTTCGGGTCCGGCTGGTCACCGACGCGGGGGCGATCACGCTGGCGCTGGATGCGCGGCGCGCGCCGCGTACGGTCGCGAACTTCCTCAACTATGTCGATGACGGACGGTTCGAGGGGACCTATTTCTATCGCGCGGCACGGCGAAAGGGCGACCCGAAGCTGGGGTTCGTGCAGGGCGGGATCGGGACCGACGCCCGGCGGATCCTGCCCGCGCTGCCGCTGGAACCGACCAGCCGTACCGGGCTGCGGCATCTCGACGGGACGGTTTCGATGGCGCATGGCGCCGACCCCAATTCGGCGAACGGGAATTTCTCGATCATGGTGGGGGACAATCCTGCGCTGGACGCCCGGCCCGGAAGTCCGGGATATGCCGCATTTGGGCGCGTGATCGCGGGGATGCCCGTCGTGCGGAAAATCCTGTCGCTGCCGAGCGGCGGCGGGCGCGGCGCGATGCGCGGTCAGATGATCCTGGAACGCGTGAGGATCGTGCGGGCCGACCGGATCGACGGGGTCGCAAAGCCAACGGGCCGGGCGAAGCCGTGGCTGATCAAGCTGCCCTGGCGCAAAGACTGATAGTTTTACGCTATACGTATTCGTCCGCCCTTGCTGCAGCGCAGCAATATTGGCATATGGTGACGATGGATACCGAAGACGGGGCCGCAGCGCCGGCCAACTCGACGCCGATCGTGCTGGAGGGGATCGTGAGGCAACGCTGCCTCAACGCCATCTACAACCGCACGCGCATGGTCCTAGCGCCGCACATCCTGTATATGCGCGGCGGTTCGCTTTACGTCGACGCACAGGTGATATCGCGCGACTTCATCATGCCGCGAGAGGAAAAGTTCGGGACGTTCAAGCTGGACGGTCTTAAGGAGCTGGCGCTGACCGATCGTGTGTTCAGGATCAGCAGCCTGTTTCTGCCCGAGTCCGAGAAATATGTCGGGACCGCGTTGATGGCGGTCGAACCGGGCGAACCGGTCGCGGCCTGATCGCGTCGGATCAGCGGCGCTTCACTTCATCCCACAAGGCTTCCTTGGCCGCGAGGTCGAGTCCTGCAAAGGCATCGCCGGCCTGCGCCTCCATCGCGCGAAAGCGGGTTTCGAACTTCGTATTGGCGCCGCGCAACGCGGCTTCCGGGTCTATGCCCAGCTTGCGCGACCAGTTGACCACGGCGAGCAGCAGGTCGCCGACTTCCTCGGTGCGATCGGCGTCGGTTTCGGCCGCCTCGACCTCGGCCAGTTCCTCGTCGATCTTGGCGCGGGCGCCTGACGGATCGGGCCAGTCGAACCCCGTGCGCGCGGCGCGCTTCTGCAGCTTTTCGGCACGGGTGAGGGCGGGGAGGCCGATCGCGACGCCATCGAGCGCGCCTTCTGCCCCCTTGCTCCCCCGCTCTTCGGCCTTGATTTGTTCCCACAGGTGATGCCCGCCATCCGGCGCGCCGCGGAAGATGTGCGGGTGGCGGCGCTCCATCTTGTCGCAGATGCCCGCGATGACGTCGGACAGGTCGAACGCGCCGGCTTCCTCGGCCATGCGGCTGTGGAAGATCACCTGGAGCAGCAGATCGCCGAGCTCGTCTTTGAGATCGGTCAGGTCGTTGCGCGCGATTGCGTCGGCGACCTCATAGGCTTCCTCGATCGTATAGGGCGCGATCGAGGCGAAGGTCTGGACCGTATCCCATTCGCAGCCCGCGACCGGATCGCGCAGCCGGGCCATGATCGCCATCAGCCGCTCGATGCCGGGAGACTCGATAGTGTCGCTGTTCCGTGCGGGGGAGACCGCCTGCTCGCTCATGGCTTAAGTCCGATAATATACATTATGTTAAATCAGGATTGCTATTCGGTTCGAGGATCAGGACGTTCCCTTCCACCCGCCAGGATTTGAGCCGCGAGAGAAAGTTCATGCCGATAACGTCGAGGTCGCCGAAATTCGGTGCGACGAAGACGGTCAGGTCCTCGGTGCTCACCGATCCTACCGCGACACGCTCGGCCTTTGCGCGGCGCGCGTCGATCGTCCCGTTGGCCGTCGACACCTGCACCGGCATACCGCGCGTGTAATCGATGCCCGCGGCTTCGGCCGTAGCCTGGCTGATCGCGCTGACCGTCGCGCCGCTGTCGATCAGCATCCGGCGTTCGACGCCGTTGACGGTCGCACGCGCCCAGAAATGCCCGTCCGGGGACAGGCGGATGCGCACGGTTTCTCCCGCGGTAACCTGGGCCGGCTCGGTCAGCCCGCTGCTGGCGGCGATCGTCTGGAACTGGTCGAGGATGCGATCCTTGTTGATCACGACGAGGTAGATCACGCCCGCGATGACTGCCCAGCCGATCACCGTCTTCACGATGAAGGCGAATTGCAGGTTGCGGACGCTGAGCGACCCCAGCACCAGCGCCAGAAAGCCGACCAGCCCGATCAGCTGAACGATCTGCATTTCGTTCAAACCGCGATCTCCATGCCGTCATGACCGGGCTCGACCCCGTCGGGCAGCTCGGCAGACAGCGACCTATAATCCATCGAATGATCCATATGCATCAGGACGGTGCGGCGCGCACGGCATTGTTTGGACCAGGCGAGCGTTTGGGCGAGATGTGGATGCGTCGGATGCGGCTCGCGGCGCAGCGCATCGGCGACCCACAGGTCGAGATCGCTGTAGAGTGACGCCATCTCGTCGGTGAATATATTGAAATCAGTGGCATAGCCGACCGATTTGCCGCCATGTTCGAAGCGCAGCCCGGCGGATGTGATCCCGCCATGCGGCTGATCGACGGTGCGCACGACGATATCGCCCAGCGTCATGCCGTCACGCAGCGGCTCGATCGTTGCGGTCGGGCGGTACGGCCCTCCCCCGTCGAAGACGTAGCGGAAGCGTTCGCGCAGCCGTTCGAGCGTCTTCCAGTCCGCCAGCCCCCGGACCGGAGCACCGCGCAGGTGCATCAGCTGGCGTAGATCGTCGATGCCGTGGCAGTGATCGGCGTGGTCGTGGGTCCAGATCACCGCGTCGACATCCGCGACATCGGCCGCGATCAGCTGTTCGCGGAGGTCCGGGCTGGTATCGACCAGGATCCGCGTCGCGCCGGCCTCGACCAAGATCGACGCGCGGGTGCGGCGGTTGCGCGGATCGGTCGGATCGCAGGCGCCCCAGTCGTTCCCGATCCGCGGGACGCCGGAGGATGTTCCAGAGCCGAGGATGCGGACCTTCACGCGGTCGCCAGTGTCTTTGCGAACAGGCGGTGAAAGTTTTCGCGGGTCGCCTCGGCCAGTTCTTCGGCATCCATGCCGCGCAGCTGCGCGAGGAATCGGCAGGTGTCCGCAACGAAGGCCGGTTCGCCGGTCTTGCCGCGATGGGGGACCGGGGCGAGGAAGGGGGCGTCGGTCTCGATCAGCAGCCGATCCAGCGGCAGCCGCGCGGCGGTTTCCTGGAGATCACGGGCGTTCTTGAACGTCACGATCCCCGATATGGAGATATAAAAGCCCAATTCCAGTGCCTTGTCGGCAAAGTCTCCACTCGCTGTGAAGCAGTGGATGACGCCGGGATAGGCCCCCTTCCCCATTTCCTCCGCCAGAATCGCAGCGGTATCCGCCTCCGCATCGCGGGTGTGGACGATCAGCGGGAGGCCGGTCTCGCGGCTCGCGGCGATATGCGCGCGGAAGCTCTTCTGCTGCTGCGCGCGGTCGCTGTGGTCGTAATAATAGTCCAGCCCGGTCTCACCGATGCCGACGACGCGGGGGTGCTGGGCGCGCGACACCAGCTTGGCGGTATCGATGTGCGGATGCTCGTCGGCTTCGTGCGGGTGGATGCCGACGGTGGACCACACATCGGCCTCGCGCTCGGCGGTGGCGAGCACCTCGTCCCATTCGCTCTCGCGCGTCGCAATGTTGAGCATCGCCACCACGCCGCTGTCGCGCGCACGGGCGAGAACGGCTTCCTGATCCTCGGCCAGCCCCTTGTAGTTGAGGTGGCAATGGCTGTCGGCGAGTCTCATGCCGGCGCCTCCTCGGCGAGCACGAGCCGGGGGAACACACCGGTCGGCAGTGCGAGGCGGAAGCCTGACGTCACGGCGGCATCGTACCAGCCCTTGTCGTCGAGCGCTGCATGGTCACGCGCGTCCTGCCCGAGCTGGTCGAGGATCTTGCCTGCCGACTCCGGGATCACCGGCAGGACCAGAATGGCGAGATCGCGGATCGCGCGCACCAGCGTGCCGAGCACGGCGTGCATCCGATCGGGATCGGTCTTGCGCAGCGCCCAGGGCGCCTGAACGTCGATATACTGGTTGCAGGCGAAGACGGCGCGCATCCACGCCTCGAGCGCCTGATTGAGCGCGAGGCTTTCGAAGGCGCTGCGGAACTCGCGTCCCGCTTCGTCGATCGTCGCCAGTAGCTCGGCATCGGCTGGATCGCCGCGGCCGGTTTCGGGGAGCGCGCCTTCCAGATTCTTGGCGATGAATGACAGCGTCCGCTGCGCCAAATTGCCGAAGCTGTTTGCCAGATCGGCATTGGCGCGCGTCACGATCGCTTCGTCGCTGAAGCTGCCGTCATTGCCGAACGCGACTTCGCGCAGCAGGAAATAGCGCAGCGCATCGACGCCATAGAGGCGCGTCAGCTCCATCGGATCAGCGACATTGCCGGTCGATTTCGACATCTTCTCGCCGCGGTTGAGGATGAAGCCGTGCGCGAAGACCTGCTTGGGCAGCGGAATCTCGGCCGACATCAGGAAGGCGGGCCAGTAGACGGCGTGGAAGCGCGTGATGTCCTTGCCGATCAGGTGCAGGTTTGCCGGCCAGTAGCGCGCGAGCGCGCTGCCCTTGTCCGGATAGCCGGTGCCGGTGAGATAGTTGGTCAGCGCGTCGACCCAAACATACATGACGTGGCCGGGCGAATTGGGCACCGGGACGCCCCAGTCGAAGCTGGTGCGCGAGACCGACAGATCGACCAGCCCGCCTTCGACGAACTTCACCACCTCGTTGCGCGAGCGCTCCGGGCGGATGAAGTCGGGATTGGCGGCGTAGAGATCGAGCAAGGGCTGCTGATATTTGGACAGGCGGAAGAACCAGGTTTCCTCGGCGGTCCACTCGACCGGCGTGCCCTGGGGCGACAGCTTGACGCCGCCCTCCCCCTCGGTCAGCTCCTTTTCCTCGTAGAACGCTTCGTCGCGGACCGAATACCAGCCTTCGTAGCGGTCGAGATACAGGTCGCCCTTGGCCTCCATCGCCTCCCAGATCGCTTGGCTCGCAGCGTAATGATCGGCGTCGACGGTGCGGATGAAGCGATCATACGAAATATTTAGATCGTTCGCCATATCACTGAAATAGGCGGACATTTCATCGGCGAGCTGGCGGGGGGTGAGGTCGCGCGCGCGCGCGGTCTGCGCGATCTTGAGGCCATGCTCGTCGGTGCCGGTCTGGAAGCGCACGTCGCGCCCCGCCTGCCGCTGGAAGCGGGCGATCGCGTCGGCGGCGATCATCTCATAGGCGTGGCCGATATGCGGCTTGCCGTTCGGATAGTGGATCGCGGTGGTGATGTAATAGCGTTCGGACATGGGGCGGCTCTAGCGGCTTCTGCGCTGCGGCGAAAGCAGTCAGCGCTTCGCCAGCCGTGCCAGGATCCCGCCCATCTCGAACACCGTGGCCTGCGCATCGAGCGACTGGGCGAGCGCGATCGGGCCGAGCTGCGATGCGGCCTCATACACCGCGATCGCCTCGGCCAGTGCTGTGCCCTGCCGACCGCGCGCCTCGGCGAGCGCGAAGGCGGGGACGCGGGCGAGGAACGCCTCGTAGCGTGGCTGCGCCGCCTTGGTGCCCAATGTCTTGGCGAGGCGGGCGCGAATGGCGTTGTCCAGATCGCCGCGCTCGGCGATCGCCGCCATCTCGCCGTCGAGCGTCGCGAGGTCGAGCCCGGCAAAGCCGAGCGCCTTGCCCGGCGAGCCGTTGCCTGCGCGGACCAGCGCGTCGATCTCCGCCGCGCTCGCCTCGGGCAGCTGTCCACGCAGCACAGCCGCGACCTCGCTATCGGCCAGCGGGTCGAAGCGGAGCACGCGGCAGCGCGAGCGGATTGTCGGAAGCAGGCGCCCCGGCGAATGGCTGACGAGCAGGAAGATCGTGCCGGCCGGCGGCTCCTCGAGATTCTTGAGCAGCGCGTTGGCGGCGCCCGGCCGTTCGACATCGTCGATCGCATCGATGATGATGACGCGCCGGCTCGACATGCTCGGCTTGGTCGCGAACATCGGATTGAGTGCGCGGACCTGCGCAATCGTGATCGAGCGCGCGAGATTCTCGCCCGGCTTGTCGGCATCCTTGGGCAGGCGGGTCAGCACGCGATAATCGGGATGCGCGCCGGACTCGATCAGACGGCGGGTGGGGTTGTCCTCCGGCAGGTTGAAATCGTCCGTGGGCGGTTCCTGTCCCGCCCCTTCAGCCAGCATCCGCGCGGCTGCGGCCCGGGCGAAAGCGGCTTTGCCGAGACCTTCCGGGCCGGTGAACAGCCATGCGTGGTGCAACTGGCCGCCCGACATGGCGGCGCGAAACGCGGCCTTTGCGGCGGCGTTGCCGGGCATTGACGTCATGGCAGCAGGTCGGCGAGCGCGTCCATGAGTGACGTCGTGACGTCATCCATGCTGCCCGATGCATCGATCAGCCGCACGCGATCGGGTTCGGCCGCGGCGATGCGGCGGAACTGCGCGGCGACCGCGTTGTGAAAGTCCGGCCCGCGCGCGCCGAAGCGGTCGGCGGCGCCCCCGTCGCGCGCGATCGAGCGGGCATGGCCGGCGCCGTCGGGCAGGTCGAGGATCAGCGTGCGGTCGGGCAACAGCCCCTTAGACCCGAACCCGTGCAGCGCCAGGATCGCGGCGTCGTCGATATCCTGCGCACCCTGATAGGCGCGGGTCGAATCGACATAGCGGTCGCACAGCACCCAGCTGCCCGCCTCCACCGCGGGCCGGATCAGCTTTTCGACATGATCGGCGCGCGCGGCGGCGAACAGGAGGGTTTCGGTATGCGCGCTCCAGCGGTTGACCGCGCCCTGCATCAGCAGCCCGCGGATCGCCTCCGCACCCTCGGTCCCGCCCGGTTCGCGGGTCAGGACGACGTGGACGCCGCGCGCCTCCAGCGCCGCTGCCAGCCGCTTCGCCTGGGTCGACTTGCCCGCCCCCTCCCCGCCTTCGAGGCTGAGGAAGCGCCCCCTCACGCGCCGAACAGCGACATCAGGCCGGCCCAGATGCGGCCGAAGAAGCCGGCCTCACCGACATCGGCGGCGGCGACCAGCGGCAGGCGCTGCTCGGGCAGGCCGGGCGAGGTGACGACGAGGTCGGCGATATGCTGGCCGGCCTTGATCGGCGCCTTGATTGGGCCCCGATAGACCACGGTCGCGCGTAGATCGGGGCTGGCGCCCGAGGGGATGGCGATGGCGAGGTCGCGCGGGGCGACGAGGCCAACCTGCGATGCATCACCCAGCTGGACGGCGGCCTGCTCGACCGTGCGGCCCTTGCTTACCAGCTTGCGCGACGACCATGCGCGGAAGCCCCAGTCCATGAACTTGACCGATTCCTCGATCCGCTGATTGAAGCTGGTCAGGCCGGCGACGACCATCACCAGGCGGCGGCCATTCTGCTCGGCCGACCCGGTGAAGCCGTAGCCCGCTTCCTCGGTATGCCCGGTCTTTAGGCCATCGGCGCCCCGGACGCGACCGAGCAGCGGATCGCGGTTCGCCTGGGTGATCGGCGCGCCGCCCATGGTGGTGCCGAAGGTGAAGCTCTCCTTGGAGTAGAAGCGCTTGTAGAGATCGGGGTGATTGACGATCGTCGCCTTGGCCAGCTTCGCCAGATCGCGCGCGGTGACGTAGGTGCGCCCCTCGTCGGGCCAGCCGTTCGACGTGCCGAAGCGGCTGCCGGTGAGGCCGATTTCCTTGGCCTTCTGGTTCATCAGGTTGACGAACGCCTCTTCGGTACCGGCGATATGTTCGGCCAACACCACGCAGGCATCGTTACCCGAAACGACCATGATGCCGTTGAGCAGATTTTCGACGCTGACCTTCTGACCCGGCGACAGGAACATCGTCGAACCCGCTGAAGGACCATGCCATTTCCGCCACGTCTCGGGCCGGACATCGGCCATGGTGTCGAGCTTGAGCTTGCCCTGCTTGATCAGGTCGAACGCGACATAGGCGGTCATCATCTTCGCCATCGATGCCGGTGGCATGCGACGATCGGCGTCCTTGGCGAACAGCACCGCGTCGGACGAAAGATCCTCGAGATAGGCGACCGGCGCAGCGGTCTCGAACGGAGGGGTCTGCGCGGAGCCGGGCGCGACGGTGAACGAAAGCGCGATGGTGGCGAGGAGGAACTTCTTCATGGGTCGTTATCGGTCCAACGCTGGAGTTACGGAACGGAGATGATGCGGGCGTCGCCAAAACCGCGTCGCGCCACATCGGCGCGGGCGCGCTCGGCGGCGGCGCTGCTGGTATAGGGGCCGAGCTGGATGCGATAGACCCCACCCCCGGGGCGCACGATGCCGCCGAGCTGGTCGGCGAGCGCCTTTGCGCGGGCGGCGCTGGAGAGCGCGGCAACCTGCACGAACAGGCCGCGGCTCGGCCGTGCGGCGGGTTGTGCCGGCTGGCGGGCCGGACGGGCCGGACGCTCGGGCGGGGGCGCGGCGGCTTCCTCGCGGGGGGTGGCACCAAGGCGACGGCGCAGGCCGGCGAGCAAGGCGGGCGGGGCGTCTGCGCGGGGCGGCACCGGCTGCCCGGCGGCGAGCGCGGTTGCATCCTGCGCGGTCACGGAGGTGCGGCGCACGCGGACCGGCGGGGTGCCGGTGACGCCAAGCTGTCGCGCGGCGGCGCCGGATAGCTCGATCAGACCCTGGCCGGGCCCGCGGATCAGGATCAGGATGGTCTTGCCGGTATCGAGCGCGGTGACTTCGGCATGGCTGCCCTGCGGCAGGACCGAGCTGAGCGCGAACACGCCCTCCCCTGCGCCCGCATAACCGGCATAGCCGACGCGGTCATAGCGCTCCTCGCCCGGACGCAGGCGCGAGCTGCCCTGCGGCCCATCGCCGGTAGCGGGAGCACCTTCGCCAGCGGCGGGCGCGGGATAGGCGGGCGGCAGGTTGGCCTCGGGCGCCGGACCGGCTGCCGCCGGCGGCAGTTCCTGAAGATCGCCCCCGCCCCCGCTGCACGCCGCGAGCAGCGCGGCGGCGACCAGGCTAATTCTCGACTTCATCGGCCAGCAACCCCACCGAAAGCGCATAGAAATTGGAGCAATTGTAATCGAGGATCACGCGGTAGTTGCCGGTGAGCAGATAGGCGGTCCTGCCAGGCCCATCGGGCTCGAGCAGCGTCGCCTGGATATTGCCGTCCGGCCAGCGGCCCGATTGCGGGACCACGCCCAGCGCACGCCATTCGGACATCGTCCGCCACTGCGAATGCCGCTCGAACACGCGCGAGCAGCGCGTCGGTACGGTGCGGTTCTCCAGCGCACGGCGGTCGAGGCTCGCCGGAACGGTGACCGCGATGCCCCAGGGCTGGCCCGGACGCCACCCGGCGTTGACGAAGTAATTGGCGATCGACGCGAGCGTATCTGCCTCGTTCGACCAGATATTGGCGACACCGTCCCCGTCCCCGTCGCGCGCGAGGCGCAGATAGACCGACGGAAGGAACTGCGGATAGCCGAACGCGCCCGCCCAGCTGCCCTTCAGCCGGTCGCGCGGGACGCCGCGATCGACCATCTTCATCGTCGCGATGAATTCGCCGGCGAACAGGCTGCGGCGGCGGCCTTCATAGGCGAGCGTGGCGAGGCTGCGCGGCAGATCGAAGCCGCCGGTATAGCTTCCGTAATTTGTTTCATGCCCGAAGATCGCAACCATGATCGATTCGGGCACGCCGGTTTCGCGCTCGACCCGCTCCAATTTGGTGCGCAACCGGCGATAGGTCTCGCGCCCCCGCCCGATCCGTGCGGCATCGACATGGCGCGCCTTGTAGGGCGCGAAATTGGGGATCGGCGCGTTCGAGCTTCCGCCTGGCTGGTCGCGATCCAGTTCGATCACGCGCGGGTTGTAGGTGAGCGATGGGAGCACGGCGTCGAGCGTGCGTGCGCTCACCCCTTCGGCCAGCGCCTGCTGGCGCAGTGGCCCGTTGATATAGGCCTGGAACCCGGCCTCGTCCTGCGCCACCGCCGGTGCGCCCGCGGCGCCGAGCGCCACGACCGCCGTGCCAACCAAAACGAACCGCCGCATCAGGCCCTTGGATCCTCGCATTGCGCCTCTCTGCCACAGGCGACGGCGGGCATGAACCCCCCGCATCGGGGAAATCGCTAGGCTCTTGCGGAAAACGCGGCGAAAGCCCTAAGGCGCATGCCGCGCGGAGAGGTGGCCGAGTGGTTTAAGGCAGCGGTCTTGAAAACCGCCGTAGGTGCAAGCCTACCGTGGGTTCGAATCCCACCCTCTCCGCCACAGGCCTAAATCAGCGCTATCCGTCGCTCAGCTCGAGATACGGGACCACGTCATTCTCGGTCGCGAGCCACAGGCCGGACTGGACGTCTTCGGTCTGCTGGCTCGCGATCGCCAGCGCTTCGCTGAGCGGTCCGTAGAACAGGGTGTGCGCCGCGGCATCCTGATCGCTGAGGTGATAGAGGCGCACGCTGGCGGTCCCGAAGACGGTGCGCATGCCCGGTCTATCCCCGCCCGATCAGCCGCATTGCGATGCGGTCCGCGACTTCGCTCGCCGGGTCGCCGGTGCGATCGCTCTCGTCCCACACTTCGGCGAGGCGATCGGGGATGCGGGCGATGCGCGCCTCCACCTCGGCGCGGTCGCCCTGGCCGAGATATTCGAGGCCGACATTGATGATGCCGCCCGCGTTGATAACGTAATCGGGTGCGTAGAGGATGCCGCGCGCATGGATGCGGGCGCCGTCTTGCGGCGTCGCGAGCTGATTGTTGGCGCCGCCCGCGACGACCTTGCAGGTCAGCGCGGCGATGCTCGCCTCGGTCAGGATCGCGCCGAGTGCGTTGGGGCTGAAGATCTCGGCCTCGACGCCCAGGATCGCGTCGGCGGCGACCGTATCGGCGCCAAGTTCCGCGGCGAGCGCGCTGGCCCGATCGGCGTTCACGTCGGCGAGGGTCAGCTTCGCGCCGTCCGCAGCGAGGCGGCGGGCGAGACCGCCGCCGACGCTGCCCACGCCCTGGATCGCGACATGGACGCCGTCCATGCTGTCGGCGCCCAGCGCGCGCTTCGCCGCCGCCTTGACGCCGAGATAGATGCCGAGCGCGGTGAACGGCCCGGGATCGCCGCCGGCATCGCCGCCCGCGACCGGCAGGCCCGAGACATGGCGGGTGCGCGTGGCGATCACCTTCATCCGCGCTTCGGACATGCCGACGTCTTCGGCGGTGACATAGCGGCCGCCGAGCGACTCGACGGCCTCGCCGAATGCGATCAGCTGTGCCTCGCTGATCGTCGCGCCCGGCTCGGAGGCAAGCACGACGCCCTTGCCGCCGCCCAAAGGCAGGCTGGCCATGGCGTTCTTGAAGCTCATGCCGCGCGACAGGCGCAGCGCATCGGTGATCGCCGCATTGCCGTCGGCATAGTGCCAGAAACGCACGCCGCCCGCGGCGGGGCCAAGATTGGTCGAATGGACCGCGATCACCGCGCGCAGGCCGCTGGCGGGATCGGTGATGAGGTGCACGCCCTCATGGGCATCGAAATCGGGCAGGTCCCAAACCGCGGTCATGGCGCTTCCAGTCGAATAACAATATTTCGAGGGCGCGTAATATTCTTCCGCGCAGCCCAGCGCCAGTCCAAAATGTCAGCGGTGGGAAAATGGGGCGATCGACGGGACTTGAACCCGCAACCCCCGGCATCACAAGCCGGTGCTCTAACCAATTGAACTACGATCGCCGTGGAGGCGCGCGCTTAGCGGCGAGAAGGGCCCGGCGTCAAGTCGCTGTGTGTTCGAGGGCAGAAGATGGGGATGCAAGCCGGTCCCGCTGACCCCCGCGCGCCCCGCCTCACGCGTGATCGCGATCGCGGCATCGACCGAAATCTGCCCCTCGCGCGCCATGCCCCGCGCCGACGCGGCAAGCGTGGGGCAGTGCATGAAAGCGTGCCGCGCCAGCATAGTGGCATCGCCCCCCTCCACCAGCAGGCGGCGCAGGTCATTGTCGATCGCGACGGTTTCGAACAGCAATGCGGTGCCGTCGAAACCGCTGTGACCGCAGGCGGCGCATCCGCCCGGCCGATAGATGACCGTGCCCGGATCGACGCCAAGCAGTGCGGCATCCGATCCGCGGGCCTGCGCGGGATTGCTACAGGCGCTGCACAAGCGGCGCTCGGGCCGGACCGCGATCAGCGCGCGCAGCCCGAGCGCGATCCCATAGCGGTTCACGCGCCATGCGCGCAGCTGCGTGATCGCCGCGACGATCGTTTCGGCGTCGATCCCGATCACCACCCGGCGGCCCTGCTGCGCCAGATCGAAAGCGGTATCGATCGCCGCACGATCCGTGCACGGGCCGAGCAGGATCGAGTCGCAGTCCATCCGCCCCGCACGCTCCAGATCGTCGCGACCGCCCGGCACGCGGGCGACATATCGCTCCCCCGGCGCTTGGGCTGCGGCGGCCATGACGCGGCGCAGGGCATCGGCATCCTGCGACGCAATCAGCAACGCGCCGCCGCCGGCGCGCAGGGCACCCCGGAGGCGGCCGAGCATGTCTTCCGGCATGGCCAGCGCAGCCAGCCCGCAATCGGCGTGCGCCGCGCCAGACAGATCGATCACGATGCGATCATCGTCACGCGTCGCGAGCGGATGGGCGGCCGCATGCGCGAACCATTCGGCCGGCGCGGGCGCGGGCGCGGGCGCGGCGCGAAAGCGGCTGAGTTCTCCGCCGATCCGCGCCAGTATCGTGAGGCCGTCGTCGCCCTGCACGACATGCAGCGCCGTGGCCCGCGCGTGCTTCGCTGCCAGAACCAGTTTTTCGAAGCCTGCCGCGTCGCGCATGTTGCTGCGCTATGGCGGTCAGATGACGCCGATCTTGCGTTTGTGTGACGCTTTTAAGTCGTCGCCAGATGCTGGCGAGGCCCCTCACCTTCTGGCAAAAGCGCGGCATGACGACCCCCTACCCCGCCTGCGGCTTTCCGATCGAGCCGGTGATCGAACGGCTCGGCGCGCAGCCGGGCGTTCAGAAAGTCCCGACGCCCAAGCTGACGCTGTTCATCCGTAAGAGCTTTCTCGACGCCCCTTTCTGTGCGGAGCTGATGGGAATGATCGACCGCGACCGGCGTCCGTCGCTGGTGTCCGACTATAATGGCGACGCGGTGTTCCGCACGAGCGAGACGTGCGACCTGCCGGTGGACGGCGACCTGTCGCGGCGGCTCGATGCGCTGATCTGCGACTTTATCGGCCTCGATCCCGCGCATGGCGAGCCGCTGCAGGGCCAGCGCTATGCCGTGGGGCAGGAGTTCAAGGCGCACACCGACTATTTCGAGCCGACCGGCGTCGACTTCGACAAATTCTGCTCGGTCGCCGGGCAGCGTACCTGGACGGTGATGATCTATCTCAACGCCGTCGAAGCGGGTGGCGCGACGCGGTTCAAGGCGATCGACAAGATCATCCAGCCCGAGCCGGGCAAGCTGCTGGCCTGGAGCAACCTGCGTCCCGACGGCACCCCCAACCCCACCACGCTCCACCACGCGATGAAGGTGCGCGCCGGGACGAAGTACGTCATCACCAAATGGTTTCGCGAGCGACCCTGGGGGTGATACGAAAAGGGCCGCCCCCACGGGACGGCCCTTTCCGCGTTCGATGCCGCCGATCAGAACTTGGCGCTGAGCCCGACCGTGAACTTGCGGCCGACATCATAGGTGTTGGTGTCGACGCGCACGTCGTTCGGGAAGGACTGATATTCCTGGTACCGTGTCTTTGTGAGGTTGCGTCCCTCGAACTTCAGCTCGAACTCCGCCCCCGCCAGCTTGAAGCCCTGCCGGGCCACGACGTCGATCGTCAGGCCGGGCTTTTCGACGATGTCGGGCAGGCGCACGCCCTCGACCACCGGACCGCGGTTGGTGACGCGCTCGCTCGCATAGTTGAACAGCACCGTCAGCTGCGAAAGCGAGGCGGTGTCCTCGATCCCGAGCTGGAAGTTGACGAGGTGATCCGACTGGCCGACCAGCGGGGCACCGTCATCGAACAGCAGCGAGGATTGCACCGCCGGCGCGCCCAGGATCGGGCTTGGGACCAGCTCATCGCCCGTTTCCAGCTTCGACTTGGTGTAGGTGTAGTTGCCGATCAGCACGAGCCGCTTGGTGGCGAAGAAACCGTCGCCCAGGGTATCGAGCGGGATGTACTTCACCGCTTCGATCTCACCGCCGTACAGCTTCGCGCTGGGCGCGTTGGAGAAGCCGGTCTGGAGCGAGGTCGAGCCTGCGGCGACGAACGCCACCGCTTCGATCGGATTGTCGATCTTCTTGAAGAAGCCGGCGAGCGAGATGCGCTGGTCACGCGCATAATACCATTCGTAGCGCGCTTCGGCATTGTACAGCTGCGAGTCGATCAGCAGCGGGTTGCCGATGAACTGGCGGCTGCTCTCGAAGTCCTGGTACAGCTGCGGAGCGAGCTCGCGGAACTGCGGGCGGGCGATCGTCTTCGATCCGTGCACGCGCAGCTGCATGTCGGGCGCGAAATTCCACGTCACCGTCGCGGCGGGCAGGAAATAGTCGTTGTCGAGATTGGTCCCCGCGACCGCACCGGTGGGCAGCACGCGCTGCTTGGCGGTTTCGTAGCGCACACCGACCGAGGCACGCAGGCCGTCGAGCAGTTCGGCCTCACCCTGCACATAGCCGGCATGAACCTTGAGCGAGGCGTCATAGGCGGCCGCGCCAGTCCCGGTCGATTCGTTGCGCAGCGTGATGCCGTAGGTCTGGATGTTGTAGTCCGACAGCAGATAGTCGGGGCGCTGCTGCGATACCGCCAGGTTCACCGGCCCGTTGTTCGGCCCGACGAAGCGGAAGAAATAACGGCTCGAAGTGCGGAAGGTGTCGGTATAGGCATAGCCCGCCGACACGGTGATCGGGCGCGCGCTGTCGAACTCATAGGCGAAGTCCGCGGCACCGGCCCACAGATCCTCGTTCAGGTCGCTGAACGCGATCGTCGCGCCGCTGGGGGCGCTGAGCGAGTTGGTATAGTCGTTGACCGTCGGATTGAATTCGTAGCGGAACGCGCGCTCATAGGGCGCCTTGCGCTTGGTATTGGCATAGGCGCCGCGCAGGTCGACATCGAGCGCACCGAAATCCAGCTCGGCGACGACCTGGCTGGTGAACAGCTGGCGTTCGAACCAGTTGGTGTTCTGGGTGGAGAAGGACGGGACGCCATATTGGCCCGGAATGCCGTAATTCTCTTCGTCGTACAGGCCGATGATCGCCTGCTTCAGCGTGTCGTGGATATAGACGTTGGTGAAGCGGATGACATGCTCGCCGGTCTCGATGCCGATCCCGAGCATGCCGTTGGCGATGATGCGGTTGTCAGTGGTCACCTGGTTGCCGTCGCTGGCGAGGCCGCCATCGGCGCCGATCGCGACCTGCTGCTTCTGGGCGCGCGTCTGCCAGCTGTTCGACAGGCCGCCCGCGCCGATCACGCCGATGCGGAAATTGCCGGTGTCGAAGGTCTTGCCGAAGCTCGTACCGACCGACCAGTTGGCGGGGATGTGATAGTTTTCGAACACCACCGTGGTCGGCGCGTTCGACAGCTGGATCAGCTGTGACGGATCGCTGATCGACGTGCCGTCGGCGCCGGCTGCCTTGATGAAACCGGGCACGGTACGCTCGCCATCGTCATAGCCGAACACATCGGCGCCGCCGCCGTCATAGGTGTAGCCGAGCTCGCTGGTGGTCACCGTGTCGAAACCGACCGACCCCTCGACCTCGAAAAAGCCGTCGCGCGGCGCGGCACGGGTGGTAATGTTGATCGCGCCGCCGCCGAATTCGCCCGGATAGTTCGCCGAATAGCTCTTCTGCACCAGCGCCGATCCGACGATGTTGGTCGGGAACAGGTCGAGCGGCACGACGCGGCGCAGCGGCTCGGGGCTGGGCAGCGGCAGGCCGTTGAGCAGCGAGGAGGAATAGCGGTCGCCAAGGCCGCGGACATAGACGAAGCCGTTGCCGACGACGCTGAGGCCGGTGACGCGGGTGAGCGCGCCCGCGATGTCGCCCTCGCCGGAGCGCGCGATGTCCGCGCTCGACAGCACCGACACGACCTGCGGGGTCGCCTTGATGACGTTGGGAATGTTGCGGCCGATCACGACGATCTCGTCGCTGGTATCGCCCGCGCCGGGGGCGGAGATTTCGACCTCTTCCTCTTGCGCCGCAGGATCGTCCTGGCCCGGCGATACGACGGCGGGATCCTGCGCAGCCCGCGCGAGCGCGTGCGGCGCGACGAGTTGCGTGGTCAGAAGCAGCAGACTTCCGAAGGCGGTGCTCTTTTTCATCTTTTGACGTCCGTTTTCAGAGGCTGGCGTTTTCAGAGCCCTGCGCTTGCGGAGGCTGGCGCCTTCAGAAGCTGGTCCCGCCAAGGAAGGACCGGAACCGGCGGCCCCTTTTCCGCCGGTTCCGGTGGGTCGATCACGCTCCGATCAGGTGACCGGAACGGTCGTGCACGCGCTGCCCGCCGCGCCGAAGTTCGCGCGGTTCGAGTTGCAGGTCCAACCCTGGTACCAGGTGTCGCTCGGGCCGCTGATCGCGCCGATATAGCTGGTGTTGACCAGGAACGAGGTGCCCGAAGGGTTGAGCGTCGCCGCGTTGAAGGCGGTCACGCCCGCGGCCCCGCTGCCCGGCAGATAGCCCGACGTCAGCGCATTCGCCGCAGTGCCGTTCTTAACGTTATTGGTACCGGCATCGACCAGGGCTTCCTGCTCGGCGTTGGTCACGGTGATGCTGTTCACCGCGCTTTCGGCCGACAGCGCGCCGGTGCAGGCGAAATACACCGAGTTGAACTGCGGCGGACCCTGCTCGTCGATCGCCGGGTTCGCCGGTCGGATCGTCGACTTCCCGCCGTTGTCCGTGGTGCCTGCGAGCACGTTGAGGCAGGGCTTACCCGAAACGAGGATGCCGTTCACGAAGTTGAAGTCGGCACCGCCGCGGATGCGCAGACCGGCATTGGTCGCGCTCGAGGTGTGGACGAAGGTGAAGTTGGCGATGCGACCGAACTGACGCGGGGTCGCGTCTTCGTTGTTGTTCGAGTCGATTTCCATGACATAGTTGTCGCCGGTGCTGTTCGACGGCTTCTGGATCGCGATCGCGAACTGGATGAAGCCCTTCCAGCCCACATCCGTGTCGAAGCTGTCGTCATCGGCGCCGGTAACGATGAAATAGCGGGCGTTGTGCGTGCCGCCGAAGATTTCGATGCCGTCGTCCGAGCTGTTGTGGACCTGAACATATTCAATGCGGGTGCCGTTGCCGACGCCGCCGGTGGTCAGGCCCTGCAGCTCGTTGTTCGGGCTGATGACCGTGCCCGAATAGCGGATCTGGACATAGCGCATCACGCCCGAATTGTCGCCCGGGCTGGCGCCGCCGTACAGCGCGTTGCCGGTGCCTTCGACGACGTTCTCGCAGTTCACCGACCCGCCGGTGACGCCCGCGAGGTTGCAGTTCGAGATCGGTGCGCGGCCGGCGAGGATGATGCCGCCCCACAAACCCTGCGATTCGTCGGTCACGCCGCCGGTCAGGTTCTGCTGCGCGGTGAAGATGATCGGCTGGGCCGCGGTACCCTCGGCATTAATGGTCGAGCCGCGGTTGACGACCAGGAAGTCGTTGTCGGCGTTGGTCGTGTTGGCATAGACGATCACGCCCGGCTGAATCGTCAGGCTGGCGGCGGTGCCGCCGGTGCCGGCGCCACCACGATCGACGCCGACGTCGACGCGGCCGTTCATCTCATAGGCGACGCCCGGCAGCTTCTGCAGCGTGACGGCGGTATTGATCAGCGAGGGAATGCGGCAGCCGCGGAAGCTGCCGACGATGCCGGCATCGGTGAAGCCCGACGGGCAGCTGGCGGCCGGGGTTCCTGGGGTCGGCGTCGGCGACGGGCTCGGCGAGGGGGACGGTGCCGGGGTCGGCGCCGGAACCACGATCACGCCCTCACCGGGCGAGGCGACGCTGCTCGCGCCGTCGCAGGCGGCAAGGGTCGCGCCGGCGACGCCGGTCATCAGAATGAGGCTGAAACGCTTGAAGTCGGCCATGAAAATCTCCGTCCGGTTCGATCCGGTTTGCAGGATGATGGGCGGGCGCCCCGGATCGACTCGGAAGCTCCCCCTGCCGATCACAAGGGCCGCGCTACGAGGCAACGATGACGGAGCGATGGGATTTGGGAGAAAGTTCGATGACGTTGAAATGACGGTTTCGTGACGACGATGACAGACGCGTTACGATCCGCGCCCCGGCCGCCCGCGAACGACGCGTACAGCAAAAAACCCGCCGGATCGGGTCCGGCGGGTCTTTGAAATGGTGGGCGCGGCTGGGATTGAACCAGCGACCCCTGCGGTGTGAACACAGTGCTCTACCACTGAGCTACGCGCCCGATGCCCCGACGCGCGTGCGGCGCGCCGATGACGGTTCCGACGGATCGGAACTCCCCGGAGTGGCCCGGGGAGCGGAGCCTCTAAAAGGACGGAACCGGCTTGTCCAGCCCCGTCCTGCTCCGTTTAGTTGACCGCGTCCTTCAGGCCCTTGCCAGCCTTGAACTTGGGCTGCGACGACGCCTTGATCGTCATCGGCTCGCCCGTGCGCGGGTTGCGGCCCGTCGAAGCCTTGCGCTTCGAGACCGAGAATGTGCCAAAGCCCACCAGACGGACCTCGTCGCCCTTCTTGAGCGAGGTGGTGACCGCGTCGAACACCGCTTCCACGGCCTTGCTGGCGTCCCCCTTGCTCAGGCCTGCCGTGTCGGCGACCGTCGCGATCAGTTCCTGCTTGTTCATGCCCTTTGAACCCCTGCTTATTTTGGTAGGCGTAGATAATGGAATCACGGCACCGGGATGCCGGTTGATTAGCAAAACGCCTCCCGGCCCCGCTGTAAAGCGGAAAGCGGCAAGATTTGGACGAATCCGATCAGATTCGGCGTTTACGCGGCATCAACCGTCAATGGCGCAGCGGATCGCTCCCCGCTCCACCGACCACGGCCGGCGGTTGCGCGGCCAATTCATCGGCATCGGTCCAGTCGATCGCGGTCAGCGGTCCGGTGAGTGCCAGTTTCAGCACCTCGTCGACATGCGCGACGGGCACGATGTCCAGCCCCTCGCGGATATTCGCCGGAATTTCCGCCAGATCCTTCTCGTTCTCCTGCGGGATCAGCACCATCTTGATGCCGCCGCGCAGCGCGGCGAGCAGCTTCTCCTTGAGCCCGCCGATCGGCAGCACGCGACCGCGCAACGTAACCTCGCCGGTCATCGCGATGTCCTTGCGCACCGGCACGCCGGTCAGCGTCGACACGATCGCGGTCACCAGCCCGATGCCCGCCGAGGGCCCGTCCTTGGGCACCGCGCCCTCGGGAAGGTGGACGTGGATGTCCTTGCGCGCGAAGATGCTGGGCTTGATCCCATAGCTCGGGCTGCGGGCGCGGATGAAGCTGAACGCCGCATCGACGCTCTCCTTCATGACGTCGCCCAGCTTGCCGGTGGTCTTGATCGCGCCCTTGCCGGGCACGGTCACGCTTTCGATCGTGAGCAGCTCGCCGCCGACCTCGGTCCAGGCGAGGCCGGTGACCGCGCCGATCTGATGCTCCTCCTCGCCGATGCCGAAGCGATATTTGCGCACCCCGGCGAACTCGTGGAGATTCTCGGGCGTGACGACGACGCTTTCCGCCTTGCCCTCGAGGATGCGACGCAGCGCCTTGCGCGCAAGCTTCGCGATCTCGCGCTCGAGCGTACGGACGCCCGCTTCGCGCGTGTAATAGCGGATCAGGTCGCGCAGACCGTCCTCGGTCAGCTCGAATTCGCCGTCCTTGAGGCCATGCGCGTCGATTTGCTTGGCGAGGAGATGGCCCTGGGCGATCTCGACCTTCTCGTCCTCGGTATAGCCTTCGAGCCGGATGATCTCCATGCGGTCGAGCAACGGCTGCGGCAGGTTGAGCGAGTTGGCGGTCGTCACGAACATGATGTCCGACAGATCGACGTCGATCTCCAGATAATGGTCCTGGAACTTGCCGTTCTGCTCGGGATCGAGCACCTCGAGCAGCGCGCTCGCGGGGTCGCCGCGGAAATCCTGGCCGAGCTTGTCAATCTCGTCGAGCAGGAACAGCGGATTGCTGGTCCCCGCCTTTTTCAGGTTGGTGACGATCTTGCCCGGCAACGATCCGATATAGGTGCGGCGATGGCCGCGAATCTCGGCCTCGTCGCGCACGCCGCCAAGCGACTGGCGGATGAACTCGCGCCCCGTCGCCTTGGCGATCGACTTGCCCAGGCTGGTCTTGCCGACGCCGGGCGGGCCGACGAGGCACAGGATCGGGCCCTTGAGCTTGTTGGTGCGCGCCTGCACCGCGAGATATTCGATGATCCGGTCCTTGACCTTCTCCAGCCCGTAATGATCCGCGTCGAGCACTGCCTCGGCCTCGACCAGATCCTTTTTGAGCTTCGACTTCTTGCCCCACGGCAGGCCGAGCAGCACGTCGAGATAGTTGCGCACCACCGTCGCCTCGGCGCTCATCGGCGCCATGGTCTTGAGCTTCTTGAGTTCGGCCTGCGCCTTGCCGCGCGCTTCCTTGCTAAGCTTGAGCGTGGCGATCTTCTGGGTCAGCTCGGCGATCTCGTCGCCCTCGCCTTCCTCATTCTCGTTGCCGAGTTCGCGCTGGATCGCCTTCAACTGCTCGTTGAGATAATATTCGCGCTGGGTCTTCTCCATCTGGCGCTTCACGCGCGAGCGGATCTTCTTCTCGACCTGCAGCACGCCGAGCTCGCCCTCCATGAAGGCGAACACCATCTCCAGCCGCTTCTGCGGATCGGTCTCGACCAGCAGGCTTTGCTTGTCGGCGACCTTGACCGCGATGTTCCCCGCGACCGCGTCGGCCAGGCGCGAGGCTTCCTCGATCTCGCCGAGCTGCACGGCGGTCTCGGCCGGCAGCTTGCGGTTGAGCTTGGCGTAATTCTCGAACTGGTCGATCACCGACCGCATCAGCGCCTGAACCTCGGTGCCCTCGGTCTGCTTTTCCGCGACCGGCGAGACCGTCGCGGTCAGATATCCACCGGTCTCGTTCATCGCCTCCAGCTTGCCGCGCTCCTTGCCCGCGACGAGCACGCGCACGGTGCCGTCGGGTAGCTTGAGCAGCTGCATCACTTCGGCGGACACGCCGGTATCGTACAGATCCTCGCGACCGGGATCGTCATTGGCAGGATCGAGCTGCGCGACCAGGAAAATCTCCTTGTCGTCGGCCATTGCGGCCTCCAGCGCGGCGACCGACTTGTCGCGGCCGACGAACAGCGGCACGATCATGTGCGGAAACACGACGATGTCGCGCAGCGGCAATACGGGATAGGTAGTCTTCATGAACACTCCGGTGCTGCCCGCATGGGGCAGAGTCGCCCATCTATATGGGGAGCAGGGGCGACGCATCAATGCAGTGTTCGCCGCGATCGCCATCCTCGGCTGCAGCGCGGGCGCGCTGGCGCAAAAGGGCGAGCCGCCGATCACGGCGCTGACGGCGACATCGGGTGGACCGATCGAGCCGGAGCGGGCGGCACTGCGGCTCGAGCATGTCGATCTGGCCGTGAGGGTCGAACCGGCGAAGAAGCTTCTGGATGGCGTTGCGACGTTGCGGCTGTCGACCCGCATCCGACAGACGCGGCTGTTGCTCGACCTCGACCGGAATTTTCCGGTCAGTGCGATTTCGGTCGATGGACTTGCGCTGCGACCGAACGCATGGCGCAATCCCGAAGGGCGGCTGATCGTCGACCTCCCCGCCCCGCTTCCTGCCGGTGGCCAGACCAGCGTGCGGATCGCCTATGCGGGCCGCCCGCACGAGGCGGTCAACGCGCCGTGGGACGACGGGTTCGTCTGGTCGAGCTGGATGGGCAAGCCCTGGGCCGCGACGACGGCGCAGGGCTATGGCTGCGACCTGTTCTGGCCATGCCTCGACTTTCCGGCGGGCGAGGTGCCTTCGATACGCATCGCGATCACCGTGCCCGACGGCGTCTCCGCGATTTCGAACGGCGTGCTGAAATCGGTCGAGCGGGAAGCCGGCGGGCGGCGCTGGACGTGGGAAGCGAAGAACATCAACCCATATCTCGTCGCGCTCAACATCGGCCCCTATCGCGAGATCAAGGGCGCCTATGCCAGCCGCTATGGAAACAAGGTGCCGCTCCAGCTGTGGCATCTCGAAGGAAAGGCGCGGCAGGCGGCCGGGCTGTTCGCCGAATTCGCGCCGACGCTCGATTTTTACGAGATGGTGATCGGCCCCTACCCGTTCGCCGACGAAAAGCTGGGCGTGGTCGAAACGCCGCACCTCGGCATGGAGCACCAGACGGTCAATGCCTATGGCAATGACTATCGCAAGGATGAGACCGGCTTCGACTGGCTGTTCCATCACGAGCTCGCGCATGAATGGTTCGGCAACCAGATGACCGTCGCCAACTGGGACGATTTCTGGCTCCATGAAGGCTATGGCCAGTATATGCAGCCGCTCTACGGCCAGTGGCGCGAGGGCGAGGCACGCTACGCGGCGATGATGGCAGCGCAGCGCCGAAATATCGTCAATCTGCGGCCGCTCGTGTCGGGGCAGGTTCGCACGACGGAGCAGGTCTATCAGTCGGAACAGGGCGGGCCGGCGCAGGATATCTACTACAAAGGCGCGTGGGTGCTGCACACGCTGCGCTATCTGATCGGGGACAAGCCGTTCTTCGATGCGACACGCCGGCTGGTCTATGGTCGCCCCGATCCCAGGCCGGGCAACTTCACACCCCGCTTCTCCTCGACCGCCGAGTTCGAGACGTTGATGAGTGCCGCCGCGCAACGCGATCTCGGCTGGTTCTTCGACGTATATCTGCGCCAGTCGGCCCTGCCCGAACTCGTGCAGACGCGCTCGGGGGACCGGCTGACGCTGGAATGGAAGACAGCCGGGTCCCGCCCCTTCCCCCTCCCGGTCGACGTGCAGATCGATGGAACGGTAAGACGCGTGGCGATGGCCGGGGGGCGGGAGACGATCACTGTCCCGGCCGACGCCCATATCGTCATCGACCCGATGGCCCGGATCCTGCGCCGCAACGAGGCGATCGAGGCCATGCAGCGGCGGTGACGCGTCAATCGACGCGCATATGCTCGGCGCCGACGCGCAGCTGGTTGCGGCCCCCTGCCTTCGCGGCATAGAGCGCCGTATCGGCACGGGTGATCGCGCGCGCCAGCGTGTCCCCGTCCAGCGCGACGACGCCTCCCGAACAGGTCACCGGCTTGCCATCCGGACGATCGATCAGCCCGGCATCCATGCGGCGCGCGACGCGGCGGAGGATCCCAGCGGCTTCATCCTCGCTGGTATCCGGAAACAGGACGACGAACTCTTCGCCGCCCCAGCGCGCGACGCGATCCGCCCTGCGCACCCCGCGTGCCAGAAATGCGGCGAAGTCCTTGAGGATATCGTCGCCGACATCGTGTCCGAACTCGTCGTTCACCGACTTGAAGTGATCGAGATCGATCAGCGCGACCGTGCCATCCGCAACGTCCTCGGACCGGGCCATGAAGCCGCGGCGGTTGAGCAGGCCGGTCAGCGGATCGCGATGCGCGGCGTTGTCGAGTGTCGCGATCCGGACCTGCGTCGCTTCGGTCGCGCGGCCGACACCGGCGAGCAGATCGGCCAGGACATCACCATCCTGCACCGATTCCAGCGCGGCGGTCTGTTCCTGTTCCAGGGCGGCGACGGCGCGCGTGGCAAAGCGGATCGGCGCCATCAGCGCGTCGATGCAGAACAGCGTGAACCCCGTCCCGACAAGGGTCGCCGCAAGAACGACGCTCAAGCCCGCCAGATCGACGCGTCCGCTCAGATACTGCCACCCCGCAAAGCTCAGCAGCGGGATATGCGTGCCCACGAAACAGATGGTAAACATCCGCAGGCGCAGGCTGCTTGGAAACAGAAATCGGGTTGCCTGATAGAAGCGCACATCATTCCCCTCATTGCTGGCGACGGGCCGACAAGTCAGTCCCGCGCGTTAACGAGGTACGAACGATCATGGTTAAGCCTGTGGACAACGGGGTGACACATGCCGACCCGAGCAAAAAGGGCGCCGGCTGCCCGACGCCCTTGATTCAATTCGAAACGGAACGCGATCAGGCGGCGTCGCCGGCGCCCGCCTTTTTCTTTTCGGCGTAGACGCGCACGGGATCCTTGGTCCCCAGCACCACGTCCTTGTCGATCATCACCTCGTCCACCCCGTCCATGCTGGGCAGGTCGAACATCGTGTCGAGCAGGATGCCCTCCAGGATCGATCGCAGGCCGCGCGCGCCGGTCTTGCGTTCGATCGCCTTCTTGGCGACCGCGACCAGCGCGTCCTCGGTGAAGCTGAGCTTCACATTCTCCATCTCGAACAGCTTCTGATACTGTTTCACCAGCGCGTTCTTCGGCTCGGTCAGGATCTTGACCAGCGCCTCGATGTCGAGATCCTCGAGCGTCGCGACCACCGGCAGGCGGCCGACGAATTCGGGGATAAGGCCGAACTTGAGCAAATCCTCCGGTTCGGTCTGGCGCAGCGTCTCACCCGTGCGGCGCTCCTCGGGCGCGGCGACATAGGCGCCGAAGCCGATCGACTTGCCCTGTAGGCGGTCGCCGATGATCTTCTCCAGCCCGCTGAACGCGCCGCCGCAGATGAACAGGATGTTGGTCGTGTCGACCTGCAGGAACTCCTGCTGGGGATGCTTGCGCCCACCCTGCGGCGGAACCGACGCCGTGGTGCCTTCCATCAGCTTGAGCAGCGCCTGCTGGACGCCCTCGCCCGACACATCGCGCGTGATCGAGGGATTCTCGGCCTTGCGGCTGATCTTGTCGATCTCGTCGATATAGACGATGCCGCGCTGCGCCCGCTCGACATTATAGTCCGACGCCTGGAGCAGCTTGAGGATGATGTTCTCGACATCCTCGCCGACATAACCGGCCTCGGTCAGCGTCGTCGCGTCGGCCATGGTGAAGGGCACGTCGAGGATGCGGGCCAGCGTCTGCGCCAGCAGCGTCTTGCCGCAACCGGTCGGCCCGACGAGCAGGATGTTCGACTTGGAAAGTTCGACATCCGCGCCCTTCGCGCCATGATTTAACCGCTTGTAATGGTTGTGCACCGCGACCGACAGGACGCGCTTCGCGCGCTTCTGGCCGATGACATAATCGTCGAGCACGTCGCAGATTTCCTGCGGCGTCGGAACACCGCCGTCCTTCTTGCTGACCAGCGCCGACTTGGTCTCTTCACGAATGATATCGTTACAGAGTTCGACGCACTCGTCGCAGATGAACACGGTCGGTCCGGCGATCAGCTTGCGCACCTCGTGCTGCGACTTGCCGCAGAACGAGCAGTAGAGCGTGCTTTTCGAATCGCCGCCGCTTAACTTCGTCATTCAGTCTTCCTTTGCGTGCCGTGCGGTTGCGCAACACGGCATCCTACACCCGGGGCAAAATCCCCGGCAATCCAAATTCGCGTCCTACCCCGCCAAGGGTGAGCGCCAGATTAAGACGCCCCGCCCTCGCTGTCAGCCGCCTGCGGGCGCTTTTCATACACTTCATCGACAAGACCGAACGCCTTGGCTTCGTCAGCCTCGAGGAAGGTATCGCGATCCATCGCGCGCTCGATCTCTTCGAGCGGCTTTCCGGTGTACTTCACGTACAGATCGTTCATCCGCCGCTTGATCCGCAGGATTTCCTTGGCCTGGATCTCGATGTCCGACGCCATGCCCTGCGCTCCGCCCGAAGGCTGATGGATCATGATCCGCGCATTGGTGAGCGCCACGCGCAGGCCCGGTTCGCCCGCGGCCAGCAGGAAGCTGCCCATCGACGCGGCCTGGCCGATGCACACCGTGCCGACGCGCGGACGGATATACTGCATCGTATCGTGGATCGCCATGCCGGCGGTCACCACGCCGCCCGGCGAGTTGATGTACATCCAGATGTCCTTCTTCGGGTTCTCGGACTCGAGGAAGAGCAGCTGGGCGGTGATCAGCGAGGCCATGTGATCCTCGACCGGACCCACCACGAAGATGATCCGCTCGCGCAGCAGGCGCGAATAGATGTCGAAGCTGCGCTCTCCGCGGCTCGACTGCTCGATGACGATGGGAACGAGCGCTCCGGTCACGGGATCGCGCGTAAAGCCTTCAGGGGTCAGGTTACCGGCAAGGGGGTGCATGTGGGAATGTCTCGTCAAATCTGTTTTTGCCCGCAGGCTACATCGGGCCTCGCACCGCCCGGCGCAAGGGGGGAAGAGGGTGAACGCACGCCAATGCCACGCGGCCTTCCCCGGGGCAGCGGCTCAACCATTTCTGAACCCTTCCGCTTCAAACTATCCCTAGACCGGCAAATGGAGGCGGCGCAGATGCGCCAGAACGCCCATACCCTGACCCTGTTCGGCGTGTCCTACGCCGCGCTGGTCGCTGTCAGCTTGATTCCGCTCTTTGCAGTGGGCGGGCTGCACGATGCGACCTTCGGGATCGGCATGGTGATCGGCATTGCGCTGATCCCGGTTTCCGCGATCGTGGTGACGATATTCGGCGGATTGCTCCCCCGCCGTCGCGCCGTTCCATCGGGCGTCGAGGTCGCTGCGCGCCCGGCGATGCCGGCTGTAGCCCGAGAACCCTTTGAATTCGCATTTGCGGCCTGGAACGGAATCGAATCGCGCGAAGCGGTTGCGCGCCTGTCGAAACGCCTGTTCGCGCTGGAAATCGTCCATCGGTACGAGACCGGGGCGATCGCGGTCGAGGACGGCGCGGTCCGATGGGCGGTCGCGCCGGTGCGTGGAGCGCTCCGCATCGCAGGCTGGATCGAGGCCGAAGACGCCGAGACCCGGGCGATGATCCGCGCGGCGATCGAGGAATTCCTGATCGACGAGCTGGGGATCAGGCTGGAGAGCCTCGCCGCCTGAGGGCGCAATTCCGTGCAACGGACCCAGTCCAGAACGACGCGGCCTACTCCGCCATCGGCGCGGGTTGCGCCAGATAGGCCAGCCGCCGCATCTCGCGCCGCCCCCGCACGACGGTGTCGAGGATCAGTCCGGCAAACAGGCTGAGCGCGGACAGGATGACCAGCCCCGTCGCCAGGATGGCGGTCGGGAAACGCGGCACCAACCCGGTTTCCATATAGGTCATCGCGAGCGGCACGGCGAGGATCACCGCCAGACCGGCAAGCGCCAGCGCGATCCATCCGAAGAACAACATCGGCTTCTCGATCCGGTAGAGCGTCACGATCGTACGGGCGATGCGCGCGCCGTCGCGATAGGTCGACAGCTTCGATGCCGACCCCTCGGGCCGCGCAAGATAGCGGGTTTCGATTTCGCCCACCGGCATCTTGAGCTCGAGCGCATGGACGCTAATCTCGGTCTCGATCTCGAACCCCGCCGACAGGACCGGAAAGCTCTTCACGAAGCGGCGCGAGAAGACGCGATAGCCGGAAAAGATGTCGGTGAAACTGCGGCCGAACAGCTGCGCGAGCAACCCGGTCATCGCGCGATTGCCGAGGACATGGCCGCGGCGATACGCGTCCGCCGCTTCATGGATGCGGGTACCGACGACCATGTCGAGCCCCTCCTCCCGGAGCTTCGCGATCATCGCGGATGCGGCGGCAGGGTCATAGGTCGCGTCGCCATCGGCCATGACATAGATGTCGGCATCGACGTCGGCGAACATCCGGCGCACGACATTGCCCTTGCCCTGCATACGCTCTGTGCGGACGACGGCGCCGGCCGCTCGCGCGACCTCGACCGTCCGGTCGGCACTGTTGTTGTCGTAGACGTAGATCGCGGCATCCGGAAGGGCCGCGCGAAAGCCCGCGACCGTCTGCGCGATCGCGGCTTCCTCGTTATAGCAGGGCAGGATTACTGCGATGCGCGGTTCGATCACGCCATTCCCCACCATGTCACGCCGGACCTGATCCCCTGCCGGTCGGGAAGCCCGGCACGTCGCGGAAGCAGATTGCGGCGAGTGTGCGACACCACTTGCCCCGGCACAACCCATGAGAAGGGCCGGGGCAAGGATGGCCGTCGACGGAGCGGTTAGTCCGCCTTCTTCTTGGCCGGAGCCTTCTTCTTCGGGGCGGGCTTGGCTTCGCCGTCGGCGTCATCCTTTGCCGCTGCCTTCTTGGCGGGAGCCTTCTTTGCGGGCGCCTCTGCGTCCTCGGCCTTGGCCTCCTTCTTGGGGGCGGCCTTCTTCGCCGGCTTCACCTCTTCGGCGGCGGCTTCGGGCTCGGCGTCGGCCTTCTTTGCCTTGGCCTTCTTTGCAGGCTTGTGGTCGTGATCATGGTCGCAGTCGGGACCATGGACGTGCGGGACCGCGCCCTCTTCGCTTTCGATCGCGGCTTCCAGTTCCTCGCGGGTCACTTCGCGGTCGCTGATCTCCGCCTTTTCGAACAGGAAGTCGACGACCTTGTCCTCATAGAGCGGCGCGCGCAGCTGGGCTGCCGCCATCGGCTCCTGACGGATATATTCGAAGAAGCGCTGCTGGTCTTCGGGGCGGTACTGCTGTGCGGCCTGCGCGATCAGGCGGTTCATCTCCGCCTGGGTCACCTCGACGCCGTTCGCCTGGCCGATTTCCGAGAGCAGCAGGCCCAGACGCACGCGGCGCTCGGCGATCGCGCGGTAATCGTCCTTTTCCTTTTCCAGCTCGGCCTTGGCGGCCTCGGGATCTTCCTCATGGCCGGCTTCATGCTGAAGCTGCGCCCAGATCTGCTGGAACTCGGCTTCGACCATCGACGGCGGGACCGGGAAATCATGGCCCGCGGCGAGCTGGTCGAGCAGCTTGCGCTTCATATAGGTGCGCGTCAGGCCGCCGGTCTCGCTCTCCATCTGGCCGCGCAGGATGGTGCGCAGCTGGTCGAGGCTTTCGAGGCCGAGATTCTTCGCCAGATCCTCGTCGATCTTGGTTTCGCCGGCGGTCTTCACCGCAGTGATCTTGAGGTCGAAGGTCGCGGGCTTGCCGGCCAGCGTGTCGACGCCATAATCCTCGGGGAAGGTCACTTCGATCTGCTTCTCGTCGCCGGCCTTCACGCCGACGAGCTGGTCCTCGAAGCCCGGGATCAGGCGGCCGGTGCCGATCTCGACGGCCATGGCTTCGCCGGTGCCGCCCTCGAACGCCTCGCCGTCGACCTTGCCGACGAAGTCCATGGTGACCTGGTCGCCCTGCTTGGCCTTGTAGCTCGCCTTGGCGTCTTCCCAGGCCTTTTGCTGGCCGGCGATCTGCTGGATCTGCTCATCGATGGCTTCGTCGCCCACAGGCACGGTCAGCCGCTCGAGCTTCAGGCCCTCGATCGACGGGGTCGGAACATCGGGGAGCACTTCCAGCTCGACCTTGACCTCGGCGTCGCCGCCGGGGGCGAATTCGCCGTCGAGGCTGACCGAGGGCTGCATCGCGGGACGCAGCTTGTTATCGGCGATGATCTTCTGCACGCCTTCCTGGATCGTCGTGTTCAGCGCGTCCTGGGTCAGCGCTTCGCCATGCATCTTGCGGACGAGATTGGCGGGTACCTTGCCGGGGCGGAAGCCGGGCATGCGGATCTGCGGAGCCACGCGCTTCACCTCGGCATCGACTCGCGAGTCGATGTCCTTGGCGGTGATCTTCAGGGTGTAGGCGCGCTTCAGGCCCTCGTTCAACGTCTCGACAGTCTGCATTTCTATCAGGCTTCCTGCTCTGGAAGTGGAATCGGATGCGCGGCGTCCAATCCTGCACCCAAATCTCGGGCGCCGCGTGACGGACTGGTGCGGGCGAAGGGACTCGAACCCCCACATCTTTCGATACTGGTACCTAAAACCAGCGCGTCTACCAGTTCCGCCACGCCCGCATTCAGGGACACCGCAAGTCGGGCGCGTCTATAGCAATGCGGGTGCCGGGGGCAAGGGTGATGCGACTCGGCGGCGAAAGAGGCGGCCGGGTCGCTCCCATCAGGCTCACTCCGCGGGTGTCAACGGCTCCTCGCCCTCGACCGGCGCGCTGGCGTGGCTGGCGAGCAATTCGACCGGCGCCACGCTTTCGATTTCGCGCGCGCCGGTCTCGATGTTGAGATCCTTGAGCTTGCGCGCCGAAACCAGCGCCCGGCTCTCCATCGAGCTGGCGAAGGCGTTGAAATTCTTGACCGCCGTGTTCAGTCCGCTGCCGACGGTGCGCAGGTCCTGCATCGCCTTGGCAAGCCGGTCGTACAGTTCCTTGCCGAGCGAGCCGATCTGCGCCGCTTCCTTGGCGAGCATTTCCTGGCGCCATACCGCCGCGACCGTGCGCGCGATCGCGATCAGATTGGTCGGCGTCGCAAGCAGCACGCGCTTGTCGAAGGCGAAGTCCCACAGCGTCGGATCGTGCTCGAGCGCGGCCGACAGGAAATGCTCGCCCGGAACGAACATGATCACATAGTCGGGCGCGTCGTCGAACTGCGTCCAATACGCCTTGTTGCCCAGCTGGTTGACGTGGCTCTTCATCGCGGCGGCATGCTGCGCCAGTCCGGTCTGGCGCTCGCTCTCGTCCGCCGCGCCGAACGCATCCTGATAGGCGTTGAGCGAAACCTTGGCGTCGATGACCAGCGCCTTGCCGCCGGGCACCCGCACGATCGCATCGGGACGCAACCGCCCGCCATCCTCTTGCGTGACGCTCACTTCGGTCATGAAGTCGGTGTGTTCGGAGAGGCCGCAGGTTTCGAGCACGTTGCGCAACTGCTGCTCGCCCCAGCGCCCGCGCGACTTGGGAGCGTTGCGCAGCGAGTTGACCAGCTTCGCCGCCTCTTGGCTCACCCGCTCCTGCCCGATCCGCATCTGTTCGATCTGGCCCTTGAGCTCGCCGAACGCATCCCTTCGCTCGGCCTCGACCTTGGCGACCCCCTCCTCATAGCGCTGAAGTCGTTCGCTGACGGGTTGCAACAGCGCCCTCAGATTCTGCCCCGCGACCGTTTCCGATTCCTTGAACCGATCCTCGGCGCGCTTGAGGAACGCCTCCTGCGTTTCGGTCAGCATCGCCCCCGCAAGCTCCCGGAATTGCCCGGCCATCGTTTCGCGCGCAGCCTTGAACTCGGCGAGCCGTTCCTCGAACCCCTCCGCCTTGGCGCGCAGTTCGGTCAGCTGGAGCCGGGCCAGGTCACGCTCATCGCGGATCTCGTCGATCTGATCGCGCAACTGGGGCAGCTCCCGCGCCCGCTCCTCCGCAGCGGCAAGGTCTGCGATCGCCGACTTGAAATCGGCCTCGCGCCGGTCGCGCTCGATCCGCAATGCGGCCGCCGCGCGGCTCCCCAGAAACCAGCCCAGCAACGCGCCCACTGCCAACGCTACGATCAGCACAATTCCGATTTCGATCGACACCCGATACCCCGCTCAACGTTCACGCCCGACAATTTGCACCCGGCGAAAAAACGGAACATAGCTTGAACGAGGCGACCGCAACAGGGCCAATACGCTCGGCTCGCCCCATCCGGGGAGCGAGGTGCCGGGTTCAGAAGGCGTGGGCCAACCGATCGAGCATCGATCGCGCCGGACTGGTGACGGGTATGATCTGCTCCTGCGTCGCATCGAGACGGGCGACCCGGCGATACAGGTCGATGCTGGCGCCGATCAGATGTTGCGCCGCGACCGGCATCGCGTTTAGCGCCGCGTCCTCGGTCAGAGGCGCATCGCCCAGCCTGCGCGACGGATCATGCGCGTCGCGCTCGGCGATTTCCCCGGCAGCCACCGCACGCTGGGTCAGCAACCACGCGATGACGTGCATCAACCGTGTCGTCACCTTGAGCGATTCGCAGGAGAACACCACCCGGTCCATCGCCCCCAGCAGATCGCGCTGCTCGCGGCCGATCTCGTCGAAATAGCTTCGCGCCTCATCCGCGAGCAGCATCGCTTCGGTATAAAGCGAGTCGATCAAACGGCGATGCACCCGCGTCGCCGCACCCTCGACAGCCATGGCCCCGATCCCTGTCATAGGATGGACGCTGACAGAAAGAGTTCATTAACGAAACAGGATTTTGCACCGTCCTGCTGTCCCAAAGCGGCGCGACCGGTTCAGGCGATGATATCGGGGATCAACTGGTCCTCGAGCATCGCGATCTCATCGCGCAGCAGCAGCTTGCGCTTCTTCAGCCGGGCAATCTGCAACTGATCCGGCGTCACCGTGGAGACGAGCGCGTCGATTGCCACGTCCAGGTCGCGATGCTCGACCCGCAGCAGTTCGAGTCGGCGCAGAATATCGTTGTCGTCCATCAGCCCCTGCCATCGTCGAACTCGACCCGTCGCAGAACGCCGTTGCCTTGTCGATGGGGCGATTCGCAAGGGGCGACAAAGCCGGCGAATCGTGATTTACTCCCAAATCCCCCAACCAAGAGCAGGAGGATTGCTTCCATGCAAAACGCGCATCTCTCGGCATTGGAGGCCAAGCACGCGTCGCTCGATCAAAAGATCAGCGCCGAGTCGCGCCGGCCCCGCCCCGATCAGATGATTATCGCCGACCTGAAGCGTCGAAAGCTCAAAGTGAAAGAGGAAATCGCGCTGTCCTGAACTGTGCGCCGGGTTGCTCCGCTCCGGCGGGGCGGCCCTAGGGCACGCGGGACGCCGATCGATCGATGGCGCTCGCGATCACCGTTATCCTGCTACGAAAGACCGAAACAGCTAAACCCGGCTCAACCGCGAAACAGACGCGGTTTGGCGTAGGTCGGCGTGTGCTCGCCATTGCCAACCGGTTTGCGGGCCAGAAGCGGATCGATCTCACGATCGAAGGCGACCCCGATGCGCCCCTCGGCGCTCCAGGCGATTCGCCCGGGCGTCCAGCCGATACCACGCACGTTGATCTCGACCGGGGTGCCGTTCGTCACCCGCGCCGCATATTCGGCCATCAGCCCACCAGGGGACAGGTTGCGAACGCGCACCGGCACATCCGTCCCGTCTATCCGCAACGTCGCCGCCAGAAACAGGCTGTCTCGCGCAGCCGTTCGCTGGCTCGCGGGATCTTCGCTGTTATGGGCATTCAGGGGATCGGTGGAAAACTGGTCCATGTGCCGCTCTTGGTCGCTCCAATGCGCGATAGTAGAGCAGCAATCGCTATCCAAAGCGTTAACCGGCGCGGAAATTCCGAGCGCCGCGCGCAGATCATTCCTCGCGCGAAACCTTTTCATTCCGCTCGTGCCGTTCCTGCGCTTCTACGGTCATCGTCGCGATCGGGCGCGCTTCGAGCCGCGCGAGGCTGATCGGCTCGCCCGACACTTCGCAATAGCCATATTCGCCGTCCTCGATCCGGCGCAGCGCCGAATCGATTTTCGAAATCAGCTTGCGCTGGCGATCGCGGGTCCGCAGCTCGATCGACCAGTCGGTTTCGCTCGATGCGCGATCGGTCAGATCCGCCTCACGCAATGAATCGACCTGAAGCTGCGTCAGCGTGCCGGCGGCTTCGCGATGGATCGCATCCTTCCACGCCAGCAGCTTCTCGCGGAAATACTGGAGCTGTCGGGCATTCATGAACGGCTCGTCCGCGCTCGGCCGATAGCCGTCCGGCAGATCGTTCGCGGCCTGCGGCGTCTTTTCCGGATCGTCACGGTGATCGTAAACGGTCGCCATCCCACTCTCCACATCCGGAACCGGAAGGCGAAGCCGACGCGATCCCGCAATTGCCCGCGGGCCCTATATCCGGCCCAATTCAGTACCACAAGCTACCGAATCTTCAGATTCATGCGGCAAGCCGTTCATGCCGCGCGGGAAATTGACACGCCCTGAACCGGATCGCTCCGGTTTCCGCAGCGCGCGGAGACTATGGTTAATAGAAGCGTAAACAAAATGGGCATTGTGTCCCCCGGCGGAACATTAACCATAATATAGGCCAGCTGCCACCAAATATTCCCGCCGGAGCACCGTCAAAACTGGTTAACGCAGTTGAACTTAATAGTTTGTTCTGCACTTGTAGGCCAATGAGCCGCCCGGGTGTGGCAGGTGCAACCCCTGATTGGCTTTCTAGGACAAGAGAGTAGGCGATATGTCGGTTCGGATGGCCTTGGCGAAATTATGTGCATGCGCATGTGGCGGCGCAGTGATCGGCGGCGGCGCCGTCCACGTTGCCGAAACGCGTGCCGAGCGCGGCGTCGAACAGCGGCGGTCGGTCAAGCAGGCCGTGGTCAAGCGGCGCGTCGTCAAGCGCCCGCTGCGCAAACGTATCGTCAAGCGTACCGTGACGACCACCGCGCAGTGCCAACCCCAGGTCGTGACGGTGACGACGCAGGGAAGCGCGATCCCGCTCCCCCCGCCCACCTACGCGTCGAGCGGTGAAATGCCGATCGTCGGCGGCGGCGGTGGTGGCGGTGCGGCGGCGGCGACCGGCGTTACCGGCGGCGGCGGCGGCGGATTCGCCGGCGGATTTTTCGCAGGCGGATTCTTCGGCGGGTCGGGCGGCAGCAGCGCGTCGGGCAGCGGCGGCATCGTGATTTCGTCGACCTCCAGCTCCAGCGGCGGATCGACTTCCACCGGTGGGTCGTCGAGCGGCAATGTCAGCTCGACCTCGTCGGGCGATGTGTCATCGTCGACCGGGGGCTCGTCCTCGTCGACTTCCACCGGCGGACTTTCGAGCACCAGCACGTCGTCGACCGGTGGGTCCTCGACCAGCTCCGCTTCGGGCGGATCTTCGGGCAACGTGTCTTCCGCGTCTGGCGGTTCGTCGGGCAACGTATCGACCTCGGCCTCGTCTTCGGGCGATGTTTCCTCCTCGACCTCAGCTTCGTCGTCGGGCGACGTGTCCTCGTCGACATCGACCTCGGCAAGCTCGTCGGGTGACGTATCCACGTCCTCGTCCAACTCGTCGGCGTCGTCGAGCTCGGCTTCGTCGTCGGGCGACGTGTCGTCCTCGACCTCGAGCGGGTGGAGCACGTCGAGCGGCTGGAGCACGTCGACGTCGAGCAGCACGTCGACTTCGTCCGGAACGTCGAGCGGTACCTCGTCGGGCGGCCCGGAGCCGGTCCCCGCGCCGCCGATGGTTCTGCTGTTCGGTGCCGCCGCAGCGGCGCTGGTGGTGCGCAAGCGCTTCCAGAACCGCAAGGCGAAGGACGCCGCCGCCGAATAATCGGCAGCGGCGACCCGGGATCACTCGGCGTCGACCAGTGCCTTCTCGATGTCCGCGATCGGATGGCCGGTGAGGGTCTTGTCGATCTCCCCGGTCAGCCGCTCGCTGACTTCCTTGTGATAGTGTTTGCGTAGCTCGCCCAGCGTGCGGGGCGGCGCGACGATGATCAGCGATTCGAAATCATTCTCCAGCGCGCGCTTCTTCAGCAGCTCTGCGGTTTCAGCGGCGAACCGGTCCTCCTCCAGCTGGTGGAAATCGGTCTCCTCATAGGCGCTTCGACCTGGGCCGACGCTTGAGAAGCTGCGGCCCGGCGTATCGGTGCCCTGTTCGCGATCGGGCGGATTGTCCTGAACCCGCTTGCGCTCGACCTGAAGGTTGAGATGCACCGCATCGCCCTCGTTCCTCAGGAACAGCATCTTGCGGCCGTCGGCGACCACGATCATGGCGTTATGGGGAACCTGCATCGGCGTTTCTCCTTGTTATGGTGTATCCGATGAACGCACGCCGCGCGCTCCGGGTTGCCTCCGCCCGCGTGCCTCGCCATAGCCTGCCCCCATGCACGACATCCGCGCCATCCGTGAGAACCCCGAGGCGTTCGACGCCGCCCTCGCCCGCCGCGGCACCGAGCCGCAGGCCGAAATGCTCGTCGCGCTCGACGAAGCCCGCCGGGCGCTGACCACCCAGCAGCAGGAGGCGCAGAGCCGCCGCAACGAGTTGTCGAAACAGGTCGGACAGGCCAAGGCCGCGAAGGACGAGGCGCGCGCGCAGGCATTGATGGCCGAAGTCACCGGGCTGAAGGAGACGCTGGAAAATCTCAATCTGGCGCAAGGCGCGGCGGACGAAGCACTGCGCACCGCGCTCGCCGCGATCCCGAACCTTCCCGCCGCGGACGTGCCCGACGGCGCTGACGAGGATGACAACCAGCTTGTCCACGTCATCGGCACCCAGCCGACCTTCGACTTCGCCGCGCGCGAGCACGACGGCTTCGGCCCCGCACTCGGCCTCGATTTCGAGACCGGCGCGACGCTGGGTGGTTCGCGCTTCACCTTTTTGCGGGGGCCTGCTGCCCGCCTGCACCGCGCACTCGGCCAGTTCATGCTCGACACGCTGACCGGCGACCATGGCTATGACGAGTGCGTGCCGCCGGTGCTGGTGCGCGACGAGATCATGTTCGGCACCGGCCAACTGCCCAAGTTCGCCGAGGATTCGTTTCGCACCACCGACGGTCGCTGGCTGATCCCGACATCCGAAGTCAGCCTGACCAACAGCGTGCGCGAGCAGATCCTGAGCGGTGAGGAGTTGCCGCTGCGCCTCACCGCGCTCACCCCGTGTTTCCGCTCGGAGGCGGGCGCTGCCGGCCGCGACACGCGCGGTTTCATTCGCCAGCATCAGTTCGAAAAGGTCGAGATGGTCTCGATCACCGCTCCCGACCAGTCCGAAGCCGAGCATGAGCGGATGACCGCCTGTGCCGAGGATATCCTGACGCGACTCGGCCTCTCCTTCCGCCGGATGTTGCTGTGCGCGGGCGACATGGGGTTCAGCGCGACGCGGACCTATGACCTGGAGGTGTGGCTGCCCGGACAGGCGCGCTATCGCGAAATCTCGTCCTGCTCGACCTGCGGCGATTTCCAGGCGCGCCGGATGAACACGCGCTTTCGCACGGCCGAGGGCAAGCCCGCCTTCGTCCACACGCTCAACGGGTCAGGGCTCGCGGTCGGCCGCACGCTCGTCGCGGTGCTGGAGAATTACCAGCAGGAGGACGGAGCGGTCGCGGTGCCCGAGGTGCTTCAGCCGTATCTGCGCGGCGTCGACCGGCTCGAACCGGCGAAGTGAAGATCCTCCTCACCAACGACGACGGCGTCCATGCGCGTGGTCTCGAGGTGCTGGAGGCGATCGCCCGCACCCTGTCCGACGACATCACCATCGTCGCGCCGTTGGAGGAACAATCGGGCAAGGGCCGCTCGCTCAGCCTGACCGAGCCGGTGCGGCTGCGTCGCTTCGGCGAGCGCCGCTTCGCGGTCACCGGGACACCGACGGACGCGGTGATGATGGCGCTGGCGGAGATCATGAGGGATGCTCCGCCCGATCTGATCCTCTCCGGCGTCAATCGCGGCGCCAATCTGGGCGAAGACGTCAGCTATTCGGGCACCGTCTCCGCGGCGATGGAGGGTGCATTGGCGGGCATTCGCTCGATCGCGCTCAGCCAGCGCTACGCCACGCTCGCGCCCGGCGAGCGGGTCAGTTTCGACGCGGCGGAAGCGTGGGGCGAGCGCGTGCTGCGCCCGCTGATCGAAGCGACCTGGGCGCCGCGCACGCTGATGAACGTCAATTTCCCGCCTATTCCTGCGGCGGAAGTTCGCGGGATCAGGCCGGTGGGTCAGGGCCTGCGCGACTATGGGCGGCTCAAGCTCGACAAGCGAACCGACCCGCGCGGCTTCGATTATTACTGGTTCGGCCTTGGCCGTGTGCCCCACTCGCCGGTCGCCGATACCGACCTCGAAGCGATCGAACAGGGCTATATCACCGTCACCCCGCTGCATCTGGACCTGACGCATCGCGAATCCCTTGATATGCTAAACGCGACGTTTAGCTGATCCTGGGGAGGATATGGGGGGTAAGGTTCGTTTGAAGGCTGTGGTGGCGGTGCTTGCGCTGGCACCGGTGGTATCGGCGTGCATTCCGCAGCGGGCCGGCCCCGGCACCGGATATCGCGAGGTCGATCCTACCGCGGCCCCGCGCCGGGAAGCGGACGTCCCGGCCTTGCCCGCGCCGCGATCGGCCTGGGAAGCTCAGCCGGTCACGCCTGACGCCCGCGCGATCCCTGCCTCGACCTATATCGTCGCGCGCGGCGATACGCTGCGGGGGATCGCCAACAAGACCGGCGCCGGATCCGAAGCGATCGCCCGCGCGAATAACATCGCTCCGCCCTATGTCATCCAGATCGGCCAGCGCCTCTCCATCCCGGGCGGTCGCTATCACCTTGTCCGCGCGGGCGAGACCGGCATCGCGATCGCGCGCGCCTATGGCGTCGACTGGAGTCGGGTGGTGACCGAGAACGATCTCGCCGAGCCCTATATCCTGCGCACCGGCATGCGCCTGCTGATCCCCGGCGATCCGCGCACCATGACGCTGGAAGAGCGCGCCGCGGCGTTCCGGCTCGACATCGACGACATCGTCACCGGCGGCCAACCCGCGATCGCCGAGCGCGCCCGCCCGACCAAGCCGACCGCATCATCCGCACGCATCCTGCCGCCGAGCGCCGCTGTCGCCCCGCCGACGACGCTGACCGGGGGCTTCCAGTGGCCGGTGCGCGGCACGATCGTCCGCCGATTCGGCCCGATCGCCAGCGGCGAGCGCAGCGATGGCCTCAAGATCGCGGTGCCGCTCGACACGCCGATCCTGGCGGCAGCCGACGGCACCGTCGCCTATGTCGGCAGCGAAATCCCGGCGCTGGGCGGGCTAGTCATCCTTCAGCATGGCAGCGGCTGGACCAGCGTCTATGGCCATGCCGGGCAGTTGCTCGTCCAGCGCGGCCAGGCGGTGAAGCGCGGGCAGATGATCGCGCTGTCGGGTGACAGCGGAACGAACCGCCCGCAGTTGCATTTCGAACTGCGTCAGGGGCGCACCCCCGTCGATCCGTTGCCGAGATTGCCCCGCCGTTGAACCGTCGCAACCTTCCCACCCATGCCCCGCTCCGGCGCAAGTCGGGCGTGTCCCCGTGGGTCTCGATCGCCTGGCGCGTCGCCGCGGTGCTCGGCCTCTATGCCTTCGCCGTCGCCTTCCACTGGTTCGACCGCGAGGGGCTGCGCGACAATTTCGACGGGCAGATCAGCTTCCTCGACATCATCTATTTCACGATGATCTCGATCACCACGACCGGCTATGGCGACATCGTGCCGATTTCGACCGGGGCGCGGATGTTCGACGCGCTGGTGGTGACGCCGATCCGGATCTTCGTGATCCTGATCTTTATCGGCACGACCTATCAGTTCATCCTCAAACGCACATGGGACAAGTGGCGCATGGCGCAGATCCAGAAAACGCTGACCGACCACATCATTGTCGCGGGGTTCGGCAAGACCGGGTCCGATGCGGTCAACGAACTGATCGCGCGCGGCGCCCATCCCAACTCGATCGTCGTGGTCGATGGCAGCGAACAGGCGCTGATGCGCGCGGAGGAAGCCGGGTGCAACGTGATCGTGGGCGACGCCACGCGCGATCAGACGCTGCAGGAAGTGCGGATCGACCGTGCCCGCACACTGATCGTCGCCACCGGTCGCGACGACACGTCGATCCTCGTCACCCTGACCGCCCGCCATCTTGCGCCCAAGGTTCCGATCTCGATCATAATCAAGGCCGACGACAATGAATTCCCCGCGCGCGCGGCCGGCGCAAACACCGTCATCAATCCGGTCAGCTTCGCCGGACTGCTGCTCGCCGGATCGGTCCAGGGCACGCACGTCGCCGATTACATGCTCGACCTCGCCTCGGTGGACGGGCGCGTGCACCTGTCGGAGCGGTGCGTGACGCCGGACGAACTCGGCAAGCCGCTTTCCGCGATCACCACCGGACTTGGCGTCCGCCTCTATCGGGACGGGGCGCCCTTCGGCTTCTTCGAGCAGGAGGCTCAGAGCCTGCGTGAAGGCGACGTCATCGTCGAGATCGTCCCTGCGCAAGCGAATTGATCACCGGCGCGCAGCGAGCGACCATGAGGCGGCAACCTGGAACTTGAAGATCGGCGAATATTGGCGAGTCTCCTTCTGCGCCGCCGCGTCGAAATCGCTGTAGCTCGCCAGCCGCATCATCAGCAAATCCCCCGCATCGGACAGGAATGGGTACGCACGCCCGGGCTGGCCGGTCAGCAAAAGGCTGGTTCCCGCATACATCTGGTAATCGATCAGCAGCCGATCGCTCCCCGCGCCCGATTGCTTCGCGAGTGTTACGAGACGCTCGATCACGGGCACGACCCGATCCAGCCGTTGGGGGTACCTCTTGATCGTCAGAACGACCTGCCCGATCAGCAACTTGATGCGGAAAGACGCCGGGTTGGCAGGATTGATTGCCGCAGCCTCCAGCCGCTGGACATAGGGCTCCGCCTCGGCGAGCTTGCCTGCGTCGATCAAGGCCACGCCGAGCGTCGCCGCGGCCATATCGGTCACCGGTGACGTCGCTCCATATTGCCTCTCCACACTGGCGAGTTCTGTGCGCGCCGCTGCGACCGGGTCCGCCGCAGGGATGCTCGACCACCAGGCAACCCGCTCGCGCGCCTTTGAACCGGGTCTGGCCAACTTGTCGATCCGCGCGGCCAGCAATCGGGCTTCATCGATCCGATCCAGTCGACGGAGGGTGTTTGTAAGGCTGGCCATCGCGTCGAGGGCCAGCTCGCCGCTTTCCCCCTCCGCGCGCTCGAATAGCGCGAGCGCCTTGCGGAAAGCCGGCTCAGCCTCTCGATCGCGATCCATCGAATAATAGGCCATGCCGAGACACTCATGGACTCGACCGGACAACACCGCCGCTTCGGGGGTGTTGTCCGGTAGTTGGCCCGCGATTGGCGACAACAGATCGACCGCTGCCTGCCCCTGCCCCAAATTCCACTGCACGATACAAAGACCAACGGCCGAAATCACCGTGACGCGACCCGTCGGCCCTTGCAGTTTGCGCGCAACCGCCAGTCGCCGCTCCGCAGCCGGAAGATATTTCTGGAAGTTCGTCAGGCGGTCATAATAGCTGGTCACGGCCCCCAGCATTGCGAGCGCATCGATGCTTTCCGGCCCGACATTGCGGTCGATATATTGCTGAGCCCCAAGGATCACGTCTTCGACCTTGTCATTGCCCGCCGTAGCGACAAGCACCGCGACCGCCTTTGCCAGTTCGGCGCAGGCGTCACCGGTGGGACGCTCGGCCTTGCAGCGCTCGAATGCGGGAACGAAGCTTTCCGCCGCCGTGCCATAGTCGCGCCGTTCGAATGCGGCGATGCCCTCGGGCGGAACCGGCAGGCGCGCGGACTGATATGCCGTCGCAGGCGGGGACTGCACAGACCAACCGAGGCATAGCGCAGCGAGTGCCGCCCTTCTCCGCCATTGAACCGGAACCATCATCGCTCGTCCATCCGATACCGGACCTAGCCGGGTGAGACGTCACGCATTTACACCAGCCGCAAATGTGACCGTTCGCGCTGGTCGCGACAACTGACAATTGAGGGCAGGGCCGGACGCACGAGCGCCCCGCCCCTATCTTTTTCCACAGAATTGCCTATGTGCGCGGCCAATCATGGCAACGCGACTCCCCGAAGCCCCCAAGGTGGGCATGGTGTCGCTCGGCTGTCCCAAGAATCTGGTCGACTCCGAGCGTATCCTGACCAAGCTCCGTTCCGACGGCTATGCCATGTCGGCCGACTATGCCGGCGCCGACGTGGTGTTGGTCAACACCTGCGGCTTCCTCGACAGCGCCAAGGAAGAATCGCTCGAGGCGATCGGCGAGGCGATTGCCGAGAATGGCCGCGTGATCGTCACCGGCTGCATGGGCAAGGAGGCGGAGACGATCCGCGCCCGCTTCCCGAACGTCCTCGCCGTCACCGGCGCGCACCAATATGAGGAAGTGGTGGGCGCCGTGCACGACGCCGCGCCGATGCCTCCCAACGCTTTTCTGAATCTCGTCCCCGACAGCGGGCTCAAGCTCACGCCGCGCCACTACAGCTATCTGAAGATTTCCGAAGGCTGCAACCATCGCTGCGCCTTCTGCATCATCCCGGCGCTGCGTGGCGATCTGGTCAGTCGCCGCCCCGACGCGATCCTGCGCGAAGCGGAGAAGCTGGTCGCGGCGGGGACCAGGGAACTCCTCGTCATCAGCCAGGACACCTCGGCCTATGGAGTCGACATCCGCAAGGAGCCGCGGATGTGGAAGGGCAGCGAAGTCGTGCCCCACATGACCGATCTCGCCCGCGAACTCGGAAAGATCGCGCCGTGGGTGCGCCTCCATTACGTCTATCCCTACCCGCATGTCGATCAGGTCATCCCGCTGATGGCCGAGGGACTGATCCTCCCCTATCTCGACATTCCCTTCCAGCATGCCGCCCCCTCGGTGCTGCGCACGATGCGCCGCCCGGCCAACGAGGCGAAGGTGCTCGAACGCATCCACAAATGGCGTGAGATCGCTCCGGATATCGCGATCCGGTCGACCTTCGTCGTCGGCTTCCCGGGTGAGACCGAGGCCGATTTCCAGTATCTGCTCGACTGGTTGGATGAGGCGCAGCTCGATCGCGTCGGCGCCTTCTGCTTCGAACCGGTCGAGGGTGCCGCCGCCAACGACCTGCCCGGCGCCGTGCCGGAAGAGGTCAAGGAAGAGCGCTACGCCCGGATCATGGAAAAGACCGCAGCGATCAGTGCCGCGAAGCTGCAGGCCAAGATCGGCCGCACGCTGGAGGTCATCGTCGACGAGGTCGAGGACGACGGGGCCAACGCACGATCGCAGGCCGATGCGCCCGAGATCGACGGCACGGTTTTCCTGCGCGACGCCGGTCATCTCAAACAGGGCGACATCGTCCGCGTCGCGATCGAGGATGCGGACGAGCACGATCTTTACGGCGCGCCGCTGGCCTGAATTTCCGCCGCCTCCATTTCTCGCACCGCCAGCAGCGCGCCTTCCAGCGCGGCCAGCGCGGCGGGATTAGTCGGCTGGGCTCCATCGGTGAAATGCGGGGCGGCCATGCGATAGATCGCCTCGGCCAGCGCGCGCGGCGAATGCGCGACCGCGTCGAGTTCGACCTGCGCGTCCGCACCGCTGAAATGGTCGATCTCCTGCACGCGCACCCGGCAGCCGTGGACCGCGCGCGCCGACAGGCGCGTGCCACCGACGACACGCAAATCCACGCGCTCGAACGTCACGCGCGTCAGCCCCGGCTCGGCATTGCACGTGAATTCGAATCGGTGCGCCCCCGCCAGCATCGCCAGCGCGCCACGCAGCATGTCCCCCATCGCATCGGTGAGATAGCCGCCACCGAATTCGCCGGTGGCATCGCCAATGCGCACCTCGACGCCGTACCAGCCATAGCCGTCGATTTCGTAGCGGAAGGTGACATCGCCGGTCTCGATCCCCGAATCCCAATCCTCGATCCGGTCGTCGCTCGCGGGCTGCGGCACCTTGATCGGCTCCGGCGTGCCGGCCGGATCGGCGGCGATCGTGGCGAGCAATCTGGGGCGCCACCCCCTGCCCGCGTTCTCCAGCCGCTGCATCGTCGCGCGGGCACCGGCGACCGCCTCGTTCAACGCGTCCTGCCCGATGCCGAAGGTGAAATTATGCTCGACATGGCCCCAGCGCAGCCAGACATGCAGCCGCATCCAACCCGGCTCCGATCGCGACAATTTCAAATGCAGTGAGCCGCCCTGAGAGCGCAGCGCCGCAGCATCCACCGATCCTGCGGCAAACGCTTCGAGATCGCCCGCATAGGCGATGAAGTCCGAGCGCTGGACCATAGGGCCGCGAAACGCGAGGATGTCGAAGCTGCTTTCCCGCACCTCCGCAGCCATGTCGAGCCAAGTCTGCTTGCCGCCCTCTGCGATCCACAGCGACAGCCAGCCAAGTTTCAGATCGGGCGGCAATGCCGCTCTTCGCTCTGCGCCCGTCTCGATGCCCGCCACCGCGTTGCTCCCCGCCGCTTTTCCTTGAACTGCCACGTTCGGGCCCTAGGGTCCAAGCCATGATGCCGCGCACGCTCGCACTCGCCGCCCTGCCCGCGGTCTGGCTGACATTGAGCGGGGTTCAGCGCGAAGCGGGTATCCGCGGCGAGCGGGTCGATCCCCTGACGATTTCGGACGATGACTTCGCCCGGCATCGCGACCCGGCGACGTGGCGCGGACTCGCTGTGACGCGGATCGAATTTCGCGAGGAAAGAGGTGCCTGGCGCCTGTTCCGCATCGTCAATCTGAAGAAACCAGGCGGCCCGCTGTGGTTCGTACCGCACGATAATGAGAATGCCGGTTTCGAGGCCGCACTGGCTGGCGTTCGCACCTATGGCGGCGTGGTCATCGCGGTCGATTCGGGCATTGCGGAGGATGGCGTGCGCCGGAACGGAGCGGTCGATCGCGGGCGGCCGATCGACCCGAACCGTAATTTCCGCGACGGCACACCGCTCTACGCCAATACCATCCTCGCGGATTATCATCGCGGCGCCAGCCCGATCATCGCGCTGCACACCAATTCGGCCGGGTTCGACACCAGCGGATCGCGGTGCAACCGCTCCGATCCACCCGGGCGCGGTGAGGTATCGATCCGCTTCTGCGACGACATCATGCAGCCGCACCCGTCGCAGGCGCGCGACTGGCCGTTCGACGATAACGACACGCTCGCCTATGTTCCCTATCGCAACGGCACTTCGCCATTCTCCGCCTGGTGCGGGAAGGCGCTGGCGCTTGCCGACTTCAATGTCGTGTTCGAACGCGTGCGGGTCAGCGACGGATCGCTGTCCAACTATGCCCTGCTGCGCGGTATGCCCTATGTGAATTTCGAGACGCAGGAGCGCGGCCTCGACCCCGCCCGGCTCGCCGAAAGCCGCAATCGGCTGGTCGCGATGATCGACCGCGCGATGGAGCGCTGCACGGCGCCCACCACGCGTCTCGCCCGCTAGTTGCCGTCGCTCGGTCGCCGCCCTAGATCATCGGCGATGACCAATCTCTCCGCCCTGCTGCAGCCCGATCGCGGCCAACCTGCCCGCACCATCCACGTCGTGCATCCCGATACCTGGCAGGACTGGCTGAAAGGCCAGCCGCCGCGCGTGCGCGCCACGGTCGCCGCGCACAAGCTGACCGGCAAGGCGGGCAACCGCGCAGTGCTCCCGGGAGAGGCCGCGGACGACTGGTCGATGCTGCTGGTGTGCGACGAGGCGGAAACGTCGCCCTTCCGCATCGCCTCGCTTGGCGAACAGCTTCCCGAGGGCGTCTATCGCCTGGCATCGGGCGAGCCGGGTGCCGCGATGCTGGGCTGGGTGCTCGCCCAGTATCGCTTCGATCGCTACCGCAAGGACGGCGCCGCTCAGGGGCCCCGCGTCCTCCTGACCGGCGAGCCGGGGCGGATCGACGAAACCCTCCGTCTCGCCGAAGCGACATTCAAGGTCCGCGATCTCGTCAATACGCCCGCGGCGGATATGGGACCGGCGGATCTCGAGGCGGAAGTCGAAGCGATCGGCAAGGCGAACGGCGCCACCGTGACGGTGACGCGCGGCGATGCGCTGGAACAGGGCTATCCGATGATCCACGCCGTCGGCATGGCCGCAGCACGCGGGCGCGAGCCGCGGCTGATCGAGCTTGAATGGGGCGATCCCAGCCACCCGTGTCTCGCACTGGTGGGCAAGGGCGTCTGCTTCGACACCGGCGGGCTCGACATCAAGCCGAGCGCAGGCATGCGGCTGATGAAAAAGGATATGGGTGGCGCGGCTCACGCGCTGGCGCTCGCGGCGGTGGTGATGGCGCAGCGCCTGCCGGTCCGTCTCCACCTGCTCGTCGCCGCAGTCGAAAATTCGGTCGCGGGCAACGCTTTTCGTCCGGGCGACGTCCTCCGCACGCGCAAGGGGCTGACGGTCGAGAATACCAATACCGACGCCGAGGGTCGCCTGATTCTGGGCGATGCACTGACCAAGGCCGTCGAGGGCAAGCCCGACCTGATCCTTGACTTCGCGACCCTCACCGGCGCCGCGCGCGTCGCGCTCGGTCCCGACTTGCCGGCGCTGTTCGCGAATGACGACGCGCTCGCCGCGGCGATGCTCGATGCGGGCGATGGGGCGAAGGACCCGCTGTGGCGGCTGCCCTTGTGGGACGGCTATGACGAGATGCTGAAGTCGGACATCGCCGATATGGTCAATTCCCCCGACGGCCCCTTTGCCGGCCCGATCACGGCCGCGCTGTTCCTGCGCCGCTTCGTGCCGAAGGAGATCGCCTGGGCGCATCTTGACCTGTTCGCCTGGCGCCCTGCGGCCAAGCCCGGTCGGCCCAAGGGGGGCGACGCTATGGGGTTGCGCGCCGTCTGGGCGATGCTGAAGAAACGCTATGGCGCCTAGTCGGGACCCAGAACCGGCGCGTCGACCGTAACCCAGTCGAACTTGCGATCTTCATAGACCTGATAGGTGGGCGGTCCGAACGCGTGCGGATCGGCAAAGGCGCCCAGCGGGATCGCCACCTGATCGGGGACGCTCCGCGCGACATAGGCGATCGTCGCGCCGCACAGCAGGCAGAATCGGAAGTCGGCGAGCGCGCCGCTGTCGCTGGTAGCCGTATAGGTACGGGTGTCCCCGTTCACCGCCACAGCATCGGCGGGAAAGCGCGCCTGCGCTGCGAACGCGCTTCCCGACCGCAGCTGACAGGACAGGCAGTGACACACCGAAATCCGGATCGGCTCACCCTGGCATGTCGCCGTCACCGCACCGCACCGGCAACTCGCCTCGCGCATGTCTCGCTCTCCTGCTGCACCGCTACGGCTCGACTTCGCCGCACGCGGGCGGCAAGGTGAAGCGTATGACATCTCAACGCAATGGTGGCCGCATCCTGGTCGACAACCTCGTGGCCCAGGGCTGCGATCGTATTTTCCACGTTCCGGGCGAGAGCTTCCTGGCGGTGCTCGACGCGCTGCACGATGTGCCTCAGGTCGATCTGGTGACCTGTCGTCAGGAAGGCGGAGCGGCGTTCATGGCCTGCGCCGACGGGGCGATGACCGGGAAGCCGGGCATCTGCTTCGTCACCCGCGGCCCGGGTGCGACCAATGCCAGCATCGGCGTGCATGTCGCGATGCAAGATTCGATCCCGATGCTTCTGTTCATCGGCGATGTCGACCGCTCGATGCGCGACCGCGAAGGGTTTCAGGAAGTCGATTTCCCCGCATTCTTCGCCCCTCTCGCCAAATGGGCGACGCGGATCGAGGATGCGGCGCGGATTCCCGAATATGTCACGCGCGCCTGGAACGTCGCGATCAGCGGGCGGCCGGGGCCGGTCGTGATCGCGCTGCCAGAGGACATGCTGCTCGATGTCGTCGAGACGCTCGACCGCCCTCGCCTCACCCGCCACAGCGCCGGGCTCGATCCGGAGGACTTCACCGACGTCCTCGATCTGCTGCGTACCGCCGAGCGGCCGGTCGCGATCGTCGGCGGCGCGGGCTGGGATGTCGCGACCGGCGCGGCGTTCGATGCCTTTGCGCGCAGCTGGGGCATTCCGGTGGCAGGTGCGTTCCGGCGGCAGGATGCGATCCCGAACACGTCCCCGGCCTGGGCCGGAAATCTCGGCTATGGCCCCAACCCCAAACTGGTGGAGCGGATCAAGGCCGCCGACCTGCTGCTGGTGGTGGGCGCGCGGCTCGGCGAGGCGACGACCGATGGCTACACGCTCGTCACGCCCGATCATCCGGGCCAGACCCTGATCCACGTCCATCCCGATGCGAACGAGCTCAACCGGGTGTACCGTGCCGATTTCGGTATCGCCGCCCCAATCTTCGAATTCGCCGCGATGCTCGCCGCCGCCGATGCTCCCGAAACCCCGCATCCTGCCGCTGCTCAGGCGCACGACGCATGGCTCGACTGGTCGACGCCGCGTCCCCGCGCCGATGTGCCGCTCGACCTTGGCCAATGCGTCGCCGCGATGCGTGACCGGCTGAGCCCCGAACAGGCGATCATCTGCAACGGTGCCGGCAATTTCTCGGGCTGGTGGCACCGCTACTGGCGTTATGGCGCGCAGCCCGCCCAGTTGGCGCCGACGGCCGGCGCGATGGGATACGGCACTCCCGCCGCCATCGCCGCGGCGCTGCGCCGCAAGGACAGGCTTGCCGTCGCCCTGGCGGGAGACGGCGACTTCCTGATGAACGGCCAGGAACTCGCGACCGCCGTCCAACATGGCGTGGACATGCTCGTGCTCGTCATCGATAACGGCGCATACGGGACGATCCGCATGCACCAGGAACGCGAGTTTCCCGCGCGTCTGTGCGGCACCACGCTGCGCAATCCCGATTTTGCGGCGCTGGCACGCGCCTATGGTTGCTGGTCGGAAATCGTCGATCGCACGGAAGATTTCGCCCCGGCGCTGGACCGCGCTCTGGGGGAGCGCGGCGTGCGCCTGCTCCATCTGAAGACCGATGTCGAGTTCATTACCCCCGCGACGACGATCGCAGCGATCCGGGAATCGTCAGGCTGAGGCCGGGCGACGCGCGCTGAGCGCGGCGGTGATTGCGTCCATGGCCCAGCGTTCGCACAGCCCGACGGCTCGGGCGAACGCCTTCACGAAACCCTTGAGGTAGATGACCCCGGGGATGACGTCGAACCGTTCCGCCTCGATCGCGGCGAGATAGCGGATTGGCACCCGCGTCGTTTCGGCAACCTGCTCGATCGTCATCGCGCATCGCCGCCGCGCTTCGGCCAGCACGATCCCCACGCTGCCACGCGGTTCCACGCGCCAATCGCCTTTAGCGAATGGAAGTATCGGTTGTTCAGTCGTCGCGTTCATCGGCGTCAAGCCCCCCGGCTGGCTGACTATGCCCGGGTTTGTCCCGGACCATGGCCGCAACATGACTCGAATCGGTTGGCGAGTCGATACGACTCACCCAAGAAAAAGGGCCGTTTCCCGCAGAAAACGGCCCTAATTCGGGTTAACGCTGTTTCGAAGCGATCAGATGTCGTCGCCCAGGGCGCCCTTGACCTTGCCGGCGAACTGCTGGGCCTTGCCCTTGCCTTCCTGCTCGGCACCCTCGGCGCGGGTTTCGGGGTTGTTGCTCTCCTGCTTCGCCTTGCCGATCGCTTCGTTGACGTTGCCTTTGATCTTGTCGGTCAGTTCGCCCATGATGGCCTCCATCGAAAATGGTTTGCGTTCGGAGCATCAACCCGTGGAGATAGCGGGAAGTTCCGGAATTCACGCCAGAAATCGGGGATGAGACGCGTGCCGGACCGTATCTCCGGATTATATCAACGGCACGCCGCGGCATTTGACGCCGCGCGGCGCGGTAGTTTCCCCGAACGCATCTGGCTTGAGCGATTCGAACGGCATCTGCCCGCAGGGGCTGAGGTCCTGGACCTGGGCTGTGGCGGCGGCGAACCCATCGCCCGGTTCCTGGTCGATCACGGACACCATGTCACCGGGGTGGACAGCGCGATCACGCTGATCGAGCTCGCCCGCACCCGCTTCCCGCGCCACAAATGGATCGAGGCGGACATGATGCGCTTCGGCGCGGAGAGCTCCGCCTATGATGGTATCCTCGCCTGGTGCAGCCTGTTTCACCTCGAGGTGGAGCGGCAGGAAAAGCTGATCCGGCGGATGAGCGTCTGGTTGCGCAAGGGCGGCGTCGCGATGTTCAATACCGGTCCCGCACATCGCGTGGCGATCGGGCAGTTCGAAGGCGAGGAACTATATCATGCCAGCCTCGCCCCCGAGGAATATCGCGCAATCTTCGCCGAATGCGGGCTGAGCGTGATCAACAATGTGATCGAGGACGCCAGCTGCGGCGGCTTTACGGTGTGGTTGGTGGGGCGGACCTGACGCCAATTCCGCCAGCTTCGCTGATCATCCGCTAGATCAGCCCCGCCAGCGGGCTCGAGGGATCGGCATAGCGCCGCTGGCCCATCCGCCCGCTGCGATAGGCCATCCGCCCGCTCTCGACCGCCAGCCGCATCGCGCGCGCCATCAGGATCGGGTCCTTGGCTTCGGCGATCGCGGTGTTCATCAGCACGCCGTCGCAGCCAAGCTCCATCGCCACCGCCGCGTCGCTCGCGGTGCCCACGCCCGCATCGACTAGCACCGGCACCTTGGCGCCCTCGACGATCAGGCGGATGGTCACGCGGTTCTGGATGCCCAGCCCCGACCCGATCGGGGCGCCCAGCGGCATGATGGCGACCGCACCGACGTCTTCCAGACGCTTCGCCGCGATCGGATCGTCGACGCAATAGACCATCGGGAGGAACCCCTCCTTGGCCAGGATTTCGGTTGCGCGCAGCGTCTCGTGCATGTCCGGGTAGAGCGTCTTCGCCTCGCCCAGCACCTCCAGCTTGACCAGATCCCATCCCCCCGCCTCGCGCGCCAGCCGCAACGTACGGATCGCGCTTTCCGCGTCGAAACAGCCGGCGGTGTTGGGAAGGTAGGTGATCTTCTTGGGGTCGATGAAGTCGGTCAGCATCGGCGCATTGGGGTCGCTGACATTGACCCGGCGCACCGCGACCGTGACGATTTCCGCGCCCGACGCCTCGACCGCCGCGGCGTTCTGCGCGAAATCCTTGTACTTGCCGGTCCCGACGATCAGCCGCGACCGGAAGGTGCGCCCCGCAACGGTCCAGCTGTCGTCGCTGGTGGCGACATGATCGCCGCCACCGACGAAATGCACGATTTCGATCTCGTCGCCGTCACGCACCTGCACCTGCGCCAGCGTCGAGCGCGGCACCACCTCCAGATTGCGCTCAACCGCCACTTTCTCCGGGACCAGCCCTAGTTCACGGGCAAGATCGGCGAGTGAGAGCCCAGCCATGACGCGGCGATGCTCGCCATTGACGATGATGGTGATGGTGCCGTCGGCGTGCATGATTGCTCCTGCGCGGTTGAAACCTTGCCGCGCATATAGGAAGCATTGGGCGCGGCCAACACCGCCGCAGACAATGGAAGGATCGGCATGCCGCCCCTCTCCCGACGTCGCTTCATCGAAGGCGCCGCCTCGCTCACCGCCATCGCTCCGATGTCGGGCCGCGCGCAAACGATTACGCCGGACGCCGCCCCGACTGCTGCGCTGCCCGATCCGCGCCTGCTCCTCGCGATCCGCGACCATCTCGGCTATTCGGTCGGCTTCCGCCGCAAGTTTGGCACCGGCATCTATTCAGCGCCGGGGCGCGTCGTCCCCCAAAGCCAGTTGCTGATGACAGTCCGGTCGATAGCGCATCGATTACGCCTGCTCTCGACCGAGCAGCCGACATGCGCCCTGATCCACTGGCGCGAACCGGGCGGGAGGCTGCATGGCTGGCTGTTCGACGATACCGGTGCGATCGCGACGGGCAGCAGCGCGGAGTCCTACGACAGCATGGCATTCCTGCTCGACGCGCTGCGTGTCGATGCGCGCACCGCGACGCGCGCGCCGATCAAGCGTGGGGCAACGCGACCGCCGCCCCCGTCGGTCACCGCGCCGACCGATCCGCGCGCACAATTCGCCTGCGCCCGGGATCAGCTGCTTCCAGGCGCAATCGGAAAGGTGCTCGCGCAAGGGCGCGGCCGCCTGCTCATCCTTCCCGTCCGCGACACCGGATCGGCGCCGTATGCAGCGATGCCGCTGGGTGATGCGATGCTCGCCGACCGCTGGTCCACGGTGATCCTGCCCGATACCGAAATGCTCGCAGACCCGCGACGTGTGTTCGAAACCCGGCTGAATCCGCGCAACGCGCTCGTCGTCGGCAACCCCGACCTATCCACGGACCCGGCCTATCTATGGAGCGACCTGCCCGGCGCCGCGGAGGAAGCCACCGCGTTCGCCAAGATTTTCGAAGTACCGCCCACCCGGGTACTGACGGGCAAGGCCGCCACGCGCGAACGGGTGCTGGCGGGGATCGACGATTACGGCGAGGCGAGCATCGTCTATCTCGCCACCCATGGCCTGGCCAATTCGGTGAACCCCATGGACGGCAGTTTCATCGCGCTGGCCGACGGGCATCTCTACGGACGTGACCTGCGCACCAAGCGACTCGAGGCCTGGGCCGCATGGCATCCGCTCGTGATCCTCAGCGCTTGCCAGACCGCGCTCGGCAAGACGTTCGACGGGGGTACCTATGGCGTCGCGCGCGGCTGGGTAGCGGCGGGTGCGGGACAAGTCGTCGCGAGCCTATGGAATGTGAGCGACACCGCTACGCAGTTGCTGATGCTCCGTTTTGCCGATCACGCCTTCGTCAAGCGCAAGCTGCCCGAAGAGGCGCTCCGCCTCGCCCAGCTCGACGCGCGCAGCGCATTTGGCAACGATCCAGCGGCTTGGGCGAGCTTCACCCTCTTTGGCGCGCCTTCCGCCGTGGGCTAACTCCTCGACCTTCCACATCGACGGCGCTACAGCACGGCCACAATTTCGCGAGTGCAACGATGCCAGACTCCGCCACCAACATGATTTTCGTCCTCAACGGCCCGAACCTCAACCTGCTCGGCACCCGCGAACCGGAAATCTATGGATCGGATACGCTCGACGATATTGCCGGCATGCTCGAGGATCGTGGTCGCGAACTCGGCCTGACCATCGACATGCGCCAGTCGAATCACGAGGGGCATCTGATCGACTGGATGCACGAGGCGCAGGCAACCGGGGCTAAGGCGGTCCTGCTCAACGCTGCTGCGTTCACCCATACCAGCATCGCACTGCACGATTGCATCAAGGGCATTCGCACGCCGGTGATCGAGGTGCATCTGTCGAACCCGCACACGCGCGAGGAATTCCGCCATTTGAGCTATGTCGGTCGCGCCGCGAAGGGAACCATCGCCGGGTTCAGCGCGCTTTCCTACCTGCTCGCGCTCGAAGCCGCCGCGCGACTGTGATCCGGGACCCGTTTGCAAGCGGGTCCATCTTGACTAATAGGCGCGGTTTCCGGCGCGCCGGCTTGGGGCACGGGCGCGCGCACAGAATATTCGAGGTCGCATGAGCGAAGAACAGAAAAAGGGGATGCACGTCGATATCGAGCTGGTTCGCCAGCTCGCCGCCGTGCTGGACGACACCAACCTGACCGAGATCGAGGTCGAGGACGGCGACCGCAAGGTGCGCGTCGCACGCAAGGTCAGCAGCGCACCGGTCGCCTATGCTGCGCCTGCGCCGCTTCCGGCTCCCGCCGCTTCCGCCACCCCGGCAGCGATGCCGTCGGACCCCGCGTCGATCACCCCCGCGCACGAGAATGCGGTCAAGTCGCCGATGGTCGGCACCACCTATCTAGCCGCCGAACCCGGCGCCAAGCCGTTCGTCACGGTGGGGCAGCAGGTCAAGGCCGGCGATACGCTGGTGATCGTCGAGGCGATGAAGGTGATGAACCCGATCGCGGCGCCGCACGGGGGCACCGTCAAGGCGATCCTGGTCGAAAACGGCCAGCCGGTCGAGTTCGACCAGCCGCTCGTCGTCGTCGAGTAAGCCTGTGCCGGAGATCAAGAAGCTCCTGATCGCCAATCGCGGCGAGATCGCGCTGCGCATCCATCGCGCATGTCATGAAATGGGGATCAAGACGGTCGCGGTGCACTCCACTGCGGACGCAGACGCGATGCACGTCCGGCTCGCGGACGAGGCAATCTGCATCGGCCCGCCGGCGGCAGCGGAAAGCTATCTCAACATCCCCAACATCATCTCGGCGGCCGAGATCAGCGGCGCCGACGCGATCCACCCGGGCTACGGCTTCCTCAGCGAAAACGCCAAGTTCGCCGAGATCGTCGAGCTGCATAACCTGATCTTCGTTGGCCCCAAGCCCGAACATATCCGTACCATGGGCGACAAGGTCGAGGCGAAGCGGACCGCGGGCGCGCTCGGCCTCCCGCTCGTCCCCGGTTCCGACGGCGCGATCAGCGACGTGACCGAGGCGAAGGCGCTGGCGGAACGCATCGGCTATCCGGTCATCATCAAGGCCGCATCGGGTGGCGGCGGTCGCGGCATGAAGGTGTGCACCGACCCCGACCAGTTCGAGACGCTGATGCAGCAGGCCGGCAGCGAGGCGAAGGCCGCGTTCGGCGACGCAACCGTCTATCTCGAAAAATATCTCGGCAACCCGCGTCACATCGAGATCCAGGTGTTCGGCGACGGCAACGGCAACGCCATCCATCTCGGCGAGCGCGACTGTTCGCTCCAGCGTCGGCACCAGAAGGTGCTCGAGGAAGCCCCCTCCCCCGTGCTCGGCCAGGCCGATCGCGACCGCATCGGCAACATCTGCGCCAAGGCGATGGCCGACATGGGCTATCGCGGCGCGGGAACGATCGAGTTCCTGTGGGAAGACGGCGAATTCTACTTCATCGAGATGAACACGCGGCTTCAGGTCGAGCATCCGGTGACCGAAGCGATCACCGGCCTCGACCTGGTCCGCGAACAGATTCGCATCGCCGAAGGCCATGGCCTGACGCTCCGGCAGGAAGACGTCCAGTTCCGTGGCCATGCGATCGAATGCCGCATCAATGCCGAAGATCCCCGCACCTTCGCGCCGTCGCCGGGCCGGGTTAAGCAATATCACGCCCCGGGGGGCATGAACGTGCGCGTCGATAGCGGCCTGTATTCGGGCTACAAGGTGCCACCCTATTACGACAGCATGATCGCCAAGCTGATCGTATACGGCACCACTCGGCAGGGCGCGCTCCGCCGCCTGCGCCGCGCGCTCGAGGAGTTCGTGATCGAGGGCGACGGGATGAAGACCACCATCCCGCTGCATCAGGCGCTGCTCGACGTGCCGGAGTTCCAGCAGGGCGACTACACGATCAAGTGGCTTGAGGAATGGCTGGTGCAGCAGGACGCGGAGTGATCGCGCGACCGCTTGGCGCCCCGCGACCGACCATGGGGCGACGTCGCTGAACGCCCGCGCGTTCGACCCGCGGCTGGTCGCGCTCACCATGGCGTGGCTCGTGGGCCTGCTCTGGTCGGGGTGGAGCCCGTTCGATCGCACCACATGGGCGCTCGAGGTCGCGCCGGTCGTCATCGCGCTTCCGCTGCTCTGGCTGACGCGCGATCGCTTCCCGCTTTCGGGCCTCGCGCTGCTGCTGATCGGCATCCACGGCGCGATCCTGATGCTTGGAGGCGCGTATAGCTACGCCCGGGTACCGCTCGGCGACTGGCTGCAGTCCGCGATGGCGCTTGAGCGAAACCCATATGATCGCATCGGCCATTTCGCGCAGGGCTTCGTGCCGGCGATCGTCGTGCGGGAACTGCTCTGGCGTATCGGTGATATACGCGGCCGGCTGCTCACCATGTTGGTCCTGTGCTGCTGCCTCGCGATCAGCGCCATGTACGAGCTTGTCGAGTTCGGCGCGGCGGTCGCGCTCGGACAGGGCGCCGACGAGTTCCTCGGAACCCAGGGGGATCCGTGGGATACCCAGTGGGATATGCTGATGTGCCTTGTCGGCGCAGTCACGGCACTTGTATTTCTGGGCGGGGTGCACGATCGCGCGCTCGAACATCTGGGCCGAACACAAAGCGAGACGGAGCGATGAACGCCACCATCTATCACAACACCCGCTGCTCCAAGTCGCGCGAGGCGCTGGCGATCCTGACCGCTGCCGGCGCAGACGTCACCGTGATCGAATACCTCAAGACCCCGCCGACGCGCGCCGAACTGGCGCGGCTCTATGCGAAGGGCGGCATGTCCCCGCGTGACGGATTGCGAAAGGCGGAGGCCGGCGCAAAAGCGCTAAAGGACGCGTCGGACGACGCCATCCTCGACGCGATGGCCGCTGATCCGATCCTGATCGAGCGTCCGCTGGTCGAGACCGACAACGGCGTGCGTCTCGGGCGCCCGCCCGAAGCGATCCGCGAAATCCTCTAGGCCGCGTCGGCGGTACGCCGCGCCATCTCTTCGGTCACATCCAACTTCGTCCCATAGAGCGTCCGCGCGACGCCATTTTCCACGACGACATCCGCGGTGACGCGCATCCAGCGAATTTCTCCATCGGTGCGCCGAATCCGCGCCTCGAACGTGAAGCTGCCGCAGGTCGCGATCGCCTCGGCGCGCAGGCGCGCAAGTTCCGCGTGCGATTCCGGAAGATACATCTTCAGGATTTCATCGCGCGTGATCGGGCTGCCCCGTTCCAGCCCGAACAGATCATAGACCCCGTCGCTCCAGCGCAGCGCGTTATCGGAAAGATCGCACTCCCAGCGCGCCTGCAAAGGGGTCAGATGGTGTGAGTTTCCAGCCGCATCGGTCATGTCGGTGCGTTACCGCAACATTCATCAAAGTCCAGTGAACGCGGACGTGACCTGCGCCCGTTCACGGGCTATCGGACCCCCATGGCTAACGGCTCGCCCGACTCCTTGCTCTTCGAACCGGGTCGCAATTGCTGGCGCGTCGAACCTGCCGACAAGCTGTCGGTCATCGTCGATGCCGACGATTATTTTCGCGCCGCCCGGGCCGCGATGCTGACCGCAAAGAAGCAGATTTTGCTGATCGGCTGGGATTTCGATTCGCGCATCCTGCTCACGCACGAAGATCCGCCCGATCATCCCGAAGCCCCGCGCGAAGTCGGTGCCTTCATCTCCTGGCTCGTCAGGCGCAACCCGGATCTCCAGGTTCATATTCTGCGCTGGGACTTCGGCGCGCTTGCGACGCTGCTGCGCGGACGCACGCTGCAGACGCTGATCAAGTGGAAGCTGGCGAAGCGTATCCATCTGCTGCTCGACGCGACCCACCCGCCCGGCGCGTCGCATCACCAGAAGATCGTCGTGGTGGACGATTGCCTCGCCTTTTGCGGCGGGATCGACATGACGCTGGGTCGCTGGGACACCCGCGCGCACGGCGATGGCGACCCGGGGCGGATCAATCCGGGCGGCGACCGCTACATGCCGTGGCACGACGCTACCACCGCGATCACCGGCCCGGCGGCCCGCGCGCTCGGGGAGCTGTGCCGCCAGCGCTGGCACCGCGCGGGTGGCGCCCCGATCGCGGCGCCGCAGGTGGATCAGGATTGCTGGCCGAAGATGCTGTCCGCCGATTTCACCGATACGCGCGTCGCCATCGCCCGTACCCAGCCCAAGCTGAACGGCGAGGAGCCGGTGCAGGAGATCGAGGCACTCTATCTCGACCTGATCGCGACGGCGCGCCGGTTCATCTATGCCGAAAGTCAGTATTTCGCCTCGCGCAAGATCGCCGAGGCCATCGCCCGCCGCCTTGCCGAACCCGATGGTCCGGAGTTCGTCATCGTCAATCCCGCCCATGCCGATGGCTGGCTGGAGCAGGAGGCGATGGACACCGCACGCGCCCGCATTTTCCAGGCGCTGAAACAGCGCGACCCGCACGATCGGCTGCGGCTCTATCATCCGATCACCGCCGCAGGTGACCCGATCTATGTTCATGCCAAGGTGCTGGCGGTCGACGATCGGCTGCTGCGGATCGGCTCGTCCAACTTCAATAACCGCTCGCTCGGTCTCGACACCGAGTGCGATGTCGCGCTCGCCGCAAGCGATGAGGATGAGCGATTTCGGATCGCCGCCATCCGGAACGGCCTGATCGCCGAACATCTCGGCACCGATTCGCTGACCGTGGCCGATCGCATTGCGCAAACCGGCTCGCTGATCGCCGCGATCGAAGGGCTGCGGTGCGCCGGGCGCTCGCTCCGGCCGTATCGCGTGCCTGATCTGACTGCGGTCGAGGAATGGCTCGCAGAAAATCAGGTGCTCGACGCCGGGGACGAATCCCCGGTGGAAGCGATGGCGAAGGGCGGTCTGTTGCGGCGTCTGAAGGTCCGTTAATCCTCGGCCGGAAGGCGCTCGAACACCCATTCATGGCTCTCGCGAATCCACGCGGGAACGGGTTTTCCCGCACCGGTGCGGGAGGGGCGGAAACGGAACCGCTCGCGAATCAGCCGGCAGGTCAGGGCATCCAGTTGTGGCGTTCCGCTCGAGCCGACCACATCGCATTCGCCGACCCGCCCGTCGACCTCGACGAGATATAGCACGGTAACCCGCCCGCCGATCCCGGCATCCGCGAGGTCTTCGGGATAGTCCGAATCGCGCAGTCTGCCCCGCACCCAGCGCGGCGGTGTCTCGCCCGGATCGCCCGCGCCGTCCCCGTCCCCGCGCCCGCCCGAGCCTGTCCCCTCGCCCACCCCGCCCGCGCCGGTGCCAGGGCCGACGATGTCCGCCGCACCGCTGGTGGCATCCGGGCCATCCGCGGGCGTCACGCTCACGGGAACGATGGGAGGGACTTGGATCTGCACCTGTGGAATCGGAGCAGCGACCTCGGTCGCGCGCGACCGCAGGTTGGGGGGCGCTGCCGCCCCCTCCGGCCGGGTGTCGCGTTGGGGCGCGCGCTCCGTCTCGACAGGGGGTGGCGGCGGGTCCGGCGCGATGTCGAACACGACCATCTCCGGATCCGCCTCGCCCCCATTCGATCGCACTGCCAGCCCGAGCGCGAGCAGCAAACCGAGCGCTCCGGTCAGCGCCAGCGCCGCCGTTGCAAAGCCCATCCGCTCACGCGGGCGCGAAAGCCTGGCGATGCCCATAACTTCCTAACGCACAAGGTCGATGAACCGCTGCTTGCCGCGGGGGGATGACGAAGCGCGCCCACCCCGCTATGCGCGCGGCCATGACTCAGATCACGCCCGAAATCGTCGCCGAACACGGCCTCTCGCCCGAGGAATATGATCGCGTCCTGCACGCGCTCGGGCGTGAGCCGAACCTGACCGAGCTGGGCATCTTTTCGGTGATGTGGTCCGAGCATTGCAGTTACAAGTCGAGCCGCATTCATCTGAAGAAGCTCCCGACCGAGGCGCCCTGGGTGATCTGCGGCCCCGGCGAGAACGCCGGCGTGATCGATATCGGGGACGGCCAGGCGGCGATCTTCAAGATGGAGAGCCACAACCACCCGTCCTATATCGAGCCCTATCAGGGCGCGGCGACCGGGGTCGGCGGCATCCTGCGCGACGTGTTCACCATGGGTGCGCGTCCGATTGCGAACATGAACGCGTTGCGCTTCGGTCGCCCCGACCATCCCAAGATGAAGCACCTCATCTCCGGCGTGGTCCATGGCATCGGCGGCTATGGCAATTGCGTCGGCGTGCCGACCGTCGGTGGCGAGGTCAATTTTCACAAGGCCTATGACGGCAATATCCTGGTCAATGCGATGACCGTCGGCGTCGCGCAGCAGGACAAGATCTTCTACAGCGCCGCCGCTGGCATCGGTAATCCGGTGGTCTATGTCGGTTCGAAGACCGGCCGCGACGGTATCCACGGCGCGACCATGGCGTCGGCCGATTTCGACGAGCATAGCGACGAGAAGCGCCCGACCGTGCAGGTCGGCGATCCCTTCACCGAAAAGCTGCTGATCGAGGCGTGCCTCGAACTGATGGCGAGCGACGCGATCGTCGCGATCCAGGACATGGGCGCGGCCGGCCTCACCTCGTCCAGCGTCGAGATGGCGTCGAAGGGCGGCGTCGGGATCGAGATGATCATGGACGACGTCCCCCAGCGCGAAACCGGCATGACGCCGTACGAGATGATGCTGTCGGAATCGCAGGAGCGCATGCTGATGGTGCTCAAGCCGGGCCGCGAGGCCGAGGCGGAGGCGATCTTCCGCAAATGGGAACTCGACTTTGCGGTCATCGGCACCGTCACGGATACCGGCCGCATGGTGCTCAAGTGGAAGGGCGAGGTCGTCGCGGATATCCCGCTCGCCCCGCTGGCAGACGAAGCGCCGCTGTACGATCGTCCGCATGTCCCGACGCCGAAGCCCGCCGACCTGTCGGACGAACCCGAATCGACCGACATTGCGGCCGATCTGGTCAAGCTGATGGGCTCGCCCGACATCGCCTCGCGCCGCTGGATCTGGGAACAGTATGACCACATGGTCGGCGCCGACACCGTCCAGCGCCCCGGCGGCGACGCAGCGGTCGTCCGCGTCCACGGTACCGACAAGGCGCTGGCGATCACCACCGACTGCACGCCACGCTATTGCTTCGCTGACCCGGTCGAGGGCGGGAAGCAGGCGATCGCCGAGGCATGGCGCAACCTCACCAGCGTCGGCGCGACCCCGCTCGCCGTCACCAACTGCCTCAACTTCGCCAATCCGCAGCGCCCCGAGATCATGGGCCAGATCGTCGGCTGCCTCGAAGGCATGGGCGACGCGTGCCGCACGCTCGATTTCCCGATCGTGTCGGGCAACGTCTCGCTCTACAATGAATCGAAGGCGACCGGCGGCGGTTCAGCGATCCTCCCCACCCCCGCGATCGGCGGCGTCGGCATCCTCGCCGACTGGTCGAAGTCGATGACGATTGGCTTCAAGGCAACCGGCGACGCGATCATCGCGGTCGGCGAGCGGATGGGCCATCTCGGCCAGTCGATCTGGCTGCGCGAGATCCACGGCCGCGAGGAGGGTCCGCCCCCGCCGGTCGATCTCAGGGCCGAGAAGCGCACCGGCGACTTCGTCCGCGACATGATCGCCCGCGGCCTCGTCAACGCCGTGCACGACGTGTCGGACGGCGGGGTCGCCGTGACGATCGCCGAAATGGCACTGGCAAGCGGCATCGGCGCGATGATCGATCAGGCGCAGCCGTTCGGTGTCGCAGGCAGCTTCTTCGGCGAGGATCAGGGGTTGTACATCGTCACCGTTCCCGACGAGGCGCTGACCGAATTCCTCACCGCCGCGTCCGAAGCCGACGTCCCCGCCGACCCGCTCGGCCGAACGATCAAGGACCGGCTGATCTTCGAACTCGACGAAGGCGACTGGTGCGTGAAGATCGATACGCTTCGGCACGCGCACGAGGGATTTTTCCCCGCGCTGATGGGGTCTGACACGACGGTCGCGTGACGACACGCCATCCCCCGGGGGGGGAAGCTCCGCCACCCACCAGCATAGTGTTTTCCCGCAGGGCGTTTCTGTGTCACCCTCGGTCGCAAGGCGACTGGCCACCCGCGCGCCGCTCGCGCGTTGAAGCCATGACTTGCGACGTTTCAGCCATTGGAGGGGCTCATGACCGCCGGCTATTCTACCACCCCGCTCGCCGACAAGCTCGGCTTCAAATCGGGCATGCGGCTGTTCGTCGCCGACATGCCCGACAGCGTCCGCGCAGAGGCGCGGATCGACCAGCTCGGCGTTGAGCTGCTCGCCGCGCCGAGCACGGGGATCGACGCTGCGCACATCTTCGTGACCGCGCGCGATCGGCTCGAATGCGAGCTCAAGGCGCTCCGCCAGCTGATCGCGCCCAGCGGCTTCGTCTGGGTCTCGTGGCCCAAACAGGCGGCGAGGGTCGAGACCGACATCACCGAGGACACGATCCGCGGGGTGGCCCTGCCACTCGACTTCGTCGATGTGAAGGTGTGCGCGGTGGACGCGACCTGGTCGGGCCTCAAGCTGATGATCCGCAAGGAATTGCGCACCGATGTCTGAGGTGCCGTCGGTACCCTGGCGCCCCTACCCCGCCCTGACCGACGACCAACGCATTGCCGCCTCCCGTTCCGCGTACGAACGGCTTGCGACACGTCGCTCGTGCCGCGCATTCTCGGCGCAGCCCGTCCCGCGCGAAGTCATCGAATGGGCGATTCGCGCGGCCGGCACCGCGCCGAGCGGGGCCAATCATCAGCCATGGCACTTCGCCGTGGTCGAAAGTTCAGCGGTCAAGGCGCAGATTCGCGCCGGCGCCGAAGCGGAAGAGCGGGAATTCTATGCCGGCAAGGCGGGGACGGAGTGGCTGCGCGCGCTCGCCCCGCTCGGGACCGACGCGGACAAGGCCTATCTCGAGATCGCGCCCTGGCTGATCGTCATCTTCGGCCAGCGGCGCGGCGGGATCGATCCTGGCCACGACTTCCAGAACTATTACGTCACGGAAAGCGTCGGTATCGCGACAGGCCTGTTGCTGGCTGCATTGCATGAAGCGGGCATCGCGACGCTGACGCATACGCCGAACCCGATGAAGTTCCTGAACGCCGTCTGCGCCCGCCCGGAAAGCGAGAAGCCGGTGATGATCGTGGCGCTCGGCCACCCCGCGCCGGACGCGGTCGTCCCGCAGCACGCGCTGAGGAAAAAGCCGCTCAGCGACATCGCCAGCTGGTTGTGACCCGGGTGGCGCGCGGCCGCGCCTGCGTGTAGACGGGAGCGACTTCGGGGGGAGACAATCGATGGCCACGACCGCGGCGGGTGACCGCTATCTGACGCTCGACACCGTGCGCGGCGTCGCCGTGCTCGGGATCCTCCTGCTCAATATCATCGCATTCTCGATGCCGGCGCCTGCCTATATGAACCCTGCAGCCTATGGCGGCGCGCAGGGTGCCGATCTGGCGGTCTGGCTCGGCAATTTCATCCTGTTCGACAGCAAGATGCGCGGCCTGTTCTCGTTCCTGTTCGGCGCGTCCACGCTGCTCGTGATCGACCGGGCGACCGCTAAGGGGGAAAGTCCTGGTCGGGTCCACTATGCGCGGATGATCTGGCTGCTCGTCTTCGGTCTGCTCCATCTCTGGCTGGTCTGGTGGGGGGATATCCTCAGCAACTATGCCCTGATGGGCATGATCGCATTTTTCTTCCGGGGTGCGCGGATCAAGACGTTGCTGATCGTCGGATGCATCCTGTTGGGCGTGCAATTCCTCGTTGCGTCGTCACTGGTGCTGGTTTCGGGAATGGCACAGGCGATGCCCGACAGTCCCGAATGGCGCGAAGCGGCGCTCGCGTTGGAGCGCGGCTTCGGCCAGCCCCCTCAGCAATGGCTCGCCGAGGACGTCGCGCTGCATCGGGACGGATGGTGGAGCCTGACGACCGAACAGTTCCGAGAGACCTCCTTCGCTCCGATCGCAGGTGTGTTCCAATATGGCTGGGAAACGCTTGCCTATATGCTGTTCGGCATGGCGGCGTTTCGGAACGGAATGTTGGCGGGCCGGTGGGAGCGGCGGCGCTACTGGCGCTGGGTCGCGATCGGATTTGGTATTGGCATAGCCGCCTACGGAACACTCGCGCTGTGGATCATCGGGTCGGGCTTCGAGATGACCCGTGTCATCGCGGGTACAATGGTCCTGACGGTGCCGCTCCGCCCGCTGATGATCATGGGCTGGGCCAGCCTGATCATCTTGCTGCTGCGTCCGGGCGGCCTGCTCACCTCCCGCCTCGCCGCCGCGGGGCGGATGGCATTCACCAACTATCTCGCGACCAGCCTGATCTGCACCTTCATCTTCTACGGCTGGGGGTTGGGCTGGTACGGCGAACTGTCGCGCGCCGAGGTCTACCTCGTCGTGTTCGGCGTCTGGGCGCTGATCCTGCTCTGGTCGAAGCCGTGGCTCGAACGCTTCGCCTATGGCCCGCTCGAATGGCTCTGGCGTAGCCTCGCCCGCGGACGCCCGCAAACTATGGCGGGGGGCGTCCTGGTCAAAGCTTGAGCGCGCCGCGCATATTTTCGCGAATGCGTCGCAAGAAGGATTGCGAATCACTCTCAATCGCCCTAGCTTACAGCTACAGCGAGAGGGTTTCATGGTCGTCTGCGTCTGCAACGCTATTCGTGAGAAGGATGTACGCGCCGCGGCGCGTGAGGGCGCGATGAGCGCTTGCCAGGCCTATCGGGCGCTGGGACGCCAGCCCAAATGCGGTCAGTGCGTTCCGTTTGCGCGAGCCATTATCGATTCCGAACGCGCGGCTGCGTGACGTTCGCAACTTAGAAACTCCCAGAAATCCGCCATTTTTCGACTGTCTGATGCGCCGCTTTGGCGCTATGCTCGCATCCGAAACAAATACGGAAGGTGCGACAGGTCATGAAGGGCGATCCCAAGGTCATCGATTTCCTGAACGAGGTGCTCAAGGGCGAGCTGACCGCGGTCAATCAATATTGGCTCCACTATCGCCTGCTCAACCACTGGGGGGTGAAGAAGCTCGCCGCCTTCGAGCGTCACGAATCGATCGACGAGATGAAGCACGCCGACTGGCTGGCGGAGCGCATCCTGTTTCTCGACGGCTTGCCCAATTTCCAGCTGCTCGGCCGCCTGCGCATCGGCGAAACGGTGGAGGAAGTGCTCAAGGCCGATCTCGATCTCGAATATGAAGCCGTGGCGCTGCTCAAGGACGCGATCGAACATTGCGAAAAGGTGCGCGACTATGGCAGCCGCGACCTGTTCCAGCGCATTCTCGACAGCGAGGAAGAGCATGTCGATACGCTCGAGACCCAGTTCGAGATGATCGAACGCATGGGCCTCCAGAATTACATCCAGCTCAATTCGAAGCCCGAAGAAGCCGAATAGCGCGGCTCAGGCGGCAGGGCGGCGTCCGAAGGCAGGGCGCCGCTCCACCAGCGGGTTCGCCTCCCGCTCCAGCAACGCCAGCGTCGCTTCGAACAGCGGCCGCAACTCGACCACATGTTTCAGCGCTTCGCTCGGCTCGTAGCGGTTCTCGACGCAATGGCGCGCGATGCTCTCGATCGCCGCTGCGCACTCGGCGAGCGGCTCGGCCCCGAACTGATGCGCCTCACCCTTCAACGTATGCGCGGGCAGCACCAGCGCGGCCGCATTTGCGGCACGCATGGCGTCTTCGATCTGCGCGACAGACTTGACCCCGTCCTCGTGAAAATAGCCGAGAATCCGAACGAAATTTCCGCCAAGCTGCGAACGGGCCTGCGCGAACGCGGTCCAGTCCACCAACTTGTCCAGATCCATCGTCGCCACGCCGCCCTCCAAGCCATAACAGCTGTCCCGTCACAGATATGGGTAATCGGGTAAACGTGGAGTTGACGTGGGAGCGCTAATCCGACCGAAAATCGCCCGCTTGTTCGACTTGAAGTCCCGGTGTCCAGCCTCGCGGCAACACCGGTGGCGCCCCTTCACTCGCGGTCGAACGGGTTTTTCGAAGGGCGCATCGTGAGCCGCACGGGCACCGCGCCGAAGTCGAATTCCTTGCGCATGCTGTTGACCAGATAGCGCTCATAGCTTTTCGGAAGCTGGTCCACTCGGGTTCCGAACAGGATGAAGCTGGGCGGCCGCGTCTTCGCCTGGGTCACGTAACGTGGCTTGATCCGCTTGCCGCCCGGCGCCGGCGGGGGGTTGGCCTCGATCGCCCGCTCGAACCAGCGGTTGAGCTGGCCGGTGGTGATCCGCCGCGACCACGCCTCGCGGGTTTCGAAGGCTACCCTGATCAACGTGTCGAGCCCCTTCCCCGTCGCGGCGGAGACCGTGAGCAGCGGCACGCCCTTGACCTGCGCCAGCCCCTCTTCGAGCGCGCCCTTGACGCCATTGAACAGGCTCGACTGGTTCTCGGCGACATCCCATTTGTTCAACGCGATGACGAGCGCGCGACCTTCCTGAAGCACCTTGTCGGCGATCTTGAGATCCTGCGCCTCCAGCCCCTTGGTCGCATCGAGCAGCAGGACCACGACCTCGGCAAAATCCACCGCGCGCAGCGCATCGGCGACGGAGAGCTTCTCGAGCTTTTCCTGCACCTTGGCGCGCTTGCGCATGCCGGCCGTGTCGATCAGCCGCACCGGGCGCTCATTGCCCTCTCCGTCGGTCCACAGCCATTCGATCGCGATCGAATCGCGCGTGATCCCGGCTTCGGGTCCGGTGATCAGGCGATCCTGGCCGAGTATCTTGTTGATCAGCGTCGATTTGCCCGCATTGGGACGCCCGACGACGGCCAGCTTCAACGGCGCGTCGGGTGCCTCGGGGTCGTCGTCATCCCCCTCCGCCGCATCCTCGCGTTCGATATGCGGGCGCAGCGCCTCGAACAGATCGACGATGCCCTCGCCATGTTCGGCGGAGAAGGGGACCGGATCGCCCAGCCCCATCGCCATCGCCTCGTGAATGCCCGGTTCGGCCGCGCGACCCTCGGCCTTATTGGCGAGCAGCACGATCGGCGTGCCGGAGGTGCGCAGCCAGCGCGCCACTTCCTCGTCCAGCGGGGTCACGCCCGCCCGCGCATCGATCATGAACAGCGCGACGTCCGCCTCACGCACCGCCGCCTCGGTCTGCACGCGCATGCGACCGGGCAGGCTCGCGGCATCCTCATCCTCGAACCCGGCGGTGTCGATCAGTCGAAAGCTGAGGCCCAGCAATTCGCCATCGCCCTCCCGCCGGTCGCGCGTGACGCCGGGCTGGTCATCGACCAGCGCCAGCCGCTTGCCGACAAGGCGATTGAACAGCGTCGATTTGCCGACATTGGGTCGGCCGATAATGGCAACGGTTGGAAGGCGCATGCGCGCCCTCTATCCCAACTGCCGCCTCAGCGATAGGCGCTGATCTCGCCCTTGTCGGACAGGACGTACAAGGTGTTGTTCGCCACGAGCAGGGGCAGGCTGACCGAAGCCCCGACATCGATCGTCGAACCGGCACTTCCGTCCGACGGAGAGACCGACATCAGCGCACCGCGCGAATTGGCCACCCACAGCCGGTTGCCGGCCAGAATTGGTCCGACCCAGGCGATCGGCCCCTTCTTGTCCTCGACGTTCCGCCATGCCGGCAGCTGCGAGATCCAGCGGATCTTGCCGGTTCCGCGCGCGATGCAGACGAGCCGCGCATCGTCGGTCATCACGAACAGCCATTCGCCCGCAATCCATGGCGTCGAAATCCCCGCCAGGCTCTGCTCCCATACGCGCTGCCCCGTCGCCAGCTCGATCGCGGCCATGCGCTCGCCCTGACCAACGGCATAGACCCGGCCCTGATCGATTACCGGTTCGGCATCGATATCGACCAGGCTCGACACCGAGGTCGAGATGGTCGAACGCGACAGCGTGTCGGACCACAAGGGTCGACCATTTTCGTACCGATAGGCGTTCAGCTCGCCCGAGGAGAAACCGGCGACGATCGTCCCTTGCGCAGCTGCAGGCGCCGCGACGCCGAACACGCCCTGCGTTTCCGGCGTTCCGGACTGGGTCCACACCACCGCGCCATCGTTCTGGCTCAGCGCGAACAGCTGATTGTCCTGCGACACAACATAGACATTGCCGTTGAACACCGACGGTGCGCCGCGCAGCGGGCCGCCCGGCTTCTTGCGCCAGATCTCGGTCCCGGCATTGGCATCGACCGCGACGACTTCGCCGAGGCCGTTGGTCGCGAACACGCGGCCATTCTCGAAGCTCACGCCACCGCCGAAGCGGGCGTTGCGGTTCTCCTTGTCGGCGGACGTCGCCAATTGCCACTGGCGGCTGCCGGTCGCAGCGTCGAAGGCATGGAGCACCGCGTCGGTGTCGACGACGAACAGCTTGCCGTCGGCCACCACCGGCGCCGCCGCCAGCCGCACCCGGCCGCTGGTTCCGGCGATCTTCGACGACCACACGCGCGACGGGGATTCGCTCAGCGCCAGATGGCCCATCGCCTTTGCGGCATTGCCGCCGGGCTGGGTCCAGTCGGGATTGACCACCGCCATCGGGAGCACCACCGCGACCTCGGCGATCGTCGGATCGGCCTTGATCCCGGTTTCGGAGGCGAGGATCGGCACGCGCTGGCCGATCGTCGGGGTCTTCTTGTCACCGCCCTTGAAAATGCCGCACGCGCTGAGCGCCGCCAGCGCCGCGATCGCGACGGGGATACGAACCGACTTCATCATTGTGCCTTCTTGTCCTCACCCTCATCGACGATAGCGTCGACACCCAGTACGCCCGCCATCTGAACCGCACGTTGACGTATAGAGCGCGGAACGCTTTCGTCCTTGGCGATCTCGCCATACAGCTTGCCCGCGTCGCCGCGCTTGCCCTGGCGCAGATAGGCGCCGGCGACCATCTCGCCCGCGCTGCCGTACCAGGCATTGCCCTTGACCGCGAGCGGCTGGAGCCGCGCGACGACCTGCTCGGGCTTCAGCGTGTCATATTCGGCCATGGTCTGGCGGACCAGCGCCAGGTCGCGGAATTCCTGGGGCAGATCCTTGTCGGCCGCCATCGCGCCCAATATCGCCGCCGCGCCCTTGAGGTCGTTCTTCTCCAGCAGCACGTCGGCCTGAGTGAAGCGCGCCATCGCGTTGAACCCCGGCGTACGCGACGCGGCCAGCTCCTTCAGCGGCGTTTCCGCCAGCTGCGGCTTGTTCTCGCCCAGCGCCTTGAATGCCGCCTGGAACTTCTCGCCCTCCAGTCCGCGCTGCCCCTCGTGATGCGTCAGCCAATAGAGCCAGCCGCCGAACGCGACCAGCGCGGCGATCACCGCGACGATGATCCAGCGGCCGTAATTCTGCCAGACGTGCAACGCCTGGTCCTTGCGGAGCTCTTCATCGACCTCACGCAGAAAGGCTTCGTTGCTTTGCGGGCTCAGCGCCAAGGTTAACTCCATCAGGGAACAGGGGGGGTGCGGGCGCGGACCTTAGCCGCGCCGAACGGGAAACGAAAGCGGGTCAGTCCTTCGGTTTATAGACTTGTTCGTCACCCGGAAAACTGCGGTCGCGAACCGCCGCTGCATAGGTCTCGACAGCGGCGGAAATGCGGCCAGCCATGTCGTCGAACTTCTTCACGAAACGCGGCGTGCGCTCGAACATGCCGAGCATGTCCTCGGTCACCAAAACCTGGCCATCGCACTGTGCCGACGCGCCGATCCCGATCACCGGGCAGGGCACCGCCGCGACGATCTCGTTCGCCAGCGTCTCGACCACGCCCTCGGCAACGACCGCGAATGCGCCCGCCTCGGCCACCGCCTTCGCGTCACCGATTATCTTGGCATATTCGGCGTTCCCGCGCCCGCGCGCGCCATAGCCGCCCAGCGCGTTCACCGCCTGCGGCGTCAGACCGATATGCCCCATCACGGGAATGCCGCGGCGGGTCAGGAACGCGACCGTCTCGGCCATCGCCTCCCCGCCCTCCAGCTTGACCGCCGCAGCGCCGGTCTCGGCCATGATCCGCGATGCCGACTCAAAGGCTTGCTGTGGGCTCGCCTCATAGCTGCCGAACGGCATGTCGATCACCACCACCGCATGATAGCTTCCCCGCACCACCGCGGCGCCGTGCGCACACATTATGTCGAGCGTCACCGACAGCGTCGACGGCAGGCCGTAGATCACCTGCCCCAGGCTGTCGCCGACCAGCAGCACGTCGCAATGCGGGTCGAGCAGCTGCGCCATGCGGGCGGTATATGCGGTCAGCATCACCACCGGATCCTTTCCCTTACGGTTCTGGATCGCGGGGACGGTCAGCCGCTTCATCGGGGCTGGTGTCGGCGTTGCCCGGCTGGTCGAGGTGTCGATGGTGAAGGTCGTGGACATGATGCGCGCTCTAGCGGCGTCATTGCGGCCACGCCAGCGACCTCAACGTTGATGTCATTCGCTCTTGACTAGATGTAATGTATACATAACATTGAGTCATACAGCTTTGACGCGGAGGTCTTATGGCGTTTCGGGAAAAGATTGCATGGGTGGCGTTCCTGAGCACGGTGCTGATCTGGGGCGCGTTCTTCATTCTCCTGGCCATGGTTCCGCACGCGGCACGCGGCCTTGCAATGCTAGGACCATTTATCGCTGCGACGATCGCGCAGGGGGCCGTGATGGTCGCGGCCGCAGTGACCTGGGCGATCGCGGCCCCAAAAGAGGCGAACGCTCCGGTCGATGAGCGCGACCGCGCCGTAGGTCGCCGCGCAACCGGATTTGCCTATCTCACGCTGATCCTGGGAGTCGTTGCCATAATCGTCTGGCTGCATCTCGGCCTGCACGGGCCGGACATCATCTTCGCACTGGCAGGCGCCTTCATTCTAGCCGAGGCGGTGCGATTCGGCGCCACGGCGATCGGCTATCGCAAGGGGGTCTGAACATGGCCTATCGCGACAGGTTCGCGGCGCCGTCCGCGATCATCGCCGCCGGGTTGGTCCGGGAAATGGTTATGGCCGTCAGCTATTGGCGGGGTCGGCATGCCTAAACCCCCGGTCAGCAATCAGATCCGCACTTTGCGCTTCATGGCGGGCGAGATGACCCAAGCCGACCTTGGCGATCGCGTCGGTGTCACCCGCCAGACGATCGCGGCGATCGAGCAGGGCAAATACTCGCCCACGCTCGAAACCGCCTTCCGCATCGCCCGCGCGTTCGAGAAACCGCTCGAAGAGGTATTTCAGTGGGAGGGGGAGTGATCCCCCTCCGCCGGATCAGCGGAGCAGTCCCCTGCCCTTCGCCCTGCTGGCGAACCAAAGCTGGAACAGCTGCACCGCGATGATCAACGCCGGGAAATAGGTCGTCCAAACGCCCTTCACCGCGATGATGTCGGTGGCCAGGAACATCCAGCCAAACTGGATGGTCACCAGCACGACTGAAAGCGCGGAGAGCAACACCGCCCCGCGATTTCGCACAAGCAGTTCGATAGCGCCGATCAGCCCGCAGGAGACCGCGGCCACATAGACGATATTCAGCCAGATCGGCAGCGACGCATAAAGCTGTCGGTCATAGTCGGTGGCATTTGGATCGAACTCCGGACCCAGCGCGAAATGCATGTACAGCGACGCGCAGCCCAACAGCCCCCAGAGGATCAGCACCACCACCGTCACGGTAAACCATCGCGGTGCCTTCGAAGTCCCTCCGGTCATCGAACCTCTCCCCTGTCTCGATCGGAGAGCCTATCCTAAATCGCGATTTTGCCAATCATTTCGTCAGAGCAACGCTTCGGCCCACGCGTCGGGCTTGAAGCCGACCAGCAGCCCGCCGCGATACTCGACCACCGGCCGCTTGATCGACGAAGGGTGCGCGGCCATCAGTGCGAGTGCCTTGGGCAAGTCGATATCCGCCTTGTCGGCTTCGTCCAGCTTGCGGAACGTGGTCCCGGCGCGGTTCAGCAGCGGCTCCCAGCCGACCGTATCGGCCCATTTCGCCAGCCGCGCGGGGTCAGCGCCTTCCTTCTTATAGTCGTGGAAGCTGTACGCGAGCCCGTTGGTGTCGAGCCACGCGCGCGCCTTCTTGATCGTGTCGCAATTGGGGATGCCGTAGAGGTCGATCATCGGAAGATGCACGCGTGACCGGACCACAGCGTGGTCACCTTGGCTGCGTCGCCAGGCCCGTCGAGAAGTCCGGAGAAGGAGCCGCTCTCGGTCGTGAACTCGCGCCCCAGCGAGCTTTCGGGAACATCGCTGATCGCCAGCCCATCGGCGACCTGCGCGCGGGTCGAGCCGATGCCCGCGCCCGTTCCGGTGGTCAGCTTCGGCTGCGCCCCGTCGAGGAACCAGCCGACCAGCTTGCCGCCCTGGAACCACAGGCGCAGCCCGTCGAACTTGGCGAAGTCCATCGCGCCTTCGCCGCATTCGCCGCTGCGACCGGACTCGTCCGGCGCCCCCAGCGCAGCCTCGGCGCCACGCATAACCATTGCGCGCTCAGTCCCGAAGGTCAGCTGGCGCGCGCGCCCGTTGGTCGGATCGATGAGGGTTAGACCGCCCGGTGCCAGGTTGAGCAACGGCGCGGTCGATGCCTGCGCGGCCGGCGTCTCCGCGACATTCCCGACCTCGATGCCATTTTCCATGGCGGGCGCGGGCTCGACGCTCGCATTGGCCGCGACCTCATTCGCCGCCTCGGGCGTCGACGTTCCGCAGGCCGAGAGCAGCGCGAGCGCGGGCAGGATGGCGGTACGGATCATTCCCATTCGATCGTCCCCGGCGGCTTGGAGGTATAGTCGTACACCACGCGGTTCACGCCCTTCACCTCGTTGACAATCCGCGTCGCGACGCGGGTCAGGAAGCTCGCGTCGAACGGATAGACGTCGGCGGTCATCCCGTCGGTGCTGGTCACCGCGCGCAGGCCGCACACGCAGTCATAGGTGCGTCCGTCGCCCATCACGCCGACCGTCTTGACCGGCAGCAGCACCGCAAACGCCTGCCAGATCGCATCGTAAAGCCCGGCGTTGCGGATTTCCTCGAGATATACCGCATCCGCCTTGCGCAGGATGTCGCAGCGCTCCTTGGTCACCTCGCCCGGGATGCGGATCGCGAGGCCGGGTCCGGGGAAAGGGTGACGTCCGACAAACACGTCGGGCAGCCCCAATTCGCGGCCGAGCGCGCGGACCTCGTCCTTGAACAGCTCGCGCAGCGGCTCGACCAGCTTCATGTTCATGCGTTCGGGCAGGCCGCCGACATTGTGGTGGCTCTTGATCGTCACCGACGGGCCGCCGGTGAAGCTCACGCTTTCGATCACGTCGGGATAGAGCGTCCCCTGCGCCAGGAACTCCGCACCGCCGATCTTGCGCGCCTCTTCCTCGAACACGTCGATGAACGTCTTGCCGATGAACTTGCGCTTCGCCTCGGGATCGGTGACCCCGGCGAGGCCGTTGAGGAACAGCGTCTCCGCGTTCACATGCACCAGCGGGATGTTGTAATGCCCGCGGAACAGCGAGACGACCTGGTCCGCCTCGCCGCTACGCATCAGCCCGTGGTCGACGAACACGCAGGTCAGCTGCTCGCCGATTGCCTCGTGAATCAGCACCGCCGCAACGGCGCTGTCGACCCCGCCCGAAAGGCCGCAGATGACCTTGCCGCTGCCGACCTGCTTGCGGATCTCGTCGATCTTGGCCTGGCGGAACTCCGCCATCGTCCAGTCGCCCTTGAGGCCGCAGACATGGCGCACGAAATTGGCAAGCAGGCGCGCGCCATCGGGGGTGTGCACCACCTCCGGGTGGAACTGCATTGCGTAATAGCGACGGCTGTCGTCGGCGATCACCGCGAACGGCGCGCCCGAACTTGCCGCGACCGGACGGAAGCCCGGTGCCAGCTCGGTCACCTTGTCGCCATGGCTCATCCACACTTGGTGGGTCTCGCCCTCGCTCCATAGCCCGTCGAACAGCACGCAACTGTCGGCGATGTCGATGAACGCGCGCCCGAACTCGCCGCTGTCGCCCAGCTGTACGGTCCCGCCGAGCTGCTGCATCATCACCTGTTGTCCGTAACAGATGCCCAGCACCGGCAAGCCGCTGTCGAAGATCGCCTGCGGAACGCGCGGCGACCCGTCGTCGAGCACCGAGGCTGGCGATCCGGACAGGATCACCCCGCCCGGCTTCATCCGCTCGAATGCCTCGGCGGCGGTGGTGAAGGGAGCGATCTCGCTATAGACGCCCGCCTCTCGCACGCGCCGTGCGATAAGCTGGGTCACCTGGCTGCCGAAATCGACGATGAGGATGGATTCGCTTGGGCCAGTCATGGCGAGCCGATAGGCAGCGGGGCCGCGGGTGTAAAGACGCGGAACCAACTGCGGCGGCGTGGATTCCATCCCAGCCATGGTCACCGCGCGCTTAACCCCGTCCGCAAAGCATTCTGAAGCGCTCCCCGCCTATTCTCGGCGTATGCAGTCGAACCGGACCCCCCGCCGGATCGTGCTGCCGATCCTGGGCGCCGCGGCACTGTTCGCGGCGCCTGCTTCGGCATCGATCCTCAACTATGTCGGCGAATGCGTGCCGTTCGCGCGCGCCGCCTCCGGCATCCAGATCTGGGGCGATGCCTGGACCTGGTGGCGCCAGGCCGAGGCCAAATATGAGCGCGGCCAGACCCCGGAGATCGGTGCCGTGGTCGCGTTCGCCAAATCCTCCGCGCTTCCCCTCGGCCACGTCTCCGTCGTCAGCCGGATCATCGAACCGCGCGTTCTCATGGTGACCCATGCCAACTGGTCGCGATTCGACGGCAAGCGCGGGCAGGTGGAGCAGGACGTGACGCTGTTTGATGTGTCACCCCAGGGTGACTGGAGCCAGGTCAAGGTGTGGTATCGCGACAATCGCGGTCTTGGCTCGACCACCTACCCCGTTCACGGCTTCATCTATGGCCGTCCGGTCAGCGGCGCCAAGGTTGCCAAGGCCCGCCCCGCCCCCGAACTCACCGGTGACCAACCCGATTATGTCGGATCGCTGATCGACGCCTACGCGCGGTAAGTCTGGACGCGGACGACGACGCGCGCCACACTCGCCCCATGTTCTTCTCCTTCGTCGACGAGCTCCGCGCTGCGGGCATCCCCGCCAGCATGAAAGAGCACCTGATCCTGCTCGAAGCGCTGGAGCGCGACGTCATCGATCGCACGCCCGAGGCGTTCTACTACCTCGCCCGCGCGACCTTCGTGAAGGACGAGGGGCTGCTCGACCGGTTCGACCAGGTGTTCGCCAAGGTGTTCAAGGGCATCGCATCGACCTACGGCGTCCAAACGGCGGAGATTCCCGAGGACTGGCTCAAGGCGATCGCGGAGAAGTACCTGACCCCCGAGGAGATGGAGGCGATCAAGTCGCTCGGCTCGTGGGAAGAGATCATGGAGACGCTCAAGCAGCGGCTCGAGGAGCAGCAGGAGCGCCATCAGGGCGGCAACAAGTGGATCGGCACTGGCGGCACCTCTCCCTATGGCAATTCGGGCTATAATCCCGAGGGCGTGCGCATCGGCGGCGAGAGCCAGCACAAGCGCGCGCTGAAGGTCTGGGAAGGCCGCGAGTTCAAGAACCTCGATTCGACCCGCGAGCTCGGCACCCGCAACATCAAGGTCGCGATGCGCCGCTTGCGCCGCTTCGCTCGCGAGGGTGCGGCGGACGAGCTCGACATCGACGGGACGATCGACGGTACCGCGCGGCAGGGCTGGCTCGACATCCGCATGCGGCCCGAGCGGCACAATGCGGTCAAATTGCTGCTGTTCCTCGATGTCGGCGGATCAATGGACCCATGGGTCAAGCTCTGCGAGGAGCTGTTCAGCGCCGCGACCGCCGAATTCAAGAATCTCGAATTCTTCTACTTCCACAACTGCCTCTACGAAGGCGTGTGGAAGGACAATCGTCGCCGCTTTCAGGAGCGCACCCCGACCTGGGACGTGCTCCACAAATTCGGCCACGACTATAAGGTGATCTTCGTCGGCGACGCGTCGATGTCGCCCTATGAGATCAGCCATCCCGGCGGATCGGTCGAGCATTTCAACGAGGAAGCGGGCGTCACCTGGATGCAGCGGGTGACCAACACCTATCCCGCGACGATCTGGCTCAACCCGATCCCCGAGGAGCAATGGGGCTATTCGCACTCGGTCCGCATCATGCGCGAGTTGGTCAACGACCGCATGTATCCGCTGACGCTCGCTGGTCTCGATGACGCGATGCGGGAATTGAGCCGCAAGACGTGAGCGGCGCTCCCACCCTCCTCTCCGGCGGCAATCCGCAGATTCCCAAGGGCTATGGCAACGCCCCGGTCCAGGCGTACATTTCCGCGATGCCCGGCTGGAAACGCGATGTCGGTCGCCGCATCGACGCGCTGGTCGAGCGGATCGTGCCCGGCGTCGAGAAAGCGATCAAGTGGAACTCGCCTTTCTATGGCGTCGAAAGGGACTGCTGGTTCCTGAGCCTTCACTGCTTCGACGGCTACATCAAACTCACCTTCTTCCGCGGCCAGTCGCTCGATCCGACACCGCCCAAGCCGTCGAAGGGCGGCGACACCCGCTATTTCCACATCCATGAGGGTGATGACTTTGAGGAGCGCCTTGCGGGCTGGATCGCGCAGGCGAGCGAGCTGCCCGGGGAAAGGCTGTGACCGAAGAAGATCCTTCGGCGCTGATCGACGCGCGGATCGCCAGCCTTGGCGACTGGCGTGGCGAAACGCTCGCCGCGATGCGCGCGCTGATCCGTGAGGCGGACCCGGAGGTGGTCGAGACGGTGAAGTGGCGCAAGCCCAGCAATCCCAACGGCGTGCCGGTCTGGGAACATGCCGGGATCCTGTGCACCGGCGAAGTGTACAAGGGCTATGTCAAGCTGACTTTCGCCAACGGCGCGTCGCTCGACGATCCGACGAAACTGTTCAACGCCAGCCTAGATGGCGGCACGCGCCGTGCGATCGATCTCCGCGAGGGCGATATGCCGGACGCCGCCGCGTTTCGCGCGCTGATCGGTGAAGCCGTCGCGTTCAACCTGGCGAAACCGAAAAAACGCTAGAGCCGCTCGACCGCGCGCTCCAGCTTGCGCAGCACCGCCCGGTCGCCCGCCTGTGCATCCGCCGCATCCTGTGCCAGCGCCATCAGCCGCACCGCGCCGAAGCTCGCCGCCAGCCCCTTCAGCCGCAGCGCCCCGCCGCGCCACGCTGCCGGGTCTTCGCCGGCTTCGGACAGGGTCTTCAGCGCGCGCTTGGCGCTGTCGAGAAAGGCCTCGCGCAGCTCGGCGATCAGCCCGGGCTCGTCGCCCACAGCCGCCGCCAGCGTTGCATCGATTGCACCGGGATCATACGCCATGCCCGATCCTAGATTCGGCGTGCTTAATGAGTGGTTTCACAGTGCTAGGCGGGTAACGCGCACTTGTGCTAAACCGGGACAATGAACGGGGGCACGCAGAAGGTCGGACCGCGACCGCTTGACGACGACGAGCTGTTGCTGGTCGACGAGGAAACGCTACGCGCAGACGACCGATCGGTCGAGGACGCGATCGTCGAGGACGATGTCGACGCCGAAGCGTCCCCCGCCCGGCTGCGGCGCAACTGGGCGCTCCCGACCTTTGCGATCGGCTTGATCCTCGTCTGGATCGGCGTCGCCGGGTGGCTGCTCCAGCCGATGCTGCGCACCCCGCCCCCGCCGGCCGAACTGATCCAGCTGATCGCGGCGCTGTGCGTCCCGCCTGCGCTGATCGGCATATTCTGGCTGCTCGCGCTGCGCACCAGCGCGGCCGAGGCACGGCGCTTCGGCAAGACCGCCCGGGCAATGCGCGCGGAGGCTGCGAGCCTCGAGCGCGTCGTCGCCACCCTGTCGCGCAAGATCGAGGCGAACCGTGCCGAGCTTGCCGAACAGACCACCGCGCTGATGGCGATGGGCGATACCGCCGCCGAGCGGCTACAGGCGATCTCCAACGGCATGGCGGCCGAGGCGCGTGCCGTCGCCGCCAGCGCCCAGACGCTGGTCGAAAGCGGCGCCGCTGCGGAAAAGAGCGTGGGCATCGTCCTCGCCTCGCTTCCGAAGGCGCATGACGATATGACCGGAATGGCCGCGACGCTCGACGCGGCGGGCATGAAAGCCAGCGAGCACGCCTCCGCGCTCGACGCGCAGCTCGTCGCGCTCGGCGAACGCGGGCGTGAGGCTGATACGATCGCCGGGGGCGCCGCCCAGCGGCTCGCCGCGCATATCGCCCGGATGGAAGCGACCAGCGAATCCGCAGGCACCCGGCTCGAGGGTGTCGCCGCGAGCATGTCCGAAACGGTCGACGCGATGCTCGACCGCGCCGCCGCAGCGGTGGACGAGGCGCGCAAGGGCATAGCCGCGCAGGGCGAGGCGATGCTGGCGATGCTCGCGGCCAACCAGGCCTCGCTCGACAAGGCGGGCCGCGACAGCATCGACACCGTCAGCACCCGCATCACCGAGGTCGAAGGGACGATCGAGCGCATCGGCGAGCGGCTGGGCGAGGAACAGACGCGCATTGACATCCTGCTCGCCTCGGTCACCGGCGGCATCGCACAGGCCGACGGCCAAATGGCGGCGCTCCATTCGAGCGGCATGGAGCGCACGCAAGCGCTGTCCGCGTCGCTCAGCGCGCTCGACAGTTCGGCGGGCGCGATGACCGAGACGCTGAAGATCGGCGACGAGACCGCGCGGCGCGTGATCGCGACTGCGGAGGATCTGCTGACCGCGCTCGACGCCTCTGCGCGCGAGATGGACGAGACGATGCCCGAGGCATTGTCGCGCCTCGAAGATCGCATCGGCGCGACGCGCGGCGTCATCGCCGCGTCCAAGCCCGAACTGCTCGCGCTCGTCACCGCCGCAGAAAGCACGCACGACGCGATCGAAGCGATTGCGGATGTCGTCCGCAAGCAGCGCGAGACGCTGGCCAAGACGCAGGCGTCGCTGCTCGATTCGCTCGAGGATGGCCAGGCCAAGACCGGCGAGCTGGAGGAGGTAGTCGATCGCGCCATCGCCAATGCTCGCCGCTTCGCCGACGAGGCCGCGCCACAGCTGGTCGACGCGCTGCTCCGCATCCGCGAAACCGCCAATTCCGCCACCGATCAGGCGCGCGCCGCGCTCGCGGGGCTCGTGCCGGAGGCCGCACGCCAGCTCGAAGAGGCCGGTAATGCTGCGCTCCGCCGCGCGATGGATGCCAGCGTCCGCACCCAGCTGATCGAACTCGGCGAAGTGACCGAGGGCGCGGTCAATGCCGCCGCCCGCGCTGCCGAGCGGCTGTCGCACCAGATGCTCGGCATCAACGAAGCCTCCGCCGCGGTCGAGGCGCGCATCGAGGAAGCGCGGATCGAGCGCGAACAGGCCGACCGCGACAATTTCGCGCGTCGCGTTTCACTGTTGGTCGAAGCGCTCAACTCAGCTTCGATCGACATCTCCAAGGCATTCGCGCACGAAGTGTCCGACAGCGCCTGGGCCGCCTATCTCAAGGGCGACCGCGGCGTCTTCACCCGCCGTGCCGTCCGCCTCCTCGACAGCGGGCAGGCACGCGAAGTCTCCAGCCTGTACGAGGGCGACCCGGACTTCCGCGAGCAGGTGAACCGCTACATCCACGATTTCGAGGCGATGCTGCGTCAGGTGCTCGCCCTGCGTGACGGCGCGCCGCTCGGCGTCACCCTGCTCTCCTCCGACATGGGCAAGCTTTACGTCGCGCTCGCCCAGGCGATCGAGCGGCTGCGCGGATAGACTATCGCTTCGCGGCGGCGAGCACCGTCATCGCAAAGGCCAGCCGCTGCTGCGACAGGTCGCGATCGGTCGCCTTGGGCCATGCGCTGCTGGTGACCATCACCAGCTTGCTCGCCGGATCGACCAGGATGACCTGCCCGAAAATCCCCTGCGCGGCATAATAGCCGCCGGGGATCGTCCACCACTGGTAACCATAGCCCCCGCCGGGAAAGGTCGTCTGAGTCTTGGTCGCCTCGGCGAACCACCCATCCGGCACGATCCCCTTGCCGCCATCCAAGGTCAGCTGGCCGATCCGGGCATAATCGCGCAGCGACACCGACAGGCAGCAGCCAGAAACCTCCGCCCCGGTCTGGTCGATCATCCAGAAGGCATCGCGCTCCATCCCGTAGCGCCGCCACACCTTTTCGGAGAGATAGGCCGCCAGCGTCTTGCCCGTCGCCCGCCGCACCAGCACGCCGATCAGATTGGTCTCGCCGGTCTTGTAGACGAACTTCGATCCCGGAGCGTCCACGCGCGGGAGCTTGCGCATATAGGCGACGGTCGGATCCTGACCCTCCGGCACCGGCTCGGCAAACATCCGCGCCACGTCGCTGTTGGGATCGGTATAATCCTCGTTCCAGCGCACCCCCGACGTCATCGTCAGCAACTGGCGGATCGTGACCCCGTCATAGCCCGCCCCGCCAAGATCGGGGATGTAGCGGGTGACCGGATCGTCGATCGACTTGATGAAACCGTCGCGGATCGCAGCGCCGACCAGCGTCGACGTCACCGACTTGGCAACCGAAAAGCTCGTCCAGCGCCCCTCCGGGCCATAGCCCATCGCATAGCGCTCGAGCCGGACCTTGCCGTCCTGAAGCACGATCAGCCCGGCGACCTTCTGTGCCGCCATGAACGCGTCGATCTCGGCTTCCGCGAGCGGCAGCGGCGCACCCTTCGGCAAAGCGCGGACCTTATCGCCGGCCTTCACCACATGGCCCGGGAAGATCTTCTCCATCGCCGGAAAATTGCGCTCACGCTCTTCCTGCGACCAGAACAGGATCGCCGCGCCCACCTGACGCAGCCGCGCCGACTCCTCTGCTGAAATGGCGGCGGGTGACGCGGCGGCAGGGGGTTCGGTCCGCGGCATGCACGCGCTCAGCGCCAATGCCCCCGCCGCCAGCCAGATCGCACGCTTGCCCATCGTCCCTCTCCCTCGGTCTAGTCCCGGACCAGCGTCACCTGCGCAACCCAGATGCCACCGCCGCGAAACCCGCCTTCGCAATACATGAGATAATAGCGCCACAGATCGATGAAATGTCGATCGAATTCGGCGGGCAGCCGGCCCTCCGCAACCGCCGCATCGAACGCCTCGCGCCACAGCCGTAGCGTCTCGGCATAGTCGCCACCGAATTCCACGCGGTCTTCCCAGCGCAGCCCGTGCCGCTCGGCAATCGCGCGAAAGCGCGGCTCCGACAGCAGCATCCCGCCCGGGAACACATAGGTTTGGATGAAATCGACGTTGCGCGCGTAGGAATCGAAGATCGCGTCGTCGATCGCGATATACTGGATCGCCGCCCGCCCCCCGGGCTTCAGCACGCGGGCGATGGTCGCGAGATAGTCGGACCAGTAATCCTGTCCCACCGCCTCGACCATCTCGATACTCGCCACGGCGTCATAGGTCCCGATGACGTCGCGATAGTCGGTCAGCGACACATCGACCCCGCCCAGCCCCGCGCGCACCATCCGCGCCTCGACATGCGCCTTCTGCTCGGTCGACAGGGTGATGCCGTGCACCTGCCGCCCGGCCCGCGCGGCGAGTTCGACGAACGAGCCCCAGCCGCAGCCGATCTCGAGGATGCGTTCTCCCGGGAGCGTCCCTGTGCGCTCGAGAATCGCGGCGAGCTTGGCCTGCTGCGCCTCGGCGAGCGTCGCCGTGCCCGGCGCGAACAGCGCGCTCGAATAGGTCATGCTCGCGTCGAGCCAGGGCGCGTAGAAATCGTTTCCCAGGTCGTAATGATAGGCGATGTTGCGCCGCGACCCGGTGCGCGAATTGCGATGCAGCCAGTGCCAGAGGCGCTTGGCGAAGCGCATCGGTCCCCGCGCCCGTCCCGCCTCGCCCAGCGACGCGCGGTTGCGGACGAACAGGTCGAACAGCGGGACCGGGTCGGGGCTGGTCCACTCGCCCGCCTGCCACGCCTCGTACCATCCGGCCGACCCGCCAGTGGCGAGCCGCCACAGCGCGCGCCAGTTGCGGATTTCGACCACCGCTTCCGGACCCGGCCTGCGCCCGCCCAGCCGCCGTCGCATGCCACCCGGCAGCGTGGCGTCGATCGCGCCTTCGGAAAGGCCCGCGTCGATCCGATCGAGCAGTCTGCGTAACATGGGCGCAAGGACTGCCGGGAGCAGCCAGCCCTGCGGGGCCCGTCCAGCCTCGTCCCAGCCGTCCCGGCGGCCCCTATTGCGTGCCGGTGCATGCATCGCGGCGCAACAACCACGGCGCACCGAGTCGGGCAAGCGCCAAGTGACGCCGCCGCTCAGATTGCCCGACCGGCCTCCAGCGCTCGCTCGCGCGCCGCCTTGTGCGCGATGATCTTGCGCGGATAGTCGCGCGGCCGGCAATCATGTGCGTCGGGATCGTGAATCACATCATCGCCTAGCCGCTCGAGTTCGGGCACCCAGCGCCGGATATAGCCCGCCGCGTCGAACTTCTCTGATTGCGACAGCGGCGCCATGATCCGGCTCCACATGTTCGAATCGATTCCCGTGCCGGCGATCCATTGCCAGTTGACGCTGTTGTTGCCGTAATCGGCGTCGACCAGCGTGTCCCAGAACCAGCGCTCGCCTTCGCGCCAGTCGATCAGCAGATGCTTGATGAGAAAGCTTGCCGCGATCATCCGCACGCGGTTGTGCATCCACCCGGTCGCCCATAGCTGGCGCATCCCGGCATCGACGATCGGATAGCCGGTCCGCCCCTTCGTCCAAGCGTCGAACTCTTCGCGCACCGTCGACGAACGGAAATCGCGCCACGGCAGCGCGTCATATTTGTCCCGTGCATTGCGCGCCGCATAGTCGGGATATTGCAGGATCACATTCTGCGCATAGTCGCGCCAGGCGATCTCGCTCAGGAATATATCGACCGATCCGCCCGCGTCGGCGACCCTGTGCCAGACATAGGCGGGCGACACCTCGCCGAAATGGAGATGGGGCGACAGCCGCGAGCTTCCATCGATCGAGGGCAGGTTGCGCGTACGGTCATAGTCGCTCGCCGCGTCGACGAAAGCGGCGACCCGCTTGCGCGCGCCCGCTTCTCCGGGCTCCCAGTCGGAAAAGCCGCCCGCCCAATTGGGCTTGGTCGGCAACAGCTCCCAATCCTCCAGCCGATCCGACTCCGGCCAGCGCGATGGCGCCGGAATTTCACGCGGCCGGTTCGCCGGCTCGGCGGGTGGCATCCGTTCGCGCAGCGCGCGCCAGAAGGGGGTGTAGATCTTGTACGGATCGCCCGCGCCGGTCGTCACCGACCCGGGCGGGGCAAGGTAATTGCCGTCATGGCAGACCAGCTCCAACTGCTTCGCCACCGCTCGCTCGGCATTGCGCCACCACGGCTCGTAATGGCGAATGCAATGAATGCGCTGCGTCCCGACCTCGTCCGCCAGCGTCGTCAGCACCTCGTCCGACTTCCCGCGACGCAGGATCAGCCGCGAACCTTTCTCGCGCAGCGCCGCATCGAGGCTGGCAAGGCTATGGTGCAGCCACCACCTCGAAGCGCCGCCCATCGCGCGATGCTTGGGTGTCTCATCATCGAGAATATAGACCGGCACGACCGGCCCTTCGCCCGCGGCGGCGATCAGCGCCGCTTGGTCGGACAGCCGCAGATCGCGGCGAAACCACAGGATACTCGTCAATCGCCTTCCCCGGCCGGTGCAATCCGCACACTGATCCGGCTGCGCGTCATCTCGTTCCCGAACCGCTGGTCACCGATCAGGATGCTGCCGTCGGGCTGCGCCTCCGCAAAGGGCATCCGCGACCAGAAGAGGAAAGCGCGCACTGCGGGATCGCGCGCTGCCGCGGACGCGATGCGCGGATCGTCCATCCCGATCGGCGCAGGCGCGTCGGTCTCGAGTGCGAAGATCGACGGCAATACGCCATCGGCCATGTTGATCACCCGCCGCCCGCGCTTGCCCTCCCCGCGCCACAGCATCTCGCGCTGCCAGAAGGCGAGCGGCAGCGGGCTTGCGACCACGAGTTCCGGGGCGATCCCATAGGTTGCCCGCACCCAGGCCGCCGTCCGCGCTTCCGCCACACCGGTCAACACGCCGTTGCCAAGGATATAGGCCGAGAGCGCAGTCACCAGCACCCTGCCCCGCCGCCGCCAGTCCCCGCCCCGCCGGTCCGCCGCGCGCGACCAGAGATAGCCGCCGATCAGCATTGCCCACATCCACACGTCGATGATGAAGATGCTGTCGCCATGATACCAGGTCGACGAAAACGGCTCGAGCAGCCGGACGCCGTAATTGTTGAGCCAGTCGAACGCGGGATGGCTGAGCGTGCCGATGAACGCGAGCAACAGCAATTGCCACGGCCGTACCGGAGCACGCTTCTCCGGTCGCTTGCCGCGCCGCGCCTGCCACCGGTCGAAGCCGATCATCAGCCCGGCCAGCAGCACCGGCAGCACCACCATCGCGATCGGACCATGGGTCAGCCCACGCCGCATCTCGAGCGACTGGATGCCATAGACGGTGCACGCCGCATCGATATCGGGAATGTTCGCCGCGATGATCAGCGTCGGCATGCCCAAGCCCGACAGCCTCTTCAGCCCCGTCTGCCCCAGCGCAGCCCCGATCAGGCTGTGCGTCAGATTATCCATGCAGCAACCGCCCCCGCGCTATGCCTCACGCGGTTCCTTTTCGACCTGCCAGGTCTGACCTTTGCTCACCAGCTTCTGCAGGTCGGCGACCTTGCCTTCGCTCGCCGCCGCATTCTGTGCGATCACCGCGCTTTCGAAGGTGGGGGCGGGATCGTCATAGATCACGCCCAATGCCATCGGGAACGGCCCGAACGGCATCTCGACCAGCATATGCGCCAGGCTGCGGTTGGTCTGATCGTGCACCATCACCCCCGACACATCGCCATCGACGATATCGACGACCTTGAGCGTCAGTCGCTCGACATCGAGCGCCAGCCCCTTGGTCCCGCCGGCGAAGACCAGCGGCTGGCCGTGCTCGACCCACAGCTGGTGCCCGGCATTCGCCTTGTCGACGAACGGCGCGAACACGTCGGCATTGTAGACGATACAGTTCTGGAAGATCTCGACGAACGCGGCGCCCTGATGCGCGTGTGCCGCCTTCAGCACCGCGGGCAGATTCTTGTTCACGTCGATCCCGCGCGCGATGAACCGCGCGCCCGATCCCAGCGCGAATGCGCACGGCTTGGCCGGGTGATCCACCGACCCGAACGGGGTGGAGGGCGATCGGGTGCCCTCGCGCGAAGTCGGCGAATATTGCCCCTTGGTCAGGCCATAGATCTCGTTGTTGAACAGCAGGACCTGGCAATTCAGGTTCCGCCGCAGCAGATGCATCGTGTGATTGCCGCCGATCGACAGCCCGTCGCCGTCACCGGTAATGATCCACACGTCGAGGTCCGGATTGGCCAGCTTCACCCCGGTCGCCACCGCCGGAGCGCGGCCGTGGATGGTGTGAAAGCCATAGGTTTCCATGTAATAGGGAAAGCGCGACGAGCAGCCGATGCCGCTGACGAACACGGTATTCTCGGGCGTCGCCCCGATCTCCGGCATCGTGCGCTGCACCGCCTTCAGGATCGCATAGTCGCCGCATCCGGGGCACCAGCGGACCTCCTGATCGGTCTCCCAATCCTTGGGCGTCGAGGGCTTGATTGAGGTGATCTCGTTCATACAGCCGTCTCACGAAGTTCGGCCCGCAGCCGCCAGGTCGAAATGGATTGAGCGATGAAGAAGCCGGCGAAGGCGGCTCCAAACGCGAAATTGTCGGGGTCACCAAGTTTCAGCGCCAAGAGAACCAAGATCACCAGTCCGCCTGCTAATTCTAGAGCAGCAAGCTTGGCGACGCCGCGCTTGCCGTAGCCGCGTACGACAAGCTTTTCAGCATTGCGCCCGCGGATCGCCGCGCCCACCGGACTGAAGTCGAGAAGCATGCAAATCCCGAGCATGATTGCGAAAGCGTTCCAGACATTTTCTATCCAGATGGCCAAGACAAACGCCATCAATGCGCACGGAATCCAGACGAACATTGCCCAAGTCGGGTCGCCGACATTCAGCGAACCGGAGCCCGCCCGGTTCATGCCAAAGCCTCGATGGCGGCTTCGATCTCGTGGATACGGAACGGCTGGCCCGACACCTTGTTGAGCGGCTTGGCGTCGACCAGGAATTGGTCGCGCAACACCGTCTTGAGCTGCCCTGTGTTCATTTCCGGGACGAGGATGTGGGCGTAACCCTTTAGCAACTCGCCCAAATTCTTCGGCAGAGGCCAGATGTGGCGGATATGGATATGCGATACATCCAGCCCCTTGCGTCGCGCACGCCGCACCGCCTGGGTGATCGGGCCATAGGTGGATCCCCAGCCGACTACGACCAGCTTGCCGCCCGCCGCGCCCTGCTCGATCTCCTGATCGGGGACCTCGATGCCGGCGATCTTCGCCTGGCGCGTATCGGTCATCGTCTGGTGCGTAGCCGGCGAATAGTCGAGATTACCCGTCCCGGGCGCCTTCTCGATCCCGCCGATGCGGTGAAGAAGCCCCGGCGTCCCAGGCTTGACCCATGGGCGCGCGAGCTTCTCGTCGCGGGAATAGGGCAGGAACTTCGTGCCCTCGACCGGCGCCTCGGTATGGAACGCGACCGGGAAGGGCTTATAGCCCGCCATGTCCGGCACCTTCCACGGCTCGGCCGCATTCTGCAGATAGCCGTCGGTCAGCAGCATCACCGGCGTCATATATTGCGTCGCGATCCGCACCGCCTCGATCGCCACATCGAAGCAATCTGCGGCGGAGCGCGCGGCGATCACCGGCACCGGCGCGTCGCCATTGCGGCCATACACCGCCTGATACAGATCCGACTGCTCGGTCTTGGTCGGAAGACCCGTCGACGGGCCGCCGCGCTGCGCATTGACGATGATCAGCGGTAGCTCGGTCATGATCGCAAGACCGATCGCCTCCGTCTTGAGCGCGATCCCGGGCCCCGACGAGCAAGTGACGCCAAGACTGCCGGCATAGGACGCGCCCAGCGCCGATGCGACTGCGGCGATCTCGTCCTCAGCCTGAAAGGTGGTGACGCCGAATTCCTTCAAGCGCGCCAGATGATGCAGGATCGCCGAGGCAGGCGTGATCGGATAGCCGCCATAGAATAGTTTGAGGTTCGCCAGTTGCGCCCCCGCGACCAGCCCCATGCTGATCGAATCCGCACCCGTGACCGTCCGATACAGCCCCGGCTCGACCGGTGCCGCGGGAACGTGCAGCTGGCCGATGCCCTGCGCGCCCAGCTCGGCCGTTTCGCCATAGGCATGGCCGGCGTTGAGCGCGGCGATATTTGCCTCGGCCAGTTCGGGGGCCTTGGCGAACTTGGTCTTGAGCCAGTCGACCAACGGCGCACGATCGCGGTCGAACATCCAGAGTGCGAGCCCCAGCGTCCACATGTTCTTGCAGCGCAACGCTTCCTTGTTGCCCAGCCCGAACGGCTTCACCGCCTCCAGCGTCAGCTGAGAGATATTGAGCTTGAGCAGCTGCCATTTGGCCAGGCTGTCGTCCTCGAGCGGGTTCGCCTCGTACTTCGCCTTGTCCAGGTTGCGCTTGTTGAACTCGCCCGCGTCGGCGATGATCAGCCCACCGGGCTTCAGGTCGCCGACATTGGTCTTGAGCGCCGCGGGGTTCATCGCCACCAGCACGTCGGGCGCGTCGCCAGCGGTCTCGATCGCCGCCGATCCGAAATTGATCTGAAAGGCCGAAACGCCGAACAGCGTCCCCTGCGGTGCGCGGATCTCGGCAGGAAAATCGGGGAAGGTCGCGAGGTCATTGCCGGCAAGCGCGGTGGAAAGCGTGAACTGCCCTCCGGTCAGCTGCATTCCGTCGCCGCTATCCCCGGCAAATCGGACGACCACCGCTTCAGGTGGCGGATTGGCGGAAGCCTCTTCGGGCGTGACCTGATGGGCGGCTGTTGCCATTCAGTCTCTTCCTGCAATGTCTCTCCACCCTCTACGCATCGGGGCGGTTCTGCAGAAGGTAGAATGATGCCGGGCGGTTGCAACCGCTTCTTTCGGCGCGCCGGTTACAGCAGGCGTTCGATGTCGTCCGCGATATCGGCAGGCTTGGTCTGCGGTGCATAGCGTTCCACCACCTTGCCGTCGCGGTCGATCAGGAACTTGGTGAAGTTCCACTTGATCCCCTCGGTCCCGAACAGGCCGGGCGCCGCGCTCTTGAGATGGCGAAAGATCGGCGCGGCATCGGCGCCGTTCACGTCGACCTTGCCGAACACCGGAAAAGTCACGTCATAGGTCAGCGAACAGAAATTCGCGATCTCCTCCGCGTCGCCCGGCTCCTGCGCGCCGAACTGGTTGCAGGGGAACCCCAGCACCTCAAATCCGCGATCGCCATAGCGCCGGTGCAGCGCCTCCAGCCCTTCATATTGCGGCGTAAATCCGCATTTGGATGCGACATTGACGATCAGCAGCACCTTGCCCGCCTGATCGGCCAGCGTCGTCTGGGTGCCGTCCGCGGCGGTGACGGGAAGATCGGTGATTTCACTCATATCGTCTCCATATTCCGCGATCACGTCGAAGGTGGCGCTATTCGCTGATATCCTCCGGCCGAACGACGCCATATACTGCCTTGAAAGAAATCAGGCCGCCACCGGAATCCTCTGCGAACGCGGGGAATCGGCTGTCCATCGCATTGTCGCGGTTGTCACCTAGCAGAAACAACTTGCTGGCAGGCACGCGCACTGGCGGCGTGTCGTCGCCATTCGTCGGCCCCTGATCGAGCACCCGGTGCGCCGCGAGCCCAGGTAGTTGTTCCGATCGGACAACAAGCGTCGCGCCGTCGATTTCCATGGTGCCTACGCTAGCTTGCGGCACGGGCTTGCCGTTGAGGACGACCTGTCCGCGGCGCATTTCGACTGTGTCCCCGGGCAAACCAACCACCCGCTGGATCCACATCATGTCGCCTACGTAAAACGCAACGATGTCGCCACGTTTGAGCTCTTCTGCAGACGCGCGTCGTGCTGTCAGACGGACGCCCGAACGCACGGTCGGCGCCATGCTCTCCGACGCAGACCGCAGAAACTTCCACGGCATCGATCGTTCTAAATCGCCGCGCGCGATGGTGATGGCCCCAACCGCCGCCACGGCGAGCACGACCGCACCGCCGATGCCCGCCGGAACCGTCCACCATTTCACTCCAGCAGGCCTTCGTGCAGCCGCACGACACGGTCCATCCGTGCCGCCAGCCGCTCGTTATGCGTCGCGATCAGCGCTGCGGCACCCTCTCCTCGGACCAGCCGCAGGAATTCGGCCAGCACGACGTCGGCGGTCTTCTCGTCCAGATTGCCGGTCGGCTCGTCCGCCAGCACCAGGGCGGGGCGATTGGCGAGCGCGCGCGCAACCGCCACGCGCTGCTGCTCGCCGCCCGACAACTGGCTTGGCCGGTGCGTGAGCCGTGCGCCCAGCCCCAGCGCGGTCAGCAACGCCTCCGACCGCGCGCGCGCATCGGCGAAGGTCGCGTTCTGGATCAGCTGCGGCAGCTCGACATTCTCGATCGCATCGAAATCGGGCAGCAGGTGGTGGAACTGATAGACGAAGCCCAGCTTGTCCCGCCGCGTGACGGTCCGCGCGTGGCTCTCCAGCTTGCCGACCTCAATGCCCGAAATGCGGATCGACCCCTCGAACCCACCCTCGAGCAACCCGACCGCCTGCAGCAGCGTCGACTTGCCCGATCCGGACGGGCCGAGCAGCGCGACGATCTCGCCCGGGGCGATGGACAGATCGATGCCGCGCAGCACCTCGATCGTCGTATCGCCCTGCGTGAAGGCGCGGCGCAGGCCCTGGGTCTGGAGAACCGCCTCACTCATAGCGCAGCACCTGCACGGGATCGGTGCTCGCCGCCTTGAACGCGGGATAGAGCGTGGCGAGGAAGCTGAAGATCAGCGCCATCAGCGCGATGCCCGCCACCTCGACCGGATCGGTCTTCGCGGGCAATTCGGTAAGGTAGCGCATCGACGGGTCCCAGATCTCCTGCCCGGTCACGAAGCCGAGGAAGCTCAGCACCGCATGCCGGAAATAGAGCAGGATGAAGCCGAGGATCAGCCCGGCCAGGATGCCGAGCGACCCGATCGTCGTGCCCACCGTCACGAAAATCTTGATCAGGCCGGACCGCGTCGCCCCCATCGTGCGCAGGATCGCGATGTCGCGCGTCTTGGCGCGCACCAGCATGATCAGCGACGACAGGATGTTGAACACCGCGACCAGGATCAGGATCGACAGCACGGTGAAGGTCACCAGCCGATCGACCGCCAGCGCTTCGAACAGCGTCGCATTGAGCGTGCGCCAGTCGGTCAGTTCCCCGACGCCCGCCACCTTTTCGCGCAGCGGCGCCAGGATCTCGCCCACCCTGTCCGGGTCCTGCGTATCGATTTCGACGATCCCGACCGAATCGCCCATCAGCAACAGCGTCTGCGCGTCCTGCATCGGCATGACCACGAACGCCTTGTCATAGTCGTAGACGCCGACTTCGAAGATCGCGGCGATGCGATAGGATACGATGCGCGGCACCGTGCCGAATGGCGTCGAGGGTCCCTGCGGGCTGATCAGCGACACGCTGCTCCCCAGCGACGCGCCGAGCGTGCTCGCGAGGCGCGACCCCACCGCGACGCATTCGCATCCCGGCTTCAGTTCGGCGAGCGACCCCAGCACGACGTTGCGGTTGAGCGTCGGATTCTGCCGGATATCCTCGCCGTTCATGCCCCGCACCAGTACGCCTTCGACGCGGCCCTGGAAGCCGGCCATCAGCGGCTGTTCGATCAGCGGGGTGGCGCTGACCACGCCCGGCGTCTTGCGCGACTCGGCGACGATCTCCCGCCAGTCGCGCAACTGCCCGCCATAGCCCTGGATCACCGCATGCCCGTTCAGGCCGACGATCTTGTCGAACAGCTCGGCGCGAAAGCCGTTCATCACGCTCATCACGATGACCAACGCGGCAACGCCCAGCATCACCGCGACCAGGCTGATCGACGCGACGAGGAAGATGAACGCCTCCCCCCGCCCTGGCAGCAGGTAGCGGCGCGCGATCATCCGTTCATATCGGGAAAGCAACATAGGGCGCGGTGTTAGGGCGCGGCGCGGGTGGGCGCAATCGCGCTGTTGCCAAATAAACACAGGCTGAACGCAAAGAGTCCCGTGGGCCGCATCGACCGGTGACAAGCGCCCGGCATGCTCCTAGCAAAGCCTCACGAAGCAATGGCAATGGCCGTGGTTCGGGGAGGCGCTTTCAGCCCCGTCTGTAAAAGACGCGCGGGCGATAGTGGCCACTTAAGGGGGCTGACGAGGCATCGTCACGCAGGCGCCCGGGTCGGAAACGGCCCGGGCGTTTGGCATTTCTGGCGGTTGCCCACGCGTTCTTCACACAAGCCAATACAGCATATCGGGGCTGCCCCCGGTTGGCCGCCATGGCCAGTCGGGGAGGAAGCCGCAGGAGCCATCGCGACCCCCTCCCCGTTCGGCAACGTCCCGCCCCGGTGATACACACCGGGGCGCGTCGCCGAAGTCGCGTCAGAAGCTGAAGCTCAGCGTCCCGCCCCAGGTGCGCGGATCGCCGACATTGCCCGCGATCAGCCCGGTATTGCCCGGCGTGGTCGCGAGGACGTCGAAATACTCGACGTCGAAGGCGTTGCGGACCCAGGCGAACACGTTGATCCCGTCATCGGTGCGGAATCCGAGCCGGAAGTTGGTCAGCGCGTACCCATCGATATCGGTGTAGATCGAGCGCGAGGCGTTGGACGAGAATTTGGAGCGCGTGTTCGCGTCCACGCCCAGATACACCTCGCCCGACTTGCCCAGGATTGATGCCGGCTGGTTCGCCTCGCCGCCGAACGAGAACGCCCAGTTTGAGATGCCCGGCAGCCACTGGCCCGAAATGTCGCACGCGATCGGGCTGTTGGTACCCGGCGTTCCGGGCTGGCCGATCACGGCGCCGCTTCCCCCGCCGGACAGCTCGGGTGGGCATGGAGCGTTGGTGAACTCGACATATTCGTGATCGGTATAGGCGCCGTTGACATAGAGGCTAAGCCGCTCGCTCGGCCGGAGCGAGAAATCCGCCTCTACGCCGCGCACCCGCACCTCACCGGCATTGGCGAGATAGCCGCGCAGCGTGGAGTTGGCGCCGTCATTGACCAGTGCCTGGTAATCCTTGATCGCGGTCCAGAAGCCGGTGACGTTGAGCGTCGCCTTGCGATCCCAGAATTGCGACTTCACCCCCAACTCGAAATGATCGACCTGCTCGGGCTTCACCTGCGCGAACTGGGTCTGCGGCACGCCGCCGACGACCGGAACGCCATTCAGGTTGAGCCCGCCCGATTTGAAGCTGTGGGCATAGGTCGCATAGAGCAGCACGTCGCGCGACGGCTTGTACGACGCGGTGAGGTCGTAGGAGACGTTCCACGCGCGATACGCCTCGTCGACGAACGCCTGCGGCTGCAGCGCGGCGCGCTGTTCCACCTGGCGCGGCGTGCCGCCCGTTGCCGGGACCAGCACGCCCTGCCCGTCGCGCACGATGCTGACATAGCTCCCGACCTTGTCGTCATAGTTCAGCCGTATCCCGGGCGAGAGGGTCAGCCTGTCGGTCAGCCTCCAGTTGAGCTTGCCGAACAGCGCGCCACTGAAATTCTTCAGCCGGATGTCGTTCGACGCGGTCAGTCCGTCGAGCACCGTCGGGTCGTTCGACAACGGGTTGCTCGGGTTGATCAGCCACCGGCTCGCCGCCGGACCCTGACGCTGCGTCCCGGTGGTGTGGATGTCCTGATAGAAGGCGAACGCGCCGATCACATAGTCGAACCCGGCCCCATCGCCGGCATAGCGGAACTCCTGCGTGAACTGGTCCTGCCGCGTCGGATTCTGCGAAAGCGTGGTGATGGGGAGGCCGGTGAAATCGCGATCGTTCGCGGGCAGCCAGTCCCAGAAGCGCCACGCAGTCACCGACGTCAGCGTGCCCTGCCCCAGATCGAGCTCGCCACGTAGCGACACGCCGCCCAGCGTGTTGGTCGCATTGAGATCGGCATCGACATCGGTCAGCCGGTCGAACGGGTTGGTACTCGGCACCGCATAGCCGAACGCCGCGGTCAGCGCCGGATATTGCCGCGCCGCCGCGCGCTGGGTGGGGCCGTAGCGGACATAGATCTGCGCGCAGCATTCGGGATCTTGCCGGTTGTAGTCCGCACTCAGCGTCAGATCGAGCGAATCGCTGGCGCGCCACAGGATCGCGCCGCGCAGGCCGAGATTGTCCTGCTCGTTCACGTAATTGCCGGTCGCGACGTTATATACTGTGCCGCGACGGCTGGTGGTCGCGACGCCGAATCGCGCCGCTACCGTCTCGCCCAGCGGGCCCGAAATCGACGCCTTAGCCTGTTTGAACCCCAGATTGCCCAGGCTCACCTCGGCGCGGCCTTCGAAATCGAAGCTCGGCGGCTTCGATGTGATGCTGATCGCGCCTGCCACGGTGTTCTTGCCATACAGCGTACCCTGCGGCCCGCGCAGCGTCTCGACCTGCTGCACGTCGAGGAAATCGAGCGTCGCCACCGCGACGCGGCTGAAATAGACCTGGTCGATATAGACGCCGACGCCTTGGTCGATACCGTCATTGGTCAGGCCGAGCGGCGCGCCCAGACCGCGGATATTGACCGACGAGTTGCGCGGATTGGTCGAATAGAATTGCAGCGTCGGCTGCAGCTGCGCGAGGCGCGCGACGTTGAAGCTTCCGGTGTTGTCCAGCTCCTTCACCCCCACGACCGAAATCGGGATCGGCACGTCCTGTGCCTGTTCGCTGCGGCGCCGGGCGGTGACGACGATCTCGGAGGCCACCGAGCTGCGCTGAACATCTTCTTCGCTGCGCCCGGTTTCGCCCGGAACGGTGGCCGGGGCGGTTTCCTGCACGGTCAGATCTGCACCGTCCTGCGCGACGATCGGCGCGGCAGAGGAGAGCAGTAACAGCGATAGCGAGGTCAGGCTCATTCGAAGCTTCCTTTCCGGTAATGCGCCTTTAAACTCCACTTGTTCGATGGGTTTTAACCAGACAGGAAATCTATTCCTATCGCATTGGTGGGCTTTACGCCGCGATTTTGTCTCCACTCGCCGCTCTTGAAAGCCGCCTCGCAGTTCCCAAATCACAATCGTTCGGTGCCGACAGGGCCGGACGGACTTGGCATCGCGGATGATCCGGATGCCGCAAGACGTTGAAATTGCTCATTGGAGGATTACGCTATGCGTCAGATCGACTTGACCCCCTTCCGCCGCTCGACGATCGGCTTCGACCGGCTCTTCGACATGCTCGAAGCGACCGCGCGCCAGTCCAGCAGCGAGAACTACCCCCCCTTCAATCTCGAACGAATCTCGGACGACCGCTATCGCATCACGATCGCCGTCGCCGGCTTCAAGGCCGACGAGATCGAGATCACCGCGCAGCAGAACCTGCTGCTGGTCGCCGGCCGCAAGGCGGAATCGCAGGACAATGAAGCCGCGCAGATGCTGCATCTCGGCATCGCCAATCGCGGGTTCGAGCGGCGCTTCGAGCTCGCCGACTTCGTCCGTGTTCAGTCGGCCGATCTCAATGACGGGCTGCTCGTGATCGAGCTCGTCCGCGAGGTTCCCGAAGCGATGAAGCCGAAGAAGATCGCCATCGGCAGCGGCAGCGCCAGCGAAGCAACTGCGATCGAACATCGCGACGTCGCCTGAGGCACCCCCGGCGGCGCGCTGACCCCTTGCGCGTCGCCAAAGCGGGGCGCCCGGACCATCAGGTTCCGGGCGCCCTTTTTCGTATCCGAGCTAGGTTCGTGCTTAGACGAGCCGCGACTGACGCACCGCCGCTTCGATGAAGCTGGCGAACAGCGGGTGTGGATCGAACGGCTTGGACTTGAGCTCCGGGTGGAACTGCACGCCGACGAACCAGGGGTGGTCGGGCCGCTCGACGATCTCGGGCAGCATCCCGTCGGGCGACATGCCCGAAAACACCAGCCCGCCCGCCTCGAGCCGCTCGCGATAGCCGGTATTCACCTCATAGCGATGCCGGTGCCGTTCGCTGATCGCCTCGTCGCCATAGATCGACGCGACCACCGAATTACCGTCGAGTTTCGCGGGATACGCGCCCAGTCGCATCGTGCCGCCCAGATCGCCGCCCTCTTCGCGCTTCTCGATCCCGTCCGCGCTCATCCATTCGGTAATGATGCCGACCACCGGCTCCGGGGTGGGGCCGAATTCGGTCGAGGACGCATTGTCGATCCCGGCCAGATTTCGCGCGCCCTCGACGCACGCCATCTGCATCCCGAAACAAATGCCGAAATAGGGGACCTTGCGCTCGCGCGCGAAGCGGACGCTGGCGATCTTGCCTTCCGCCCCGCGCGATCCGAACGCGCCGGGCACCAGGATCGCGTGGCACGGCTCCAGATTGGCCGCCACTTCGGCATCGTCGCCCTTCTCGAACAGTTCGGCGTCGATCCAGCGGATGTTGACCTTCACCTTGTTGGCGATGCCGCCATGCACCAGCGCTTCGTTGAGCGACTTGTACGCGTCGGGAAGGCCGACATATTTGCCGACGACGCCAACCGTCACCTCGCCCTCGGGGTTGAACAGGCGATCGGTGATGTCGGTCCAGCGCGACAGATTAGGCGCCGCGCCCGGCTCGATGCCGAACGCGCGCAGCACTTCACCGTCCAGACCCTCGGCATGATATTGCAGCGGCACGGCATAGATGCTCGGCGCGTCGAGCGCCGGAATCACCGCGCTCGCTGGCACGTTGCAGAATTGCGCGATCTTCGCCCGCTCGCTCGCCGGCAGCGGCTGTTCGCAGCGGCAGACCAGCACATCGGGCTGCACGCCCAGCGACGCCAGCTCGCGGACGCTGTGCTGCGTCGGCTTGGTCTTCAGCTCGCCCGCCGCCTTGATATAGGGCACCAGCGTCACGTGCACGCTGATCGACCGGCCGCGCCCCAGCTCGTTCTTCAGCTGGCGGATCGCCTCGATGAACGGCAGCGATTCGATGTCGCCGACCGTGCCCCCGATCTCGCACAGCACGAAATCGAGATCCTCGGTCTCCGCCTGGGCGAAGTCCTTGATCGCGTCGGTCACGTGCGGAATCACCTGGACGGTCGCACCGAGATAGTCGCCGCGGCGCTCGCGCTCGATGATCGTCTTGTAGATCCGGCCCGACGTGATGTTGTCCGACTGGCGGCTGGCGACCCCGGTGAAGCGCTCATAATGGCCAAGGTCGAGATCGGTCTCGGCCCCATCGTCGGTCACATAGACCTCGCCATGCTGATAGGGCGACATCGTGCCCGGATCGACGTTGAGATAGGGGTCGAACTTGCGAATGCGCACCTTGTAGCCGCGCGCTTGCAGCAGCGCGGCGAGGCTGGCGGCCATCAGGCCCTTGCCAAGCGAGGAGACCACGCCGCCGGTGATGAAAATATACCGCGTCATGGGAGTCACCGCTTATCCTTCAAGCACAAGTTGGGGCAAGCGCCCGACTCCGGACGCCGCCAAATAAAATTTCGTCGGAAGCTTAGTTGGCGAGCGGGACGGCGCTGTTGTCCGCCGGAGCCGCCGGAGAAGCGGTCGGCTGCGTCGCCGGAACGGTCGCAGGTGCCGTCTGCGAAGGCGGGGCCGCTACACGGCTCGTGTCGATCTCGCTGCTCCCGCGCGTCGCCGCCAGAACGGCGAGCGTGATGCTCATGACGACAAACAGGCCAGCCAGCGTCGCAGTCGCGCGAGTCAGGAAATTGGCCGCACCGCGTGCCGACATCAGGCCCGACGGGCTACCACCCGACGTCAGGCCGCCGCCTTCGGACTTCTGCATCAGGATTACTGCGACCAGCAGAAACGCGATGATGGCATGAACGACGAGGAGGAAGGTGAACAGCATGTCGGCCTTTCGGGGGAAAGCGGCCACATAGTGAACCCGCGCCGATCGATCAACCGTCCATGAACTCTCAACTTGCCCGTTGGACGGCCAGATCGTCGCGCGAACGCAACATTTCCCGGCGCACCTGAAACCCTAATGCATTCGAAACGTTCATGTCGCAGGTGGCTCGGGGTTCTTCCGGGCGTGTAACGGATTAACGGGTAGCTGCGATGAACGCGATCATGGACCACTCGCTCGACCACTGGAAATCGACATTGATCGATTATGTCCGTTCGGGCGAACCCGATCTGACCAATCGTCAGATGGCGCTGATGCTGCTCGTCTATCTCGATTCCGGCCCGCACACCGTTCGTGGTCTGGCCCGCGCGTTGAACGTGTCGAAGCCGGTCGTCACACGCGCCTTGAACAGATTGGGCGCCCTCGGCTATCTGCGCCGCCAGCGTGACGAGACCGACAAGCGGAACATCTTCGTCGCGCGCACACCTGAAGGGGCGGACTTTCTTGCAGAATTCGGACAATTCGTCAGCGGCGAAAGCGGCGTCGGCTCAAGCCTCGGACGCTCCGTTCCGGCGTAACCGATTCGCGCTGACGGGCCGCTCGGTCGCGATCGACCCGTTGACCCAGGCCGCGCGCCGCGACCTTGCCGACATTCGCCTGGCGGACCGCGTGTTCGCGCCGCATTACGCCGCTCCCGCACTTCACACCGTCTCGGTCCCGACGTCGTTGCGCGCGGACCGCTCCGACGACGCCGAATTGCTTGCGACGCTCGCTACGGGCGACATCTTCGAAGTCCTCGAAGTCTCGGGCGGCCTCGCCTGGGGCCGCGCTCCCGGCGTCGGCAAGGTCGGCTATGTCGCCGCTTCGGATCTGGGAATCGCGGCATGACGGTATCGGTCTTCATCGACGGCGCCGCCGGCACCACCGGCCTCGAAATCCGCGAGCGCCTAGCGGGACGTGACGAGATCGCGCTGATCGCGCTCGACGACGCGCAGCGCAAGGACGCGAAGAAGCGCGCCGAAGCCCTCAACGCCGCCGATTTCGTCATCCTGTGCCTGCCCGACGATGCGGCGCGGGAGGCGGTTGCGCTGATCGACAATCCGCGCACGCGCGTGATCGATGCGTCGACCGCACATCGCGTCGCCGATGGCTGGACCTATGGCTTTCCCGAGCTCGAGCCCGCCCAGGCACAGCTGATCGCCGACGCACCACGCGTGTCCAATCCCGGTTGCTGGCCGACCGGATTTCTCGCGCTCGTCCGTCCGCTCGTCCGGGCCGGACTCGTCCCGCCCGAATGGTCGATCAGCGCAGGCGGCGCTTCGGGCTATTCGGGCGGCGGCAAGGCGATGATCGCCGAGTTCGAAGACGGAACCGAGACGACGGGCTTCCGCGCCTACGGCCTCGATCTCGACCACAAGCATCTGCCCGAAATGCAGAAGCACGCGCGCATGGAGCATCCGCCGATCTTCCTGCCCGCGGTCGCCCGCGCCTATCGCGGCATGCTGATCGAAGTGCCGCTGGCGCTCTACTATCTCCCGCGCAAGCCTTCGCCCGCGCAAATCGCCCAGGTCCTCGCGGACGCATATCGCGATTCGCCGGTCGTCCGCGTGGTCGAGGATGATGGCGAAACCCGTATAGTGCGGCTGGAGGAGGATGCGGGCTCCGACCGGCTATCGATCCGCGTATTCGGCAGCCTGGATCGCAACCATGCCCGGCTGATCGCCACGCTCGATAATCTCGGCAAGGGCGCGGCCGGCGCCGCGGTGCAGAATCTCAACATCATGGCCGGGTTCGACCAGACCGCGGGGCTGGTGCTTTAGCGCCACATAGGTATGCGCGCTTCGCAACGCGTACATCCGCTGCTAGGGCGGCGGCGACTGGATATTGGGAGGATCGATGCGACAGCCTTTCGGCAAGCTGCTGCTGTTCGGAGCCACGGGCGACCTGGCCCAGCGGATGCTGATCCCCTCGCTCTACGGCCTTCACGCGGATCAACTGCTGCCCGAAGGTCTGACGATCACCGGCACTGCGCGGTCAACGCTGTCAGATGCCGACTATCGCGACTTCTGCGCCAAGGCGCTGGAAACCTATTTGCCGGAGGACCGCAAGGACCCTGCGGCGATCGCCAGCTTCCTCGATCGCGTGCAGTATCAGCCGCTCGACGCCTCGACGATCGAGGGGTTCGACGAACTCGCGACCAAGCTCGGCGATATTTCCGGCGGCCTCGCCATCTTCCTGTCGACCGCACCCAAGCTGTTCGAACCGACGATCAAGGGTCTCGCCTCGGCCGGGCTTGCGGGTGAGAATGTTCGCATCGGGCTCGAAAAGCCGCTCGGCACCGACCTGCCCTCCAGCTGCGAGATCAACGACGCGGTAGCCTCCGTCTTCCCCGAAGAGCGCACCTTCCGGATCGACCATTATCTGGGCAAGGAAACCGTCCAGAACATCCTCGCGCTGCGCTTCGGCAATGCGCTGTTCGAGCCGATCTGGAACGCGACGGGGATCGACCATGTCGAGATCACCGTCAGCGAGACCGTCGGGCTCGAGGGGCGTGCCGGCTATTACGACGATGTCGGCGCGCTGCGCGACATGGTCCAGAACCACATCCTCCAGCTGCTCGCGCTGATCGCGATGGAGCCCCCTGCCCGCTTCGACGGTACCGCGATCCGCGACGAGAAGGTCAAGGTCCTGCGCTCGCTGCGCCCGGTCGCGGGCCAGGACGCCGCGAACCTCACGGTCACCGGCCAGTATACCGGCGGCGCGTCGACCGGAAAGATCGTCGCGGGCTATGCCGAGGAGTTGGAAAAGCCCTCGCGCACCGAAACCTTCGTCGCGATCAAGGCGCATATCGACAACTGGCGCTGGCAGGGCGTGCCCTTCTACCTGCGCACCGGCAAGCGCATGACCGAGCGCCGCAGCGAGATCGTCGTGCAGTTCAAGCCGGTCCCGCACTCGATCTTCGCCGAGCGCGGCGGCGTGCTTCAGTCGAACACGCTGATCATTCGCATCCAGCCCGAGGAATATGTGCGCCTGCTCGTCATGGCGAAGGAGCCCGGCCTCGACCGCGAAGGCATCCGCCTGCGCGAAGTGCCGCTCAACCTCAGCCTCGACACCGAATTTGCGGGGACACGTCGCCGCATCGCCTATGAGCGGCTGTTGCTTGACCTGATCGAGGGCGACCCCACCTTGTTCGTGCGTCGCGACGAGGTCGAGGCGCAATGGGCCTGGATCGATGCGATCCGCGAAGGCTGGGACATGGCCGACGTCAAGCCCAAGCCCTATGCCTCGGGCACCTGGGGTCCCTCCGCCGCGATCGCGCTCACCGAACGCGACGGCGTGACCTGGAACGAATAACGCCCCCTCCCGCTTACTGGGGGAGCCCGAAATCACGGAGTAACCGATGGCCGAAGAAATCGAATGGTGGGACTATGAGGACGCCGACGAATGGAGCGATGCGCTTGCGGGCGATATCGGCTTCATCATCGAAAGCGCGATCGACGCGCGCGGCGGTGCGGTCATCGCGCTGGCAGGCGGCAAGACCCCGGCGCCGGTCTATGAAAAGCTCGCGGCCGCCAAGCTCGACTGGAAGCGCGTGACCATCGTGCCGACCGACGACCGGATCGTGCCGCTCGGCGATCCGCTGTCGAACGTCACCGGCCTGGGCAAGGTGTTCATCCCCAAGGGGGCCCGCGTCGTCCCGCTCGTGAGCGAAAAGGCGGATGACTATAAGGCGGTGGGTCGCGCCGCCGACGCACGCCTCGCCGATCACCACTGGCCGCTCGACCTCGTCCTGCTCGGCATGGGCGCGGATGGTCACACCGCCTCGATCTTCCCCGGCCCCGATCTGGACGAAGCGCTCAACGGGCCCAAGGAGCGTCGTGCGCTCGGCGTGATGCCCGATCCGCTGCCGCCCGAGGCGCCGGTGGCGCGCGTCAGCCTGTCCGCCACCGCCATCGCCACCGCCAAGTCGCTGATGGTCGCCATCTCCGGCGCGGAGAAGCGGAAGGTGCTCGAAACCGCGATCAAGCAGGGCGCGTCGGGCAGCTACCCGATCGGTCGGGTCCTTGCCGAGACCGAACTCCCGGTCGACGTGCACTGGCTGGAGTGACCTGCATGCCGACCCTGCATCCCGAAATCGCCGCCGTCACCGACCGCGTGATCGAACGCTCGAAAGAGCGTCGCGAAGCCTATCGCGCGCTGATGACCCAGCAGCGCGAAGGCGGCACCAGCCGCCGCGGGCTCGGCTGCGCCAATCTCGCCCATGCCTATGCCGGCACCGACGAGCAGCGCGACGCGATGAAGCCGGCGAACCGGATGAATATCGGGATCGTCACGGCGTATAACGACATGCTCTCGGCGCACGCGCCCTATTATCGCTACCCCGAACAGATGAAGATCTGGGCGCTGGAAGCGGGTGCGACGGCGCAGGTCGCGGGTGGCGTGCCGGCGATGTGCGACGGCGTGACGCAGGGCTATGCCGGGATGGAACTGTCGCTGTTCAGTCGCGACACGATTGCGCTGTCGACCGCGGTCGCGCTCAGCCACAACACGTTCGAGGGCGCCGCCCTGCTCGGCATCTGTGACAAGATCGTGCCGGGCCTGCTCATGGGGGCGCTGCGCTTCGGCCATCTCCCGATGATCCTGATCCCCGGCGGCCCGATGCGCACCGGCATCGCCAACAAGGAAAAGGCCCGCGTCCGCGAGCTCTATGCCGAGGGCAAGGCGAGCCGCGAGGAACTGCTCGATTCCGAAATCGCCGCCTATCACGGCAAGGGCACCTGCACCTTCTACGGCACGGCCAATTCGAACCAGATGATGATGGAGGCGATGGGCCTCCACGTTCCCGGCGCGTCGTTCGTCAATCCCGGCACCAAGCTGCGCCAAGAGCTGACCAAAGCCGCGGTGCAGCGGCTGCCCGAGATTGGCTGGGATGGCGACGATTATCGCCCGATCGGTGAGGTCGTGGACGAGCGCGCGATCGTCAACGCCGCTGTGGTGCTGCTCGCCACCGGGGGCTCGACCAACCACCTCATCCACCTGCCCGCGATCGCGCGCGCGGCGGGCATCCTGATCGACTGGGACGATTTCGACCGCCTCTCGCGCTCCGTCCCGCTGCTCACCCGCGTCTATCCCAATGGCTCGGCCGATGTGAACGGCTTCCAGGATGCCGGCGGCCCGACCTTCGTGATCCGCGAACTGCTCAAGGGCGGCATCCTCCATGGCGACACGCTGACCACCTTCGGCGACGGTCTCGACGCTTACGGGCGCAAGCCCGATCTGGACGATGACAAGCTCGTCTGGACCGATCACGACGCGGTGAGCGGCGACGCCAGCATCGTCGCCACGCTCGACGCGCCCTTCTCGCCCGAGGGCGGCTTCCGCATCCTCTCGGGCAATCTCGGCCGTGCGTGCATCAAGGTTTCCGCCGTCGATCGCGATCGCTGGACGATCGAGGCGCCGTGCCGCGTGTTCAGCACGCAACAGGCGGTGCAGGACGCCTTCAAGGCCGGAGAACTCGACCGTGACGTCGTCGTCGTCGTCCGGTTTCAGGGTCCGCGCGCCAACGGCATGCCCGAACTCCACAAGCTCACCCCGCCGCTCGGCGTCCTCCAGAACCGCGGCTTCCGCGTCGCGCTCGTCACCGATGGGCGCATGTCGGGTGCAAGCGGCAAGGTGCCCGCCGCGATCCACCTGTCGCCCGAGGCGCTGGGCGGCGGCCCGATCGGCAAGCTGCGCGACGGCGATGTCGTGCGCGTGTGTGCGGAGGAAGGCGTGCTTCAGGCACTGGTCGATCCGGCCGAATGGGACGCGCGCGACCTCGCCCCCGCGCCGCCGCCGGACCTTGGCACCGGCCGCGAGCTGTTCGCGATGATGCGCCAGGGCGCGAGCGAGGCGGAAGCGGGCGGATCGGCGATGCTGGCGGCTGCCGGGCTTTGAGAAAAGAAAAGGGAGAGTGATGGAAGTCGTAGCGGTCGATATCGGCGGAACCCATGCCCGCTTCGCCATCGCGGAGGTCGAGAACGGCCGCGTCACGTCGCTCGGGGAACCGGTCACGCAGAAAACCGCGGACCATGCCAGCTTCCAGCTCGCCTGGCAGGCATCGGCGCGCGAATTCGGGCGCGACATGCCCCGCGCCGCCGCGATCGCCATCGCCTCCCCGATCAATGACGAGCTGATCAAGCTCACCAACAATCCGTGGATCATCCGTCCGCCGCTGATCAAGGAGCGGCTCGACGTCGACAGCTACAGCCTGATCAACGATTTCGGCGCGGTGGGCCATGCCGTGGCCCAGCTCCCCGACGCGGATTTCGTGCATCTGTGCGGTCCCGTGACAGCGTTGCCGGAACGCGGCTCGATCACCGTTTGCGGTCCGGGAACGGGGCTTGGCGTCGCACAGGTGTTCCGCCCTCCCAGTGGCGGCTATCACGTCATCGCGACCGAAGGCGGCCATATGGACTTCGCGCCGCTCGACGGGATCGAGGACGCTTATGTCCGCCGTCTGCGCTCGACCTACACCCGCGTCTCGGCCGAGCGCATCGTTTCGGGCCCCGGTATCGTCCCGATCTACGAGACGCTTGCCCAGATCGAGGGCAAGGCGGTGCACAGCCTGTCCGACAAGGAAATCTGGACGCTGGCGCTGGAGGGCAAGGACAGCCTCGCCGTCGCCGCGCTCGACCGCTTCTGCCTCAGCCTCGGTGCCGTCGCCGGCGACCTTGCGCTCGCGCACGGCCCGACCGGCGTCGTCATCGCCGGCGGGCTCGGCTTCCGGCTCAAGGATCATCTGCTCGGCTCTGGATTCGCCCAGCGTTTCGTCGCAAAGGGTCGCTTCCAGGGGTTGATGTCCTCGATCCCCGTCAAGCTGATCACCCACCCCCAGCCCGGCCTCTACGGTGCGGCGGCGGCCTATGCGCAGGAGCATACGCAATGACCATCGAAACGATCATGCGGACCAGCGCGGTCATCCCGGTCCTCGTCATCGACGACGCGGCCACCGCCCGCCCGCTCGCCGAGGCACTGGTCGCGGGCGGTCTTAAGGTGCTCGAAGTCACGATGCGCACCCCCGCGGCGCTCGACGCGATCCGCGAGATGAAGCAGGTCGAGGGCGCGATCGTCGGCGCAGGCACCGTTGTCAATCCCGACCAGTTCGCCAAGGTGATGGACGCCGGCGCCGAGTTCATCGTCTCGCCGGGCCTCACCGAACGCCTCGGGCGGGTGATCGTCGACAGCGGCGTCCCCTTCCTCCCCGGCATCGCCAATGCGGGCGACATCATGCGCGGCTACGATCTCGGCCTGCGCCAATTCAAATTCTTCCCCGCGGAGACGAGTGGCGGCCTCAAGGCGCTCAAGGCACTCGCCGCCCCCTTCTACGAAGCCAGCTTCTGCCCGACCGGCGGCATCACCCCCGCCACTGCTCCGAACTGGCTCGGCTTCGATCCGGTCCTGTGCGTCGGCGGCAGCTGGGTGACGCCCAAGGGCGCGAGCATGGCCGAGGTCGAGGCATTGGCACGCGAAGCGGCCTCGATGCGTTGACCTGACTGTATTGCACATGCAATACAGTCCGCCATGTTCGGACCCGCTCTCTCGCTCCTGGCGCTCGCCGCCGGAACCCCGCAAGCCTTCGACCCCGGCCGCGAGCAGCCGCCGCTCGACCCGCCGAGCCGCGTCCTCGTGCTGGGCACGCCGCATTTGTCGGGCATCCCCACCGATCACTATCCCGAAAGCCTTGAGCCGCTGCTCGCCAAACTGGTCGCGTACCGGCCCCAGATCATCACCATCGAGGCGCTATCCGGCGCGCAATGCGCCTATCTGCGCACCTATCCCGCACGGTGGAAGAGCACGGTTGCGGACTATTGCTGGAACCCGGCTCCCGCACGCGCCGCGACCGGTCTAGACGTTCCGGACGCCGTGATCGAATCGGAGCGGCTGCTCGCCAAGCTCGGACCCGATCCGGCGCCCGCCGCACGCCGCCGTCTTGCCGCCACCTTCCTCGCAGCGGGCGAACGCGCCTCCGCGCTCGTCCAGTGGCTCCGCCTGCCCGAATCCGAACGCCGCGCCGCCGACGGCCTCGACGCCGCGCTGGTCGAAGTACTCGAAAAAGTCCGCGTCCGGCACAATGAGGATTACGCGATCGCCGCCCCGCTCGCCGCGCGTCTCGGCCTCGACCGGCTGCACTATGTCGACGATCACACGTCCGACTTCGTCATCTCCGACGAAGCCGCCTTCGGCACCGCGATCCAGGCGCAGTGGGACAATGAAGCGAGCAAGCAGCGCAAGGCGGCCGACGCTAGGCTGATGGCGGGCATGAAAGCTCCCGGCGGACTGCTCGCCGCCTATCGCGGTTACAACGATCCCCGCACCTTCTCGTTGGTCTACCGCAGCGATTTCGGAGCAGCACTGCGCGACCCGTCCCCGCAACGCTTCGGGCGGCAATATGTCGGAAGCTGGGAAGTCCGCAACCTGCGCATGGTCGCCAACATTCGCGAAACGCTCGTCACCGCCCCGGGCTCGCGCGTGCTCACCATCGTCGGCGCCTCGCACAAGCCCTATTTCGACGCCTATCTGCGCCAGATGCACGACGTGCGACTGGTCGATGTCGGAAAAGTCCTCGAATAGGCGTCAGCGTCGGGCGAACAGCAGCGCATCGACCTCGCAATCGCTGCACGCTTCGGCCTTCAGGACAAGCCGGTTGCGCCCCTCGAGCAGGGGCAGATCGCCGACGGCGATGGTCTGCCAGCCCGGGCCCCTGGCCAACTCCACCCGTACGGGCGCACGGCCGTTGAGCGCCAATGCGAAGCTGCCGCCGCTCGCACTTCGCGCGCGCAGGCTGATCGCACGCCGGCCCGGGCGCTCGGCATCGATCGTATACTGCATCCACTCCCCGGTCTGGACGCCGGTAACATAGCGCGCACCCGTCGCGTCCACCACGATGTCGACCCCGTCGTTGCGGTAGGTCACTCCGCTGTTCCACTTCACCCAGTCGCCGCCGGTCGCGACATGGTAATCGGCATCCTCGCGGTCGTGATAGGCATAGCCCGCCCGCCCCAGGTCGAAATCGACCGCTGCGATCCGGGTCGCGGCTGCGCCGATGGCATGGCGCCGGAACGGCAGTGTCGCGTTGCTGTGCGGCTGACGGAACATCGCATCGATCACGTCGGGATGCTGGATGTTGTTCTCGAACCGCACGTCATGCGTCGCGAGCCGCATCAGCGCCCGCTCGGCGACCTGCACGCTCGGCTTCGGTCCCGTGCCCAGCCAATAGGCGCGCAGCACATCCCATCCGGGATTAGGCTTGACCTGCAACGGATTGTTATAGCGTATTTTCTTGACCGGCCACCACGCCCAGCCGATACCCTCGCCCTCGACCAGGGCGATGGCATCGCGGAACCAGACATTGCTGTTTTCGCCCGTCTCCCCGAGCCACAGAGGCAAGCCCAGCCGATCGCGCAACGCCAGCGAACCCGCGATCGATGCCTTGTCGTTGCGGTTCCAGTATTTGTGAAAGCTCAACGCCATATTGGGATCGAGCGGCGCGTCGAGCCCTTCATAATTATTGCCCCAGCAATTCCCCTCGATGATCACCATATGGTTGCGATCGACCGATCGGATCGCCGCGATCGCCTCCCGGTAGAACGTCCAGAGCGGCGCGTTGACCTTCGACGAGCAGCCATGGCCCTGCTTGGGCCCGTCGAAATCCCAATTGGGCTCGTTGACGATGTCATAGCCGGCAATGCCCGGCTCTTCGGCATAGCGCTCGGCCAGCTTCTTCCACAGCGCGATGGTCTTGCGCCGGTTCTCTGCGCTCTCCCACAGCGACGGCTTGCTCGGGTCTCGGTCGCTGATCGGCAGGTCGTTGCCCTGCCCGCCGGGCGCTGCGTGCAGGTCCAGGATCAGGTGCATATTGTTCGCGCGCGTCCATTCCAGCAGCCGGTCGATCCGCGCGAACCCGTCCTCGATCCACGTATCCTGCCCGGCGACCGGCTCCTGCTCGATCGGCAGCGTGAACAAATTGTAGTGCATCGGCAGCCGGATCGAATTGAACCCCCAACGCGCCATCGCGTCGACATCCGCCTTCGTCACGAAATTGTCGAGCCACGCCTTGTAGAACGCCGCCGCCTTCTCCTCGCCGACCAGTTCGGTGATTTTTCGACGAATGACGTGCTGCTGGCCCTTTTCGAGGTCGCCAAGCTCCAGCATATAGCCTTCCTGGAGCATCCAGCCCCCCAGACCCATGCCGCGCAGCAGCAGCGGACGCCCCTCCCCGTCCACGATCTGCTTGCCGTCGCGATGGACATATTGCGCACTCGCCGGCGCCGCGATCGCGCTCATCGCCACAATCACAGCCGTCGTCATCCACCCCAGGCGCATCAACCCTCTCCCACCGATTCTTGTCGTTGGGAACGTTATCAATAGCGGAAAACCGGGTCTATGCAGTTGTGCCGGTCGACGGCCCCGCGGCGCGCGGTCGCGGCTGAGCCCTACATTTCCCCGCGCGAACGGCGCAGCGCATACCATTTCTGGACGTTGGCGTTGTGCTGCTCCAGCGTGTCGGCGAAGATATGCCCGCCCGTGCCATCCGCGACGAAATACAGCGCGCTGGTCTGCTCGGGGTCCAGCACGGCGTCGATGCTCGCACGCCCCGGATTGGCGATCGGCCCGATCGGCAGCCCGGCGCTGGCATAGGTATTGTACCCGTTCTTGTCCTGCAGCTCGGAGCGCAGGATGCGGCGGCCCAGCGGCTTGCCCTTTGTCACCGGGTAGATCACCGTCGGATCGGCCTGCAGCGGCATCCCGCGCTTGAGGCGGTTGGAATAGACCCCCGCGACCATCCGGCGTTCCTCGGCCTTCCCGGTTTCCTTCTCGACGATCGACGCGAGGATCAGCGCCTCGCGCGGGGTGCTCACCGCGATGCCCGGCTTGCGCTTCGCCCATGCGTCGCTGAGATACTTCACCATCGCCGCCTGCATCCGGTCGAGCACCGCCTGGCGCGTGTCGCCGCGGTGATAGGCATAGCTGTCGGGCAGGATCGTGCCCTCGACGGGAACGGCGACCTCGCCTTCCAGCTGCTCGGCCGCCATCAGCCGTTCGTGCACCAGGATCGACGGCATCCCCTCCGGGATCATCACGAAGCGCTGGAGCGTGCGACCGCCCTGCAGCATCTTGAGGATGTCGGACTGGCTGATCTTCGCCGGAACGCGATATTCGCCCGCCTGGATCGGGGTGTCGTCGCCGAAGATCCGCGCCATCCACAGGAACAGGTCCGCGTCGCGGATCGCGCCCTCTTTCTCCAGGTCGCGCGCGGCGGCGGTCAGGGTCGATCCCTGCGCGACCATCAGCGTCACATTGCGCTGGCCCGGTCCCGGCCCGCCCCACACATTCGCGGCCCAGAAGGCCGCGCCGATGAGCGCAAGAACGATCAGAAAGCCGAAACAACCGACCTTGCGCATCACCGTCTCCCGGGTCGGTCGATCAGACCGCCTTCATCACCAGCGAGGCATTGGTGCCGCCAAAGCCGAACGAGTTGTTCAGCACGGCCTTGACCTTGCGCTCCTTGGCCTTGTGCGGGACCAGGTCGACGCTGGCGCAATTCTCGCTCGGATCGTCGAGGTTCAGCGTCGGCGGCACGATCTGGTCGCGCATCGCGAGGATGCAGAAGATGCTCTCGACCGCGCCCGCACCGCCCAGCAGATGCCCGATCGCCGACTTGGTCGAAGACATGCTGAGATCGCCGATCGCGTCGCCGAACAGACGCCGCACCGCGCCCAGCTCCAGCTCGTCGCCCAGCGGGGTCGAGGTGCCGTGCGCATTGATATAATCGATGTCCGACAGGTCGAGGCCCGACTTCTTCATCGCCATCTGCATCGACCGGAACGCGCCCGACCCCTCCGGATGCGGCGCAGTCACGTGATAGGCGTCGCCCGACAGGCCATAGCCGACCACCTCGGCATAGATTTTCGCGCCGCGCGCCTTGGCCCGCTCATATTCCTCAAGCACCACGATGCCTGCGCCTTCGCCCATGACGAAGCCGTCGCGGCCCTGGTCCCACGGGCGGCTGGCGCGCCACGGCTCGTCGCGGAACCCGGTGGACAGTGCGCGTGCCTGACCGAAGCCGGCGATGCCGATCGGACAGATCGTGCTCTCCGCGCCGCCTGCGAGCATCACGTCGGCATCGTCCATCGCGATCATCCGCGCGGCGTCGCCGATCGAATGCGCGCCGGTCGAACATGCCGTGACGACCGCATGGTTCGGCCCCATCAGGCCGTATTTGATCGAGACCTGGCCAGAGATCAGGTTGATCAGCCGACCATGCACGAAGTGCGGGGAAACGCGCTTCGGCCCCTTCTCCGCCAGCACCAGCGATTCGCTCTCGATTCCCGGCAGGCCACCGATCCCCGATCCGATCGAACAGCCGGCGCGCAGCCGCTCTTCCTCGGTCATGTCGAGCAGGCCGGCATCCTCGATCGCCTGTCCCGCGGCATCGATGCCATAGACGATGAACGGATCGACCTGGCGCTGGATCTTGTGATCCACCCGCTTGCCCGGGTCGAAGCCATATTCATGATCGGCGGGCTTCACTTCGCAGGCATAGTTGCTCTGGAAGTCGGTGGCATCGAAGCGCGTGATGGTTCCAGCGCCGGACTTTGCGGCGATGATGTTCTTCCATGCGGTTTCGACGTCCGCACCCAGCGGGGTCACGAGGCCAAGGCCAGTCACGACAACGCGGCGCATAGCAATTCTCCGGTACTATCTGCTCGAATACGAAACGGCTCCCCACCCCTTTCCGGGACCGGGAGCCGTTCGTCAAATCCTGCCCATGCGGGCGGCCATCCGGGAAACCCGAATTAGCCCTGATTCTCGTCGATATAGGTGATCGCATCCTTGACGGTCGCGATCTTCTCGGCCGCGTCGTCGGGGATTTCGACACCGAATTCTTCTTCGAACGCCATCACCAGCTCGACGATGTCGAGGCTGTCCGCGCCCAGGTCGTCGATGAAGCTCGCATCTTCGGTCACCTTCTCGGCTTCGACGCCAAGGTGCTCGACGACGATCTTCTTCACGCGATCGGCGGTCTCGCTCATGCCCTGTTCCTTCTTGTGGGTTGAATCTCTTAATCCTGAACGCACCTAGAACGCCGCCCGCCCCTGCGCAAGAGGGGGACGCAGGGTCACTGGTGGATCACAGCATCGCTCATTGAGATAGCGCACCAAGACGGCGCAGATCCTCAAATGTGATTTTACCAGCGCTCAGACCATCCAGGAAGACCCTCCCTCCGACCGCTCGCCCTAGCAGCCGTGCAGAACTCGGCTCTTTTGAGTCGTCGGACAAGGCCTTGCGGACGGCGGGATAGTCAAACGCGATCTTCGCAATCGCCGTGCCCAATTGTTCGCTGAACTCGCCTCGCAAAATTTGAGCGCGCTGCTCAGCACTGAGACGTCCTGCCACCGCGCCAACGGTGGCATGCGTAACTCCTCGGGTCGCGAGCTGGGCCTGCGTGGTTTCCGCAGCGGATCGGATCGTCATATAGGCAAGCGCTGCCTTGAAATCTTCCTGGGTCCAACTCCACTTTTTGCCGCACGCACCGACAATCTCGCCGAGTTTCGCTCGCGCTGCCCCATGCGCTGCTTGGCTGATTGCCGCGTCCCTGATCTCGGGACCCTGGATCGCGTCACGCTCCGCTCGCGTGAGCGAATCATAGAGGCATGCCGCCGAAGCCAGATCGCTCTCCGGCGCTGGAGCGATCACGGTCGCCAGAACTGCAAATACACCTATCCACATAAAATGCCCCGCAGCCCCTTACAGCATTGCCATGCCGCCGTTCACATGCAGCGTCTGCCCAGTGATGTACCCCGCTTCCTTGCTGGCGAGATATACTACCGCCGCGCCGATATCCGCGCCATCGCCAAGATCGCCCGCCGGAATCTTCGTCAACAATGCGGTCTTCTGCGCCTCGGGCAGCACGTCGGTCATCGCCGATCGGATGAAACCCGGCGCGACGCAGTTGACCGTGATATTGCGGCTCGCCAGTTCCTGCGCCATCGCCTTCGACATGCCGACCAGCCCCGCCTTGGACGCGGCATAATTGGCCTGCCCGGGATTGCCGGTGGCGCCGACGACCGAGGTGATCGAGATCATGCGCCCGAACCGCGCTTTCATCATCGGCTTGGATGCCGCCCGCATCAGCCGAAAAGCGGCCTCCAGGTTGACGCGAATCACCTGATCCCACTCCTCATCCTTCATCCGCATCGCCAGATTATCCCGCGTAACCCCGGCATTGTTGACGAGGATGTCGAGTTTGCCGAGCGCTTCGAGCGCAGACGGGACGAGCGCGTCCACGGCCGCGGCGTCCGAGAGGTTGCAGGCCAAGGCAACGTGGTCCCCGCCCAGTTCGGCGCGAAATGCCTCCAGCTTCTCGGCATTCGACCCCGAGACCGCCAGCCGCGCGCCCTGCGCCGCCAGCGCCTTGGCGATCGCAGAACCGATCCCACCCGAAGCGCCGGTCACCAGCGCGGTCATGCCTGTCAGGTCGAACATAGTCATCCTCCTCAGAGCGCTTTCTCGAGCGCCTCGATATCGTCCATCGTCACCACGCTGGTCACCGTCGCGTCAGGCGCAATGCGCTTGACCATCGCGCCGAGCACCTTGCCGCCCAGTTCGGTGAAGTCGGTCACGCCTGCATCGAACATCGCGGCAACCGATTCGCGCCAGCGCACCATCCCCGTCACCTGATCGACGAGCAGCCCGCGGATCGCGTCGGGATCGGCCACCGGCGCCGCCGTGACATTGGCATAGACCGGCACCAGCGGCGCCCGGATCGCGACGTCCGCCAACGCCTTGGCCATGGCGTCGGCGGCAGGCCGCATCATCGGGCAGTGGAACGGCGCCGACACCGGCAGCAGCACTGCGCGCTTCGCGCCATGATCCTTAGCGATCGCCACCGCGCGATCGATCGCATCCTTCGCGCCGGAGATCACGACCTGCGACGGATCGTTGTCGTTGGCGACGGTACAGACCTCCCCCTCGGCCGCGGCATCAGCGATTGTCTTTGCCTTGCTCACGTCCGCACCCAGCAGCGCTGCCATCGCGCCCTCGCCTACCGGCACGGCCGCCTGCATCGCACGCCCGCGCAGCTTCAGCAGCCGCGCAGTGGTCGCTAGGTCCAGCGCTCCTGCGGCGCACAACGCCGTATATTCCCCCAGACTATGCCCGGCGAGGAAATCAGCCTTGTCGGCCAGCCGCACGCCGCCTTCCTTCTCCAGCACGCGCAGCACCGCAATGGCGTGCGCCATGATCGCCGGCTGGGCGTTCTCGGTTAGCGTCAGGTCGCTTTCGGGCCCTTCGGTCATCAGCTTGAACAGCTTCTGGCCCAGTGCGTCGTCGACTTCCTGAAACACTTCGCGCGCCGCCGGGCTCGCTTGCGCCAGCGCGAGGCCCATGCCGACCGACTGGCTCCCCTGACCGGGAAAGATGAATGCACGCATGTCCGTCCTCCGAAATGTGGCGCCGCCCCTATGGCCGGGGCGATGCCCATGCAAGGCTCAACGCTCGGTCTCAGGCTTCCAGGGGTGGAACTCGCCCTGACGAATCCAGCGCGTCGCAAGCCACTTCTCGCCCGATGTCACGGGCAATCCCGCATGTTCGGTGCGCGGGTCCGCCCGGCCTGCGTCGGTCGTGTTGCGGAACACCAGCGCATCGCCCGCCTGCGCGCGCACGACGATCCCCAGTTCGGGAAATTCGGTTTCCCCGCCGCCATAGCCGTCATTGAGATAGATCAGCACGGTGTGCGAGCGTTGGTTTTCCACCCCGGGCAGCGCGTCGAGATGCGGACGATATTCCTGCCCCGGCGTGTAGCGCAGGACGTGCAGCGGCTCACCCCGCCCGACATCGGTCTCCGACGCGGTCGCCGCGCGGCAATTGACCGTGTGGAGGACCAGATCTTCGTCGCTCGGCGCGAACGCGGCCCCCGCCGAGTTCCGGATCGGATGCGGCACGCGCTGCCCGCTCTCAGGATCGACGACGAACGATGGCTGTAGCATCGGCGCTGCACGCGCCATGACGAATGCGCAGGCGTCACGCGAGATCAAGCCCGGAATGCGGGCGATATAGGGGTCGTTGCTCAATATCTCCGGCTGCGGCGCATCGCTTGGGATGGCATCGGCGATCGCTAGATGCTGAGCGGCCAACGGCGATCGCGGCGCGGCCGCTTCGACGATCGCGCGCGCCGCGTCCGCATCGCGGGGGGCGCCGGTGGCGGTCAGCAACATCGACGCCTGGGTGAGCATCGCCGGCAGATGCCCGGTCGCCGCGGCTGCCGCAGTCAGGCGATAGGCCTCTTCCAGGTCCTGCGCCCCGAAATGCCCCCAGCACCGCCACTGGGCCAGCATCATCATCGCATCGGCGTCGCCCTGCGCGGCGCGCTGCTCCACGAATGCGACCGCGGCGTCATGTCCCTGGCGCGCTACCGCCTGCACTTCCTGTTCGAACGTCATGCCGTCCCTTCGCCCGTAAAGCTGAACAAAGGCAAGCACGCCGCGACAAATGGCGACCATTTTGCCGCTCGCCCGCGATACTTCGGCGACACCCGGCCCCCAGATTGATCTCGTCGCCCGATGACGGGCTCGAACGAAGGAGACTGGAAATGAAGAAGTTTGTTCTCGCCGCCGTCGCCGCATCGGTCGCGGTCAGCCCGATCCTCGCCGCTGCGCCCGCCGCCGCCGCGCCGGCTAAGCAGACCCGCACGGTCGTGAAGCACAAGCCCAATGGCAAGGTCGTCGTCAAGAAGACCACGGTCAGGAAGGCGACCCCGGCGCGCTATCGGACAGCGTGGAAGCGTGGCGACCGGTTCGACTATCGCCAGGCGCGCAATTATCGCCAGATCGACTATCGCCAGTATCGCGGCCTGAAGGCGCCGCCGCGCGGCTATCGCTATGTCCAGTCGGGCAACGACGTGGTCCTTGTCGGCATCACCAGCGGCATCGTCGCCGCGGTGCTCGCCAACCTGATCCGCTAAGCGGGTCACAACGACCGGCCTTTCCTCCCTCCGGGGCCGGGCGATCGGGCGGCGGGGCAGTATCTGCCTCGCCGCTTGCTTTTCCTCCAGACCGCGCGTAAGGGCGCATCGTTGAGCGGCAGCCTCGGCTGGCCGCTTTTCGTATTTTGGAACGACAGCCGGAGGGGCGTCCGCATGGGGCGGCGTCAGCGATCGGCCAACAGTGAGAACAGACGCATGGCTCTGTACGAGCATGTGTTCCTTGCGCGCCAGGATCTGGCACAGGCGCAGGTGGACGCACTGGCGGAAACCGCCACCAAGATCGTCGAGGACAATTCGGGCAAGGTCGTCAAGACCGAGACCTGGGGTCTTCGCAGCCTCGCCTACAAGATCGCGAAGAACCGCAAGGCGCATTACGTGATGCTCGAGATCGACGCCCCCGGCGGCGTGATCGCCGAGCTGGAGCGCCAGACGCAGATCAACGAAGACGTGATCCGCTACATGACCGTCCGCGTGGACGCACATGAGCAGGGTCCGACGGTGATGATGCGCAAGGGTGACCGCGAGCGCCGCGGTCGTCGCGACCGTGACGGTGGTGAGGAGTAAGTAATATGGCACGTCCCTTTTTCCGCCGCCGCAAGAGCTGCCCCTTCTCCGCGAAGGATGCCCCCCGGATCGACTATAAGGACGTCCGACTGCTGCAAGGCTCCGTGTCCGAGCGTGGCAAGATCGTCCCCTCGCGCATCACCTCGGTGAGCGCGAAGAAGCAGCGCGAACTGGCCATCGCCATCAAGCGTGCGCGCCACCTGGGCCTTCTGCCCTTCATCGTGAAGTAAGGAGCGCAGCTCATGGAAATCATTCTGCTCGAGCGCGTCGAGAAGCTCGGCCATATCGGCGACGTGGTGAAGGTGAAGGACGGGTTCGCCCGTAACTACCTCCTCCCGAACAAGAAGGCGCTGCGCGCCAACGAAGCCAACCGCAAGGTGTTCGAGGCGAACCGCGAGCGCATCGTCGCCGAAAACGCCGCCAAGCGCACCGAAGCCGAGAAGGAATCGAAGGGCCTTGAGGGCGTTTCGGTCACCCTGATCCGTCAGGCGTCGAACACCGGCCAGCTGTACGGCTCGGTCGCGGTGCGCGACATCGTCGACGCGCTCAACGCCGACGGTCACAAGGTCACCAAGTCGCAGGTCGTCCTCGACAAGCCGATCAAGTCGATCGGCATGTTCGAGGTCAAGGTCGCGCTGCACGCCGAAGTCGCGGTGACCGTCAAGGTCAATGTCGCGCGCTCGCCTGAAGAGGCCGAGATGCAGGCACAGGGCGTCAACGTGATGGAGGCGATGTTCGAAAAGGACGAAGCCGGCTTCACCGAAGACCGCGATCCGAACCTCGAGCCCGGCGAAATCGCCGCCGAGCCGACCGAGGAGCAGGCCGAGGGCTAACCCCCTCGCCCCTGTGGCTCGCACAAAGATAAGGCCGCCCGGTGACACGACCGGGCGGCCTCTTTTTTTCGCTTGGGAGCGAAACCTTGGGGTTACGGAGCGACCACCATCGCGCCCAGCACCGCAACCAGCGGAATGGCGGCCAAAGCCACCGACATCAACTTACCCATCTGTCTTCTACCTGAAGCGTCGTTCAGGGTTAACAATGCGTAGTGGCGGCGAAGGTTGCATCAGTCAGGATTTGACGCGCCGACGCTTACGCCGTCGACGACGGCTGGCGGTCGCGCTTTCGGTTCGCGCATATTCACCGGGAAGCAAATATTTGAGCCGCCGATCATAGTCCCGATCGCCGCGAATGACCGAAGCGCGAAACGCCCGGATGGCGCGCCACCAGGCAAAGGCGGTCCAAGCTACCGCGAGAAGGACCGCCGGCAGCCAGATCAACATCCCCGAATATCCCCAGCTACCGGTCAGCACAGGGATCAAAAGGAAGGCGACTCCCAAAATGGGCGAAATCGGCCGCGGACTGGTCTTTATGTCGTTATCCACGAGACGCCGTATCTTCAGATAGGTCGGTCGCATCATTTCCGCCCGAACAGCTTCTCGATATCGCCATGCGCCAGCTTCACCCAGGTCGGGCGGCCATGGTTGCACTGGCCCGAATGCGGCGTGACCTCCATCTCGCGGAGCAGCGCGTTCATCTCGGTGACTGACAGCACCCGCCCGGCGCGGACCGATCCGTGGCAAGCCATCGTCGCGGCGACATGGTCGAGCTTTTCCTTGAGGCTCAGCGCCTGGTCGAACGCCGCCAGTTCGTCGGCGATATCGGTGACGAGCGCGACGATGTCGCCCTTGCCCAGCATCGCCGGGGTCGCGCGCACCAGCATCGCGCGCGGACCGAAGCGTTCGAGCTCCAGACCGAACTCAGCAAGCTCGCCTGCCCGCGCCTCCAGCCGGTCGCACGCCGGTTCGTCCAGTTCGACCACCTCGGGCAGCAGCAATGCCTGGCTCGCCACACCGCCATTGCTCATCGCGCGGCGCATGCGTTCGAGCACCAGCCGTTCGTGCGCGGCATGCTGGTCGACCAGCACCAACCCGTCCTCGGCCTCCGCGACGATATAGGTTTTCGCCACCTGTCCCCGCGCGACTCCGAGGGGGTAGCTGATCGATGCCGGAACCGGTTCGGCAGCGGGTTCTGCGCGGGCTTGGGGTGGTGCGACGAAGGATGGACGACGGTCGTGGAGGCCAGTCGAGGGCATACCGCCCGACACCCCGGCGAAAGCGGGCGTCCATCTCCCGTCATCGCCCCAGAGCGTGGCAGCGCCGGACGCTGGATCCCCGCCTTCGCCGGGATGACGTCCGGACGACGCAGCACCTGCCTCGCTCGTCCACAAGCCCATTACCGCTGCATCGGGCCGCTGCACGCTGCGATGCCCTGCCGCATCCAACGCCCGGCGCAGCCCGCTGACGATCAACCCGCGCGCGAGCTGCGGGTCGCGAAAGCGGACCTCGGTCTTCGCCGGGTGCACGTTCACATCGACCTGGTCGGGCGGCACGTCGAGGAACAGCGCCACCACCGGGTGCCGGTCGCGCGCCAGCATCTCGGCATAGGCCCCCCGCACCGCGCCGGTCAGCAGCCGGTCCTTTACCGGGCGCCCATTCACGAACAGATATTGATGATCCGCAACACCGCGATTGAAGGTCGGCAGTCCCGCCACCCCGCCGAGCAATATCCCCTCGCGCTCGAAGTCGATCCCGACGCTGTTCGCCGCCAGATCGCGGTCGGTCAGCGCCGCGACCCGCGCGATGCGGTCCATCCCTTCCTGAACACTGAGCACCCGGCGCCCGTCATGCTCGACCGAAAAGCCGATCTCGGACCGCGCCATCGCCAGCCGCTTCACGATATCGAGGCAGGCGGCGTATTCCGATCGGGTCGAGCGCAGGAACTTGCGTCGCGCAGGCACCTTCTCGAACAGCCCCTCGACCCGCACCCGCGTGCCGGGCGGCAGCGCCGCGGGCCCCTCCCCGGCGAGCGCACCATTATCGATGGTGCGAAACCAGCCATCCGCGCCGCGCGGGCGGCTTTCGACCGTAAAGCGCGACACACTCGCGATCGACGGCAACGCCTCGCCTCGAAATCCCAACGTCGTGACGGCATCGATTGCGTCATCGGGCAGCTTCGACGTCGCGTGCCGCTCAAGCGCCAGTGCCATTTCGGCGGGCGTCATGCCGCAGCCGTCATCGGTCACCTCGATCAGATCGACCCCACCGCCGCCCAGCCGGACGGCGATCCGCGTTGCGCCGGAATCGATCGCATTTTCCACCAGTTCCTTGAGCGCGCTGGCAGGGCGTTCCACCACTTCGCCCGCTGCAATCCGGTTGACAAGATGTTCGGGCAAGCGTCGTATTGACATGCAGGTTGGTGTAGCCCAAGCGACGCCATCCCGCGACCCGTATCCGCCAGATTTCCGAGAGTTGGAGCAATCCGCCCCCGGGCAGGTCGAGGCTAAACCACAGTGCGAGCGCGCCGCCCCTGTCGAGCGCGAAGGACGGAACAATAGATGGCGTTTTTCTCCCGCTTTTTCAAATTCATGTCTCACGATCTTGCGATCGACCTGGGAACCGCGAACACGGTTGTTTACCTGCGCGGGCGCGGGGTTGTGCTGAACGAACCGTCGGTCGTCGCGGTCGAGACGCTCAACGGGATCAAGCGGGTCAAGGCGGTCGGCGACGACGCCAAGCTAATGATGGGCAAGACCCCCGGTACGATCGAGGCGATTCGCCCGCTGCGCGACGGCGTCATCGCCGATATCGACGTGGCCGAGCAGATGATTTCGCACTTCATCCGCAAGGTGACCGGACAGCGCAAGTTCATGCGCTGGCCCCAGATCGTGATCTGCGTCCCGTCGGGCTCGACCAGCGTCGAGCGCCGCGCGATCCGCGATGCCGCGTCGAACGCGGGCGCGTCGCAGGTCTGGCTGATCGAGGAGCCGATGGCGGCAGCGATCGGCGCCGATATGCCGGTGACCGAACCGATCGGCTCGATGGTCGTCGACATCGGCGGCGGCACCACCGAGGTCGCGGTCCTGTCGCTGCGCGGTCTGGCCTATTCCACGTCTGTCCGCGTCGGCGGTGACAAGATGGACGAGGCGATCGTCTCCTACGTCCGTCGCAACCACAATCTGTTGATCGGTGAAGCCACGGCCGAGCGGATCAAGCAGGAAGTCGGCGTCGCCAAGCCGCCTGCGGACGGGATTGGCCTGACGCTCCACATCAAGGGCCGCGATCTCGTCAACGGCGTGCCCAAGGAGATCCAGATCAACCAGGGCCAGATCGCCGAGGCGCTGAGCGAGCCCGTCGGCACGATCGTCGAGGGCGTACGCATCGCGCTCGAGAATACCGCGCCCGAACTGGCCGCCGACATCGTCGACCAGGGCATCGTCCTGACCGGTGGCGGCGCGCTGCTCGAAGGGATTGACGAGGTGCTCCGCGATGAAACGGGTCTGCCCGTGACCGTCGCCGAAGACCCGCTCACCTGTGTGGCGCTTGGCACCGGTCGCGCGCTAGAAGATCCAGTGTTTCGTGGTGTCCTGATTCAGGTCTGATAGAAAGCAGGGGTATGGCGCCGTCGCTCAACCGGCGCCCCGGATTTTCGCGGCGGGCGCAATATGGGCTCTTCATCGGTTATGTCCTCGCGGTCGGCGGCGCGCTGATCGCGGTGGCCTTGCTGTTGCTTTCGACGCTCAACCCGCCGGCCTTCGCAGTCGTCCGTGGCGCCTTTTCCGAAGTCACCACTCCGATCGCTTCGGGGCTGGACTGGATGCGCCGCGGCATTTCCAGCGTGCCCGGCGGCGTGTCGAGCTTCTTCGGCGTGCGCTCGGAAAACGCCCGGCTGAAGGCCGAGCTTGAAGCGAACCGCACGCTGGTGGATCGCGCGCGCGTCGTCAGTCAGGACAACCGGCGCCTGCGCGCGATGCTCAAGCTGCGCGACCGTGTCGCCAACCCGGTCGTCGCCGCGCGGCTCGTCTATGCGACGGGATCGAGCACGCGTCGCTTCGCCACGCTCAACGCCGGCAGCTGGCAGGGCGTTCGCGTCGGCCAGCCCGTCCGCGGTCCCGACGGGCTGATCGGCCGCGTCATCGAGGTCAGCCCCAATACCGCGCGGGTCCTGCTGATCCTCGACCCCGAAAGCATCGTACCGGTACGCCGGATCAAGGACGGGCTGCCGGCAATCGCCGCCGGGCGCGGCGACGGGATGATCGAAATCCGCTCGGCGGGTGCAGCGCAAGTTCTCTTCGAACCGGGCGACGGCTTCGTCACGTCGGGAACGGGTGGCATTTTTCCGCCCAATATCGCGGTCGCGATCGTGACTGCACGCGCGCGCGACATCGCTCGGGCACAAGCGACCGTCAGCCCCGACACCCTGGACTATGCGCTGGTCCAACAATCCTTCTTCCCCGAAGCGAGCGGCATCCGGGCGCGGGAAGCGGCGCCGCAGTGAGTGGGAGCCCCTATCTGGGTCTCGGTCGCCCCGACACCTCAAGACGCGCCACTTGGCTTGCCCCGCTAACCATTGTCCTGGGATCGCTGGTTACACTGATCCCCTTCAAGGCATCCTTCCCGATCCTGCCGCCGTTCGGCTTGCTGATGCTGCTCGCCTGGCGGCTCCATCGGCCCGATCTGCTCAAGCCCTGGGCTCCGGTCCTGCTCGGCTTTGCCGATGACCTGGTCAGCGGACAGCCGCTCGGCAATTCGATGTTTCTGTGGACGGTGTCGTTCATCGCCATCGATGTGCTAGATACGCGCATCGTGTGGCGTGATTTCCTTCAGGACTGGCTGCTGGCAGCCGGAGCGATCGGTTTCTGCCTGATCGGCGGACGGCTGATCGCCTCGCCGCTCGGATCGCATGTCGATACGATGCTGCTGATCCAGATTCTCATCTCGATCGCCTTGTTCCCGCTGGCCTCGCGGCTCGTCTCCCGGCTCGATCGACGGAAGCGTTCGCTATGAACGGCCCGGTCCGGATGATTACGGAGGCCCAGCAAAGCTACAGCTTTTCGCGCCGCGCCATGGTGCTCGGCGGAGGTCAGGCGGTCCTGGGCGTCATTCTCGCTGCGCGCATGACCTGGCTCTCGGTGTACGAGAATGACAAGTACAAGCTGCTTGCGGAGAGCAATCGCGTCAACATGACGCTGGTCCCGCCGCGACGCGGCTGGATCGTCGACCGCCACGGCGTTCCAATCGCCAACAATCGTACCGACTTCCGCGTCGACATCATCCCGGACCGGCTGGAAGACAAGGATCGCGTGCTGGGCGCGCTGCGCGGGCTGCTTTCGCTCACCGCGGAAGATATGGAGCGCATCACGAAAGATTTGAAAGGGGCGGCCGGCTTTCGCCCGGTGCAGGTTGCCGAAAATCTCGACTGGGAACGCTATGCGGCGGTCAGCGTCCGGCTGCCCGAACTTCCCGGAGTGGCGCCGACCCGCGGCTTCGCGCGCAACTATCCCGCGGGCGCGGCGGTCGGCCATCTGATCGGCTATGTCGGCACAGCCACCGCCGAACAGTTCAAGGAAAGCAAGGACCCCCTGCTGCTCACACCCGGCTTCAAACTGGGCAAGGATGGCGTCGAAAAGACGATGGAAGACCGGCTGCGCGGCAAGCCGGGGGCGAAGCGGGTCGAGGTCACCGCGCGCGGCAAGCTGGTGCGCGAACTGGCCACCCGCCCCGACGAGCCGGGCCAGACGTTACGCCTGACGATCGACGCCGGGCTTCAAGAGTTTACGGCGCGCCGCTTGGGCATCGAGTCGGGATCGGTGACGGTCTTCGACGTCACCAATGGCGACATCCTCGCCATGGTTTCGATGCCCGCCTATGATCCGAACGCCTTTTCGGACGGGATCAGCACCGCCGAATGGAAGATGCTGTCGGAGGACGACCATCTTCCGCTGATGAACAAGACGTTCCAGGGCCTCTACCCGCCCGGATCGACGTTCAAGCCCGCAACCGCGCTCGCCATTCTGGGCGAGGGTGTGAACCCGGAACGCGTGGTCTATTGCAATGGCGGCTATCAGCTCGGCAATCGCCGGTTCGGTTGCCTCGGACGGCATGGCCCGATGACCATGCACACGGCTATCGCGCGCAGCTGCAACACCTATTTCTACACCATCGGGCGCGAAATCGGGATCGATCCGATCGCGGCAGCGGCGCGCAAGCTCGGGTTCGGCGAAGAGTTCGAACTGCCCGTGCCGTCGCAGCGCTACGGAACCGTTCCGGACACGGCCTGGAAACGTCGGCGCTACAAACAGGATTGGACCCAGGCCGATACGCTGAACGCCGCAATCGGTCAGGGATATGTGCTGGTCAGCCCGTTTCAGCTCGCGCTCGCCGCCGCGCGGATCGCGTCCAGCCGCACACTGATGCCATCGCTGGTTCTCGGCAACCCCAAGCCCCCGCTGCGCCTCGACTTCCCGGAAGAGCATCTCGCGATCGTCCGCGGCGGTATGGACGAAGTCGTGAACGGTCGCGGCACCGCCGGGGCCTCGCGCCTCCCCTTCGACGATATCCGAATGGGCGGCAAGACCGGCACTGCGCAGGTGCGGCGCATCATGGATGCCAATCGCGGCCAGGGCGGCGAGTGGAAGTATCGCGACCACGGCCTGTTCATCTGCTTCGCACCGGTCGACAATCCGCGCTACGCCGCTTCGGTGGTGATCGAGCACGGCATGGGCGGCTCGCGTGCGGCAGCGCCGGTGGCGAAGGACGTGCTGACCTGGCTGTTCGACCGCCAGAAGGCGTTGGACTCGCTCGCCCGGTTCGAAGCGGGCTGGGGCGGCGACATCCGCACCCGCATGGCCGCGAAGGAAGCCGCGTTTCGCGCGGCCCAGGGGCTGCCTCCGCTCCCCCCGTCCGCATCCCCCACTCCCGAGCCTGCTCCCACGAGCATGCCGGACGCCGGCGCCGCGCGATGAGCCATATCGGCCCCGGCTTCGTCCCCGCCCCCGTCATGCGCCTCCCCTGGGGCGCACTGCTGCTGGTCATGGCGATCGGCGGGTTCGGCACCGCGATGCTCTACTCCGCCGCGGGCGGCAGCTTCGGGCCCTGGGCACTCAGCCACGGCGCGCGCTTTTCGGTTTTCCTTGCGATCGCCCTCGCCATGTCGCGGGTGCCCGTGGACTGGTATCGCCAGATGGCATTGCCGGCCTATGGCATCTGCCTCGTGCTGATCATCCTCACTGAATTGATCGGTCACGTCGCGGGTGGTGCGCAAAGCTGGCTCGACCTCGGCTTCATGCGTCTGCAGCCATCGGAGCTGATGAAGCTCAATCTCGTGCTCGCGCTCGCCCGCTTCTACGAGATGCTTCCCGCCGGCGAGACGCGCAAGTTCGGCGCGATCTGGCCCGCCGCGATCATCATTCTGCTTCCCGCCGCGCTCGTGCTCGTCCAGCCCGACCTCGGCACCGCGATGATGATCATCGTGGGCGGGGCGACCATGATGTTCCTGGCGGGCGTCCCCGTCCGCCTGTTCATCGCCGGCGCATTCGCGGCGGCGGTCGCGATCCCGCTGATGATCAACTACGGCATGCAGGAATATCAGCAGAAACGGGTGCTGATCTTCCTAAACCCGGAACAGGACCCGCTCGGTGCGGGCTACCACATCACTCAGTCCAAGATCGCGATCGGCTCCGGCGGCCTGTTCGGAAAGGGGTTCGGCAACGGCACCCAGGTGCACCTCAACTATCTTCCCGAGGGGCATACGGATTTCGTCTTCGCGCTGGTTGCGGAGGAGTTCGGCCTTGTCGGCGGGGTGGCGCTGATCACTGCCTTCATCGCATTGTGCCTGTGGGCGATCGGCGTGGCGACCCGCGCCAACAGCAAGTTCGAGCGCCTGACCGCCGCCGGGATCGCCGCGACGATCTTCTTCTATGTCGCGATCAACCTGCTGATGGTGATGGGTCTCGCTCCCGTCACCGGCATTCCCCTCCCGCTGGTCAGCCATGGCGGCTCTTCGATGATGACCGTGATGCTGGCGATCGGCATTCTGTTCGCGATCGACCGCCAGAACCGTCAGAACGCCCGCACCGCCCGGTGGTAGCGGTTTTTTGCAGAAAGGGTGTTGCAATCCCCTTTTCCGCCCGCTATCGGCGCCACTCCCGAACGCGGCACGCGACTTTCAAGACGCCCCCGCCCCCGGAATGGACGCATAGCTCAGTTGGTAGAGCAGCTGACTCTTAATCAGCGGGTCCTAGGTTCGAGCCCTAGTGCGTCCACCATTTCCTTTCAGTCACTTAGTTTGGTCGTTACCAACAGTTGGCCTCGAAGAGCCGTCGCTGGGGTTTTTTGTACCGTAGGCCGGGCCGATTCCCGAGGGGACTGATACGATCTGCCCTCAAAAACCAGCTGGTCGCATAGCGTGCCAGACGCTCGGCCGACATGTGCGCGTAACGACGCACCATCGACTCCGGCTTCCAGCCTCCAAGTGTTTAGGCTTCCTCGTCCATCATATCGCAAAGCGCGCGCCTGAAATCGGTTCCGCCCTCTGGCCGTCTCACAACCGAAGAAAGACCTGCCGCGAAACCACATTTCTCCCTGGCCGTTGACCAGACCGGATACGCAACAAACGGGGGAATGGCGCATGGATATTTCGGAGGCCGATCAGCCGAGGCCAAGCCGGTTGCGCGCACGGCTGGTCGTCAATCCGCCGGTATTCTTCGTGTCCGCAGGGCTCATCATCGCCTTCGCACTGCTGGGCGCCCTCTTTCCGGAGCGGGCCCGCAGCTTGTTCTCGGCAGTGCAGGCGACGATCGTCGCGGACTTCGGCTGGCTCTACATCGCCGCGGTAGCCGGCTTCCTGATCTTCGTCATATTCCTCATGTTCAGCCGCTATGGCGACATCAAACTCGGGCCGGACGACAGCGAGCCGGAGTATAGCTATCTTTCCTGGTTCGCGATGCTGTTCAGCGCTGGAATGGGGATCGGCCTGATCTTCTTCGGGGTTGCCGAACCCGTACAGCATTATGCGCTGCCTCCGGTCGGTGAGGGCCGGACGATCGAAGCTGCACGACAGGCAATGGTGCTCACCTTCTTCCATTGGGGCTTGCACGCCTGGGCGATCTACATCGTGGTTGGGCTTGCGCTCGCCTATTTCGCGTTTCGTCGGGGGCTGCCGCTGACGATCCGTTCGGCGCTCTACCCGCTCATCGGTAAGCGAATCTATGGCCCGATCGGCCATGCAATCGATATCTTCGCGGTGCTGGGAACGATGTTCGGGGTCGCGACTTCGCTCGGCCTTGGCGTCTTGCAGGTGAATGCCGGGTTCGCACATTTGTTCGGAGTGCCCACCGGCACCCTGGTGCAACTCGTCCTGATCAGCGTGATCACGGGTCTGGCCACGCTTTCGGTGGTCCTGGGGCTCGACCGAGGCGTCAAGCGCCTGTCGGAACTCAACATCATACTGGCCGGCCTGCTCCTGCTCTTCGTGCTCTTCGCAGGCTCGACCGTGTTCCTGCTTCAGGCGTTCGTCCAGAATATCGGCGCCTATCTGGGCGCGGTCGTCCAGCGGACCTTCCGCATGTACGCGTATGAGCCGAATCCGTGGCTGGGCAACTGGACCCTGTTTTATTGGGGCTGGTGGATCGCGTGGTCGCCGTTTGTCGGCATGTTCATCGCTCGCATTTCCCGCGGACGCACCATCCGCCAATTCGTCGCGGGGGTCTTGCTGGTGCCCGTGCTCTTCACGTTTCTGTGGATGACCGTCTTTGGAAATACGGCGATAGCACTGGATTTCTCGGGTGCCGCTCCGATTGCCCAGACGGTTGCCGACAATCTGCCGGTTGCCCTTTTCGAGAGTCTGGAACAGCTCCCGCTCGCCACCATCACCGCGGGCATCGCGACACTGCTTGTCATCACGTTCTTCGTGACCTCGGCAGATTCGGGCGCGCTCGTCATCGACATGATAACGTCCGGCGCATCGGCCAACTCGCCGGTGTGGCAGCGCGTCTTCTGGGCGGTCAGCGCGGGTGGCGTGGCGGCGGTATTGCTGATTGCGGGCGGTCTGGAGGCGCTGCAGACCGCAGCGATCGCTAGCGCCCTGCCCTTCGTCGTCGTGATGATCTTCATCAGCTATGGTCTGCTGCGCGCTTTGCAGACGGAAGGCAAAGGCGCGCCCCTGGATCTTTCCGAAGATGGAGTTGAGGCGTCCAGCGAGCCGAAGCTGAGTTGGGAACAGCGGCTCGCTACGATCTTGCGACACCATGACCGCCGGGAGGTCCTGGATTTCCTCGCGGATGTCGCCGGACCAGCGCTGGACGCGGTCGCCGCGCAACTGCAGCAGAGCGGGATGGTCCCGCAAGTCGAACGCGGTGAGGACTTCTCGGAGCTGCGGATCCCGCACGGCGAACTCGAGGCCTTTCGATACGTGATCCGTATTCGCGGATTTCGCGTGGCGAGTTTCGCCTGGGCCGCCAGTGCCAAGGAAACGCTGCAGGAAAAACGCCACTTCCGCGCCATGGCGCATTCGTCGGGAGAGAGCTCGGCACATGACGTGACAGGCCATTCACCCGATCAACTCATCAACGATCTTCTCAACCGATACGCACGGTTCAGGCAACAACGGCGGCTCACCTAGCGCATGGAGTCAAGGGCGAGCGTATCAATTTTGCGCGAGCCAGCTAAAGGAGCAACGATGGCGGCGAGGAGGCCGTGAATCACCTCACGCCTCCGTCCGCAAGTCAGAGTACAAGATCTAGTCGGGTCGAAGAGCCGAGAGCCGACCATCGGCCTCCGCCGCGCAGATCCAGACCATCGTCTTGTACGCGAACTCCAGCCGGTATCGCCGCCGGCCATCGGCAAGAACCTCAACCAACTCGATCCCGCGCAACGGCCCGACCCCACGCAGCATCGCGCGTGTAAAGGGTGAGAACAGGCTCGCGGCGGCTTCTTTACCCGAAGGCGCGAAGGCCAAGACGGGGTCCTCTCCTGCGGCCGCCTTGGTCATTGCGAGACGCAGGTTCGCGGCGACTGCCGGCCGCCCGTCGGAAATCGCCGGCACGCGGGGTGGTGCGGGGAGATAGGTGTCGAGGATCGCCTCAGCGAGCAGAGGGTGGAGCAGCTGCTGATTGGTGAGCGCGATCACCGTTAGCTGCCTCCCCTCGATCCGCACAATATCGGCAAGTGCGGGGCCGCCGCTATGTCCCGCGGTCTGGACACCGCGATAGGTACCGACGACCCAGCCGAGGCCGAACGAAGACTTCTTTCCCTTGGCCAATTCACCCGGCGCCTCCAGTTCCCGAATGCTTTCCGGACGGAGCACCCTCCCCGCATCCATCGCTACGAAGAAGTTCGCCAGGTCCTCGATGGAGGTATAGAGTCCGCCCGCGCCATAGCCTTGCGGCGCAAAGAAGAAGTCGCTGGTCGTCAGGCGGCTGTCTCGCAGGCCATAGACAGATGCGCGGCGCGGCAACACCTCGCCGATACGAACAGAACCATCGTCGGTCGCCATGGCGAAGCCCGTCGATCCCATCCCCAGCGGTGCGAACAGCTCCTCCGTCAGGAGCTGTGGCAGCTGGTTGCCGCCAGCCTTTTCCAGAATGGCGCGCAGAACGGTAAAGTCGGTAAAGCCGTAACGCGCCTCCGTGCCCGGCACATAGGCAAGCGGCGTCTGCATTGCCTTGGCGATGATCTCCTCCACCGTCGCCTGGCGAGACGCCCCCCATTGCTCGGCAAGTCCGGAGCTATGATTGGCGAGCTGGCGCACGGATATCGTTGCCCAGCTGTGCGGCGCGTCGGGAAACCAGCGCGTCAACGGATCGTCGAGGCCGACCTTGCCCCGCTCGACCAGCCGCATCAGCAACACGCCAGTGAACATCTTGGTCACCGAAGCGAGCTGGAACCGCGTATCCCGTCCGACAGGCGCGGACCATTCCAGATTTGCGATGCCGTAGGTGCCGATCTTCACGATCCGGCCGTGATCGACGATGGCGACGGCAGCGCCAGGGATCGTGTTCAGCGCCATCTGTCGGCGCACGATCGCATCGACCGCGTCGCGCACGGCAACGCTGGACTCCGAAGGTGCGCGATCGAAGGACGCCTCCTCGGCCAGGAGCTGGGAGGGCATCGTGGCAAGGAAGATCGCGCAAGCCGCACGGACCATTCGCGTCATAAAGATCCTTCAGGATGAGAAACCGATTCCGCGGTCGAAAAGGAGGCGTGGCAGAGCCACGCCTCCCAGTGACATCAGAAGTCGACCTTCGCGCCGATGCGGAAATATCGACCCATGATATTCGGCCCGGCCCATGCGGGATTATAGCCATAGGAACCATAAGCCGCATTGGGATCGAACGGCGCCTTCGTATCGAACAGGTTGAGGACGTTGAGCGTCAGCGCGAACTTGTCGTTGATCCTGTGCTGAACCGTCAGGTCGACGTTCCAGATATCCTTCGAGCGGCACTGCGCCGGCGTGCCATCGTCATAGGTGGCGGACGTGGCGTTGATCGCGCTTTCGCAATCGAACGGCGTCGCGCCATAGTCCACCGACGCCACGTGATAGCCCGCAGTGTAATAGGCGGTGGCCGTGACGCTGGTCCCCCCGAACTGAACGGTGTTCTGCCAGCTTCCCCGCCAACGTGGCGATCCCGAGCAGGACGTGACGTTGCATGGGCTCAGCGTATCCTCATAGCGCTGCGGCTCCGATGCCTCGCCCGTGAACGGGTCGACCAGCGTCAGATGGTTCTTGTCCAGATACGAAACTTCGAACCCGCTGAACCAGCGAATGCCGTCGGTCACATCCAGCTTGGCGTTCAGACCGACATCGATGCCCTGCACCACCTGCCGGTTGGCGTTGGCGTAGGACGACTGGATGAACCCGATATGCGGCAGCGCATTCGGATTGGCGGGATCGACCACACCGGGCGTCACGACGAACCCCGGGATGTTCACCACGCCGTTGTTCTTGTAATATTGTTCGATCACCGGGCCGATATTGGTCACGCCGACGATCAGGTCCTGGACCTTGATCCGCCAGAAATCGACCGTGAGGCTCACCCCCCGGACCGGCTCGAACACCACGCCCGCCGTCAGGCTTTCCGAACGCTCTGGCTTGAGCGCGGGGTTGCCGACGCTCGTCTGACCCACCGAAAAGGCCGAGGTCGCATAGGCGTTGTTCCCGTGCGCCGCGCAGAAGGCCGCGTAATTCTCACAGAAGGTCGTGTTGCCCCCCTGGGTCACGAAACCGGTCGTCGGCAGGCCATAGGCTTCATTGAACGACGGGATGCGGAAGCCCTTCGACCAGGTGCCGCGCAGCGCGAGCTGACGGATTGGCGTGAACTTCGCGCCGACCTTGGGAGAGAAGTTCTTCTGCCCGCTCGAATAGGAGTCGTAACGTCCCGACAGGTTCAGCTCGACCATGTCGAGCGCGTCTGCCTGCAGTTCGCCATAGGCCGAGAAGACCCGGCGGCTGCCCGAGGTACCGACCGAATTGATCGTGTAGTACCGGTCATAGGGATGCGCGTCATTCTGTGGATTGGCGCTGGGCGCATCGATCGCTTCATAGCGATAGGAGACGCCGGCTGCGGCATTCGCGCCGCCGTCCGGCAGGGTGAACAGCTGCCGCGTCACCGTCGCATTCGCCTGCCACAGATCCGAATTCGAGACGGTCAGGCTGTCCGGGCTGATATAGTCCAGCACCGCCTGCGAGTTCGCGCTCGGGTTGCGGAAGTTGAAGGTGCCGCGTGCGATGACGTCCATTATCCGCTGCGGGATCAGATAGCCGCTCTGGGTGCGCGTCAGCTTCGAATTCGCCGCGACGAAGTTCGCCGAATAGTCGAACCCGGCCGCACTGCCCGACATGCCGAGCACGCCGCGCAGCGTTCGCGAAACCGCTATGTTCGTCGTCGGAACCTCCGAACGATAGGCCACCTGGGCGGTCTGGCCATTCGCCGCATAGGGGTTGTTCGGATTGAGCACGCCATTGGTGGCGTCGCATCCGGTATTGAGGCCGTTGAGCGTGCCCTTGCCGCTTGCGCAGACATAGACCGGCAGGATCGCATAGTAGACGGCCGCACCGCTGGTCGGATTGGTCGGCCGGCCGGCGAAGCTGAGCGGCGCCGAAGAGATGAACGTCGACGTCTTGTAGTAATTCGCCTGCGCGTAGAATTGGTGCGAGTCCCCGACATTGACGGTGAACCGCGATGCCACCCCGAACCGCTCGACGTCTGGCAGCAGCATGCCGTACTCGCCATTCTGGTTCACTTCGCACACGCCGCTGGTCGGCGCCTCGGTGCTGGCCTCAAGCTGGGCCGCGGTGAGCGTGCGCAACGTCCCGCGCGAACCGCAGCCCAGATCCGGATTCAGATAGGTGTAGCGGCCCGACGCGACCGAGGCGCCAGGCGTGAGTACCGGCCGGATCATCGCGACACCCGGAACCGAAAAGAGCGGCGTGACGCTGCCGTCGGGGCTGACCCCGTTCCAGTTGCCATTGTGCAGGCACCCACCATTGGCGTTGCAGATGCGGCCCCAGTCCAGCGTGTTGTAGGGAAAGCCGCGATCGCGCACGTACAGCGGATCCTGCTTCATATATTCGCCGCTGACGTAGAAGTTGAAGCCCTGATCGTCCAGGTCGCCATAGCCCCAGGTCAGGTCGCCGCGCCGCTCCCCCGCGTCCCCGCGCTGCGAGACGCCGGCCGAGAGGTTGGCGTGCAGGCCCTGGATTTCCTTCTTGGTGATCACGTTGATCACGCCCGCGACCGCGTCAGCGCCATAGGTTGAGGATGCACCGTCCTTCAGCACGTCGATACGCTCGATGGTCGCGCTCGGGATCGTATTGAGGTCGACGAAGTTGCGCTGCCCGTCATCCGCCAGCGGATAGGCGGCCATGCGCAGGCCATCGAACACGGTGAGCGTCGACTGCACGGTAAGGCCACGAAGCGAGATCGCACTCGCGCCGACCGCGAAATTGCCGCCGGCATTCCAGCCTTGGGTAATCGTGCCGGCATTGCCGGCCGAGAGCCGCTGCACAGCCTCCGTCACGGTGTTCAGGCCGCGCTGCTCCAGCGTTTCGGCGGACAGCACGGTGACCGGAGACGGCGTCTCGGCATCGGTGCGACGGAACAACGAGCCGGTGACGACGATCTCCTCGCCCGCTTCGTCCGCCTGCGCCCCCTGCGCTTGCGTGTCCTGAGGGATCGCCGCCGGATCGCTGGCGTCCTGTGCATGTGCCGGAGCCGCAATGAGGATCAGCCCCACCGGCATTGCGCAGCACAGCGCCGTGGAGCCGATCAACAGACGGTGAAACAGCGTGCTTCTCTTCTTCATCTTGTGTCCTTTTCTGGCGGATCGCCAATCGTGCAGGCTCCCTGAAGCCCTGCCTGCGAGGTTCTTTCGCATTGCATGCGTCGCGCGCGCGGGGTTCGCCCTTCGATGGGTGTCAGCCGCCCGGAAGAGCGACGATCGTTGGGATCACCTGGCGACACTCGCCGCGGAACGCCCGCCATCGGGAGCGGACGCGACTGGAGTTTGAGAGTGGGTCTGCGCCCGTGCTTTCGTTTCGCGACCAAAACGGCGCATGACGCGACGAGCGCAGCCCCTGCAGTGACATACTAGTCGGGGCGGGCCCCGGTCGGCGGGCCATCCATGGCTTTCTCGCCGGGATCGAAGACGAACGTCATCAGCAAGCCCTAACGACCAGACCCACCCGTCACGCGTGGCTCAGCAGGCGTCGGCCGGCGCCGTGGTCTTGCTGCTCTCGGCGACGCTCACGCCGGTGTTGATCGCCGTGCCCGCAACGGCGCCGCCATAGCCCCCGATCAGTCCGCCTCCCACCATGTTGGTGAGCCCGGTCTTGCTGGCGGCTTTGAGGATGCTGCCCAGGCCGAAGCCCTTTTTCTTCTTCGGTTTGCAGGGGGTCGCTTCGGCGACCTCCGTCGCACCCTGGCGCGTGACGGTCGCCGCGCCCGAGGCGCTGGTCTGGGCCTGGCTTCCCGGGGCAGTGGCCATGGGATCGGCGGGGGCCTCCTGGGCGATAAGGGGCACCGGCGTGACGACAAGCAGCATCGCGCCGCAGCGGCTAAACATGGTCATGTCTTTCTCCTGAAGGAAACGGCGCGCTGCGCCGGACGCGTTTGCCTGCGCGACAGGCAGGCGTGACTCGAGCGGAGGGCGACCAAGTCGGCCCCCGCTGCGTCAAAAGCCGCCAGGGTCAGCTCAGCAGCGAAGCGATCGCCGCCATCGTCGGCAGTTCGCGACAGCGCAGCGACGGCTCACGCGCTGCGTCTGCCGCAACGCCATTCTTGACGAGCGTCTGCCCGGCGCTCTGGGCGCTGTAGAAATTCATCAGATAGGCCTGACGCTCGACCGGCGTGTTCGCGACCAGCGTCTTGTGACCGGCAAGAAAGGTGTCGCGCACTGCCTTGCGAAAAAGGGCGCGGGTGGGAGGCGCCGCCGCCCCTCCATAATCCTCCCCATCCGGCGCGGGCATCTGGCCGAAACGCGCCTTCGCCACGGCTTGGGCGAGCCCCGCGCAGGCGAGGAAGCGGTAGGAATCGGCCTTGTAGAAATAGCCGACCGTGCGTGGCGGCATCCATTCGGGGCGAATGCGCGGCGAGGCCGGCTGCAGCATCGATGGCACCGGGATTTGCAGCCGCGTCGTGAGCATCGGTCGAAGCGCGGCAATCTGCGGATACTCGAAGCAGCGGACTCTGCGCGAGTCGAGCGCGGCGTATCCGATCCCGGCTCGGACCTTCGCCAGGGCTTCGAGTTGATCGCTGTCGTGGTACCAGCCCTGGAAATCGATATGCGTGTACTTTGCTCGTGTCGCGCCGAGCGTCTCTGCCGCATCGTACAGGGCGAACGTCGCCTGGGCATAGGCATGGCGCTCTCGAGTGTCGGCGGCCGGCATACGCGGCGTATCGACGGTCGTTTGGCCCCATTCGGCGCGCAGGCGCGGGTCGGCATGATCGATGCCGCCGAAATAGAGCTTGCCGACCGCTTCCATCAGCGCCGCGCAGCGCAGCCGCCGAGCGACGACGGGGTCCGCTTGATACGGGTTGCGCGAGGCGATGGGCCAATAGTCGGCTGTCACCGGCCCCGCCGTGGCGGGGGCGGCGGCAAGGAATGCCGCGGCGAGAAGGAATGAGCGCATGGCGTATCTGTCCGATTATCGTAGGAGAATTGGAGGGACGGTCCAAGGCCGTCAGGCTTGCGCCGGCTCTGCGGAACTCGCGGCGACGCCGTCTAATCCTTTGCGGGCAAGTGCCGCAGGATGCGCGGGCAACCAGTGTTTGAAGCCGGTTGCCCGCAGCTTCCGATCTGAGGGACTGATCGGAAGCGAACCTGCTTGCGCCGCTTTGCATCCCGCATCTCCGGTCGACACGCGCCTTGCGACGAAGTTCGATCCTGGCACGGTGGCATCGACGAAAGCCGCCTGGGGAGGGATGGAGAGGCTGGGTCAGGTCAGCTCGTCGATCAGCAATTCCCAGCCGCCGCGGTCGCGGCGCCAGATCCGAACATAATTGGCGGGCGCACCGGATTCGGGCAGCAACCGGCCATAGCTGACTGCCAGGGCGCCATCTGCCGAAATGCGGGTCCCCAGGCGGTCGACCCCGGTGAAACGCTGGGCGTCGGACGCAAGGACGCTCGCCTCGGACTTGCCGAGCGGACCGCGCCCTGGGCGAAGAAGATAGCCGTCCGCGGCAAGTGTCGGCAGCAGCCCGGAGAGCCCCCTGTCGAGATAGGCTCTATTCAGCGCTCGCTCAACGTCCTCCAGTTCGTCCACTCCGGCGCCTTCCTGTGGCGGCAAATCGCCGAAAGCGAAGCGTTGAACCGAAGTTACGCTCGGCAACGAACGATCTGCTGAGGCTTGGGGTGGCAGCCCGTGATCGAGAAACCAGCGCCAGCGACCGTCGGCTCCGCGCGACCAGATTGTCAGGAACTCGCCGGTGGTCACCCGGCTGCCCAGAGCCATGCGGTAGGGGCCGCTGGTGAAACCGAGATCGCCGGATCGCGCCACCCCCGCCAGGCGCGGCCGCCACTCGAGGGTGAGGCCCGGGGTATCCTGCTGTTTGGCCAAATACTCCGTTGCGGGCACCGGCTCAGGCGTGAGCAGAACGCTATCCTGAGCGGCATGGGCACGGAAGGCGGGCGTGATCCCCTCGCGCATCGCGTCGGCTGCAAAAGCCGCCTCGGCAGCGAGCAGACTGGCGAACGCGTCCTGCTGCGCAAAGGCCATGTGCGGCTGTAACATGACGGTCGCGACAGCAACCGAAGCGATAGCGGCGCGGCGCGCCCATCGGGCAATCCTGATCATGGCCAATGCTCCCCATGGGCGGCAGGATCACCAACCGCGCCGCGACCAAAACCGTTTCAAATGCGACGAAACTAGAGGCCCAGGCTCTTCACGACTTGACCTTGGTAGTTCGGGCCGACCTGAAGTCGCGTGCCGTCGGCGAGCAACAGCCGCAGCAGCCCCTTCCCCGGCCGTTCGACCTCCGTCACGGCGCCGATGCGAACCATATGGGATCGATGCACCCTGACGATCACGCTCGGATCGATACGCTGCTCGATCTCGTTCATCTTGGCGCGCATGATGTAGGATTTGTACGGCGTGTTGAGCAGCACATAGTCGCGCGCCGCCTCGATCCGGTCGATCGTGTCGATCGGCACACGGACCGATCCCTGACGGCCCGGGACCCAGATGCCCGAATCATAGGTGCCGCGCGGGAGCGGCGGTTCCACATCGTCGCGCAGGTCCCGCGTGACCAGCTTGAGGTCCGTGACCCTGCCCCCAGCGGCCAGCATGCTCAGCCGTCGCCGAACGCGTTCGATGGCGATACGCAGCCGATCGAAGCTGACGGGCTTGAGCAGATAGTCGACCGCCTCGACGTTGAAGGCATCGAGCGCGAATTGATTGAATGCGGTGACGAACATGATCTCGGGCGGACGCGGGGTTCCCGCCAGAGCCTTCGCCAGATCGATGCCAGAGAGGCCCGGCATCTGGATATCGAGGATCGCGAGGTCCGGCTTGAGCGAGGTGATCTTTTCGCGTGCCTGAACCCCATCGCTTGCCGTCCCGACGATCTCGACATCGGGGATCGCACGCAAGGCGAAGCTCAAGCGTTCGAGCGCGAGCGGCTCGTCGTCCACCAGCAGGATGCGCATCACTCCGCCGCCCGCAGCAGACTGTGTATTCTTAGCGGGAGAACCAGATGCACCGTGAACCCATGTTCGTTCGCTCGCACATCCATTCTGCCACGCTCGCCATAGAAGGCGGAGATGCGCTTGCGCACGTTTGCCAGACCGACGCCAAGCCCCCCCGGCTTTGCGTCCAGCGCGTGCTTGCCACCATCCTGCACCACAAGCTCCAGCGAGCCGTCGATTTCGCGCGCTCGCAGCGCGAGGGTGATGCAATCTCGCGACGGCGCCACGGCATATTTAACGGCGTTTTCGACTAGCGGCTGTAGCAAGAAACTGGGCACCATCGCGTCCAGCAGCGCAGCCGGGCAATCGAACTCGACATGGAGCCGATCCCCGAAACGCGCGGATTCGATGTCGAGATAGGATTGGGCGTTGGCGAATTCCTCGTCGAGCGTGATTTCTTCTTGTGGATCGGTCTCAAGCGACAGGCGCAGGAAATCGGCGAGCTTCATCGTGACGCGCTCGGCCTGTGCGTTGCGCCCGGTCACGATGAGCGAGGAGATCGCGTTCAGCGTGTTGAACAGGAAGTGGGGGTTAAGCTGGAACCGTAGCGCAGCCAGCTGCGCATGGTGCGCGGCTTCATTTGCTTCAGCCAGGCGGCGCTGCGTGTCGCGCACCGCCATGTCGCTCAGCGTCAGGCCCCAGGCGGTCGCGTAGAAGCCATAGATGAAGACGAAGGGCATGAGCCCGCGATTGAAGAGTTCCGAGACTGCCGGAGACCTGTGCGCAACCTCGAGCGCGTAGGTCCGAACCTGCCAGGCATCGACGAATCCATGTGCCAAGGCGATCGCGAGCGCAGATGCGACGATCAGCGGAACGCGCAGACGGCGCGGAGCTCGCCGGCACATCCAGATGATGCCGGCCAGCACAGCCGAGAATGCGAGGCCGCAGAAAAAGGTCTCGGCGAGCAGCACCTTGTACGGCGCCGGAAACGGTCCGCCCTCGACGATGTCTTCCGCCGACCACAGCACGAGTGCGACCAGCCACAGGAATATCGTCAGTCCCGCCGCGATCCACAGCTCGCGAGACCTCATGCCGGGCGGGAGAATATCGCGCATAGGTGCGAACATAACAGAGTTTGCCTGCGTGACGATCATTTCAGAACGGCGCTGCAACCGCGGTCACGGATCAGACGCCAGCGTTCGCAGCGAAGGCTGACGCCGCTCCCGCATGCACGCGGCATGCGACGAACGCCGATTTCGTCGCGATGAAAACGGACGAGCCGGCCCGGGCGATAGACCCGAACCGGCTGCATTCCACGGACGTTTCGCTCAGAAGCCGATCGTCACACCCGCATTTACGTTGTGCCGCGCGGTGTCGCCGAACTGGTTGCCGACCCCGGAGCCAAATTCGCCGGTGTAGCTCACGTTGAGACGGATGTTCTGCGAGACCGACGCCGTCAGGCCGAGGCCCAGTCGTGCCGCGGTTTGCCCGCGATCGGCAGCGACGGCGATCGCCGCGCCACCGGCCGTCGCATCGGTATAGGATGCCCAGGCAACGCCGTTATCGCCGCTGAACTGATGGCGTACACCCGCCTCCGCCCAGGGCTTGATCCCACCGAGATCGAAGCTCACGCCGATCGCCGCGTCGCCGAACAGCGCGTCGCTACGCTTCTTGCCCAGGGCGAGCGCGAAGTCAGACCCCGTCTCGTTGACCGCATCGCGCCGCCCCTCGATATAGCTCAGGCCAACGCGCGGCTCGATCCGGGCGGAACCCAGCGCGATCGGATAGCTCGCCGACAGATCGGCAGCGAGGCCGCCCAGATCGTAGCGCGAGTATGCCACGCTATCCAAGACGGTCCGCTCCGCCTTGGCATTGGTCAGATCGTAGGCGAGAAGCGCGCGCAGGTCGAAACCGGCCACTTCCCCGCTCGCCGACACGCCCAGTTGGACCCCATCGAGCTCGGAGGAAGCGCCAAGGCCCTCCAGCTTCTGGGTTGTGGAAATGGTCCCGATGAACGCACTCACCCGCGCGCTCTCCGAGAAGCCGTAACCGAACCCGCCGAGCAGACCACGGCTGTCGCTGCGCAGATCGTGCGAGCCGTAATAGGCGTCCCCGCCCAGCGCGCTCTCCTGGTACAGCCCCTGGGCGAAGCCGTGGAAGCCCACCAGACCCTTGTTCGCCTTGTCGATGTTGCGCATCGTATCGACGAGCAGCAGCCCATTCTCCACGCTGGCCTGGTCGGCGGCGGCATAAGCCTCGGGACTGAGCTGGGCGAAGCCGGACTGGCGCGACGCACCGTTGGTCTCGACCAGCCCCGGCAGTGCCGCGGTGAAGGCTTGCACCATCTCGCCGCCACCCAGCACGTCATTGGCATAGCGGATCGAATCCCGGGCATTGAGGCCGAACGCCGCATCGTCCTGGAACTCGCCGACGAGCTGAATGCGGTTGCCGCGCGTGGCAACGAAGCCGAACACCGTCTCCGACTTGTTGATCGTCGTGAAGCCCCCCGTGATGCCGCCCTGCGCCACCACCAGATCGAGCGCGCCGCCCGGAGTCGACTGCAGGATTCCCGTGATATCGAGCGTGGCACCGGTCTGGATGGTCATCGTCCCCGAGATGTTCAGGAGGTCGCTGCCGGTCGGCGCCACTTCGAGGAGCAGGTTCGAGCCGTTGGTGAACAGCACGTTCCCGTTGACCGTCATCGTGCCCGGCGAGGCGCCCGGCGAAAGCGTGCCGCGCACTTCGATATTGGCGTTGACCGTGCCCGCCGAGCCGAACGTCGCGCCGTGGCTGACGACCAGCGTCTTGGCCGACGAGATCGTGGTGCCCGCTTGGCCGATCAGCCGGCCGCCGGTCACCGAGACCGTATCGTAGCTCACATTGTTGGTCAGCGAGACGACGCCGCCCGCGACGTTGAGCGCCTCGAAGTCCGCATAGCCCTGCCCGTTCCAGCTTGTCGGCGCCGCATAGGTACCCGCGGTATCGAACTCGAGCGTGTCGTATCCGGACCCGCCGGTCGCGGTGCCGGTGATCGCCGCGAGATGGCCGAGGGTGAGGCGATCGTTGCCCGCCCCGAGCGCGACATCGCCGACGACAGTGCCCTGGACGTTCAGCTGGTTGGCACCCTCATTGCCCGCCAGCGTCGGCACGACCAGGGTCGAGCCTGCCGCGACGGTCATCTTGGCGCCGAACAGGTCGACCACGTCGAACTGCGCATCGCGGTCGATGACCAGCTCGCCGGCACCGCCCGACTCGAGCTCCTCGAAGCCCGTGACGTTGACGCTCTGCAACTTGCGGACGGTGTTGGCCGCCTGGTTGAGCACCAGGCGATCGGTGCCTTCGCCGCCGTCGATCGCGCCGCCGAGCGTGGAGCCGCTCGACAGTGTGAGGACATTGTCGCCCGCTCCGAAATTGGTGTGCCCCGCCGTGATCGCGCTCCCTGCAGCCAGGGTCAGATCGCCCTGATCCACCGAGATCGTCTGGAAGCTGCCGTTGCCGGTGATCGCCAGCGTCCCACCGCCGTTCGCCACGATGTCCTCGAAATTGAGGATGTTGGCCGTGGCGAGCGTCGCGGTCTGGTCGGCCTGCGTGTTGAACACCAGCGTGTCGTTCCCGGCGCCGCCGTTGACGGTTCCCAGGATCGAGCCGCCATCGACAATCAACTGGTTGTCGTTCTCGTCGAAGTTCAGCGTCTGATCGGCGCCGATCGTACCGCCGAGGGTCAGCGCGGAGCCGCCCGCGATGTTGATCGTCTCGAAGCTGGCGATCCCCCCGGCGATCTTCGCCTCGCCCGTCAGGTTGAGGTTGAGCACGTCGTTGCCCGCCCCGCCGTCCAGCGCGCCGGAGAGCGTTCCGATCAGGCTCATGGTCAGCGAATCGTCCCCGCCGCCCAGCGACACGCCGCCGGTGAGCGCGGTATTGAGGATCACCGATTGCGCGCTGTCGTCGCCGATGATGTTGCCGATATGATAGTCACCGCTGCCTTCGTTGAGCGTCAGGTCGGCCCCGTTGCGCAACGTCACCGTGTCGAAGTTCTGGTTCATCCCGATGGTCAGCCGCGCGTTGCCCGAAACATCGAGCGACTCGAAATTGGTAACGTTGGGCAGGTCGCTCGTGTCCTGCGTGATCTGGAACGCGACGGTGTCGATGCCGTCGCCGCCGTCGATCAGGCCCGTCGCCGTGCCGCCGGCGAGCACTAGCCGGTCATCGCCCGCGCCAAGATCGATATCGCCCTCGACCACGCCACCGGCATTCAGCGTGACGGTATCGTTCCCGCCGCCCATGTCGAGCCCGCCGCCGATCGTGCCGGAAACGGTCACCGATTCCGCCGCATCCGACCCGGCGAGCGCGATCGCGCCCTGGGTCTGGAAACGCGTGCCGGCAACGACCGTGACGTTGGAGCCCGCCATGCTCAACGTTTCCAGATCCGTGGTGCCGCGGATCGTGATCGAGCCACTGCCGCGCTGGCCCAGAATCTCGAACTCGCGGAACTGGTCGAAGTTGATCGTGCCGCCACCGGTGGCGTCGACGATCAGCGTATCGTTGCCCGCCCCGCCATAGGCGGTGCCCGTGAAGGTACCCGAGGCGGCATAGACAAAGCGGTCATCGCCTTCCCCAAGACGCAGATCGCCCTGGAGCGTGCCGTAATTCTCGAACACGTCGTCGCCATCGGCCAGATCGACATTGCCGATGATCGTGCCGCCTGTGAGGTTGCGGACCATGTCGGTGGTGTTGATCGTCTGGATGCCGCCGGCAATGCTGTAGCTGCCGCCCTCTCCTTCAGCGCCATTTGGCGCCTTGAGAAGCACGCCGGCCGCGTCGAAATAGCGGTCGTCGATGACGGTGTCCGCGCCTCCACGGATTGTGCCGAGATTGTTCAGCTCGAACAGGCGGAGCGCTGCATCGACGCTGGTGCTTCCATAGCCTTCGTCGTCCAGCCCGGCGATCAGCAGCGCAGTCGACATTGCGCCTGTCGCCTCGATCGAGCCGCCTGCGGCGTTCGTGATGCTGGTGACGCCATGATCCCCCATCAATGTGGCGAATACGCCCGTTGCAAGGCTCGGCGACGATCCGACGTTGCTTCCGCCGCCATTGGCCAACACCTTGCCGCTATTCACGAACGTGCCTGTGCGCGTGGTCTCGGGGTCGATGCAGTCCTTGTCGTCGATGCCGCCCAATGCAGAGAGCAACAGACCCGTCCCGCTCAGGCCGGTCGCCGCGATCGTGCCGCTATTGGTGACGTCATAGCTGTAGCCGGTGATGCTTGCGCCCGTCGCATAATTGCCTGCCGCAGAGATCGAGCCACTGTTGTTCGCCTTCACGCCGCCGAATTCGCTGTAGAGCACCAGCGCCTCGCTGCCGGCGGCCTGGGCGCTGATCGAACCCGTATTCGAAAAGTCGATGCTGGCGCCGTCCGCCGCAAGCGACGAATCATCGCCATAGGTTTCCGCCGCAACGAACACGCCGCGGCCTTCGGTCGAGCTGATTGCACCACCGTTGGTCATGGTGAACGCGCCGACACCGGTCCGGTCGATATAGACACCGTCCTTGCGCGCGCTGATCGATCCGCTGTTGTCGAACCGCGACAGCCCGTTGGACGCGAGCACGCCGTAATTCACGCTCTTCAGCGTAGCGTTGTTGATCAGGTGCAGGCTGGCGTCACCGCGCGGGTCGCTCGCCTCGATCGCGGCATAGGCGGCTTCCTCGTCCGTAACGTCGAAGTTTGCAGTGTTGGTCACGGTCCCGTCGCCGAGCACACGCAGACCCTTGCTCTGCGTCGTCGCGGCGGTGACGGTCACCTGGGTCGCCGCGCCAGACGCTTCGACGCCATGCAGTTCGAAGTCCGCGGGCATGACGTTGGTGCCAAGGTCGAAGCTGCCGCTGCTGGTAAAGGATCGGCCATAGGCGTCGATGCCCTCGCCGGCCGTCACCGTGCCACTGACATCGAGCGCGGCGCCGTTGCGGGTCAGGACGGTGTCGTCGCCCGCCCCCATGTCGAGGTTACCCACGATCTTGCCGCCATTGGCGACATACAGGTCTTCGCCCTCGCCCAGCAGGACGTCGCCGGTGATCGTCCCGGCATTTTCGACGATGTCGTTCGAATAGTCCGTTGCGACGATCGCCGCCCCCGCGGTTCCCGAAGCATTGTCGGTCTTGTGACCCTGGATCGTACCGGCCGCGTTGTTGACGAGGATGTTGGTACCGTATCCGGTCAGCTCGAGCGCATTATCGTGCGCGCTGATGATGTCGCCGCTGTTATAGACCTGCGAGTTGTCGAGTCGCAGGCCGACGCCCTGCATGTTCACGCGACCCACACCCAGATTGCTGCGATCGTTGGTGAAGCTGCTGTAGCGCAGATCGACGCCGAGCCCGAAATTCCCGACCTCGGCCGCCTTCGAATCCTCCCAGATCGTCGAGCGGTTCATGATCGTGCTGCCGTCCGCCTCGATCAGCACGCCATAGGCCTTGCCGCTCTTGCGCAGGTCGGTGCTGTTCGAAATCAGCACCTCGGTGCCGACACCCGTCTTGAGCGCGGTGCCCCCGGTGATGCCGATGAAGCCGCGCTGCGCGAACAGCTCGACGCGGCGGGCGTAGGTCGCATCGACGGCGATGCCTTCGGTCCCGCCGACTACGCTCGCGCCGATCACCAGGTCGAGGCCCTGGCTGCTGTCACCGAAGACACTGCCGGTCGAATTGCGCTCGACGATGATCGACGGGCGCGCATATCCGCCATTGTTGAATGCCATGTCGAGCACCACGCGACCGTCGCCAGCGACGCGCAGCAGGCCGTCATAGCTTTGATGGCCGCCAGTGCCGTCGAGCGGACCTTGCAGCGTCAGCACCGTGTCGGCGCCGGCCGCCTCATAGATCGTACCGCCGCTGAAGCCCGTTACGTTGCCCTGAAGCACCGCGAAGGTCTGCGTGCTTCCAGCGCGCGCCTGGAGGACGTTGTTGCCGTCGCCCATGTCGACCGTGCCGGAGACCAGGCCGCTGGTGTCGACGCTGCCGTCCTGCTTGAGGCGGCCAAGATCGACGACCAGCGTGTCGTTACCGGCGCCGGTCGACAAATTGCCCTGGATCGAGCTGCCTTCGGCCAGCCAAACCATGTCCTCGCCGCTGCCGCTCAACGTGACGTCGCCGACGATATTGCCCCTGTTGGCCAGCCGGGTGCCGGAAGGCCCCTCCGCCCCGATCGCGATCGCCGCGCCTGCGTCCGCGCGGATCTCCCCGTCGTTGATCACCGTGATCGGGCCGGTATAGCGGTTGGTATAGCCTGTGATCGCCGCATCCGCACCGCTGCTCGCGATCGTGCCGCGGTTGGTCAGGCTCGCGCCATAGGACAGGTCGACGGCATGCGCGCCGCGGATCGTGCCGCCGGTGTCGTTGACAAAATTGCCGTAGAGGGAAACCTCGAGCGCGACGCCATCGTCATTGTCGGTCGAGATCGTGCCGCTGTTGTAGCCGCTTCCGCGCACGCCCACCGCCGCGACGACCGCGCCTTGCGCATGGATGATGCCCTGGTTGACGAAGCCATATTCATTGTCGCCGAACCCAAAGCCGCCTGAATAGACGCCATAGGTGGCCTCACCCGCGAGATTGACCGTCCCATCGGCGGCGTTGACGAAGCGAGTATTGTACGCGCCGGCCTCGATCAACGCATCGGGAGCATCGACATCCGGGGTTTGCACGCCGGTGAAGTCGAGCGTGCCCCGATTGACGAAGGTCAGCGTCGAATAGTCGTCGCTGAAATCATTATATGCGCTGAGCGTGAGCCCCGCATCGGAACCCGAATATGTGAAGCTGGCGAGATTGGTGACCATGCCGGGGCCGGAGACGTCGAGCCCGCCGGTCAGCGTCTCGGCCGCGATCGTGACGTCGAGGTCGCAGCCGCACAGGTCGATGCCGTAGCGCTCGAAACCGGTCGGAAGCGCGCCCAGCGCGAAGCTGCCCGAGTTTGTGATCCGCAGGCCATAGGTGTCGGTGCCGCTGCCGCCGTCGAGACCTTCGGTCGGCCGGTCGGCCGTGCCGGCCGCCCCTGCTTCGCGCCAGAACGCGTCGTCGCCGTCACCCATCGCGATCGCGCCGGTCACGCTGCCGCCCAGGCGCTGGTAGAACTGGTCGCCGAACCGGCCCAGCGTCACGCCGCCGGCGATCTGCCCGGCATTTTCGATGCTCGCGGCATCGCGTACGTCGATCGCCGTGCCGCCGGCACTGCGGATCGCCCCGCTCGCGCCGTTGGTCAGATCGAGATAATCGGCCGAGATCGCCGGTGCCGTACCGTGCGCCTCGATCACACCGGTGTTCGAACCTTCGATCGACCCGACGGCGATCGTCGCTTCGGTCGCCGATGCGTTGGCGATTGTGCCAGTGTTGGTGAACGCGCCATACTCCGCGCGGACCGCCGACACGTCGCCCGCCGCGATCATGCCATCGTTGATCGTTGCGAACTGGCTTGCCGCGATCCCGCCCTCGACGCGCCCGCCGGCGCGATTGCGCAGCTCGACGCTCGACGCGCGCGCGTCAACCGCCGTGCCGCCGGTGCCGCGCAGCAGGCCCGAATTGTCGAGCTTGATGGCGTTGCCGTTGAAGGTGCCGTCATCACCGGGCTGCTGCACCGCATAGGCGCCGGCCAGCGTGCCCGTCCTGCCGATCTTGACGTCGAGGTCGACCAGGCCGCTGGCCAGCGAGACCGCCGACCCCTGGGAAAAGACGCCACCATTCACGATCAGCCGGCCCGGTGCGTTGAAGCGGAGCGCGGCATCGGTATTGGCTTGGCTCCCGACGGTCGCGCCGCCCTGTACGGTCACGGTCCCGTTCGGCACCGTCATCACGAACGGCTCGGACTGGCCCTCGCACACGACCTGCGCCTCGCCCAGGCACTCCGCGCGCGCCGCAGTCGACGACATGGCGATGGCGAGCGTCGCGGCGCTCATGAACAGGGCGCGGCGCCCCTTGCTGCCAGAGCGAGTGGGAAGACGGGTCGGAAACGAGATATGCGCCATGATGCTGCTCCAGTGCATGGGAGGCCGGCACGGAGTCGCGCGCCGGTATGAACAGCCGGGGCAGATGCCGATGTTCGCGGGCGATCTCCAACGTGCAATCTGCACGCCACTGTGAAACTTCACGCGCCCGTGCAGTTTCTCACCGGCGCATGCCGATCAGCAGATCGTCGACCAGAAACTCCGTCATCTGCGCGCGCGACCAACCGGAATAGCGCGCCGCAATCGCCGAAGCGCGCGTCCGGATCTCGTCGCTTCGACCGATACGAGACAGCGCCTCCGCAACCGCATGGGCGCCCGCCGAGGCTGCCTGCGACCGAGCCACACCAGCGCGACACAGACGATAGGTGAGCAACAGGGATTCCAGCGTGTCGGGCAGCAACAACTGCGGCACGCCTGCACAAAGCATCACCGCCGACGCGCCATAGCCACCCCGCCCGACATAGAGCTCGGCCTGAAGCCCGACGACGGCCAGGTCGATCGGCTCCGCGCAATAGCTGATGTTGGCAGGCAGTTCCGCCGGCGGCGGTGTCGGCGAGTGCCAGAGCACGGGCCAGCGCAGCGCCCCCAGCGCATGCGCCACCGCCAAGTTCGCCGGACGGTCGAAGGGCAAGTACACCAGCGTCCGTGGCCCCTCGCCCGCCGGCCATTCGGGCCGCGCATGCGCCTCGATCCCGACCAGCGGCCCGTAATAAAAGCCGCAAGCGCCAGGTCCGTGATGATCGAGTTCCGGCCAGGCAAGCGAATGGAGCGACGCACCCCCCACCAGCTCGACGAGCCCGGCCAGCCGCGCCGCCCCGAAATACCGACAGACCTCACGAACCACCTGGTCCGCCGGAGCGGCCGCCGCCAGCGCATGCGCGTCATGCGACGCCCAGGGCAAGAGGCTCGCAGTCACGCTCCGCGCGCTCGGCGCCACGAAGCTGGAGCCAAGCCGCACCGCCGGCAGCCCGGCGACATGAGCCGCGAGCAGCGAAACCGGCGCGTGCTCCGCCATCAGCGCGTCCGGCCCGAACCGCTCGAACAGCGTCAGCCATTCACGGACCAGGGGGATCGCCGCTGCCGGATCGACAGCGCCCGCCGGCGCGATCACCTGGCCATAGGTCAGCGTCTCGCCGCGCGGCACCGGGCCGCAGTAGCGCGGACACGCCGTCACGACATCGAAGGCGTCCCGCTCCAGCCGCACCGCCGTGCCGGGCGTGCGCGCCGCGAGCGTCACATGATGGTTGCGCGTCCTCAGCGCGCGACAGATCGGTGCCAGCGTCGCCACATGCCCGTAGCCAAGCCCGAGTTCCCAGCTCGCCAAGATTCTCACCGCGTCCTCCGTCCGCGCTTAGAGACGAAGCGGCCCCGCGGTGCATGCCCCGTTCCTTCCCACCGATGTGAAATTCGACGCCGGTCGCGTGCCGGTCGGCTTTGATCGCAGACCTGCGGCACGCCAGCCAAAATCTCGCGAAGGCGGGGCTTTAGCGCGCAGGAGGGGCAGCGATGTATGTTGTCACGAATATCGCACCGCAGCGCGGTGTGCAGAGGAGCCGACGCGACAATCGCGCCGCAATCCTCGCCGCCGGACGCGTCCTGTCGGCGCGCCACGGCATAGCCGGGGTGACCTTCGACGATATCGCGCGCGAAACCGGTCTGACGCGCCGGACGATCTACAATCACTTCGCCAATATCGAGGATCTCTTCACCGCCGCGATGCGCGTCGCGATCGAGCAGCTGTGCCGGGACCTTCCGCCACCCCCTGCCCCGGATCAGCCGCTCGCGGCCCTCGAGCGCTACCTCGGCGAACTGCTCGCCTTTTTCGGTTCGGGCCAGTTCGCCGAAGTCCACCGCGCGCTGATCCGGCACGACGGAGCCCATCCCTCGCTCCAGCACAGCCTGAAAACCCAGGTGATCGAGCCGCTCCAGCACGGGCTGGCCGTCTGGCTCGGCGGTCACACGGTCGACGCCGCGGAGCGGATCGCTGCTGACATGGTCGTGCTCGCGCACGCCGTTGCTGAGAGCGCCCCCCTGCTCAACCGCCGGAAAGAGGGCAATCGCCATCATGCCCGATCGCTCGCCGGCGCGATCGCGCACATGCTCGTCGAATCTCCGGCGATAGGCCTCGACCGGGTCGCCTGACGCTCCGGTCTCACCCCGCCCTTGAAAAGGTCCGTTTCGTGTCCAATCCGTCCCGATTCCCCCCTTCGCCGACCACAGGCTGGGTCGCATCCGCGATCGCAAGCGCAGCCCTCGCCGTCGACGCATTGGTCATGATTGCCTGGCCGCAGACCTTCGCAGGCGCGCTGGCGCATATCGAATATCCCCCGCACCATCTGAGAGTGCTCGCGCTTATCCTTGCGGTCGGCATCTGTGCCTATCTCACCCGCAGATTCGCCACACTTGGCTGCGCGTTGCTGACCGCCTTTCTGGGCGGAGCGGTCGCGATGCACGCGCGTCTCGAGGAGGTGGTGTCGATACCGGTGCTGATCTGCTGCACGCTCGGCGCCCTGCTCTGGGCCGGCCTAGAGCTGCGGACGCGTGGCCCGGCCGGCAAGTAGCTGGACCAAGCGCCGTCCGCCACGGCGTCCGCCGCATCCAGGCATGCAAATCAACCGGATTAGAGGAAGCTTCCCATGAACTATCTGCACGGCGCCGTCGCGCTGCTCCTGGCCATGGCACCCGAAGCCGCAGCCCAACAAGCTCCTTCGCCCGACGCGGTGGTTCAGATGCGGCAATGGCGAACGCGTTGGGCGGTAGAGGCCGAAGTCGGCGGCAAAACCGGCCTGTACCTGTTCGATACCGGCGCCGGGATCACCCTCGTCTCCCCTGAAAGCGCCAAGCGGGCGGGCTGCGAGCCATGGGGTCGACTGACCGGCTACAACATGATGGGCACGCGTAGTCAGGGGCCGCATTGCGGCGAGACCATCCCGATCACCCTTGGCGGCATCGCAATGAAGCCGCCGATCCTTGGTCTCATCAACATGGGCGCGAACAATCCACGCGATGCCGATCTCGATGGGATTGTCGGGCTCAACCTGTTCGAAGGCCGCACGGTGACGCTCGATTTCGCCGCCGGCACGCTCACGCTTGAATCGGAAGCCAGCCGTGCGGCGCGGATCGCGAAGATGCGCCCGCTCCGCGTCCGGCTCAAGCGCGAGATCGACGGCGGCGCGCTGGCGGTGATGGTGGCCGTGCCATCGAAGAAAGGTACGCTGTGGTTCGAGCTGGACTCGGGCAATGGCGGCACCGTGCTCGCTTCCAAGCCGATTGCCGAACTGGTCGGCATGAATCCCACGCTTGAAGGCAAGCAGCCGGCCGATTTCGAAGTCATGGGTGACGTCCGCGCCGTGACGGGCGATGCCTTCACGCCCGACATGATCATGGACGGCAATCTGGGCATGCCGTTCCTGCGGAACTGGGTGGTGACATTCGATCTGGGCCGCGGGCTTGCCTGGATCGGCACCCCGCCGGTGCCGCCCAAGCCGGCGATCCCGCTCGACCAGGCGATCAAGAACTGATCTCCCCCTCCCGGCCGAGCTCGGGCGTTAGCCCGCACATCTCTGACGGTCCGAAGCTGGTTCGGGAGAGCGAGCGACGCTGGGGTCGACAAGACCGCTGCACCAGCCGGACCCGCCCATGCCCGGCGACCCGAAAAATTCGGGTACGATCAGTTCAGTCGACGCGCCATCTTACGGCGCGCTGGGCTTGAACTCCTGCTTGACCGCGCTGAGCAACGGGCTCCGGCCGTCGGGAAGGTAATCGTAATTGATCGCCCAGACGATCGTGCCCCCGACCCCGGTATCGCGCACCCAGGTCGCCTTTGCGGCGATGGAGGCTTCGTCTTCATAGGACAGGAAGCCGGCACGGTTGCGTTTCGATCCGGGCGGCGTGTAGCCGCCGTTCGCATAGCTGCGATAGCCGACCTTGGCGACATCGTCCCAATGATAGGTGCCGTTGGACAGGTAGCCCATGCGCACCAGCTCGGAATAGCGCAGGGCGACATCGTCGACCTCGAAGATGCGGTTGGCCTCTGTATTCTGGCGCGGTCCGGTAACGCCCGGGCCGAAATAGATGCCGAAAAAGCCGATGCCGATGCCGATACGGCTTCGCGGGACGCCCGTTCTTTCATAAGCCGCGACGGAGGTCGCCAGGTCGCGCGGCGTCTTGCCCGTCGCGCCGAAGATCGGGCTGCTGAACCAGGACAGCCAGCCATTGCCGCTCCAGGTCGTCCCGATGCCATAGCTCATCAGATTGTACTGATCGACCAGGTTGGCGATGTCCGCCTGCCACTGCTCGACTTTCCCATTGGGCTCCAGCTCGTTGATCGACACGGTATAGCCCGGGAACGTGATCAGCGCCGCGCGTCCTGCGCCCTGATAGCGCGGCCGCTTGGCAAGCTCGACACGCAGGTCTTTGATCAGCTGGATCGCGCGGCGCTTGGCCTCGACGCCGTCGACCGCGGGGGTCAGATGCTCACTCCCCTCGAAGCGGTCCTCCCAGTCCAGATCGAGCCCGTCATAATCGTGCGCGATCAGATAATCGGCCAGCTTGCGCACGAACCCCGGTCGTAGCGCGTCGGAGGTGGAGGCGATGAACCCATCGCCGTCGCCTGCCCCGCCGACCATCAGCAGCGCCTTGCGCCCGGCGTCGTGCGCGCGCTTGACCAGATAGTCCTCGACGCTGCGCACCCCGTCGGGCGATAGACCCGCCTGATGCGCGGTGCCCCCGCCCGGGACGACGTCGCCCGCCGCGCCGCCCAGCGTGCCACGACCCGGTGCCACGCGACCGAAGACGAGATGCGTGAATGCCGATGCGTCGACCTTCTCGGGCGGGTACATCGTGTCCCAGAACCAGCCGAGATAATAGGCCGTCACCCATGGCTTTGCAGCGGCCGGCAGCGTGACCGTCACGGTGGCGATGGCGGTTTTGGCCGGGTTCGCGTTGCTCGTGGCGACGACATGGAAAATGCCGGCAACGCCCGGTGCGACATAGGTGCCGTCCGCCGCGACCGTCCCGCCTCCCGATTCCTGGATCGACCAGGAACAGCCGGTGTCGCTGCTCCCCGTCACAGTACAGGCGAAGCGTTGGACGGCGTTGCTCGAAAGCGAAACGCTTGCGGGGGTGACTGCAATCGCGACCGTGGGCGTCGCGGACGGCGACGGCGTGGGCGTCGGGGTGGGCGTGGATACACTGCCACCGCCGCCGCTGTCGCATGCGGCGAGGACCAGAAGCGAAGCGAGACATGCGTGAGGTCGGATCATTCTGCACGCATGGATGCCCGCATGACCAGCCGACGAGGCCCCTGCGACGAAGGGCGACCGCGGGGCGACCAGGAAGTCAGGTGCTGCCGGTCAGCCGCGGGAGGACGCGCTTCGTGCGCCCCGGATCGGCCTTGGTCGCATTTAGATCGTCCACGCCGCGGCGTGCCATATCCGACCCGGCATGGAAAAGGCCAAGCAGGGACGCAAACCCTCCGACAGGGGGAGCCACACGCCAAGCACGCGGGCGCGCCAGGCCATTGCCGACGCGCTTTGCTCTGAAGTCTATCGTTGGCGCCAGCCGCAGGCCAAGGCTGCCGCCCGCCTCGGCATCCACCGTTCGAATCTGAACCGCCTCCTGCAAGGCAAGCTGTCCCGCTTTGCCTTGGGCAATCTGATCGACATGGCAGCCGTGGCGGGGATCGAGGTCGAGCTTGTCATTCGGGACCCGGCGCCCGAACCGGCTGCCGTTGGGATGCCGGCGTTGCCGCATTGTCGTTCGGTCGATCAGTCCCCGCGCAATCGGCTGAACCTGGCACGCGTCGACAGTCTCCCTGTCGGCACCGTCCCGCAGCATGGATAGCGCCCCTGCTTGACGCGATCGGCGCGCGATCTGTGCTTAAGGCCGGAGGTAGCGGGCTGAATCGCCAAGCTAAGCCGTTTTCGATATCGTCGCGTCGCGCTGTGCGGCACGATCGCCGATGCGTCAGTCCGCCCACCCGTCTGCAAGCGTCAACGCGGTATCGTCCCAGGTCGGAACCGCTTCGGCACGCATCGGGACCATGAAGCGCTTGCCGTCCGGCTTTTCGATCTCGATCACGTCGCCCGCGCCGAAATTCTCGACCGCGACGACGGTGCCGATCGGCTGCCCGCCTTGCGAAACGACGGGAAGGCCGAGCAGGTCGGCATGATAATATTCGCCCTCGCCCAAGGGCGGGAGCGCCGTGCGCGGGACGACAAGTTCCGTCCCACGCAGCGCCTCGGCGGCATTGCGGTCGGTCACCTCGGCAAAGCGCGCGATCGCGCCGTTATTTCCGGGCCGTACCGATTTGAGCGTCAACGCCCCGCCGTTCAGGTTGCGGTGCGCCGACAGATCGTCGGCAAACACCTTCAGGCGAACCTCCCCCGTCACGCCATGTGCGCCGATAACCACGGCGAGCGTGACGGGGCGGTCGAGATCCAAGGATCAGCCCTCGGCCTTTTCTTCGCCAGCCTCTTCGGACGGCGTGTCGCTGGTCGCCTCTTCGATCGCCTCGGCCGCGACTTCGACGGTCTCGGCCTGAGCCTCCTCGGCGGCGGGCTCTTCCGCCGGAGCGGCTTCGGCAGCGGCCTTCGCTTCGGCGGCGGCTTCCTCGGCGGCCTTCAGCTTCTCGGCCTTCTCCTCGGCGCGCTCGGTCGCCTTCTCGCCCGGCTTGCCCTTGTTCGGGTTGTTCTTCGCCGCACGCTCACGGACGCCGGCGGCGTCGAGGAAGCGGGCAACGCGGTCGGTCGGCTGCGCGCCGACGCTCAGCCAGTGCTTCGCGCGATCGCTGTCGAGCTTGATGCGCTCGTCCGAATCCTTGGCGAGCAGCGGGTTGTAGGTGCCGATCTTCTCGATGAACTTGCCGTCGCGGGGCGAGCGCGCATCGGCGATGACGATGCGGTAATAAGGGCGCTTCTTCGAACCGCCACGCGACAGACGCATGCTGAGTGCCATTGTTGATCTTCCTTCTAAAATTCAAAGTGTTGAAACGGTTACTTCTTCTTGTTCAAAAGCTTTGCGAGGTCGGGCGGGATGTCGCCGCCGCCGGGCATGCCGGGAAGCCCGCCGGGACCGCCGAGCTTGCCCATCATGTCCCCCATCTGCGGGCCGCCCAGCGCATTGCCGAGCCCGCCCATGCCACCCTTGCCGAGCATGCCCAGCATCCCCTTGAGCCCACCCATCTTTTTGATGCGCTTCATCGCGGTGGACATTTCCTGGTGCATCTTGAGCAGCTTGTTCACGTCCTGAACGGTCGTGCCCGAACCCTTGGCGATGCGGATCTTGCGCTTGGCATTGATCAGCTCGGGCTTGACGCGCTCCTTGGGCGTCATCGACGTGATCATCGCGTCCATGCGCAGCAGGATGCGTTCGTCGACCGCCCCCGAAGCCATCGCTTGCTGCGCTTTCTTCATCCCCGGGATCATCCCCGCCAGCGCACCGAGACCTCCCATCCTACGCATCTGCCCCAACTGGCTGCGCAGGTCGTTCATGTCGAACTGGCCCTTGGCCAGCCGCGCCGCCATCTTCTCGGCGTCTTCCTGCTCGATCGCCTGCGCAGCCTTTTCGACCAGCGAGACGACATCGCCCATGCCGAGGATGCGGCTGGCGACGCGGGTGGGGTGGAAGGGTTCGATTGCGTCGAGCTTTTCGCCGATACCGGCGTATTTAATCGGCTTTCCGGTGACTGCGCGCATCGAAAGCGCGGCGCCGCCGCGTGCGTCGCCGTCCATGCGGGTCAGTACGACGCCGGTGAGCGGAACCTGGTCGGAGAAGTTCTGCGCGACGTTGACCGCGTCCTGGCCGGTCAGCGAGTCGACGACGAGCAGGATTTCCTGCGGCTTCGAGATGTCGGCGACCGCCTTCATCTCGTCCATCAGCTGCTGGTCGACGTGCAGGCGACCCGCAGTATCGAGCATCAGCACGTCGAAGCCCTGCAGCTTCGCGGCCTGAAGCGCGCGCCGGGCGATGTCGACCGGCTGCTGCCCCGCGACGATCGGCAGCGTCGCGACCTCGGTCTGCGTGCCGAGCACCGCCAGCTGTTCCTGCGCGGCCGGGCGATTGACGTCGAGCGACGCCATCATCACCTTTTTGCCCTGCTTTTTCAGCAGCCTGGACAGCTTTGCCGTGGTCGTCGTCTTGCCCGACCCCTGCAGGCCGACCATCATCACGACCGCCGGCGGCGTAACATCGAGCTCCAGCTCGGCCGTATCGGGGCCGAGCATCGCCACGAGGGCGTCGTTGACGATCTTGACGACCTGCTGGCCCGGCGTGACCGACCGCAGCACCTGCTGGCCGACCGCCTGTTCGGTCACCTTGTCGACGAAGCTACGCGCGACCGGGAGCGCGACATCGGCTTCGAGCAGCGCGATGCGCACCTCGCGCATCGCGGTCCGCACATCGGCTTCGGTCAGCGCGCCACGGCCCTTCAGACGGTCGAATACGCCGCCAAGCCGCTCGCTCAGACTGTCAAACACTCGCTTCTCCCATTGTTCTCAAGTCCGAAACGCATAAAACGCCGGCGGACGAAACCTCGTCGGCCAGCGTTGCCCGGGGGCATATGTCGTCACGTTCCTGGGAACGATCGGGCGTCGCATAGCCGCAAGTGCAGATAAGTGCAACCGCCCCGTGCTTTAACCCCTTCTACACGGTCCCCATGAGATAGGAGCCGATCGATCGAGTGGGGAGCAATTTCGGCATGTCGCTGGGCGTTGAAGATGAAGACCGCAGCGGGAATGCATCGAACGGCTCGAACCTGATCACTGGCGCAATCAGCGTCGCCGCGATCCTGATGTTCGTCGGCACCGGCAGCTCGGTTCTTTCCAAGACGCTGCGCCACTATCTGGAAGGCGCGGCGCCTGCCGATCGCACTTTGGTGATCGCCCTGTTGCTCAACGTCGCGCTCATCCTGTTCGGCTGGCGGCGCCACCAGGGACTGACCAACGAGGTGCGGGTTCGCACCGCCGCGGAAGAGCGCGCGCAAATTCTGGCTAGTCGCGATCCGCTGACCGGATTCCTCAACCGGCGCAGTCTCGCCGAGGAGGGGGCGGCGATGTTCGTGCGTGCCCAGAAGCGGCGCAAGGCGATGGCGATGCTCATCATCGACCTCGACCATTTCAAGACGATCAACGACATGCACGGCCATGCCGTCGGCGACGCCCTTCTGCGCGCCGCGGCGGGCGAAATCGCGGGCGCGATGCCCCCCTATTCGCTCTCCGCGCGACTGGGCGGCGACGAATTCGCCTGCGCCTTCCTGTTCGATCCTGCGCAGCCCGACATGATCGAGCGGATTGCGGAAAAGCTGATCGCCCAGATGTCGCAACCGTTCGAGGCCGAAGGCCTGCGCCTGCACGTCAGCTGCTCGGTCGGGATCGCCCGATCGGATTTCGACTGCAGTTCGATCGACTCGCTGATGCGATCCGCCGATATCGCAATGTATGCGGCCAAGAAGGCAGGCCGGAACTGCTATGCCTGGTTCGACCTGTCGATGGAGCGCGAGTTGCAAACGCGCAACGAGCTCGAGAGCGGATTGCGTACCGCGATCCCGCGCGGCGAGATCGTCCCCTATTTCGAACAGCAGATCGACCTGCAGACCGGCCGCCTGATCGGATTCGAGGTGCTGGCGCGCTGGGAGCATCCGACACGCGGATTGATCAGCCCGGATCTGTTCATCCCGATCGCCGAAGAAACCGGCATGATTGCGGAGATGTCGCTGTCCCTGATGCAGCAGGCGTTCACCGCAGCCCGTGACTGGGACAGCGCGATCACGCTGTCGGTCAATATCTCGCCCTTCCAGCTGCGCGATGCGTGGCTGGCGCAGAAGATCATCAAGGTGATGACCGAGACCGGGTTCCCCGCGAGCCGACTGGAGATCGAGATCACCGAAAGTTCGTTGTTCGACAACCTCTCGCTCGCCCAGTCGATCGTCGGTAGCCTGAAGAACCAGGGCGCCCGGCTGGCCCTGGACGATTTCGGCACCGGCTATTCGTCGCTGGCCCATTTGCGCGCATTGCCGTTCGACCGGATCAAGATCGACAAGAGCTTCGTCATCTCGCTCAACGAGAGCGCCGATTCAGCCGCGATCGTCAACGCGATCGTCAGCCTGGGCGAAAGCCTCAACCTCCCCATCACCGCCGAGGGCGTCGAGGACGCAGCGATCGAGGCACGACTGAAGGCTCTGGGCTGCTCCAAGGCGCAGGGCTGGCACTATGGCAAGCCGCTGTCGGTCGCCGGCGCGCGCAGGTTGCTCGCGGAGCGCCGCATGCTGGTCCAACCGCCCCCTCCGCCGACCATGGAGGGCGAATTTCCTGCCGCGCGTCACGGGCGTCGGACGGGTTGACCGTCACCAGCCGGCGTCGGGACGCCTGAGATAGTCGCCTTCGGCGGGTGTCGACTCACGGCCCAGAACGGCGTTGCGGGTGGGAAAACGCCCGAACTGCTCGATCACGACTGCATGTTCCATCGCGAAGCGCAGATTTTCGGGACGGCCGAGCGCGGTGAATTTCTCAAGGCTCATCCGCTGCGCCTCGACAGTCTCGGCATGCATCAGCGGCATGTAGAGAAACGCTGCGCGCTCAGGCGCTAGGTCGTGGTCCCAACCCTTGCCGATCGCCTCCAGCGTCAGCGCGAGCGCGAGTGGATCGGCGGCATAGGCCTGCGGCGATCCGCGATGCATGTTGCGGCTGAACTGATCGAGCAGAATGACCGCCGCCAGCAACGTATCCGGAGCATCGCGCCAGCCTGCGGCACCGCTGGCCATCACGATGTCGTGGGCACGGCTGAACCGGCGAACGATTTCCGCGTCGAGTTCTGGATCTTTGGCGAATTGCTGTTCGGGCTCCACTTCATCGAACCAGAAGTCGAGCACCGATTTCGCGCATCCATGGACTTCGACCCCGCGCGTCTCTAGATCGCCACCCATGTCTTCCTCCGTCGCCGCACCCGAGGTTATCAGCCTGGGCTGCAGGCTCAACCTTGCCGAAAGCGAAACGATCCGCGCGCTGCTCGGCTCCCGCGATGTGGTCGTCGTGAACAGCTGCGCGGTCACCAACGAGGCGGTACGCCAAACGCGCCAGGCGATCCGCCGCGCCCGGCGCGCACGCCCCGAGGCGCAGCTCGTCGTAACAGGGTGCGCGGCACAGATCGATCCCGCGTCGTTCGGGAAGATGCCAGAAGTCGACCGGGTGATCGGCAATGCCGAGAAGCTCCTGCCGCGATCATGGGCGTCGGACGACGCGGCGCTGGTGCAGGACATCATGGCCGTGCGCCAGACGGCGCCGCATCTGGCCGCGAGCTTTTCCGCGCATGTGCGCGCGTTCGTCGAGGTGCAGAATGGCTGCGACCATCGCTGCACGTTCTGCGCCATCCCGTTCGGGCGCGGCAACAGCCGGTCGGTGCCGGCGGGCGCGGTGATCGAGCGGGTGCAGGCGCTGGTCGATGCGGGGCATCGCGAGATCGTACTGACTGGCGTCGACCTGACGAGTTATGGCCCCGATCTGCCCGGCGCCCCTACGCTCGGGCAATTGGTCGAACGCGTGCTCGCGCATACAGGCGTCGAACGGCTGCGGCTGTCCTCGCTCGACGGGATCGAGATCGACGACCGGTTGTTCGCGCTGCTGACGCAGGAGCGTCGCGTGCTTCCGCATGTCCATCTCTCGCTTCAGGCGGGGGACGACATGATCCTCAAGCGGATGAAGCGGCGGCATTCGCGGGCGCAATCGGTGGCGCTGGTCGAGCGGCTCAAGGCGGCGCGGCCGGGAATCGCGATCGGCGCCGACCTGATCGCCGGTTTTCCGACCGAGGATGAGGGCATGGCCGCGAACACGCTGGCACTGATCGACGATTGCGACATCGTCCATGCGCATATCTTTCCCTATAGCCCGCGTGAGGGAACGCCGGCGGCACGGATGCCGCAGGTTGCGCCGGGCGTGGCGAAGGCGCGCGCGGCGGCATTGCGCGAGCGGGCGGCGGCGCGGCGCGCGGACTGGTTGCGCGGCACGGTCGGGTCGACACAGCGCGTGCTGGTCGAGCGGCCGGGGGATCGCGGGCATGCGGAGAATTTCGCGGAGGTGCTGCTTCCGCAAAGTGAAATTGGATCGGTTCAACAGGTGAAGATCACGGACGTGCAGAACGGCAAATTGATCGGAGCGCAGGCATGAGCGGCCCCAGCTGGCGCGACCGTCTGCTCGGCGGGTTCAAAAAGACGTCGGACCGACTGGTCGGCAATCTGGCCGGGCTCGGTACCGGGCGGCTCGATGACGCGCAACTCGACGAGATCGAGGAGGCGCTGATCGCGTCCGACCTTGGCCCCGCCACCGCCGCGCGTATCCGCGCCCGGCTGGCCGACGAGCAGGTAGAGCGTGGCATGGAGGAGCTGGGCATCCGCCTGATCGTCGCCGAGGAGATCGAAAAGGTGCTGGCAAAGGTTGCCCAGCCGCTGATCACCGACAAGGCGCGACCGCAGGTGATGCTGGTGATCGGCGTCAACGGATCCGGCAAGACGACCACGATCGCCAAGCTGGCCGCGATCCTGAAGGATCAGGGGCTGAAGGTGATGGTCGCGGCGGGCGACACGTTTCGCGCGGCCGCGATCGGGCAGTTGCGGACCTGGGCCGAGCGGATCGGCGTGCCGATCGTGGCGGGCGCGGAGGGCGGCGACGCCGCGGGGCTGGCGCACGAAGCGCTGCGGCGGGCGACCGCGGAGGGGATCGACCTGCTGATCGTCGACACCGCCGGGCGCCTGCAGAACAAGCGCGAACTGATGGACGAACTCGCCAAGATCCGGCGCGTTCTGGGCAAACTCGACGCCGAGGCCCCGCACGATGTGTTGCTCGTGCTCGACGCGACCACCGGGCAGAACGCGCTCAACCAGATCGAGGTGTTCAAGGAAGTCGCAGGGGTCACCGGCATGGTAATGACCAAGCTCGACGGGACCGCGCGCGGCGGTGTCCTAGTCGCCGCCGCTGAGGCCTATGGGCTTCCCATCCATGCGATCGGCGTGGGCGAGAAGGTGGACGACCTGCGCGGCTTCGATCCCCGAGAAGTGTCGCGGATCATCGCCGGGGTGGAGGCGTTGACGCGAAGCTAGCCGCCTGCTCGTGGGCCCGCTCTCGCAGCAGACCATTACGTTCTTCGACAAGCCCGAGACGATTTGTAGAGTGATCGCATGACCGAATCCGCCTCCACGAAACCCGCCCCCTCCCCCGGCCTGCGCATGCTGATCGATTTCGGTCCGCTGGCCGTGTTCTTTGCGGTCAACAGCTTCATGGGCGGGCCGCAGCTCGCCCGCGTCCTGGCGGCGACGGCCGCGTTCATGGTCGCGATCTTCCTGGCGATGGGACTGTCGCTGTGGAAGACCAGGCATATTTCGCCGATGCTGTGGATTTCCGGCGTTCTGGTGCTGGTGTTCGGCGGCCTGACTTTGTGGTTTCACGACGAGACGTTCATCAAGATCAAGCCGACGCTGGTCTATTCGATGTTCGCCATCGTGCTGGCTTATGGTCTGATCACCAACAAGCCACTCCTCCAGATGCTGCTCGAAAGCGCCTATCCCGGCCTGACCGCGCGCGGATGGCGGCTGCTGACGATCAACTGGGCGGTGTTCTTCGCGGCGATGGCGGTGCTCAACGAGATTGTCTGGCGCACGCAGAGCTGGGATTTCTGGGTCGCGTTCAAGCTGTGGGGGGTCGTGCCGCTGACCTTGCTCTTCGCGATCGGCAACGTGCCGCTGCTGCTCCGCCACGGACTCAAGACCGACGGCGAGATCGTCGACAAAGCGCTGCCGCCCGAGGGGTGAGTCAAAACGGGCCGGAGTTTCCCCCGGCCCGTTTCTGCAATCGATGATCGGGAAGATCAGCCGGCCTGGTCGGCCCGGCTCACGCCTTCGCCGTCGAGGTTGGCGGCCACGAAGTCCCAGTCGATGATCTTGGTGATCGCTTCCAGATAGCCCGGACGCGCGTTGCGGTAATCGATGTAATAGGCGTGCTCCCACACGTCGATCGTCAGCAGCGGCTTGTAATCATAGACCACCGGCGTGTCGGCGTCGTGGAGCGAGGTCACCTTGATCTCGTCGCCGTCCAGGACCAGCCAGCCCCAGCCGTTCGAGAAGTGGCCGGTCGCTTCGGCGATGAGCTTCTTGACCAGCTCTTCCTTCGACCCGAAGCTCTTCTCGATCATCTCGGCGAGCTTGCCGCTCGGCTCCTTGGTTTCCGGGGTCAGGCCGAACCAGTAGAAGCTGTGGTTCCAGATCTGGGCGGAATTGTTGAACAGACCCTTGTCGCCGGTTTCCTTGGCGTGGCGGATCACCTCGACCAGCGACTTGCCCTCGAGCCCCTTGTCGGCGACGAAGCCGTTGGTCTTGTCGACATAGGCCTTGTGGTGCTTGCCATAGTGGAAATCGAGCGTCTCGGCCGAGATCGTCGGCGCCAGCGCGTCCTTCGCATAGGGGAGCGTCGGAAGTTCGAATGCCATGGGATTACCCTCCGTTTTCTGGCGATTGTTTCGGTTGCACGCCCGACTAACGCATGAGGGCGCGCTTTGCCGCACGAATTTTTCTTGTGACGCGATCGAAACGGGCGATCAGCCGCCTGCGTTGAGCAGTTCGTGGCGCTTGAGCGCGTGGCGGAGCTGATCGTAGCTCAGCCCCAGCGCCTCGGCGGTGGCGCGCTGGTTGTAGCGGTTTTCGGCGAGCGCGCGGCTCAGCAGCTCGCGCTCGAAGCGGCTGACGCGACTCTTGAAGTCGCCCGACAGGTCGTCCTCGCGCTGGGGGAGCGGGCCGGGTTCTTCGGTCGTGAGCTGGACCGGGGCGGCATTGCCGGGAATGCCGTGCGGCATCGGACGCGGGCGATAGGGCGAGGCGAAGGGGTCGATCTGGATCGAATCGACCGGCCCCGCGCGGTCCCAGCGATAGACGGCGCGCTCCACCACGTTGCGCAGCTCGCGGACATTGCCCGGCCAGTCGTGATCGGTGAGCGCGTCGAGCGCGGTCGGCCCGAAGCCTTCCCACTCGCGGGCCAGCTCCGACGACATGCGGCGCCCGAAAAATTCGGCGAGGACGAGGATGTCGCCTGCGCGCGCGCGCAGCGGCGGCAGCGTCACCACCTCGAACGACAGCCGGTCGAGCAGGTCGGCGCGGAACGTCCCCTGCGCGACACGATCGGGCAGATGCTCGTTGGTCGCCGCGACGATGCGGACGTCGACACGTAGCGGGCGCGACGCGCCGATCCGGGTGATCTCGCCATATTCGACGGCGCGGAGCAATCGGTCCTGCGCCGCCATGCTGAGCGTACCGAGCTCGTCGAGGAACAACGTGCCGCCATCGGCTTCCTCGAACCGGCCGGGCCGGCCCTTGGTCGCGCCGGTGAACGAGCCCGCCTCGTGGCCGAATAGTTCCGCCTCGATCAGCGTCTCTGGCAGCGCGGCGCAGTTCATGATGACGAGCGGCTGATCCCAGCGCGGCGAGAGACGATGGAGACGCTCGGCGACCAGCTCCTTGCCGGTTCCACGCTCGCCGATGACCAGCACCGGACGGTCTAGCGCAGCGGCGCGCGAGGCGTGCTCCAGCGCGTCGAGAAACGCCCCTGACTGGCCGACGACATGGGTAGTCCGTTCCATGTGCGAACTCTTGGTATATTTCCCCAACACTTGGCAAGTGCCGAGTTTGCAGCCTGCGCAATGATGCGCGGAAACCCGCAGAAATGCGCGACTTTTCAAGTTTGGCACGCCCCCTGCAATGTTCCCGACAAGCCGTGAAGGGCGGCGACCCAAACAAGAATCAAGGGACGGAAACAATGTACAAGGCCACCAACAGCTTTCGCACCACGCTCGCAGCCATCGCCTGCACGCTGGTCGTCAGCACCACCTGCCTCGCGAGTGTGATCGGCCCGGCCGCCACCGCGCCGCAGTCGGGGTCGGTTGCCGTCCGCGCCATCGCGTAAGCGATCCCGCCGGGCGGGTACCCCCTAGCCCGCCCGGCGGCACGAGTTTCAAGGAGCATGTTTCAGATGGGCATTTTCTCTCGCACCCGCGACATCATCGCCGCCAACGTCACCGACCTTCTCGACAAGGCGGAAGACCCGGCGAAGATGATCCGCATGATCATCCTCGAAATGGAGGAGACCCTGGTCGAGGTCCGCGCAAGCGCGGCCCGCACCATCGCCGACCAGAAGGAAATGCGCCGCCACATCGCCAAGCTGGAGAACCTGCAGGCGAGCTGGACCGAAAAGGCCGAGCTGGCGCTGAGCAAGAACCGCGAGGACCTGGCCAAGGCCGCGCTGGTCGAGCGCCAGAAGGCGTACGACATGTGCGACCAGCTGTCGGCGGAGATCGCCGTGCTCGACGATGCGCTGCGCGCGTCGGAAGAGGACATCTCGAAGCTGCAGACCAAGCTGCGCGACGCCCGTGCCCGCCAGAACGCGATCATGACGCGCCTCGAAAGCGCCAACAACCGCGTCCGGCTGCGCGAGATGACCCATGGGTCGAAGGTCAACGAGGCATTCAGCCGCTTCGACCTGCTCGAGCGCCGCGTCGATTTCGCCGAGGGCCGCGCCGATGCGCTGAGCCTGGGTGCGCCGAAGAAGACGCTCGAGGAGGAAATCTCCGAGCTGCAGTCGGCCGAGAAGGTCGACGCCGAGCTCGCCGCGCTCAAGGCACGCCTCAACAAGGAGGGCTGATCCGATGGAAGACATTCTGGTTCCGATCGGTGTCGTGGGCATGCTCTTCATCGGAATGCCCTGGGTCATCCTCCACTATGTAACGAAGTGGAAGCAGGCCAAGACGCTGACCGGGGAGGACGAGAACCTTCTCGACGAACTCCACTACACCGCCCGTCGGCTGGAAGACCGCCTGATGACCATCGAACGGATCATCGCCGCCGACAATCCCGAGTTCCGCCTGCGGGGCAATGATCTGCCCCCGGTCCGCGAACTCCCCGACTTCGAACGCGCACGGAGGAACTGAGATGTCTGTCAGCCGCACGCAACTGTACCGCGACAAGGTCAATGGCAAATGGCTCGGGATCTGTGAGGGTCTGGGCGAATATACCGGGGTCGACCCGCTGTGGATCCGCCTGGGCTTCCTCGTTCTGTTCTTCGCCACCTTCCCGCTGATGTTCTTCGTCTATATCGGCCTGGCGATGGTCGTCTCGCAGAAGCCCATGGGCCTCTACGACTCGCAGGAAGACGCGAAATTCTGGCAGGGCGTGCGGGCCAATCCGCGCCGCTCGACCCAGGAAGTCCGCTCCAAGCTGCGCGATATCGACCGCCGCATGGCCGACATCGAAACCTTCTACACGAGCCGCAACACGCAGCTCGCCGACGAGATCGAGCGCCTGCGCTGAGCGCGCGCCGATCGACTGAACAGGGAGACACGACATGAACTGGGGTGGACCGGGCTTCGTCATCGCGATCATTGCGATCTCGACCTTCGGATGGCTCGCATCGACCTGGATCCGCGCGAAGCACGGATACCCGATCGAGAATGAATGGATGGGGATGGCCGAAAAGGAAGACCCCAAGGCCGAGCGCAAGATCGAATTGCTGACCAACGAGAACGAGCGGCTGAACGGCCAGGTCAGCCGGCTGGAGGAGCGGATCGCGGTGCTCGAACGCATCGCCACCGACCCCGCCGAGCGGACCGCCCGCGAAATCGACAGCCTGCGCTGAACCGAAGGACGAGAGACATGGAAAAACTGCAATTCTTCAGCGCACTGGCCCCCACGATCGCGATCGTCGGCGTGGCCGGAATGATCGGCTGGATGTTCACCACCTGGCTCCGCATCAAGAACGGCTACCCGCTCGACGGGGCCTGGGGCCAGGCGGTCTATCCCAAGACCGACCAGGAAATGGCCGAACGGATCAAGCTGATCAGCCAGGAGAATGCGCAGCTGCGCGCCGAGCTGGGATCGGTCAAGGATCGCCTCGCCAATGTCGAACGCATCGTGACCGACAGCAGCCATGCACTGGATCGCGAGATCGAATCGCTGCGGATCGCCAAGAACTGAGGGCCGACCGATGGACAGAACCGTTCTGGTACTCGGATTTTTCATGATCGTCGTGGGCATCCCCGTCATTGCCGGCATCGGCTCCGACATGTTCCGCCGCTGGCTGAAGCATAAGGAAAAGATGGCCGAAGCGCTCAACAACCAGACTGCGGAAAAGGCGGCGCAATATGCCGCCCATACCGAGCGGCTGGAACAGCGGGTGCGGGTGCTGGAGCGGATCGCGACCGACAAGGGAACCGATCTTGCCGACGAAATCGAACGGCTGCGCGACGACCGGCCGGTGAACTGAACCGAATTTGTGAGGGAGTAGAAGCAATGTTGATCGGATTTTTCGCGGTGCTGGGCGTGATCGGCGCGATCGGCGTCACGATGACCGAGATGCGCGACCGCCCCGTCCGCCGCGCCGAGCGGCAGGCGAACCAGGCCGCCCAGGCAGCCGAATAGGAAGATTGTGCCACGCCGTGGCACGCACGATAGAGGGAGGCATTGATGGACTGGGCACCCATGGTCGTCGCGATCGTACTGATCGTCACCGTAGGGAATATCGTTCGCGCGAAAATGGGCATCCGCCGCGATCGCCACGGCAACGAGCATTTCGCGAACGATCGCGCCGCAGGGGCCGAAGCCCGGCGCCTCCAGGACGAAATCCGCACGCTCAAGGACCGCATCGCGGTGCTGGAGCGCGTGATCACCGACAACCATTCGAGCGTCAGCCTCGATCGCGAGATCGAAAAGCTGCGCGACGACCGCAACTGAACCCTGGCCCACGCCGGAGGAGGATGTGATGAGCGACCCCAATTTCTACATGGTCATGGCCACCGCCACGCTTGCCGGCATCGGCATGGTCACCGCAGCGGGCCTTGCCGGATGGCGCGGCTGGCTCTCGCTCAAGCGCCAGGAACTGAGCCTGACGCATCAGAGCGAAACGAGCCACTCCGCGCCGAGCAATGCCGGCGCGCGGATCGAGATCGCCGATCTCAAGGAACGGATCCGCAAGCTCGAGGCGATCGCCGCCGGCGTCGACCTCTGATCCGAAACGCAGACCGGTCCGGGGTTGGGAGGCTCCACCGATCTGCGTCGGGAGCGGCTGCTGCAGACGCCGCTCCCGCTCCAGCCCTCAGGGCTAGTGCGAACCGCCGATGCACTTTGCCGCCAATGTTCGGGGTGACGCGACCGGCCGACGCCGCTAAGGGGCGCGGCCATGGCCACGCTAACCGACCTTGCCGACGATTATGAATTTCTCGACGCCGATGATCGCTATCGGCTCCTGATCGATCTCGGCAAGGCGCTCGAGCCGATGCCCGACGCGCTCAAGACCGATGCGACACTGGTGCGCGGCTGTTCGGCGGCGGTGTGGGTCTATCCGATGGCGGGTGACGACGGCACGCTGCATTTCCTCGCGGACAGCAATGCAGCGATCACCAAGGGGATCATCGCGCTCGTCCTGCTCACCGTGCAGGACCGCACGCCCGCCGAAATCAGCGCCATCGATATCGAAGCTGCGCTGGCTCCGTTCGACCTGCGCAACCAGCTGAGTTCGAACCGGACCCAGGGCATTCCCAACATGATCGCATTGATCCGCGCGACGGCCGAGCGCTACGCGCGATGAGCCGCGAAGCCGGTCGGCTTTATCGCACGATCTGGCGGTGGCATTTCTACGCCGGACTGTTCGTAGTCCCGTTCATCGTGATGCTTGCGCTGACCGGCGCGATCTACCTGTTCAAGCCCCAGCTCGATGCCTGGCAGGAACGCGACTGGCGCGGCTTGCCCGTCGCGGGCGCGGTAACGCCCGATCTTCAGCGCGACGCTGCGCTGGCCGCGGTGCCGGGGGCGACCTTTCACAACTATCGCATTCCGCAGTCCGCTGGCGATGCCGCCGTCATCCATGTCGGCCTTGCCGATGGATCGATGCGCGACGTCGCGGTATCGCCGCGGGGCCGCGTGATCGCGATCCAGGACCCCGAAGCGCGGATCGCCGCGACCGTTTCGCGCATTCACGGCGCGCTTCTGCTCGGAAGCTGGGGCGGCTTGCTCGTCGAAACCGCGGCGAGCTGGGCGATCCTGCTGATCCTGTCGGGCCTGTATCTCTGGTGGCCCCGCGGGCGGGGTCTCGCGGGGGTGTTGTGGCCCCGCCTCGCCGCACGCGGGCGGATCGTGTGGCGCGACCTGCACGCGGTGACCGGGTTCTGGGTTTCGGGCCTGGCGCTGATCCTGCTCCTCTCCGGCCTGCCGTGAACCGACGGCTGGGCAACGGCGTTTCGCGCCGTCCGCGCCGAGCTCGGCTGGATACAGGGCCCGCAGGAATGGAAAGGCGGCGTCGACGTCCATGGCGAGCACGATCACGATGCGATGATGCGCGCGGCGACGACCCCGCACCCCCCCGGCAAATCGCTGACCGAAATGGTGGTACGCGCCCGCGCGCAGCATGTCCCCGCCCCCGCCATCCTGTCGCCCCCGGGTGCCCCCGTGCGGTTCGGTCCGCCCAACGGCACGATGTGGAAGCTGTCGAGCGAGACGCAAAACCGGCCCATTGCCCGCACGGTGACGTTCGACCCGTCGACCGGCGCGGTGACCGGGCGCAGCGGCTTTGCCGACAAGCATGTGGTGGACCGCGCGATCGGCTACGGCATCGCGTGGCACGAGGGGCAGCTGTTCGGCTGGATCAATCAGCTGGTCGGAGTGCTGACCGCGATGGGCCTGATCACGCTGGCGATCAGCGGCGCGGTGCTGTGGTGGCGTCGACGCCCCGGCGGATCGCTCGGCGCCCCGCCACGGCCGGAGACTGCGCGGTTGCGCGTCGTCGGCGCGTTGACGGTGCTTCTTGCCGCGCTGCTGCCGATGCTCGCCGTGTCGCTGATCGCGCTGTTCGTCTTCGACCGGCTGTTGCTGCCGCGCTGGCCCGCGGCGGCGCGGTGGCTGAACCGAACCCGCCCGGCCTGAGACACTACACGACCGGGCGGGCGGCTTTCCGCCGATGCACTAAGATACGGGAGACACATCGGCGGGACCGCGCACGGACCGGGAAGCTCCGTGCGCGGAGGGGCTCGATCAGGGCATCAGCACCGTGTCGACGACATGGATGACGCCGTTCTTCTGCATCACGTCGGCGATCGTGATCTTCGACGTGCCACCCTTGGCGTCGGTGACGATCCACCCGCCCATGCCCTTGGACAGGGTGATTTGCTCACCCTGTACGGTCTTGAGCATGATCTTTCCGCCATTGGCTTTGGCCTTCGCGGCGATCTGCGCGGCTGTCATCGTGCCGGGGACCACGTGATAGGTCAGGACGGCGGTCAGCGTGTCCTTGTTCTCCGGCTTGAGCAGCGTGTCGACGGTGCCCGCGGGCAGCTTCGCGAACGCCGCGTTGGTCGGCGCAAAGACCGTGAACGGTCCCGGCGACTTGAGCGTATCGACCAGGCCGGCGGCCTTGACCGCGGCGACGAGCGTCGTGTGATCCTTGGACTGGACGGCGTTGTCGACAATGTCCTTCGTCGGATACATCGCCGCGCCGCCGACCATCGGGTTTTCGGGGGCGGCAGCGATCGTGCCGGTCGCGGCGAGCGCGACGCCGGCCAGAGCGACTGTGAAGTACGAGGCGCGGAATTTCATGTGATTTTCCTCCTGCGTTTGGTTCATCGATTGGCTCGATGTGCAGGAGTTACGGCGCGGGATGCGCTGCGGATGTCAGATCCCGAAAATTTTTCCCGAGGCGACCGGCGCGCTGCTGGGTGCCTGGTGAGGCGCGGACGCGCGCGGCTCCATCGTGACGGCGAGAGTCGCCCCGTCCCGGATCATGGTGCGATGGCCCTGCGCGACGGTCAGCTGCGTATCGCCGGTGGGAGCGATCAGGCCGAGCGAGCGCGGGACGCCATCGTCGGGAATGACCCACAGCTCGGGCGCCAGGTCGCTTTCACCCATCGCGTCGACGGCCAGACGCAACTGTGCGGTCTGGGGATCGTAGCGCGCGGCGATGATCGGGCCCGCATCCTCGCCGCGCAGTTGCGCCACGATCGCGGGCCGGGAGGCGACCGGCTGAGTGCGATCGGGCGGCGGACCCTCGACCGCCGGGCGGGGAAGCATCAGCAGGATCGCCAGCGCGGCTGCGACGGCACCCGCCGCCCCGGCACCGAACTGCCACCGGCGCAATCGCTGCAGCGGCACGATCGACGCGACCGTGTCGGGGGTTTCCGCAATCGCCGCCTCGACGCGCTGCCACAGCGCGACCGGGACCGCCTCCTCCACCGTCTCGAGCGCCAGTCCCGCGAGCAACTGCTCCCAAGTCTCGACCGCATCCGCAAACGCCGGATCGGCGAGCCGTTGCCGCTGCGCTGCGGCCAGATCGTCGCCCTCGAGCACGCCCAGCGCGAGCTCGGCGGCGAGGAGGTCGCGATCGCCAGGCAGGGGCACGGGATCAGTCACGGCCGAGACACGCGCGCAGCTGGAGCAGACCGCGACGGATCCACGTCTTCATCGTGCCCAACGGTACCGCTTCACGCTCGGCGAGCTGCGCATAGGTCGCGCCGCCGAAGAACGCGGCGCTGATCGCGGCGCGGGCGCGCGCCTCCAGCTCGCTCATGCAGAGATGGACCCGGTGCTGCTGCTCGGCCTCCTCGATGACGCTGTCGGCGAGCGGACGCTCGTCCGGGACCTGCTGTGCCGCCTCGATCGGCGCGGCGTTGCGGACGGGAGTGGCGCGAAGCCGGTCGATCGCGCTGTTGCGCGCGATTGTCGCGAGCCATGTGATCGGGCTCGCGCGCGCCGGATCGAACCGTCCGGCCCGTTGCCACACCTTGACGTACACCGCCTGCAACACGTCCTCCGCATCGTCCCTGTCGCGACAGATACGCAGGCAGATGCCGAACAGCTTCGCAGATGTGAGCGCATAGACCTCCGCCAGCGCCGCGCGATCGCCGCGGCCGACCGCGATCAGCGCGCCGGAGAGACGGGCGCGAGCGAGATCGGCCAGGGGAGGATTCGGTGACACATCCTAGGTCTAGCCGCTTGGCGACGCGGAGCAAGCCGCTGCCGCGCGGGGTTCAGTCGCGATCGAGTCCCAACGCGTCGGCCACGCCGTCCAGATCCGCGCCTGCCGGGACGAGCAGCCATTCGCGGCTGGCGGCGCCGTTGACCACCGTCACCGCGCCGCGCGGACAGATGCCGAGGCATTTGACGTCGACAACCCCTGCCCCCGCCTTGCGACCCTTTTTCAGGTGCAGATGCTTGCGCAGCGCCTTGCCGAGCGACTGCTTGCCCTTCGGTCCGAACCCGCCGTCCAGCTTCTTCGAGCATTTGGCGCAGACCAGCACCGCGTTCGACCAGTTGGATCGGACGCGCGCCTTCAATCAGGCCGCCATTGCCGGCGCTCCTCGGCGACCCGAAGCACCTCATAGGCGGTCTGGATCGCCTGGAACCGCTTCGCCGCTTCGGGATCGCCAGGGCGGACATCGGGGTGATTGTCCTTCGCCAGACGGCGCCATGCGGTTCGCACCGCTTCGAAATCGGCATCGGGATCGAGCTTCAGCACCTCGAGCGCGCGCATCTCGTCGCGCGAGCGGCTGCCATCGCCGGGCCCGGCCCACTCATTGTGCCGGCTTTCCGCGAAATCGCCGGCATCGCGGCGCTCCTGCGCCTCGCGCTCGGCGGCTTCCTCGGCCGTCAGACCTTCGAAGTAGTTCCAGTTGCGGTTATATTCGCCGGCATGCGTCTCGCAGAAATACCAGCGTTCCGGGCTGTTCGGCGATTTGGGCGCGGGCCGATCGCCCGGCGCATCGCAGCCGTGCCGGTCGCACAGGCGCACCTTCACCGCCTCACGCTCGCTGCCATAGGGCCGCCAGCGGGGGAAGCCCCAGTCCATCGATCGGGTCGAACGCGCCATGCGACGCCAAATAGGCATCCGATACGCCAAACACCAGCCCGCGGCGCGATTTCGCCGCAACGCTTGACGCCCCGCCCGCCCCCGACTAAAGGCGCCGCTTCCGCTGATACGGCCCCTTCGTCTAGCGGTCAGGACGTCGCCCTCTCACGGCGAAAACACGAGTTCGATTCTCGTAGGGGTCACCAGCGATTTCAATGACTTAGCCGGAAAATATCTGCGTGAATTTGCAACTTACTGCAAATTTACTGCAAAACCGCAGTCGGAAACCGGCGGATTTTCACGGATTGTTCATGACCAGCGGCCGGGTTGTCCACCTCGTCAGCGTGCCGCTAATGTCTGAGTCGCGCCCCAATTTCGGTCATTCGACCGATCCGCCATCGATCCCGGAAGCCGCCATTCGTTCATCTCGCCCATGACCGAGCCCTAAACGGCAGAAGTTAGGACGAAGCCGCCGTTCGATGAGGCGGCGCTGCCACGATGTCCGCGCCAGTAATCCTGTCGCCGGCGATGTACGGTGCATCCGATGAAGCCTGGCCCATCCAGCCAAGTGCGGCGAACACTCTGACGGCGTAAGTGCGCTTCGCCTCCGGATCGTCATTGGCATGGCCGCGCAGTAGCGGGGGAATGATCGCCACATCGAGCAGATCCCGTACGTAGTTTTCGAATTCGTTCACCCGCTGCCAGATGCGGCCATGCTCATCTACGGTGCGGCCCAACAGGGGCAATGATCGCGACGGACTCGTATAGTGCGGTGTCGCCCGCTCTAAGGACTGGCACCTTACCGCGTAAACGATGCTCTTGGTTGGCCATCCATGAGGTGAGATATCTAGGGCACGCGCTTGTATTCGAGCGCAAGCTTTGCCTCCGCCGGTAGGCGCTAACGCTAATCCAGAACAGTTCGTGCTCCATCGTCGTCCTGTCGCATCTACCGGCTTAGTATCGGCGCCGGCCATTCGCCTTCCGGGTTCGGATCGAGATGAAGGCCCCGCGCCCGGGCAGGTCTAAAGCTGCGTAATCCCACCATCTGCAATCAGATCAGTACCGGTAGAGAAGCTGCTTTCATCGGACGCCAAGAACAGCGCCGCAGCAGCCATCTCTTCCGGCCTGCCCAGGCGTCCAAGCGGCGTGATCTGGGCATAAGCCGTGCGCGCACCATCCGCCTCTTCCTGAGTCTCGAACTGGCTCTCGATGATAGGCGTGTCGACTGCACCGGGGGACAGCGTGTTCACGCGAATGCCACGATCCTTTAGTTCTGCCGCCAAGGTCCGCGACAGCGAGCGTACCGCTGCCTTGCTGGCGGAGTAGGTCGAGTGGGCAGGAAACCCTTTCAGGTGCAATCCGGACGCCACAAGCACGATTGAACCGCCGCGGGTCATCAGGGGCAGCGCCTTCTGCACGGTGAAGAACACGCCGCGCACGTTAATGCCGAACGTCCGGTCGAAATGCTCCGGAGTGGCCGCTTCAATCGGTGACTGTTCGACGAACCCAGCGTTCGCGACGACAATGTCTATGACGCCCTTCTCGGCCTTAACCTGGGCGAACACCGCGTCGAGTTCGTCGAGGTTAGCGACATCGCTGCGAATGATTGAAACGTCGCGGCCGATCGCGTCCCGGGCTTTCTCAAGTTCGGACATGCGGCGGCCTGTGATGAACACGTAGGCGCCTTCATCGACAAAGCGTCGGGCGGTTGCGAAGCCAATACCGCTGCTACCGCCCGTGATGACTGCGATCTTCCCGTTGAGCTTGGACATGGTGTTTCTCCTGTAATGAATGGTCGTCGCTTCACTAAGTCAGTCGAAATCAGCCAGGGTAACGGGCCGGTTCGACGCGACGCTGTGTCGGATCGGAAATTAATTGGCGCTTTGAGCGGGAGGTGCGATCAGGCGACGAAGCGCACGACACCACCATCGACGCGTAATGCCGCACCTGTGGTCGCAGACGCCTGGTCCGAGCAGGCATAGACAATCATGTTGGCGACTTCGTCGGTGGCGGCAAAGCGCCCGATCAAGGTCGTGGGGCGCAGCGTTCGAAGGAACTCCTGTTCAGCTTGACCGGGTGTGATGCCGTTCGCTTTGGCCTGCTTCGCGACATAGTCACCGAGGATCTCTGATCGGGTCGGTCCTGGAAGCACGGCATTGACCGTGACGCCCGTGCCCGCAACCGCCTCGGCCAGGCCGCGCGATACGGCGAGCTGTGCCGTCTTGGTCACGCCGTAATCGAGCATCTCCTTGGGCGTGTTCACTGCGGATTCGCTGCTCACGAACACAACCCGGCCCCAGCCACTGGCTACCATGCGCGTCAGATAGTGACGCGAGAGCCGTACACCGCTCATCACGTTGAGCTGGAACAACCCCAGCCAATCGGCATCGGGGATTGCGGCGATGTCGTCGATGCCCTGATAGTCCCGGAGAAACGCCGTACCGACGTTGTTCACCAGGATGTCAGCCTCCGGGGCTGCCGCGACGAAGGCGCTTGCACCCTCCGCGGTCGACAGATCAGCGGCGATGCCGGAAATATCGCTCCCAGGGAAAGCGGCACGCATCTCACGCACGGCCGCGTCGACCCTGGCCTGCGTGCGACCGTTGACGATCACCGCAGCGCCGGCCCGTGCCAAACCTTCCGTCGCCCGGCCGATGCCCGCGGTCGACCCCGTGATGATGGCGGCACGTCCGGTCAGATCGATCTTCATGGGCTTGTCCCTACACTTCCCTGCCGCGCGCGCATGAAGCGCACGGGATCGCGCATCACAGCCTGATGCCCGCACCCTGGAGCGCAGTATCGATGCGTTCATCGACTTCCCGCTTCGTCTCTGCCCAAGCCGGCACCGTCGCGAGCAAGCGCTGCTGCCAGGCAACGAGATTAGGATATTCATCGAACGGCACCTTGGTCCGCTCGTTCTGCGAGAAGGGTGCAGCAATATCGATGTCAGCCAAGGTCAGCTTATCGCCGACCACGAACTGTCGCTCGGCCAAGTGGGCATCGAGGACGGCTGCTGCCGCGCGGATCTTGGCAAACGTCAGCGCTGTGATGCTCTCATCCTCAGGCTGACCCATAAAGCGCTTGCCGATGCGCTCGTCGAACGTGAGGGTCGCAAAGACGCGCCATTGCTCGCCCGACCAAAACATCCATTGCAGCACTTCGTAGCGCTCGCGCGGCGTGGCACCAAGCAGCTGACCGCCCGCTTTGTCCGCAAGGTAGAGGTTGATCGCGGAGGCTTCGTACAGGACGACATCGCCATCTACCATGACGGGAGACAGACCGTGAGGGTTCAGCTTCAGGAAGTCGGGCGTGTGACTCTCGCCCTTGAACAGGTCGATGTTCACCCGCTCAATGGGGACGTTCATAATCGCCGCGGCGGAGGTGACACGGCGCAGGCTGCCCGAACCGGGATCGCCATAGATCTTGATCGACATTGGAAACAGTCCTTCGAAGAGAGGCAAATACAATCGGCGGTGCGGGTTCATCGGGTCACGCATCGAAAATGGGCCCTGGCTATCCGACCGGCTTGCCTCCAGCTATGCTATCCGCAAATGTTTGTGTACGGGTCATCCGCGGACAACATATATCCGGAATTCGAATGAGTGATCGTTGGCAGGAGATGACCGTGTTTGCCCGCGTGGCCGAATGCGGCAGCCTCTCGCGCGCAGCGCGCGAACTAAGCCTCTCGCAACCATCGGTATCTCGGATCGTCAGTGCGTTGGAGGCGAGGCTGGGCACGACGCTGCTGCTGCGCACTACACGGAGCGTCTCCCTCACGGAGGCTGGTGCCCTGTATCTGGAGCGCGCGCGACGTCTGCTTGCAGAAATGGAGGAGGCCGAGCAGGCGACCCGTGGGCTGGATTCGCTGCACGGGGTCATCCGCCTGGCGATGCCCGTAATGTACGGCACGCGGGCGATCATCCCGGCCGTGGCACCCTTTTTAGCGCGGCATCCTGACCTTCGCGTCGAGATTGTCATGAGCGACACACGCCAGAACCTCGTCACGGACGGCGTGGATATTGCCATACGGGTAGGCGTCGGACAGCTGGATAATTCCAACTTCGGTGCCCGTAGATTGGCTTTGATCGAACGGCTGGTGGTTGCGGCACCGTCCTACCTGCGTATGCACGGTTCGCCAGCCGATCCGGTCGAACTTGCAAAACATGCCTGCATCATCCAGCACGGCCTGTTCGGTCGCGAGAGCTGGCGCTTCACGCACGGTCAAACTGTTGCTGCCGTTGACGTTTCCGCGAGGCTCTCGATCAACTCAGCGCCGGGCGTGCTGGCAGCGGCAGTTGCGGGCATGGGCATCGCGCTCGCGACCCGCATCATGGCCGGCGAGGAACTGCGAAGCGGGCAGCTCACCCAATTGCTCGAGGCCTGGCAGCTCGCCCCAGCCGAGGTCCACGCCATCTTTCCGGCTGGTCCCAAGCTGTCAGCAAAGGTCAGGGCGATCGTGGATCACCTCGCAGAAGCACTAAGCAAACCATAGCGCCTCGGCGAGGTGCCGCCGTCGCCAAAGGAGCGTCCCATATTTCTGGCATATGCCGCCTTTCCCGACATAGCATCGTTGGGGGGACAGCTGGCGGCGTAGCAAAAGACGTCCGCGACTTTAGGGGACGCGCCACTGCGGCGGGCCGCCGCTCCCGCACCGCGTCAGTCCTTGGCCGCCTCCAGGGTATCGAGCAATGCCTGGATACGCGCGCTGCGATCCGCGTCCTCGGTCGCTTCCGCGAGGATTAGCCGTCCGTTGCGCGGCTTCAGTCCGGCGGCCTTGGTATTGCCCTCAAACCCGGCGCGCGGGGTAAGGGCGATCGCGGCAGGCCCGGCGTCGATCCGCAGGATGCCGAGTGCACGGGCGGCACGTCGAATGCGCGCGCGTGCGACGAGCCGCTCTGCCTGGGGCGGCAAGGGCCCGAACCGGTCGAGCAGTTCCTCTTCGAAGGCGTCGAGGTCGCCTTCCTCCTCGATGCGCGCGAGCCGGACATAGAGGTTCAGCCGCGCATCGGGCTCCGGGATCCAATGCTCGGGCAGGCAGCCGGCCTCGCCAATATGCAGTTCGGGCGCCCACCGTTCGACGGGCTCGCCGCGGACCGACCGCAGCGCCGCGCCCAGCAGATATTGATAGAGCTGGGTACCGATCAGCGTCATGTGCCCTGCCTGATCGTCGCCCAGCAGATCGCCCGCCCCGCGCATGTCGAGATCCGCGGCGCTGATGTCGAATCCCGCGCCCAGCCGATCATGCGCCGCCAGCGCGCGCAGGCGCTTCAGCGTCCGCGCGCCGATCGCGTCCTCGCCCTGGGTGAGCAGGATCACCTGCCCGCGCCGATTGCCGCGGCCGACGCGCCCGCGCAGCTGATGCAACTGAGCCAGACCGAACCGGTCGGCGCGCCACACGATCATCGTGTTCGCGCGCGGCACGTCGAGCCCGGCCTCGATGATGTTGGTGGCAAGGAGGATGTCGCCGGCACCGCCCGCGAAGCGCACCATCGCCTCGTCGATCTCGGCCGCGGGCATCTTGCCATGCGCCTCGACCAGCGTCAGTTCGGGTGCGATCCGGCGCAGCTTTTCGGCAAGCGGGGCCATGTCCTCGATCCGCGGCACGACGACGAAGCTTTGGCCCCCGCGACTTTTCTCGCGCCGCAGCGCCGTTCGGATCCGCGCGTCGTCATACTGATCGAGACTGGTGCGGATCGGCTGGCGGCGCGTCGGCGGGGTGACGATCACCGAGACCTGCTGCAGCCCCACCAACGCCATCTGCAGGGTGCGCGGGATCGGGGTGGCGCTCAGCGTGAGGAGGTGCGTCTCCCCCGATCCACGCAGGCGCGCCTTGTCGGCGGCGCCGAACCGCTGTTCCTCGTCGATCACGACCAGGCCCAGCTTTGCATAGTGCACGCCCTTGCCCATCACCGCGCCGGTACCGACGACGATTCCGATCGAGCCATCGGCAAGCCCGGCCTTCACTGCCTTCTTCTCCGCCGCGGTCGAGAGGCGCGAGAGGCCGGCGACGCGAATGTCCGTGCCTTCGAACCGCTGCATGAAGCTTTCGAGATGCTGGCGGACCAGCACGGTTGTGGGAGCTGCGACGACCACCTGATAGCCCGCCAGCGCGGCCAGCGCGGCGGCACGCAGCGCGACCTCGGTCTTGCCATAGCCGACATCGCCGACGATGAGCCGGTCCATCGGCTTGCCGCTGGCCAGGTCGGTGCGCACCGCGCCGATCGCACGCGCCTGATCTGCGGTTTCGGTGTACGCAAAGCCGTTGGCGAACCGCTCATAGGTGGCCGGATCGGGATCGATTGCCGGTGCCTCAAGCCCGGCGCGCGCTTCGGCGAGCCGCGCGAGACCGCGCGCGCTCTCGTTGATCGCCGCGTCGATCACCGCGCGACGCTTTATCCATGACGACCCGTCGAGCTTGTCCAGCGAGACGGCTTCGTCGTTGGCGCCATAGCGCCAGATCCGGTCGGCATCGTCGACCGCGACCAGCCGGCGCGCGCCGCCGGCATATTCGAGCGCGATCAGTTCGCCGCCTTCGCTGCCCTCCGGCGCCGGAGCGAGACCGGCGATCCGCGCGACGCCATGGTCCTCGTGCACCACGATATCGCCGACGCGGATATCGGCGCCTGCGCCGGTGAGCAGGTCTACGGAGGCGACGGGCGCATCGTCGAGCTGTGCGCGGCTGCCGAGGATGTCGGCAGCCGCGACGACCACCAGCCGCGCGTCGACGAAGCCGCGATCGACGGGCATAACGATCGTCGCGGCCGCACCGGCGTCAAGCGCTTCGATCGCGGCGCGGTCATCGCAGTGCGCCAGATCGACCTTCAACCGCTGCGCGACCTTCGTGCGCAGGAAACGCAGGTCTCGCGTGCTTCCCGCCAGCACCAGCGCCCGGCTTTCGAGCAACGGCTGTACGAAGCGCGTGAAGGCCGCGAGGGGCCGCCGCGCCTCGGCAAAGCGGGGGATTTCGGTCTCCGCTGTTTCCAGCTCGAGGGTCTGCCATGTCGCGAGCGACTGTGCCCAGGCAGCGTCGTCGATGGCATCGATCCGGCCTCCTGCGTGCCCTGCTGTTTCGGTCGCCAGCTGGATGAAGCGTTTTCGCCGCTTGTCGGCCTTGACGGAACGGGCGATTCGCGCGGGCCGAAGGTGCGCGAGGATCGCGACCGGGGCCGAAAGCGCCGGCTCGGCGGCATGTCCGATCTCAAGACGGTCGAGTTCACCGACGGTACGCTGGGTAAGCGGATCGTAGGAACGCAGCGCGGCGATGGCACCGTCTGCGACCTCGATCCGTACCGGAAGTCCGGCATCGGCGGGGAAGATGTCGATCACCTCCCCCAGGATCGCGACTTCGCCCGGCTCGTCGACGCGGTCGTCGGCGAAATAGCCAAGGGTTTCGACCTGCGCCGCGAAGGCCTCGACGTCGATCGCATCGCCGGGACGCAGCGTCGGCGGCGCGCCGTCATAGGCGTCAGGCGGTGGGTAGCGACGGGCAGCGGCCTCGCCGCTCAGGATCAGGGCGAGCGGTCCCCGCTCCGCCTGCTGCTGCGCCTGCCGCAATGCCCGAAGCGCCGCGACGCGGTGGCCGGCATTTTCGGGAGAAGGCGGCGCGACATCGCCCGGCAATGTGTCGCTCGCGGGGAGGAAGATCACCTGTCCTGCCGGGACGAGCCCCCGCACAGCGTCCGCGATCCGCTCCGCCTGCTGTTCGTCGTCGGCAAGATAGACGAGATCGCCGTCGTGCAGGGCGGCGGCGATGCGAAACGCGATTTGCGCGATCATCGGCGCGCGCCCGCAGGCGCGGCGGCCTCGGCTGGCCAGTCTCCGTGATCGAGCGGGTCCAGCGCCTCGAACCGGTCGGCGGTCATGCGCAGCACCAGCCTGTCGCAATGGAATTCGAGCGCATCGCGCGGCACGGCGCGAAGCGCTTCCTGCACGCCGGCGAAGCCGCCCGTCGCGACGACGACATAGCTGACCGCCCCGGTCTCGCATTCGACCAGCGCCTCGACCGCCTTGCCCTGTTCCTCCCCGGCCGAATCGACGACCGGCATGCCGGCGATTCCCGTCGCGGTGAACAGCGTGGGCGCGGCGCTCCGGCGGCTCGTTTCCTTGGCCTTCGTACCGCCATCCTCATAGGTCGCCTGGCGGCCGAGCCAGCGCCAGATCCCGACGCCGTTGACCAGCGTCAGGAAGGCATTGGTGGCGAGCAGGTTCGACTGGCCCGTCGACGCGCCGACCAGCATCCATCCGACCGAGCCGATGGTGAACACGACAAAGCCCCAGCCGGTCACCCGCGCGCCGAGATTGGCCGCGGTCATCATCGCGGCGACCATCGTCGCGATCGGGGCTACCCAGCCGGCAATCTCTTCCATCGCATCCTCCACTCGAACAGACCGGACGTCGCTGGCCGTCCGGATGGCGCTAACGCGTCAGCGCGGCGGGGGACGCGTGGAGGAAAAAAGATTTCGATGATCGGCGAGGCTCTCAGGGCCGCGCGGCGCGCATCGCGGAAGGGCGGCAAGGCTTTTCGATCTACCTGCGCCTCCGGAAAAACAGGTCGATAATTGTTAATGTGCCTTTGAACCAGGCAACTTGCCCGGTCGCCAGTCGTTCGCTTCGAGCTGGGTGGGACACGAGGTGATCGCCCGGGCCTTTCCGTAACCAGGAGCGAACCATGGCCAAATCCCCCCGCACGCCCAAAGTCGACCCCAAGGCGAAATCCGCTGCTGCCAAAGCCGAGCCGGCCGAGGGACCCGCGCTGTCGGACCGCTTCGCTGAGCCGCAGGGCGAAGGCGGCGAGACACGCCAGATCGCGGGGGGCGAGGTCGCCGTGCTCACCACTGCCCAGGGCGTGCCGGTCAGCGACGACCAGAACAGCCTCAAGCAGGGCGCGCGCGGCCCCTCGCTGCTGGAGGACTTCCACTTCCGCGAGAAGATGTTCCACTTCGACCATGAGCGCATCCCCGAGCGCGTCGTCCACGCGCGCGGCTATGGCGCGCACGGCTATTTCGAACTGACCGACAGCCTTGCCGACGTCACTCGCGCGGATATCTTCCAGCGGGTCGGCGAACGGACGGAGGCATTCGTCCGCTTCTCGACGGTGGCGGGATCGAAGGGTTCGGCGGACCTCGCCCGCGATGTCCGCGGCTTCGCGGTCAAGCTTTACACCAAGGAGGGTAACTGGGATCTCGTCGGGAACAACATTCCGGTGTTCTTCATCCAGGATGCGATGAAGTTCCCGGATCTCATCCACGCCGCAAAGCCCGAGCCCGATCGCGCCTTCCCCCAGGCGCAGACCGCACACGACAATTTCTGGGACTTCATCAGCCTCAGCCCCGAATCGATGCACATGGTGATGTGGATCATGTCGGACCGGACGATCCCGCGCTCGTTCCGCTTCATGGAGGGGTTCGGAGTCCACACCTTCCGGCTGGTCGATGCCGACGGCAAGTCGACCTTCGTCAAATTCCACTGGAAGCCCAAGCTGGGGCTGCAATCGGTCGCGTGGAACGAGGCGGTCAAGATCAACGGCGCCGATCCCGACTTTCACCGCCGCGACCTGTGGGCGGCGATCGAGGCGGGCGATTTCCCCGAATGGGAATTGGGCGTCCAGCTGTTCGACCAGGACTTCGCCGACAGCTTCGCGTTCGACGTGCTCGACGCGACCAAGCTGATTCCCGAGGAAGCCGTGCCGATCCGCATCGTCGGACGGCTCGTTCTCGACCGGCTGGTCGACAATTTCTTCGCCGAGACCGAGCAGGTGGCGTTCTGCACGCAGAATATCGTGCCCGGGATCGATTTCACCAACGATCCGCTGCTCCAGGGTCGCAATTTCTCCTATCTCGACACCCAGCTAAAGCGGCTGGGGTCGCCCAACTTCACGCATCTGCCGATCAACGCCCCGCGCTGCCCCTTCGCGCATTTCCAGCAGGACGGGCATATGGCAATGCGCAACCCCGTCGGCCGCGCCAACTACGAACCCAACAGCTGGGGTCCGGCGCAGGGCGGGCCGCGCGAAGATCCAAAGCGGGACTTCCGCAGCTTTCAGGAAGCGCCCGACGGCGACAAGCTGCGCATCCGGCCCGAAAGCTTTGCCGACCATTACAGCCAGGCTCGCCAATTCTATGTGAGCCAGACACCGATCGAACAGAAACATATCGGGGACGCGCTGGTGTTCGAACTCTCCAAGGTCGAACGGCCCGACATCCGATCGCGGATGGTATCGCACGTGCGGAACATCGATGGCGATCTGGCCGCTACCGTCGCCGATGGGCTGGGGCTGGAGTTGCCCGAACCGGCGCAGGCTGCACGCCCGACGATCGAGGACCTCGCCCCCTCCGACGCGCTCAGTATCGTCAAGAACGGACCGGAGCGCTTTGCCGGTCGCAAGCTCGGCCTGCTCGTCACTGATGGTGCCGATGCGGGACTGGTCAACGCGCTGGTCGCAGCAGTGGAGAGCGCCGATGCGATGTGCGAGATCATCGCGCCGAAGGTCGGCGGCGCCACGCTTTCGGACGGAACGCTGCTGCCCGCCCAGCAGAAGATCGATGGCGGCCCTTCGGTGCTGTACGATGCCGTCGCGGTGATCGCGTCGCCGGAGGGGGCCAGCATGCTCGCGACCGATGCCGCGGCGAAGGATTTCGTGACCGACGCCTTCGCCCATTGCAAGTTCATCGGCCTGTCCGAAGAGACCAAGCCGCTGATGGAGAAGGCCGGCCTTGCCGACGATCTCGACGACGGCTGCCTGGCGCTCAAGACCAAGGCGGACGCCAAGCGGTTTGTCGAGGCGCTGGCATCGCTGCGATTCTGGGATCGCGAGCCGCTGGTCGACCTCGATTCGGATTCCGATTGAGCGTTTCCTGGATCGCGCGACGGCTTGGCGGGTTCAACCGGGACCCGAAGCTTCAGGAGAGCTGATCGTCCATGTTCACCGACCGTTTCCTTGCCAACCGCCGCGGGGTCGCGCTGCTTGCCGAGGAACGCGCGCTGCTGGAATCGGCGATCAGCGAAGTGCGCACGCTCGAACCGCGTACGACCTTGGTGCGTGCCGGAGAAGTGGTCGGCATCAGCACCCTTCTCGTCGACGGAATGATGTCGCGCTACATCGACGACCAGCGGGGGTTGCGCCAGCTGGTCGCGGTCCATGTCGCCGGCGAGTTCGTCGATCTCCACGCCTATCCGATGCATCGCCTGGACCACAGCATCGGCACACTGACGGCGGCGACCGTTGCAATCGTGCCGCATGATGCGCTGCAGGAGATTCTTGCCGGGCGCGAGGAATTTGCACGCAAGCTGTGGTTTGCCACGCTGCTCGATGCCGCGCTGCACCGGGCGTGGCTGTTCCGGCTGGGACGGCTCGATGCAGTCGGTCGGGTCGCGCATTTCCTGAGCGAAACCAACGCGCGACTGCGCGCGGTGGGACTGAGCGACGGGCGGCGGTTCGCGCTCGGGCTCACGCAGACGGACATCGCCGAGGTCTGCGGGCTGACCACGGTCCATACCAACCGCGCGATCCGCCAGTTGCGCGAAGCCGGCCTGTGCATCCTCAAATCCGCACTGGTCGAGATCATGGACAGCGAAGGTCTCGCCAGGCGGGGGGATTTCGACCCCGATTATCTCTATCTCGACACCCCCCGATGAAAGGAAGCCGGTCATGACCGAGGAGCCCGCCACAGAGCCGTTCAAAAGTCCCGGCGTCGCCAGCGCCGAAGAGGGGCATGTCGTCCTCGACGGACCCGACGGCATCGCCATCACGCTGACCATCGGCGCGGCGCGGCAGACCGGAGAAAGCCTGATCGCGGCCGCCGATGCCGCCGCGCGGCAGCTTTCCGAAAGCTGATCAGGCGTCGGTGCGCCCTGCACCCGACGGTGCGGGGGCCGCCGTCACGTCGCGCCCAGCGGATCGTCGACGCGTATCGCGCTTGCGGGCCAGGTCGAGAGGGAGGCGGCGCGTTCCGCCGCGGTCGGCTGTCGCCGAACGACCGGCGCACCCGCCTCCCAATCGACCAGCCCCATTCGCGTGAACTGATCGAGCCATCCCCCCATCGGCCACTCATGCCAGCGCGCATGGAAGCGGCGCGCATTGGCGACGATATCGTCGAGATGCTGGACCGGCGGATCGTAGCTGTCGTGATATTGATGGCAGGCGATCGCGCCACCAACGAACAGCAGCGGCAAGCCAGTTTCCCGCGCGCGGTAGCCGAAATCGGTATCCTCGCCGCCATAACCAGTGAACGCCGCGTCGAACCCGCCCAGCGCCTCGAACCGTGCGCGACGGATGGCGAAGGCCAGCGACCAGAACAGTCCCGCCTGCCGCTCCTCGCGCACGCCGGATGCCGGAAAGCTGCGCACCGGATGCGCCGCCCCCGCGGCCAGCAGGGCCGTTTCTTCCCAGTCTCCCCGCGCGTCGTCCGGCCCGAGATAGCGGACATCGGCGCAGAGCAACGCATCGTGGCGGTCGAGCGTCTCCGAAAGCCGCCCGAGGCAATCGCGCATGGCGATGCAGTCGACGTCCAGGAACAGTAGCTGCTCGCCGCGCGCCATCGCCGCCGCATGATTGCGGGCGGCCGCCAGCGGCAGCCCCTCCGTTTCCATCCGTGCAATCCGGATCGGAAACCCGGCCGCAGGCGCGTCGATCGGCGTGTCGCTCATGTCGACCACGATCAGTTCGTCGGGCTTGCGCAGGCTCCGGCGCAAGCCTTCGACCAGCTGGATGAGATGCGCCTCCCGGTTGCGCACCATGGTCAGGACCGACAGCATGCTCAGCGCCGCCGCCACAGGTCGAGTCGGTAGCGCGCGTGGCGCTCGCTCGCCTCTTCCGCGATGACCTCGCGCAACGCGTCCTTCAGGATGAGGACCGTCCCATCGCCGGTCTGGGGATAGTCGGTCGCACCGATATAGTGGACGAGGAGGATATGCCCGCCTGGCGTGACATGCGCAGCGAGCCACTGCGCCGCACGCTGCAGGTCGGCGACGCTCCAGTAATAGGCGACTTCGGACAGCAGCGCGAGATCGAAGCCGTCTGCGCCGGGCGCTTCGCGCGGGAACGCCATCTGCCGGAGCGTGAGACCCGGGGGGTTGCCCAGCCGTGACCGCGCCTTGTCGAGTGCGGCCGCGCTGATATCCAGCGCGAGCAGCGTGTCGCAAAGCGCAAGCAAACGGTGCGTGAGCACGCCGTGCGCGCAGCCGATCTCGATGGCGCGATGATATCGGCGATCGCCAAGGGCGGCGATGGTGCGATCGAACTTGGCGCGTTCATAGGCGCTCGACGCGAGATCCCAGGGGTCGTCATCGGACGCGAAGATGCCTTCGAAATAGGCGGCATCGAGGCTCTTTTCGCTCATCGCTCCGGCCCGCACAGGCCGAGCAGATCGTGCGGCGGCATCGCCAGCCGATCGCGCGCCAGCCGAAATCCTTCGCCCAGCCTTGGCGTAAGCTGGCTGCGATGCGCGCACAGCGCGTGCCGCCGGCGCCCCGACGGCATCGGCGGTGTGCGAAAATAGCGGCGGCGGGGATCGCGCGGGCTCCAGACATGATAGCTGAATAAAGCGATGCGCCGCCGGGCGAGACGGACGGCATGCGCGGCCAGCGCGAACGCCGCGACGTGGTCGCTATGCCCGTCGTCCGCATCGCTCACTGCGATCGCCCCGACGCGACGGCGCCGCAATTGCGCGGCGAGCCGCAGCGCTTCGCGCTCGAACGCCGGGCTGCCCGGGGCGTGCGGATGAGCGTCGCGCCAGTTCAGCCAGTCGACGGGGGCGTGCGCTGCTCCCAGCCGCCGCAGCGCGGCGCGAGCCTCGCAGCGGCGGATTATGGCCAGTCGCGGGGTTCCGGCCGGGTGCGACGCGGCCCCGTCGGTCAGGAAGGCAATCCCGGCCAGCCGCCCCGCGCGTGCGGAGTGCGCGATCAATGCGCCCGCGCCCAGCGTCTCGTCGTCGGGATGGGGCGCCAGGACGAACCAGCGCGCGCGGCGCCAGCGACTGGCCTGAAGCGCCGCCGCCATCACCACAGCCGGTCGCCGACGGCCCAGGGGTCGCGCTCGAGCAGAGTCATGGCCGCTTCATCGCGGGCATGATCGGGACCAGCCTGTCGCAGGTAGAGCGAGAGGTCGCGGATGATCTTGTCGGCGCGCTCGCCATCGAACGCGCTGCGCGTGCCGAGGAGACGCGCCGCCGCATCTATCGCGGTAAGCCCCGCCTGCTCGACCACGCCGCGGGTCAGCCGCGCGATCGCCACCGCATCGTTCTCTTCCCCGGCGAACCGCCGCGCCGCCTCGGCCACCCAGAAGCCGGCGCTGCGCATCGCCACGACCGCTTCGGCGAAGCGGGCGCGCTGCACCGGATCGGCGCGGGCGGCGTCGCGCATCGCCGTGCGCGTTTCGGCGAGCAGCGCCTCGATCCCGCCAAGCTGGACCGCGCAGAAGCGCCAGGCGCCGGCGGTAAAGCGCGGCTCGCGGTCATAATCGCCGGGCTCGCCGAGCAGCATGTCGGGTTCCGGGGTCAGCCCCTCGACATCGTACCGCCCGCTGACGCTCGCCCGCATGCCCCGCACGCGCCAGCCGGTGAGGTCGGCACGCCCTTCATCATTGGCGGGCACGACGACAAGCCGGCGGTCGCGGTCCGGCACGGCCGCAGTCACCAGCGCGAAATCGAGGCCGCCTGCGCCGCTGGCGAAGACCTTCGCGCCACGCAGCACCGGCGGATCGTCCGGCGCGATGCGCACTCCGGGCGGCGCTTCCGTCGCCCATACGCCGAACCAGGCGCCACGATCGAGCGCATCGCGCAGCCAGTCGTGCTGGCGCGCTGACGCATACCAGTCGAACAGCGCGAGCGCGTTGACATGCCCCTCATAGAGCCGGCCCACGCTCAAGTCTCCGCGGCCAACCTCGCGCAGCGTTCGCGCCATCGCGGCGTTACGCGCCTCGGCGTCGCTGAACACCTCTCCGCCCGCGGCGCCCGGCGCAAATCGGCGATGCACTCCGGCTTCGCGCAGGACCGCCAGACTCGCGACCGGAAAGCGTGGCGCAGCATCGTAGCGCGCACCCAGTTCGGCGAGCCGGCTTTCGACCGTGACGGACGAATGCATCTCGGTTTCGGCACCGATGCTCATGACGCCGCGCACCGCGCGCTTGCGGCCTCTAGCGGCAGCGTCGTCAGCCAAGTGCCCACTCTGGCAGCACCCTTCGCCGTATCGAGCGCAGCCGGCCAGCCAGCCCGCCGCTGCGCGAACGCGCGCGCAATCAGCATGGGCCAGTCGGAAGCCGCGGGCCAGGCCCAGACGACCACTGCCGCGTCGAGCGCCGCGAGCCGCCGCGCCTTGGATCGCTGCTCGTCGAACGGCCGCGCCTCGGGCAGGCAGAGGAAGGGCTTGCGGTGGGCGAGGACAGCGCTCACGAGCCCGTCGCCCGCCGCGCCGATCACCAGACCCGCGCGCGCGATCGCGCTGCCCGCGTCGTCGATCCACCCGCGCAGGCACAGATTGTCCGGCATCTCGGAAGGCACGCTGCACGCCCCGAGAACTTCCCAGCGATAATCGGGAAGCGCCCGCGCCGCTTCCGCCCAGCACGCGCCATCGCCATCTCCCCCGCCCCTGCCCAGCACGACCAGGATGCGCCGCTCGTCCCCGTCAGCGACAGGTGCGGCGCGGATGATGCCGGGGGCATAGAAGGTTCTGGCCACCGTCCCGGGCGGCGTCGCCGGATCCTCCAGCGCGGCATGAAACGGCGCCAGCAGCGCGCAGGCGCCGGCGAACGCATCGCGATGCGGGCGATCGTCACGCACGCCGCTCAGCCGCACATACACCGTCGGTACCGAAGCGAGCCGCGCGAGCATCGCCACCTCGACGGATACGTCGACCACCATCAGCCGCGGCTGCGCCTCTGCGATCCAGTGCGCGATCGCTGCGGTGCGCCGACGTACTCCGTCATGATCGAACGGTGCGTAATGGAGCGCAGGTGGACGCTCGCCCCGGCTTCCTCCGCCCCGGTCCGAATCGGAGAAATCGGCCGCAATGCGATCGTCGGGCAAGTCGATCGCGGGGACGAGGCCGGTGCGTCCGGCCAGTCCGGTCCCGAGCAGGGTGACCCCCTCGCCCATCGCCTCCGCGATCGCGAGCGCGCGCTGGCGATGGCCATCGCCATGATGATGGACGTAATAGCCGATCGGTCTTGTCATGCGGCGCGCTTCCACTCGAGCACCATGTCGTTCGGCATGGGTTCGAGCGCAGCCTCGGCCGCCGGGAGCGTGGCATCGCCATGCGCGATGCGCCAGGCGCGCCGCCAGCGTGCCCGCTCGCGCCAGTGGGACAGTGCAGGGACGGTCATCGCATCGCCCGACCCGACCAGGCTTCGCCAACGCCGCATGTCCTCGGCCATGCCGCCCGCCGCCCGGCCCACATCGCGGGCGGAGGTACGGGTCCATACCGATGGCGGATGGACGAGGCGCCCCCCCGCGCCGATCGCGGCGGCAACCAGCGCCTGGTCCTCGCCGCTCGCCAGCGGCGGGACACCGCCGGCCCGCCGGTACAGCCCGACATCGAGCGCCAGGCTGGCGCCGGTATGATCGCCATGGCGGGGCGGCGGGTCCCAGGGCAGCGGATCGATCGCATCCTCGATATCGCGAACCGCCTGCCAATAGGCGTCGAGCGCCGTGCGGATCGCGCGCATCTCCGGCGTGACGGGTTCGCGCTCGTCGAGCAGGATCGCCCCGCCAATGACGGTGCCGGGCGCTGCGGCGGCCAGATTGGCGGCGATCCAGCCCGGCGGCGGACGGCAATCGGCATCGGTCGAGATGAGCAGGCCGTCATCGGTATCGAGCCATTCGATGCCGAGTGCCATTGCGGCGCGGCGCGCCGAGCCGGCATGCGCCTCGCCGGGCGCGAGCGTCATGTCCCGCATGCGCAGCAGGACGCGGCCGTGCCTATGTTCGGCTGCCGACCGCGCCACCTCCGCAGTGCCGTCGTCGCTATTGTTGACGAGGAGCGCCACCCGGACGAGCCCGACCCCCTCCTGCATGCTCAGCGCCTCGATCAGCGTCGCGACGCGCCCCGCTTCGTTGCGCGCGGGTACGCAGACGCAGAACGGCCGCGTCACGCGACGCTCGCCACGGGGGCCTGCACGTGAGCGAACGGCTCGGGCAAGATCCAGTCGGCCGCCAGCCGCCGATAGAGCGCCTCATAGGCATCGACCATCCGCTCGGCGTCGCAATGCCGTTCGGCGCGCGCTCGGCAGGCGGCGCGATCGAGCGTCGCGGCGCGGCATGCGGCGGCGGCGAGTTCGGCGACGTCGTCGGGTGCGGCGAGCGCGCCGCATTCCGCATCGAGCAATGCCGGAACGCCCCCGCGCCGGAAGGCCGCGACCGGCGTGCCGCAGGCGAGCGCCTCCGCGACGACCAAGCCATAGGGTTCCTCCCACCGTGGCGTGCACAGCGCCGCTGTGGCGCCCCCCACCAGCCGCGCCAGCGCGACGTGATCGAGATGGCCGACATGGACTGCATCGGGGCCGAGGCGCGGCGCAATCGCCTCCCGGAAATAGCCGGGGTCCGAAACGGGACCTGCGATCCGCAGGGTCAACCCCGCGCGCCGGGCGGCATCAATGGCGAGGTCCAGCCCCTTTTCGGGAACGATGCGCCCGTACCAGACGAGATAGGGATCGCGGTCGGGAACCGGACGATAGGGGAAGTGCGCGAGGTCGATGCCATTGGGGATCACCTCGTCGATCTGCGCGACATGCGACCACATCGTCGCGGTCGCCTGCGACACCGCCACATAATGCATGCGGTCGCGGTTGAGCCGCATGCCGCTTTCGAGCCAGCAGAAGGGCGGGGTGTGCAGCGTGGTGATCATCGGCGTCGCCAGCGTGTCCGCCATGCTCACGGGCAGATAATGGAGCGAATTGTTGTGAATGACGTCGAACGCGCGGCCGCGCAGCTCGGTCATCAGTCGTAGATAGGCGTGATGCTCGCGGAAAAAGGCGACGTCATTGGCCTCGGCGATGCCGGTTTCGAGCAACGAGGTCTGCTCGCAGATCGCCTCGACCCCCAGCGTCGGATCGGACGCATCCGAAGCGAATAGCGTTACCGCGTGCCCGCGCGCGCGCAAGGCACGCGCCAGCATATGCGTATGCATTTCCAGGCCGCCCGCGAACGGCTCGGAGATGGGATATTTCAGATGGGCGATGATCGCGATCCGCATGACGCACTCCCGAACCCGCGACCAGTCCGGGTTTGTCAGAACAGCGAATTGAACCTGCGATCGACCGAATGGCTCCCCCCTATAACTTTAATCATAGCGTTAATTTCAGAGCGCTTCGGAACCGTCGGTGCAGGAACATCATTCTTCCGATGTTCCCCGACCAAGGAGTCAGACATGAGCATCGAAGGCAAGGCCAAGGAAGCCGCAGGCTATGTGAAGGAAGAGCTGTACGAGCACGGCAAGTCGCCGGAGAGCCAGAAAAAGGCCGAAGAAGGTCGCGATCTGCGCAACGAGGGCCGAATCGAGGACGGCAAGGCGCCCAAGACCACCGAGCCTGGCACCGGCGCTTCCTGACGGCAGGATTGTCGATCTGAATAGCGTCGCTCCCTAGCGGGGCGGCGCTTTTTCATGTGTACGCGTGGCGGAAATGGCGGCGCGACGCCCTCCCCCGTCCTACCCTTGCGTTCCCCGCCCGGCGAACCCGCTATCGTAAAGCCGCTGCACATAGCTGGCCGTCGGCCGGCCGCGCAGCTCCTCGATCAACGCGCGCAGCGGCAGCGGCATCGCCGCGATCGGCGGCATCAGCGCACCATATCCCCGCGGAAGCAGCAGCGGCGCAAAGGCCGCGCACAGCGCGATATCGGCGATCGTCAGTCGATTGCCGTCGAGATAGGTCCTTCCGTCGGCAATCCGCAGATCGGTCGCGTCGAATGTGGCGCGGATGCGCGTCTCCGCGGCAGCGGCGCGTTCGGCCGACAGCTTGAGGCCGAAGGTGATGATCGCGCGCAACAGCGGGTAGCTGAGCGTCAGGAGCGTCCGTTCGATCCAGGGGACCGGCGCGCCGAAGATCGGCTGCATCAGCGCGCGCTGGGGCAGAAGATGGAAATAGGCGAAAACCGCGATGTCGGTGCCCATCACGCCGTTATAGGTCTGCCAGTCCTGTGCGACCTGGTCCGCCAAAGGCCCGAAGTCCGGGATCAGTCGTTGATCGGCGGGCAATGCCGCGTCGAAATGCTGCGCGATGGGATACGGACTCGTGAGCGCGAAGCCGTCGCCATACAGCAGGGGAATATGTCCGTTGCCGCCGCGCACCAGCGTGCGGATCGCCGCGGAAATCGGGAGATGATCCCGCTCCACCACGGCGATGCCGTAATAGCGGGTGACCAATCGCGTGGTCTCGCTGTCGATCATCGGCTGAAAGGTCAGCATCGTTGCCTGGACGGGAGGCACGCTCATGTATCGAACTCGAGGTGGAAATGCTGCGGAAACGGCGTGTCCGCCTTGTCGATCTGCCCGCGCGCGCCGTCGGCGCGGCGGAGATTGGGCTGGGCGAGCAGCGGCTTGAGCATCGCGGGGAGCACCGCCCGGTTGATATGCGCGCCGAAGCAGACGTGCATGCCATAGCCCCACAGCATATAGGTTTCCCACGGCCGGTCGGTGCGGAAGCGCGTCGCGTCCGGCACGGCGAGCGGATCGAACATCGCCGACAGGTTCGATGCCATCACGATGCTGTCCTTGACGATCCGGCGCCTACGCAACCGGCCCGCGGCGATCGACGTGTCGCGCATCGCGCGGCGGTAGACGACCGGGTTGAGCGGGCGGAAGCGCAGCGCCTCGAACACATACGCCGCCAGCAGCGCATCGTCGCCGCTGCGCGCCGCCGCGCACGCAGCGGTAAATTCGTTCGGGCGGTCCAGCAATTCGTCGAGCGCGAGGTTGGCGGTGGCGGACAATGTCGGAAGTTCGCCGATCAACAAGCCGATCAGGTTGTTGCGAATGTCGCGATCATCCATTCCCGGCATATCGGCATTGCCCATGGCGAGGCAGCGTCCCAACACATCATCCTGCTCCGGCGCCTTGCGTCGCGCGGCGATGTGCGCGTCCATCCAGTCGCGGAAGCTCGCCGCAGCCGCCCTGGCCCGCGCGTCGAGAGCGGGATCGGCCTGCAGGTCGATGAACAGATACCAGAAGAGCAGCGTCGTCCATTCGGCGATCGCCGCCTGCGACGGGCCCGGCGTGCCGAAATAATGATCGAGCAGTCCCGCCGCGACCGGCTGGGTCAGCGCCTGCGGCACATCGATCCGGCCCGGCACCATCGCGACGATTTCCGCAGCGCGCGCAGAGACATAGGGCACGACAATCGCGGGGACGTCGTCGCGCCGGACCACCAGCCGCATGTTCGAGGTATCGCGGGTGTAGCGCGGCGTATCCTGCATCCCGAGGAAGAAGTTTTCGCCACCGGTGATCATCTCCATGCGGGGCGCATAGACCACGCCGAAATCGGCATCGCGGGAGAGGATGTCGGTGACGTCGCTGTGGCGTGTGGCGATCGCGGTGATGCCGTTGTTGGGATAGGAGGCGATGACCTTGCGCCTGATCACCAGGTTGGGCTGGAACAGCCGCAGCACCGCGAAGACCTTGCGCTGCCCTTCCGGCCCGCCGATCGCCGCACCCAGCCGGCTGCCGATCGTCCCGCTCTTGCCGAACAGCGCGCCGATGCCGGCGGCGATCAGCCAGACCAGCGCCCCCAACCCCTGGAGGATCAGCAACAGCCGTCGCCAGATCGCGGTCGGCAGGTTGAACAGCCATTGCACCGGGCGTCTCCTTGTCGGGTGTGGGTCGGTCAGGTCGGGTCGATGATGCCCATCCCGATCATCCGCAGCGCGGTCATGCTGGGCAGGAAGAAGTAATCGCCGCCGCGCGGCTCGACGAACTGGGGCATCCGGTCGCAGATGAAGGGCAGTTTCCCGACCTCGGGATCGACCGGGATGACCAGCTTGGGCTCGTCCTTCTCGGCATGATTGCCGATGACCGGACAGGTGTCGCTGCCCGCGTTGAAGTCGAGCCCGTACTGCATCCATTGCTGCTGCACGAATTCGAACTGGCGGAACAAGTTGGTGCAGATCGCCATGAAGATGATGCCATGGTCGCCATCGTCACCGGGGGCGGCGGGATCATACTGGCCATAGGGCAGCCCGCGCCGCAGGATGCGGCGGCGGTTGATGATCGCGCTGCCGTCCTTCGACATGCCGTCCGCGTCGAATGTCGGCCCAAGCGTGTCGCGCGGGTTGGCGCGGCGCAGGTGCGAGGTGACCGGGCATTTCGATCCGGCGGGGTCGGAGGCGTAGATGAAGTTGGTGAATTTGAGCGCGATCGCGGCCAGCTTCGCCTTGTCCTTCTCCGCGCGCGCTTGATCGAGCTCGGCGCGGAAGCGTTGCCAGGCGCCGTAGGTCGGCGCGACCATCAGCGGCACGCCATCCTCCCACCGGCCGACCATCTTGGCCTTGATCGTCTCCACCGCTTCGCGATGCGGCACCTGATACAGCCTGGCGTAGCGCTGGGCCTGATCGTCGATATAGGCGTGGAAGGTGCCGACCGCCTCGTGCAGCTTGCGATAGGCCATGAAGGTGCCGTTGCGGCTGAACGCGATCGGCATCGCCGCGCCGGGGATCTCCTGCGCTTCGTCGGGATAGCCGAGCAGGAACTCGCCGGTCGCCAGCGGCTGCCAGCTGCCGTCCGCCATCAGCTTGCCGCCGCCCGCGACGCGCACCCGCTCCGCCTCGCCCGAGAACTGGCCCGAGAAGACCGGATCGCCGAACCCGTCGGACAGGCCGAAATGCTCCTTGTTGGTCGGCCACCAATTCTCGCCGTCCTGCCGCATGACCGCGGACAGGTCCTGCCATTTTGCCTTGTCCGGACCGACCCCGTCGAGCAGCACGACGCCGCCGCGCGACTTCTTGCACAGCGCGACGATCGCATCGGTTTCGGCGTCCAGCTCGGGACAGGCGGTCCCGTCCGGATTCTGCTGGGCATAGAGCGTCAGCAGGATGTGGACGCGCTTGTCGCCCTTCGACTCCCGCCACACCGCATCGCGCTTGTCGAGAAAGGGATCGTCGCCGAGCAGCGCGGCGCGTGCCTCCATCCCGTCGATGAAATCGTCGGGCATCCCGCGCAACGTTCGCGTGGGCACGCCGAGTGCCAGCAGCCCCAGAAAGGTGAAACCGATATTGAGCGTCACCTTGGGCTTGAGCAATTGCACTCGGCCCGGATAGTCGGGCTCGCCCTCCGCACGGGCGATGTCCTTGACGCGCGGATTGTGCGTGCGGACCAGCGGCTCCTGACGGTTGGGGTCCTTCCAGCGCGCGGCAGTGGTGATCCTGGGCCGCAACGCCTCGACAAAGGCGCGGCCCTTCCGCGCGTCGCGGATGGTGAGGTAGAAATTGCGCCCCTTGGGAAAGCCGTCGCCATAGGTGCGCAGGATTCCGCCCTGGATATCGGCGAGGTCGAGCAGCGTCGCGGCGGGCGTGGTATTGGCGGCGTTGGTCATGCCCCGTCTCCCGGAAGCTTGCTGCGGATCACGCCGGCGGGCTGGGTCGGGCCGTCCAGATCGGCGGGCCGGGTCGCGGCGAGGAACTGGCGAAACGCAGCGCCCCATTTCGCCGGATCACGACGTTGCTGCTCCATGGCGAAGCGGGTGAACGCCTGTTGCAGGTACAGGCCCTTGAGGACGTGGCGCAGGTCGCTGCCTGGCGCCGCGGGATAGGGTTGCCGCCCTTTCCACAGGATCCAGTAATAGTCGATCACCAGGCCGAGGATGAGCAGCGCGAGCCCCGCCCAGGGCATCCAGCTCCAGCCGCCCCAACCGGCAAAGCCCGCTGCCGATTGCCAGCCGGTCCAGCGCAGGATGCCGGCCAGCACCGACGCCAGCAGCATCAGCGCGCCGACCCCGGGGATCAGCGCCAGCCCCATGGTCGAGATCGAACTCAGCTTCGGCGGCACGTACCAGTAATCGTGGAACGGCATCGTCGTTTCGATCTGGCAGCGCAGGATGTAGCCGGCGAAGCTCGCCGCGTCGGTGACCGTGTCGAAGTCGTAGCAATATTGGAAGATCGAGCGCAGTTCCGGCTCCATCTGCCCCCACAGTTCCTCCAGATAGCGGCGCGGCTCGCCCGCACCGCCGGGATCGGGAAGATCGAAATCGATCGTCCAGAAGATATAGGGGCAGGTGATCTGATCGACCGGCTGGGGATCGAGGAGATCGGTCCCCTTCACCGCGTTGATCAGCGCATTGCTGTGATCGCGCCCGTTGAAATAGGGCTGGTCGAGGATCACGAACCGGGTGAAGTGCGTCCGCAGATTGCGGGAGAACGGGCTGTTGAGCCCGATTTCCTCGGTCGCGTGCGATTGCAGCGCGGTCGGCAGCGTCTCGAACACCTCACGGATGACATGGATCGGCGAGCTTTTGATGCCGTCATGCTCGACAATGCCCTCGTTGCAGACCGGCACTGCAGCGGTGAAGAAATAGCTGCTGACATCGATATTAGCCATCGGTCTTCTCCCCCGTTTCGGCGGAGGGCTCGGGTGGCGCGTCCGGGACCTTGGGCGCTTCGTCGCTATGCGGGGTGGAATCGAGCGCGTCTGCGACCGCCGCGCGAACGGCCGCCCGCGCGTCCGGGTCCGCATTCGCGCTGGAAGCGACGACGACCTCTGCGGGCACCGGCTCCAGCTCGCGCTCGGCCTCGATTCCGCCGGTGCCACCCGCGCCCCAGCGGCCAAGTTCGGCATCGGCGCGATTTCGGTCGGCCGCTGCGGTGTCGCAACTTGCGACCGGAGCATAACCAGGGGAGCCCAGCCCACCCTGGTTCGCGATCAGCAGGCGTTCATAGGCCGAAGCGAGTTCGGCATCGCTGAGCCAGTCCGCCTTAGCGGCGAGCGCGGCGAGATCGTGCGACAGCTTGAGCGCCAACTTGATGTCGCGCTGGCCGCTGCCGGGGGTCGCATTATAATAATAGCTCGTGTCGACCTGATTGGCGCGGATATAGTCCTTGAACGGCGTAATCGGGATGGAATTGGGATAGCGGGTGCTCGAATACCAGAAAAGGTCGAGCCCGCCCGGAATGCCGTCTGCAAAGGCGTCGATATATTGGTCCCAGGTGCCGTTGAAATTGCTGCAGAACAGCATGTAGTCGTTCGACAGGTTCGCGGGGGGCTGGCCCAGCTGCGGCCATTGATCGCGCCGAATAATCACCCAGCGCGCGAAATGGATGAAACCGAGGCCCAATAATCCCGACAGCGTCGATGGCAGCGACCGCGAGATCATGAACAGGAAGTAATTGATCCAGGTCACACCGGGGCGCATCGGTGTGACGACATTCATGCCATAGGCTTTTCCCGCCAGATTGCTCATCGATCATTCCCCGAGAGACACGCACGGTACAGATCATCAAGCAAACGCGGAGACTCAACAGTCGATGCGCTCGTTATTCGATGGCGGCGAAACTAGAGTCGGTGCAGCACAGGTGGCAAGCCATTTCATGGATAATGTTGTATTCATAACGGAATTTGTTTGGACGCAACTTTCCCGTTGTCTGTGCCAATCCGTCCTTCTATGTTTTCAGGTACAGGGGCTTGCGTCCATTTTTGTTCCCCGGTTTCCAGACTGACTCGGATCTGAGGAATTTTATGGACACGTCCGACCCGGTTACGCCGCTGACCCCTGCCGAACAGGAATTCGTGGCGAAGCTCAACGCATCCTGGACCCGGGAACAGGTGCTCGCGCGCCTCAAGTCCGATCTGCAGACTGCGGTCGAGATCGAATTGGCGACGATCCCGATCTATCTCTACACCTACTATTCGCTCGTCCGGAACAACGAGAGCGGTGAGACGATCAGCGACGCTCAACTGTTCGCGAACAAGGCGGGCGGGATCATCATGAGCATTGCGGTGGAGGAGATGCTCCACATGTCGCTGTCATCGAACATCCTGTGGTCGATGGGCGTGATGCCGCAGCTCTACCGCCACGCGCCCGGCGCCTATCCCGCGGGTCTGCCGTATCACAATCCGAAAGGTCCGATCGGTCCGGATGGCAAGACGTGCGTGGAAATTCCGCTCGGCAAGCTCGGCTTCGAGCAGCTCTGGCACTTCCTGCAGATCGAATATCCCGAGCAGTGGAATGCCGCGCCGCAGGACAGCGACTGGGACACGATCGGGCAATTCTATTCCTATATCCGCTGCCTGCTCAGCACCCAGTTCCTCGACGATTCGGACTTTCAGCGCGGATCGGTCAGCAACGCGATCCAGCCCTACAACTACTCGCCGAACAACGTCGACACCGTCTACCCTTCGGCGGGCTTCGACCCGTGGAAGCCGGCGCCCCCCGCGACGGTCGGGTGGGCCGATCCGGTGCAGGGCGCGGCGGCGGCTGCGGTCTATCCCGATTATGCCGACAGCCATGCCGGTCAGACCCAGCTGGTCGCCATCCGATCGATCCAGGATGCCGCGACCGCGATCGACACGATCTGCGATCAGGGTGAAGGCGTGCCGATCCCGGATACCGGCCCCAGCCCCGACGACGACCCGTCGAAGGACGAGGAGTCGCACTATGTGAAATTCCTGACGCTCCAGGCGCAGTTCGCCGACTATGCCGGAACGACCGAGCAGCGGCCGCCCCACCCCCCGGCACCAAGTGATGTGATCCAGCCGGCGATGACGCAGCAGGCGCTGCTCGACGCCGGGGTGCTGGTGAACATGCCCGACAGCCCGCTCGCGTCGAGCTATCCCGAACATTATGTCGACATCGCCAATTTCTGCAGCGCGTGCTTCCAGTACATGCTGGTGATGACCGAGACGGTCTATCTGGTGCCGCCCGAGAAGCAGAAGCTGTTCTTCAACGAAGGGCTGCACCGATCGATGATCTGGGTGCTCGACAAATATATCCGCACGATCCGGCAGATCCCGATCCCCAGCGGCGACTATGCAGGCATGATGATGGGCCCGACGTTCGAGAACGTCTCGCTCGGCGACCGGCGCGTGTCGTTTCAGGGCCTGACCGATTACGGAAACAAGGCGATCGCCGCGGCCAATGCGCTGATCGCGCAGCTCGACGCGAGCGAGGTGGTCGAGCATGTCCAGGCGCTGTTCGCCCCGGGTGCAGCCAACGCCGCGGCGCTCAAGGTGGAAAAGGAGGACGGCGATCTGATCGGCGTGCTTCAGAACGTCATCTATTATGTCGGTGTCGCGATTTCGAAGACCGGCACCAACAACGTCTCCATGCACCTGCCCGATGTCGGCCCCTATTGGACCGCCGCCCAGAAACGCTGATCGACCGCGAGAGGAACGACTCATGGCATCCTGCTCCACGCCACCGGTAAAGCCCGGCGAGCCTGTCCCCTCGCCCTACCCATATCCCGACGAGCCGGCCTTTCCCGGCTCGGGTGTGATCGGTCCGCAGCCCAAGGGGCTGCCGCTCCACGCGTGCATGGGATTGAATGCGTGCGCCGGCTCGGATCGCTTCGGCGTGCTCGGCGCGCCGGGACGCGAGCCCAATGCCTGCGCGGGACAGGGCTATTGCTCGACGGGCACCGATCACACCTGCCATGTCCAGAACGAGTGCAGGGGCCAGGGCGGCTGCGGCCTCTATGGCACGGGCGAGGAGATGAACAATCCCGGCGCCAATGACTGCCGGTCGCAGGGGTCGTGCGCCACGCCGATCAATGCCGAACGGTTCAGCACCAACGGGCCGAACCAGGGAAAAAGCGTCTGGCTGCGCGCACGGGAGGTGTTCGAGGCGAACTGGGAGGTCACCCGTCTGGAATTGCTCGCCGCGCAGGTCGCCGGAAAGATTCCGGCAGATCGCGCGATCCCGGAAACCCCCGGCAGCCCGCCCGCAGCCTTCGCGGGCACCGGGCCAACTTATCTATGGATTTCCGACGACAATGAGGAGCGCGGCAACATGACCGCGTGTGGATCGAGCGGGATGAGCGGCGCCGGTGGCTGTAGCTGAGGACGCACGCGCCGCCCTGCCCCGGCTCGGGCTGGGTCTGGGGCTGCGCAACGTCCATTTCGACGCCATCCTGTCGAGCGATCGCCGAGACCTGTGGTTCGAGGCGATTTCCGAGAATTTCATGGACTCGGGCGGGCGACCACGGGCGATCCTGCGTGCCGTGGCAGAGCGCTATCCGGTGGTCCTGCATGGCGTTTCGCTGTCGATCGGGAGCACCGATCCGCTCGACACCACCTATCTCGCGACGCTCAAGCGGCTGGCGGACGAGGTGCGACCGGCGTGGGTGAGCGACCATCTGTGCTGGACCGGGGTGAATGGGCACAATTCGCATGATCTGTTGCCGATGCCGCTTACACAGGAGAGCCTGGACCATGTCGCCGACCGGGTGCTGGAGGTGCAGGATCGGCTCGAACGTCCGCTGATCCTGGAAAATCCCAGTTCCTATGTCCGCTTCGCACAATCGACGATGGAGGAACCCGAGTTCCTCCGCGCGCTCGCCGAGCGCACGGGCTGCGGGCTGCTGCTCGACGTCAACAATGTCTATGTCAGCTGCTTCAATGCGGGGACCGACCCGGTCGCCTATCTCGATGCCTTTCCCTGCGACCGAGTCGTGCAGATGCATATCGCGGGACATCAGGATTTCGGCACGCACGTGATCGACACGCACGACCGCCCCGTCCGGGCCGAGGTCTGGGATCTGTTTCGCATCGCCTGGGCACGCACCGGTGGCGCGTCGACCCTGCTCGAATGGGATGACGGGATTCCGGATTTCGATACCTGTCTGGCGGAGTTGCAGAAGGCGGAGCGCTACATGCCCGGCGGCTCCGCAACGTTCCGCGTCGACGGGCCTGCCGCCGGTGGTTCGGGCGTCTCCAATCCCGTCGATTTCCTCGTGCCGCGAACGATGGAGAGCGTGATGGACGATGCCGCGTGACCCAGCTCGCCGCTGCGCAGCGTCGCATGCATGCGACGCTGATCCATCCGCTCGCCGATCCGAATGCGGCGAGCACGCTGTTTCGGTCCGGGGGGCGGCTTGGCCCGTCGGCCGGTCTGGCAATCTATCAGCGCGGCTATTTCCTGCGGATCGCCGCGTGCATGCGCGAGCAGTTTCCGGCGCTGTGCCACGCGCTCGGGCGGGCGCTGTTCGACGATTTCGTCGCGGACTATATACGGGACTGCCCGCCCGAACGTCACACGCTCTACGACCTGGGGCGCCGCTTTCCCGCATGGCTACAGGCCAACCGACCCGAGCCGCAAGCGCGGGAACGATGGGTCGAGTTCATGATCGACCTTGCCGAGTTCGAATATGCCCTGTTTTCGATGTTCGACATGGCGGGACATGAGGGCAAGCCGTTCGCGACACGGGACACGCCCGATCGCGATCTGCGTCTTCAGCCCGCCTTCGCACTCGGGCGATATGGCTTTCCGGTCGCCGCCTACTATCATGCCGTTCGCCGGGGCGAGGCGCCACGTTTGCCGATCCCCTCTCCCACCCATGTCGCGCTGGTCCGCCGCGATTACCGCATCCGCACCGTCCTGCTGACGCCCGGACATTATACGCAACTTCGCGCGCTCCAAAGCGGCGAACCAATCACGTTCTCGGCCGAGCGTGAACGCTGGATCGACTGGGGCTTCTTCGTCACGGACCCCGGCGGCAGCGTCGAAAAGCTCGCCTCATCTCCTGAGGACTGATCACGCGTTCGCGAAGATGTCGCGATACTCCGCGCGGAGCTGCGCCTTCTGTATCTTGGCCATGGCGTTGCGCGGGAGCGCATCGACCAATACCAGGCGACGCGGCTGCTTGAAGCGGGCGAGCTTGTCCTGAATTGCGCCGAGGAGCGATGCGGCATCCGCCGTACCGGGTGACTCGAGCACCACGACCGCCACCACGCCTTCGCCCAGATCGGGGTGCGGCGCGCCGATCACGGCGGATTCCCGCACCTCCGGCAGCGCGTCGAGCAAGGCTTCGATTTCCGCCGGATAGACGTTGAAGCCGCCGGTGATGATCAGATCCTTGTCGCGACCGACGATGGCGACATAGCCCTGATCGTCGACGACGCCGAGGTCGCCGGTGATGAAATAGCCGTTGCGAAAATCGGTCGCCCGCCGTTCGGGCTGTTGCCAATAGCCGCTGAACACGTTCGGCCCGGCGACCTCGATCATCCCGATGTCCCCATCGCTCAGCGCGATCCCCGTTTCGAGGTCGACGATCCGCACCGAAACGCCCGGAAGCGCATGGCCGACCGTGCCGGCGCGGCGCGCGCCGTCATAGGGGTTGGAGGTGATCATGTTGGTTTCGGTCATGCCATATCGCTCCAGAATGGCATGGCCGGTGCGCTCGAGAAATGCGCGGTGAACGTCGGCCGACAGCGGAGCGGAGCCGGAAATGAACAGTCGCATGTGCGATGTCAGGTCGCGGTCCAGCAGCGGGCTGTCCAGCAAGCGGGTGTAGAAGGTCGGCACGCCCATCATGACGGTCGCGCCTGGCAATTGCGCGATGACCGAAGCGGCGTCGAAGCGCGGGAGAAAGCGCATCGACGCACCGGCCGCGATGACGGTGTTGATCGCCACGAACAGCCCGTGCGTGTGAAAGATCGGCAAGGCATGGAGCAGCACATCGTCGCGCGTGAACCGCCACGCATCGACCAGCGTGAACGCGTTGGACGCCAGATTGTCGTGGCTGATCATCGCCCCCTTGGAGCGGCCGGTGGTTCCCGATGTGTAGAGGATCGCGGCCAGATCGCCGTCGTCGCGCGCTACCGTCGCAAACCGGTCGGGCTGCGCGCCCGCCTTGCGGCCGAAGCTCCCGTTCCCTGCGTCGTCCAGCGTCTCGATCGCGCGGACACCGGCGGCCGCCGCGACCGTGCGCAATTCTTCCAGCCGAGCCGGATCGCAGACGAACAGCGCAGGCTCGGCATCATTGAGGAAGTAGCCGAGCTCGCTTGCGGTATAGGCCGTGTTGAGCGGCAGGAACACCGCGCCTGCGCGTACCGTCGCCAGATACAGCACGACCATGTCGAGGCTCTTCTCGGTCTGCACCGCCACGCGATCACCGATCTGTACGCCCAACGCGCGCAGCTGATTGGAAAAGCGCGCGGTGCGATCGTCCAACTCGCCATAGGTGACGACCGCACCCTCCGGCAGGACGGCAAATTTCGCATCATCCGCCGGGAAACAGGCCGCCAGTCGCGCGTAGAGATTGGCCATCAGCGCGCGGCCGTGTTGAAGCCGGGTACGGACGGAACCGCGACCTTCTCACGCGGGATCGCCGCGGCGATCGCCTCTGCCCGTGCGAAGAGCTGCGGGTCGATCTCGAGACCCGACGCCGCGGCGTTTTCGGCAAGCTGTTCTGGGCGGCTCGCCCCCACGATCGCGGACGCGACATTGGGCTCGCGCAGAACCCAGGCAAGGGCGAACTGTGCCAGGCTAACGCCCGCCTCGTCCGCAAGCGCACGCATCGCCTGGACCGCCTCCAGCGTCGCTTCGGTCATCTTCGGCCCGATCATCTTGCCCATCGTGTCATGCGCTGCACGACTGTCCGCCGGGGCCGGGACGCCGGGGCGATACTTGCCCGTCAGGACGCCCTGCGCCAGCGGCGACCACACGATCTGCGAAATTCCGTTCGCGGCGCACAGCGGAATGACCTCCTTCTCCGGCCGGCGCCACAGCAGCGAATATTGCGGCTGGCTCGACACCAGCTTGTCCGCCCCCGGAAGCGCGAGCGCGTCGCGGATATTCTGCGGTGACCACTCGGAGAAGCCGAGATAGCGGACCTTGCCCGCCTGTACCGCCGCGGTCAGCGCCTCCATCGTCTCGTCGAGCGGCACGTCGGGGTCGTAGCGGTGGCATTGATAGAGATCGATATAGTCGGTGCCCAATCGCCGGAGCGATGCGTCGAGCTGCTTTTCGACCTGCGCGCGGCTGAGACCGCGGTCGGTATCGCTCATCGGCCCGAACAGCTTGGTCGCCAGGATGTAGCTGTCGCGCGGACGGCCAGCGAGTGTCTCGCCCAGGAAGGTCTCGGCCGCCCCGCGCCCATAGACATTGGCGGTATCGATGAAGTTGATGCCCAGGTCGAACGCACGATCCACGACGGCGACGGCCCGGTCCCGCTCGATCCCGACGCCGAAGGTCATCCACGACCCGAGCGAGATTTCCGAAACATTGAGGTCGCTGGACCCCAGCTGGCGGTAACGCATATCGGCCTCCTTATTCGCTCGGATGGTTCAGCAGGTAGCGGTCGCGCAATTCGCGTTTGAGCACTTTTCCGATCGCGCTGCGCGGCAATTCGTCGACGATCAGCAAATCCGAAAGCCGCTGCGTCTTCCCGACGCGGTCCGCGACCCACTGGCGGACCCGGACCGCGTCCGGGGCATCGGGTCCGGCCGGCGTGACGAAGCCGACGGGGGTTTCGCCCCAGGTCCGCGACGGCACGCCGACGACCGCCGCATCGGCGACATCCGGATGCTGCATCAAGACTGCCTCGAGGTCCGAGGGATAGATGTTGAAGCCGCCCGAAATGATCATGTCCTTCTTGCGGTCGAGCAGCGTCAGGAAGCCGTCGGCGTCGAAGCGACCGATATCGCCGGTGCGAATATAGCGCCGTCCGTCGGCGTCGAACCATTCGGCGTCGCGGGTCTTGCCCGGGTGGTTGAGATAATGGGTCATCATCGCGGGCGAATGTCCCACGACTTCCCCCACCTCCCCTTGCGCAACTTCGCGGCCCGCATCGTCGATCAGCCGGACGACATGGCCTTCGACCGGCTTTCCGACGGTGTGGAGCTTGTCGGGGTAGAGATGCGCCGCCAGCGTCAGCGTGCCGCCACCCTCCGTCATCCCGTAAATCTCGACCAGCCCGCCCGGCCAGCGGCGCAGCACCTCTGCCTTCAACGCGGCGGAGAACGGCGCGGAGGTGCAGGTCTTCATCCGGAAGGCGGACAGGTCGAACCGGTCGAAGTCCGGGAAGTCCATCAATCGCTGATACTGGACCGGCACCAGCATCGCGTGGGTCACCCGATACTGCTCGGCGAGACTGAGGAACCGGCCAGCGTCGAACTTCGCCATCAGCACCAGCGTCCCCCCATGGGCGAGCGCAGGCACCACGCTGACCAGCGTCGTGTTCGAATAAAGCGGGGTGGAGATCAGCGTGACCGCGTCGGGGGCGTAGCCGGTGACCCGACCGCGCAGAATATGCTGCCAGCGCATCGCGTGACTTTGCACGATACCCTTGGGCACGCCGGTCGTGCCGGAGGAATAGATAATGTTGAACGGCGCGCCCGGATCGATCGTCGGTTCGACGGGTGCCGCATTCGTAGCGCCGAGCCAGTCGTCGAATTCCGCGCTCTCCATCACCACCCGGCGCGCGCGCGGATGATCGATCGCGCCGAACTCACGGTCAGTCGCGGAATCGAAAAACATGTGCCGGGGGGCGGCATCCGCCACCATCGCGGCGAGCGCATCGGAGGTCGAGGACGGGGCGAGCGGCACGACCACCGCCCCCGCGCGGAGCGTCGCCAGCATGACGACGAGATAGTCGATCGAGGTTCGGCCGACGATCGCCACGCGATCGCCCGGAGCAACGCCGTCGCGCTGCAATGCCGCCGCCGCCCGATCGATCCGCCGGTCGAATGCGGCATAGGTCAGCGCATGGTCGCCATCGATCAGCGCGACATGATCCGGGCGTTCGGCGCCGTGCGCGCGGAGGAGGCTGGCCAGCGTGCCAAAGCTGCCGGACAGCAGGGTATCGGTACTCGCCATGGGCCTCTCACCAATAAAAATCCCGACCCGCTTCAGCGGGCCGGGAAGGGTCGGGAATATCGTCGGTCAGAAGCGCAGCTTCGCACCGGCGGTGAAGTAACGACCGATCATGTCGTAGAAATAGGGGTTGGTCTGACGCGGGATCGTCACTGCCCCCTGCGGCGCGATCGGAGGATCCTTATCGAACAGGTTGTTGACCGTCAGGAATACCTCGAAGCCATTCGTCGGCGGGCCGATCCGCTGCTTCACCGTCACGTCGGTGTAGAACATGGCGGGCACCTGGTTCTGGGCGACCGGAAGTGCCGTCGGCCCCAGCGTGCTGTCATATTTGCCCCCGGAGATATACCGGCCCTGCACGAACAGGGTGGTGCCGCTGTCATGCTGATAGGTCGCGGACCCGGTGACAGTCCATTTCGCTACCGCATCGCGCAGGCCCATGTCGCCCGCGCGATCGACCGTGATGCCTTCGTTGGTGGTCGCGAGCTCGAACGTGTGGTTGGCGAGCGCCCGCAACGACAATTGCCCGTTGCCGACCCGCGTCCGGTACCCCGCCTCGATGTCGAGGCCGCTGGTCTTCACTTCGGCGAGGTTGAGGAACGGCGTTACGATCGTGGTGATGACACCACCCGGATCCCGCGTGATCAGATCGCACAGGCTCTGGTTCCCCGCGGCGCAGCCATCGATCACCTGCTGCAGGGTAGACTGGGTGATCGCGCCTTTGATGCGGATCGAATAATAATCGACCGAGAAGTTGACGCCGGAGAATGGCGTCAGCACGACGCCGCCGGTGAACGTGTCGGCCTCTTCGGGCGACAGCGTCGGGTTACCACGCGACTGGCGTGTGATCGGTGCTACCGCGGGCGCACCCGGCCGGGTCGTATCGCGGGCGGACAGGCCGGCGGTCTGTTGCGATGCGGTGAACAGCTCCGCGATCCCCGCCGCGCGGATGTCGCGCGAGCGCGTCGCCCGGAAACGGACCCCGTCCACCGGTTCCCAGCTGACCCCGGCCTTCCACGTCCACACGCCGCCGACGGTGCTGTAGTCCGCGTAGCGAACCGCCCCGTTGATATCGAGCGAATGGAAGAACGACGCGTCCCGGGCGAGCGGGATCGCCGCTTCCAGATAGGCTTCCTTGACGTCGAACTCGCCGTCGATGGGTTGCGGGTTCGTCAGCGCGAAGCCGCCCGGCTGTCCGTTCGCCGATGACGGGAAGCCGCGGATGCCGGTGCCGTTCTTCACGCTCGCCGAAATCGGATCGACTTCCTGCCGGGCGCTTTCCTTGCGATATTCCGCGCCGAACGCGATCGAGACGGGTCCGGCCCAGGTGTCGAACGGACGCCCGCGCAGGTCGAGCATGACGTTGGTCTGATCGAGATAGAGATCCGCGATCGCGGTGCCGGAGGCATAGGCGATCGCCTCCGGGCTGGCCGAATCTTCGCCGAACAGGTCGATCGGAACGCACCCCACCCCCTGCGGCAGACCCAGCAGCGTCGACCGGCAGACCGGCTGATTGGTCGCCGGATTGATCACCGCGTCCGCGCCATTGTAGAAATTCTCGATGATCCGGTTGCCGCGGCTTTCGAGATGATAGTGGGAATGGCTGCGCTCGAGCGCGAGCGAGTAGTTCCAGTCGCCGCCTATCTTGCCCTCGAAACCGGCGACGCCGCGCCAGGTCTTGGTGTTGGTGCGGTTGACGTTGGGTGCGATTTCCTTGTTGGCGCGCCCCATGCGGAACGAGGTGATGCCGTTCGCGACCATCGTCGCGCGCACCGCAGCGGGCAGGAACGCGTTGTCGCGATAGATGATGATGCCCGAGCTGCTTCCGCTGGTGATGCTGGACGGCGCACCGACATATTTGGTGTTCACATCGCCATAGATGCCCTCGGCAAAGAAGGTCAGCGAGTCGCTGAATTCGAACTGGCCGCGCAGATACGCCGTATTGGTCCAGTTGCTCGTCGTCAGGTTGGTGCGCACCGCGGCACCGCTGCCGCCGGAGGCCACCGACGAGCCGGCATATTGCCCGGTGACGAAGGGAACCAGCGTCCCATCGGGATTGAACGACTGGTTGGCGATCGGGCATGCGACGCCGGTCGGGAAACAGCTCTGGATCGTGCCGCCATAGGTGACCAGGTTCGTCCGGATATCGGGCGCGATGATCTGGGTCGTGCCGGTCTGGGCGATCGTGCTGGGGATGATCCCCCACCCCGCTGCCGACCAGTCGCGCGCATTCGCGTCGTTGATGCCCTTCGTTTCCGCGCGCTCGAAGCTGGCGATGATGTTGCCCCGTCCGCCCGCGAAATCCATCCCGCCCGCCGCGCCATAGCGATAGGAGAAGTTGTCGCCATAGGTGGAAATGCCGGACTGCGCCTCGACCTTCAGGCCCTTGAACTTGTTGTCGATGATGAAGTTCACCACACCGGCAACGGCGTCCGAACCGTAGGCGGCGGATGCGCCGCCGGTCACCACGTCGACCCGGCTGACGAGCATCTGGGGGAAAAGCGTGACGTCGGTGGCATTCATCTGAATGCTCGAGGCGACGGTACGACGCCCGTCGAGCAGCACCAGCGTCCGCGTGGGCAGCAGCGCGCGCAGGTTGAGATAGTTGCCGCCGTTGCCGCCCTGCCCCGACCCGGAGGAACCGGTGCTGTTCTGACGCACGGAGGACGAGAAGACGGGCAGCTGGTTCAGACCGTCGATCAACGAACTGGGCGACGCGGTCTTGAGCTGTTCGTTGGAGACCACCGCGACCGGCGTCGGGGCATTGGTCCCGTCGACGATCGCACGCGACCCGGAAATCACGATTTCCTGTTCACGCTCGGCAGCCGGCTCGGGCGTTGGCGTGGGTGCCGGCGCTTCCTGCGCATGCACGCCGGTTGCGAGCATCAAAGTCAGTGCGGTGGCTCCGACACCACCCACCAGTCGCGCAAATGCTGAACTGTTTTGCATTCCAGACCTCCCCATAGACCGTCGTTGCGGTTCAAACACCGGCCCGTACGTCAGGTCCGGCTCAAGCGCGCCGAGGCGCGCAGTGCGTCGCCGGGCACCGCGTGCCCGGCGACCGATCAGGCTGCCTTAACCGGCTGAATGTTGAGCGCCTTGGCGCCGTAGCGCTGCTTGAACGCCTCGGTCTCGATTTCCTCGAGCTGGATTTCTCCCGACAGCACACCGGCCTTCCACGCCTCGTGCGCGGGGATGTTGGCGTGGAATTCGGGCATCACCTCTTTCGCGAACAGCTCGAGGCTCGAACAGATGTCCTCGTGCGTGTTCATGCCTGCCTGGTTAAGCAGGATGACCTGATCGATGTGCGATTCCTCGAACTTGCGCAGCTTGCGGCGCAGCGTTTCGGGCGATCCGATCAGGCCGCCGCGCAGGGCAGCGGCGGCGCTTTCCGGATTGGCCCGCTTCCAGTCGTTGTAGAGCTCCCACATGTTGACCGACCCGGCCGCAGGGCGCTCGCGATCCTGGCTTTGGCCATAATAGCGCAGGCAGAACTGGAAGAAGGTCGCGCCATCGGCCTTGCGCTGCGCCTCCTCGTCCGTCTCGGCGCACATGAACATCGAGACCAGCGCGATATTCGGATTGGGCTGATAGTCCGCCAGCGGGGCGCGCCGCTTGGTGAAGGCATTGTAATAGGCATGCACCCAGGCGCGCGCCGCATCCGAGCTGACGAACTGGAACCCCAGCGCGCCGAAGCCCTTCTCGCCCGCATATTGGATCGTCTCCAGCTGCGAACAGGCGGTCCACATCGGCGGATGCGGCTTCTGGCGCGGCTTCGGCACGACGTTGCGCAGCGGGAAATCGTGGTAGGGGCCGTGATACTCGACCGGCGCGTCGCCGAACATCGGGGTGATGCACCGCACCGCATCCTCGAAGATCGCGCGCTTGTCGTCGAAATTGACGTCGAACGGGCCAAGCTCGGTCACGCTGGCGCTCTCGCCCATGCCGAATTCGACGCGTCCGTCCGAAATCAGGTCCAGCGCCGCGACCTTCGCCGCAAGCTTTGCGGGATGGTTGGTCGTCAGCTGGAAGATGCCGTGACCCAGACGGATCTGCTTGGTGCGCTGCGCGGCTGCGGCGAGGAACACCTCGGGCGCGGAGCTGTGCGAATATTCCTCGAGGAAGTGGTGCTCGACCTCCCAGGCATAGTCGTAGCCCAGCCGGTCGGCGAGTTCGAGCTGGTGCAGCGCGTTGTGATAGAGATTGTATTCGCTGTCGGCGTGCCACGGGCGCGGCAGTTGCAGCTCATAGAAAATCCCGAATTTCATCCTCACCCTCCAAACGCTGTGTCGCTGCTCTGATTCACAGGAATTGCGCGATTCGCGCGCCAAGGCAAGAACAAAGTATGCTATTTCATAAACTCGTTCCATTATATGGAACTTATCGCCGGATAGATTGCGGTCTGCTCGCGCAGCGCGTAAAAATCTGGTGAAGTGCCCAATGCTTGCTTAGGAAGCCGCCGATGGAATCCACGATCGTCAAAGGGGTGAACGTCCTCGAGCTGCTGGTGCGCAGCAGGGGATCGGTCCGACTGTCTGTCATCGCAGAAGAGTTGAAGCTTCCGAAAAGCGGCGTGCATCGCCTGCTGGGGACATTGATAGAGCTGGGTTTCGTTCAGCAGGATGCCGATTCCGGCCGCTACAGCACCACGCTCAAATTGTGGGAATGGGGCCAGAACATCATCGCGGACCATCCCGCAAAGCGCGCCGCCGCGCCCTATATGCAGGAATTGCACAGGCTGACCCAGGAGACGATCAACCTCCTGGTGCTCGACGGCGACGAGGTGTTGTTCCTCGACAAGATCCTGGCCGCCCGCCCGTTGCGCTTCTCGACCCAGCCGGGATCGCGCGCGCTCGCGGTGATGACCGCGCCGGGCAAGGCGATGCTGGCGCACGAGCCCGACGCCGAACAGATCATCCAGCACTCGATCGCCACCCGCCCGCGTGCGCAGGGGCTGGACCCGCGCCAGATCATGGCCGACCTCGAAGAGGTGCGGACCAAGGGGTATACCAGCGCCAATGGCAGCTGGACGGTCGGCATCTGCAGCTATGGCGCGCCCATCATGGGTCGGGACGGCCGCGCCGCGGCCGCCATCTCCGTCACCGCACCGACCGAGCGCGTCGATCCGGCGAAGGACGCGCAGATCGTCGAGGCGTTGCTCTACACCTGCGCGCGCATCGCCGAAACGGTGGGCGAGCTTTAGCACTCAAGTCGAACTGCCGGTGACCTCGGCGATCTGGGCATCGTCATAGCCGATCGAACGCAGCACTTCGACCGTGTCCACGCCGGTGATCTTCGCCGCTGAGCGCAGCTTGCGCGGATGCCCCTCGAAGTTGAGCGGCGACCCCACCAGACGCATCTTGCCGAGCCGATCGTGATCGACCTCCGGCGTCATGTCGAGATGCCGGACCTGTGGATCCTCGAATACCTGGTCGATCGTGTAAATCGGTCCACAGGGGATCCCCACCCCCTCGAATGCTTCCACCCAGTGCGCCGTCGGTTGCTGTGCGGTCCGCTCGGCCAAGGCTTCGTGGACGGCCGCGCGGTCACGACTACGGTCGGCCTGCGACTGCCATTCGGGCTTGTCGAGCCAGGCAGGCTCGATCACGCGGCACAGATTGGTCCATTGCTTCGACGAGGATGCGCCGATGTTCACCCACCCGTCCAGCGTCGGGAAGACGCCGGTCGGCACGGCCGTCGGATGGTCGTTCCCGACCTGCACGGGAACCACCCCGGTCTGCAGATAGCGGGCGGCCTGGAAGTCGAGCATGAAAATCTGGCTTTCGAGCAGCGAGGTGTGCACCCACCGCCCCACCCCCGTGCGCGCGCGCTCGTAGAGCGCCATCATGATCGATAGTGCCAGCAGATTGCCGGACGTCAGATCCGCGACCGCGATACCGACGCGCATCGGCCCGCCGCCGGGCGCCCCCGTCACCGACATCAACCCGCTCATCCCCTGCGCAATCTGATCGACCCCGGCGCGTGCCGTATAGGGACCGGTCTGGCCGAAACCGCTGATGCTGCCAAGGATCAGCCCCGGGTTCGCCGCGTGCAGCGTGTCCCAGTCGATGCCGAGCCGGTGCTTCACCGGCGCACGCATATTCTCCACCATGACGTCGGCGCGCTTGACCAGTTCGATGAAGGCGGCGTGGCCGGCCTTCGTCTTGAGATCCAGCGTGATGACGCGCTTGCCGCGATGCATGTTCTGGTAATCGGACCCGTCGCGGCGACCGATCACCTCTTCGTCGCCCGTGTCAGGGGGTTGGACGCGAATCACGTCCGCGCCCCAATCGGCGAAATGGCGCACGCAGGTCGGGCCGGCGCGGGCCAGCGTCAGGTCCAGCACCACCAGTCCCTGAAGCGGCAGTGCCGTTTCCGGCCCCGTCGCAGTGTTCCCCTCTGTGGCGGCTTTGGTTTCCGTCGCGATCAAATGAAATCCCTTTCCGCGCAATTCATGCCGCTTTATGACTCGGCACCATATTCATCGGAATAGTGTTCCACAATATGGAAAGTAATTTATTGCAGCTGCCTTGGGTCAAAATGCCGCCAGACCGGTGATTGCGCGCCCCAGGATCAGCGCGTGGACATCGTGCGTGCCCTCATAGGTGTTGACCGTCTCGAGGTTCAGCGCGTGGCGCATCACGCCAAACTCGCCCGAAATGCCGTTGCCGCCGTGCATGTCCCGGGCCTCGCGCGCGATGGCGAGCGCCTTTCCGACATTGTTGCGCTTCACGATCGACACCATCTCCGGCGCAAACATGCCGCGATCCATCAAGCGACCGACCTGCAGCGACGCCTGCAGGCCCAGCGCGATCTCCGTCTGCATGTCGGCGAGCTTCTTCTGGTAGAGCTGAGTCGCGGCGAGCGGACGGCCGAACTGGTGCCGGTCGAGGCCATATTGCCGCGCAGCTTCGAAGCAGCATTCAGCGGCGCCGAGCGCACCCCATGAGATGCCGTAGCGCGCGCGGTTCAGGCAGCCGAACGGGCCTTTGAGCCCCTCCACCTCGGGCAGCAACGCGTCCTCGCCCACCTCCACATCGTCGAGCACGACCATGCCGGTGATCGATGCGCGCAACGACAGCTTGCCGTCGATCTTCGGCGCGCTGAGCCCCTTGGTCCCCTTGTCCAGCACGAACCCGCGGATCGCGCCGCCATGTACGTCCGACTTCGCCCAGATGACGAACACGTCGGCGATGGGCGCGTTGGAGATCCACGTCTTGCTGCCGTTTAGCCGGTATCCCTCGGCGGTCTTCACCGCGCGGGTCTTCATGCCGCCCGGGTCCGATCCCGCGTCGGGCTCGGTCAGCCCGAAGCAGCCGATCGCCTCGCCCGAGGCGAGCCTTGGCAGGTAGTGCTGCTTCTGCGCCTCGCTGCCATAGGCGTGGATGGGAAACATCACGAGGCTCGATTGCACCGACATCATCGAGCGGTAGCCGGAGTCGACCCGCTCGACCTCGCGCGCGATCAGGCCATAGGAAACATAGGAGGCACCGATGCCGCCATAGTCTTCCGGAAGCGTCGGCCCGAGCAGTCCCAGCGCCCCCATCTCGCGGAAGATTTCCGGATCGGTGTGCTCGCGCTCGAAGGCGTGCAGCACCCGCGGCGCGAGCTTGTCCTGCGCATAGGCACGGGCGCTGTCCCGCACCATCCGTTCGTCCTCTTCGAGCTGCTCATCGAGCAGCAGTGCATCCTGCCAATCATACCGCCTCACGCGCGACTCCCATCCATCGTTCCATTTAGTGGAACATTGTTCACAAATCGCTTGATCTTGCAAAGTCGCTTCTTTAGCAAGTGCAATCGAGCGGTCAGTCAGATGGTCCGACGATCGAGGGAGAGGGATTTCGATGCTGGCCTGGACCTATGCCAACATCTGGGACGCATTGGCTGCGGCCCAGCCCGAGCGGGCCGCGCTGGTCCATGGCGACAGGTCGATCGACTGGCAGACCTTCGAGCGCCGCGCGGGCACGCTGGCCGCGACTCTGCGCGAAGCCGGACTGCGGCCGGGATCGAAACTAGGCATCTATCTGCCCAACACTCCCGACTATATGATCGCCGTATATGCGGCGCTGAAAATCTCGGTCGTGCCGTTCAACGTCAACTATCGCTACGGCCCCGGCGAAATCGTCTACCTGCTGGACAATGCCGATGCCGAAGCGGTGGTGTTCGACATCGCCTATGCCGGGCATGTCCAGCACGTCCGTCGCGACCTGCCACAGGTCCAGCGCTGGATCGCGGTGCATCAGCATCGCGACCCGCTTCCCGCCTGGGCGATCGACTTCGACGAGATCGTGAGCGGCCCTGCGGCCCCACGGATCGGCGTCGAGCAACGGTCGGGCGATGACCGGATCATTATCTATACCGGCGGTACCACCGGCAAGCCCAAGGGCGTGATCTGGCGTCAGGCCGACCTGATCGGCGTCGGCAATTATTGCGCGAACGTCGCCATGGGCCTTCCGCCCCTGTCCTCGCCCGACGAGGCCGGTGTGCGCGCCGCCAGCCATCCGCCGCTGTCGACCCTGGTCGCCTGCCCGCTGATGCACGGTACCGGGCTGATGAGCGCGATCGCGGCGCTCAATTCGGGCGGGATGGCAGCGACGCTGCCGGGCACCGGCTTCGATCCGGTCAAGCTGCTCGACGAGGCCGCACGGCTGCGCGTGGCGCGCATTTCGATCGTCGGCATGGCATTTGCCGGCCCGCTGCTCGACACGCTCGATGCCCATCCCGGGCGCTGGGACCTCTCTGCCGTTCGCAACATCAACTCGTCCGGCACGATGTGGAGCATCGAAAATAAGCTGGGGTTGCTGCGCCATATGCCGCACGCGACGCTGACCGACACCTTCGCCTCGTCGGAGGGGTTTCAGATGGCGACGTCGCATTCGACGGCGAAGGCGATGGCGGACACCGGACGCTTCGTCCTGGGCCCGAACTGCGCCGTCTTTGCCGAGGATGGCAGGCGGATCGAGCCGGGCAGCGGCGAGGCCGGCCTGGTCGCCGTCGCCGGGCATATTCCCCTTGGCTATTACAAGGACCCGGAAAAGACCGCGCGTACATTCCCGGTCATCGAGGGTCGCCGCTGGTCGATGCCCGGCGACTGGGCGACGGTGGAGGCCGACGGCACGCTGGCACTGCTCGGCAGGGGCAGCCAGTGCATCAACACCGGCGGCGAGAAGGTCTTCCCCGAAGAGGTCGAAGAAGCGCTGAAGCGGCATGAGGCGGTGCGCGACGCGGCGGTGATCGGTCTGCCCGACCCGCGCTTCGGAGAGCGCATCTGCGCGGTGATCGAGCTGGAGCGGACCGCCACCAACCCCGGCCTCGACGTCCTCGCGAAGTTCGTCCGGTCGCAGATCGCCTCGTTCAAGGTGCCACGCAGCATGGTGATCGTCCCCGATCTCGGCCGCGCACCCAACGGCAAGCTCGACTATGCCGCAATCCGCAGGCTCGCGATCGGCAATGAAGGGATCGCGGCATGACGACCGATCTGGGCAGCGGCGCCTTCATCGACAGCGGCACCGAGCGGTTGCTGGGCCGGGTGGACGGGGACATCGGCTGGATGATCTTCAACAGCCCCGCCAAGCATAACGCCGTCTCGCTCGACATGTGGGCGGGGATCAGCGCGCTGCTCGCCACCTTCGCCGCCGATGATGCGGTGCGCGCGGTCGTCGTGACCGGCGCCGGCGGCAAGGCGTTCGTATCCGGCGCGGACCTGTCCGAATTTGGCGCGAAACGGAACTCTCCCGAGGCAAACGAAGCCTATACCGCGGTCAGCCGCAAGGCGCGCACCGACCTCAATGGCTTTGCCAAACCGCTGATCGCGATGATCGACGGCTATTGTATCGGGGGCGGGCTGGTCGTCGCGCTGGGCTGCGACATCCGTATCGCTTCGGCGAAGTCGGTGTTCGGCATTCCGGCGGCGAAGCTCGGGCTCGGCTATGGGCTGGGCGGGGTCGTCGATCTCGTCCGGCTGACCGGCCCAGGCGCGGCGAAGGACATGTTGTTCTCCGCCCGGCAGCTCGATGCCGCGGAAGCACTGCGGATCGGCCTGATCAACAAGGTCGTGGAGAGCGGTCTGTCGGATGCGACGACGGACTATGCCCGCATGGTCGCGCGCAACGCCCCGATGACGGTTCGCGCGGCCAAGATGGCGGTGAACGAAGCCGTCAAGGCGCTGGCGGAGCGGGACAGCGCGGCGGTCGATGCCGCCGTGCAGGCCTGTTTCGCGAGCGCCGACTATCGCGAGGGCCGCGCCGCCTTTGCAGAGAAGCGCCCTCCTGTTTTTCGTGGTGAGTGAGGACTGGCATGAGCGAGATGCTGACGATCGAAGTAGCGGACCATATCGCCACGGTGACCATGCGGCGGGCGCCGGTGAACGCGCTGGGGCTGGAACTGCGCGGGGAGCTGATCGCCGCCTTCGACCGGATCTCGGAATCGCCCGATATCCGGGTCGCGATCCTCTGTTCCGATCAGCGGGTCTTTTGCGGGGGCGCCGACCTGAAGGACCGGCCGGACCCCGACAGATATGGCGACTATGCGCACCACGCGCGCTTCGTCCGTGAGACGGGCAACGCGATCAAGGAATGTTTCAAGCCGGTCATCGCGGCCGTCGACGGCGCGGCGCTCGGGGCCGGCTTCGGGCTGGCCATGGCGTGCGACATCACGCTGGCATCGGAGAAGGCGCGCTTCGGCATGCCGGAAATCAATGTCGGGCTGGCCGGCGGCGCGGCGATGCTCAGCCGCCTGTTCCCCAAGGGCATGACGCGCCGCCTGATGTTCACCGGCGCGGCAATCTCCGCCGAAGAGGCCTGTCGCTTCGGCGCGGTGGACGCGGTGCATCCGAGTGCGGAGCTGATGCCGGCCGCGCGCGCGCTCGCCGCGGAGATCGCGTCGAAGAGCCCGCTCGGCATCCGCTATGCGAAGATCAGCTGCAACATGGTCGAGAACATGCCGGCCAAGGACGGCTATCGCATGGAGCAGAACTTCACCCAGGAACTGTCGCGCACCGACGATGCCAAGGAGGCACGCGCCGCATTCCTCGAAAAGCGCGCGCCCGTGTTCAAGGGGTACTGAGCGTATGTCCGCCATCGACTACGACGCGTTCCGCGAGGAAGTCCGGGCGTTCGCCCTGCGCGCATGTCCCGCCGACATCCGCGAGACGGTCGCCGCGAACCGCAAGATCGGGCGCGCGGAATGGAGCCGCTGGCAGCGGATCCTCTACGATCACGGATGGGGCGCCCCCAGCTGGCCGGTCGAACATGGCGGCACCGGCTGGGACGTTCGCCAGCGCTTCATCTTCGATGAAGTGACTGCGGAATGCGAATGCCCGCCGCAATATCACCACGGGCTGCGACATCTCGGGCCGGTGCTGATCGAATATGGATCGCAGGAGCAGAAGGAGCGCTTCCTGCCGCCCATCCTGACGGGTGGGCAATGGTGGTGTCAGGGCTATTCCGAGCCGGGCGCGGGAAGCGACCTCGCCGCGCTGAAGACCCGCGCGGTGCTGGACGACGGCGAGTATGTCGTGACGGGGCAGAAGCTGTGGACCAGCCACGCCCATGAGGCGGACATGATGTACACCCTGGTTCGCTCCGGCGACGGGGCGCGCAAGCAGGATGGTATCACGATGCTGCTGATCCCGCTGGACTCGGCGGGCGTGACGGTGCGCGAGGTGCGGACGATCGACGGCTGGCACCATGTCAACGAAGTGTTCCTGGAGGACGTGCGCGTGCCCGTCGCGAACCGGATCGGGCAAGACGGGCAAGGCTGGGAGATCGGCAAGTTTCTGCTGGACCGCGAACGCCTTGGCTCGGCCAATACCGCGCCGCTGACGCAATATCTGCGGCGGACGCGGGCGCTGGTGCGCGATGCGCTCCCGGGTCGCGACAATGAAGTGCGGCGCCGCGCGCTGGAGATGCGGCTGGCGCAGTGCGAAGCCGAACTGGCGGGCCAACGCGAGCTCGGTCGGCGCGCGGTCGCGACGGTGGCGGCGGGCCAGCCGCTGCGCCTGCAGCCGTCGGTGCTGAAGGCCGCGTCGTCCCGCATCCAGCAGCGGGTGAGCGAGATCGCACTCGAGGTTCAGGGCGCGGTCGCCGCGTCGCGCTACTCCACCACCGGGAACGAGGCGGTGGACGGCGTGGAATGGGTCCAGAACTACATGTTCCACCGCGCGCGCACGATCCTAGGCGGATCGAACGAGGTGCAAAAGAACGTGATCGCACGCGATCTGTTCGGAAGCTGATCCATGGCATTTGAATATCACCCCGTCACCGGAGGCGAACTGTTCGAAGTCGCCGCGAGGTTCGCCGAAGACGCGGATGCGCGTGCCGGCTCCGCGCGCCGCGGATCGGACTGGCAGGCGGATCTCGAACAGGTTTGGGACAGCGCCGTGGCGCTGGGCTGGCCGCTGTCGCTGATCCCCGAGGCACTGGGCGGCGTCGGCGGATCGGCGATCGATACCTTCGCCCTGATCGAGGGGGCGGCGCGCTACGCGCTTCCCCTCCCCCTCGTCAAATCGTCACTGCTGCTGCCGCATCTGCTCGACGATGCCGCGCTGACGCGCGTCGCCGACGGGGAACTGCGCCCGACGGTCGTCCTCGACGCCGTGTACCCGTGGCGCGCGGCCTGGCCTGACGCATCGACGCTGAGCATCACGGACGACCGGATCTCGGGCGCTGTGCTGGGCACCGAATGCGTCCCGGATTCGACCCACTTCCTGATCGCGCTGGATGGCGACGTGGTGCTGGTGCCCGCCGAGCAGGTCGAACAGCGCGTCCACCAGCGGATCGACGGCCGCCTCGCCATGGACCTGCGCTTCGACGCGGTGCCGATCGCGGCATGCTATCCGGGCAAGGACATCGACCGCGCGATCGACCTTGCCGCACTGGCGGCGTGCGTCGAGATCGTCGCGGGTGCTGCGACGGTGATCGAAGATACCGTCGGCTATCTGCGCGAGCGCCACCAGTTCGGCGTTCCGCTGTCGAGTTTCCAGGTGCTCCGCCACCATGTCGCCGACATGTACATCGCCTATCAGAACGCACATGCCCTGACCGCGGCGACCCTGCGCGCGATCGAGGACGATCCGGGCCGACTGCCAGCGCGCGAGATCGCCAGGACCAAGCTGCGCGTCGGCGAGGTCGGACGGTTCGTCGCCGAGACCTCGATCCAGCTGCATGGCGGCATGGGCATGACCGAAGAAAACCGACCGACTCGCATCGGCAAGCGGCTGATCCTGGCGGATCTCGAATGGGGGGACCGTGCCTGGCAAGCCGAACGCCTGCTCGCAGCAGAGGAAGATGAAGCATGATTTCGGCTGACGCACGTCCGGCGCGCGCGGCGCTGCCGCCGCCCCTCTCGCTCAGGACCCGGCTTGCCTATGGCATCGGCTCCGCCTCTACCGGGATCAAGACCCGCAGCTTCACCGCATTCCTGCTGATCTTCTACAATCAGGCGGTGGGCCTGCCGCCGGCGATGGTGGCGAGCGTCATCCTGATCGCGACGATCTACGACTCGCTGGTCGATCCGATCATCGGCCAGCTGTCCGACAACTTCCGGTCGCGCTGGGGGCGGCGGCATCCGTTCATGTATGCCGCCGCGCTGCCGTTGGCGCTGGGCTTCTACTTTCTGTGGAACCCGCCTGCGGGGCTGACCCATGGCCAGCTGTTCGCCTATATGCTGACCTGCCTACTCGTCGTGCGGACGTTCGATACCTTCTTCGAGCTGCCGAGCGTCGCGCTGGGCCCGGAGCTGGCGCCGGAATATAACGAGCGGACCAAGCTGATCAGCTGGCGCAAGGCGTTCGAGACCTGCGGCGGCTTGCTGATGGTGCTCGCCGGCTACCGCTATTTCATGGCGGAGAGCACCGGCGGTGTGACCGAGCGCGCCGGATACACCAGCTATTCCATCGTCGCGGCAGCGATCATCTTCGTCGTCATCCTGTGCTCGGCTGCGGGCACGCACGACCGCATCCGCTATTTGCGCCAACCGCCCAAGCGCAAACTGACCCCGCGATCGATGTTCGGCGAAATCTTCGCCACGCTAAGCAACCCGTCCTTCGTGTTCATGGCGATCGCGGGAATGATCTACATGGCCGCGATCGGCGCGCGCGCGGCACTGGAGGTGTATTTCTATCTCTACTTCTGGGATTTCGACCAGAACGAGATCGCGATCCTGACCGTTGCGCAGGTGCCGGGAAGCCTGCTGGGCGTCGTGATCGCGCCCGTGCTGGTCGGCTGGTGGGGGAAGAAGCGCGCGACGCTCGTCACATGGTTCTCGGCGATGTTCGTGACGCTGCTGCCGCTGGCATTGCGTACGATCGATATCCTGCCGGGCAACGACCACTGGATCGTCTTCCCCGTGTTGCTGGTGGAGAATGTCACGACCCAGATCTTGCTGATCGCCGGCGCGGTTCTCGTCCCGTCGATGATCGCGGACATCGTCGAGGACAGCGAGTTGAAGACGGGTCGCCGGTCCGAAGGCCTGCTGTTCTCCGCCGACAATCTGTTCCGCAAATTCGTGTCGGGCATCGGCGTGTTCGTCGCCGGCCTCGTCCTGTCGGCCGTCGGCTTCGACATGAAGACGCCGCGCGGATCCGTCAGTGAATCGCAGCTTGACCTGCTCGCGCTGCTCTACATCCCGATTTACGGCGGGCTGATCCTGATCGCGATGTGGTTCGTCAGCCGCTACCGCATCAGCAAGGAGCAGCATGAGGATAATCTGCGCCGGCTGAGCGAAATCTATGCCGAGGCGACGACGATGCCCGGCGATGCCGAGCTGTCCGACGGCAAGCCGCTGCCCCGCGAAACCCGCCCCAATCCGGTGCATCCATGAGCGGTCCGCTGGCGGGCGTCCGCGTGCTCGAGATCGGCCACTATATCGCCGGTCCGCACGCCGCCCAGATGATGGGCGATCAGGGCGCGGAGGTCATCAAGGTCGAGCCGCTGTCGGGCGATCCCTCGCGAAAGAGCCTGCAGGTCGGGCAGGTCGATGATTCGATGCTGTTTGCCTGCCATAATCGCGGCAAGCGCAGCGTAGCGGTCGATCTGCGCAGCCCCGATGCGCCACTTGTGCTCGATCCGCTGCTCGGCTGGGCCGATGTCGTCATCACCAACTATACCCGCGGGGTGCCCGAGAAGCTGGGCTTCGGGTTCGAGCATCTATCGGCGCTCAACCCGCGCGCGGTGATGGTGCATGTCACCGGCTACGACATGCGCGGCCCCTGGGCGGACTATGCCGCATTCGACGGGTCGATCATCGCGATGAGCGGGATCGCCGAAATGACCGGCAGCGAGGACGGCCCGCCCCTGCTGAGCCAGATCCTGTTTGCCGACCACAGCGTCGGCGCGCACGCCGCCTTTGCCGCGGCTGTCGCGTTGGCGGAACGCGAGCGGACCGGGCGTGGGCGCCTGATCGAGATGAACATGCTCGACGTCATGACGACCTATCTCGGCCACCAGATCTCGATGATCGGGCTGTGGAATCTCGATCCGACGCGCTCGGCCACCCGCGCCGGAACCCGCTTCGTCCACCTGTTTCCGACACGCGAGGGCAGCCTGTTCGTCGCGGCGATCACCATCGGCATGTGGCGCGGCTTCGCGCAGTTTGTCGGCCATCCGGAATGGGCGCCGCCGGGCATGATCGACGTACCCGATTTCCTGAACGACGACGCGCTCAAGACGGCGGCCATCGCGGCGGGACAACAGCGGTTCGATCACATGACCGCGCATGAAGCGATGGACGCCCTGCAACGGCTCGGCGTCACCTGCGGCGTCATGCGCAGCGCGCGACAACTCTTCGATGAAGAACAGGCCAAGGGGTCCGGGGCGATCCATCGCGTGCACTATCCCGACGGCACCGAAGTCCCCGTACCGGGGCCGGCGATCGAAGCCGGTCATGCGCCCGCTTCGCATGTCCGATCGCTCGGCAGCGACAGCGCCGATGTGCTCGGCGAGCTGGGAGTCGACGCCGAGCTGGTGGCGGAGCTTGTCCGGCGCCGGGTCATCGCCGTCCCGGAGATCGACCCGGCGCGCACCGGCTGGGTCGAACCCGTTCCGGCGCATCTGCGCCATCGCATCGCTATCTGACAGGAGCCATCATGCGCGAAGCCGCGATCGTTTCTATCGCCCGGACGGGTATCGGCAAGGCCTATCGCGGCGCGTTCAACGCGACCGAGGCGCCGGTGCTTGCCGGCCATGTGATGAACGCCGCGGTCGAGCGTGCAGGGATCGATCCGGCGCGGATCGACGACATCTTCTGGGGCGTCGGCAACCAGTGGGGCACGCAGGGGGGCAATGCCGGGCGCATGGCGGTGTTCGCCGCCGGGCTGCCGCAGAGCGTCCCCGCCTTCACGCTCGACCGCAAGTGCGGCTCCGGCCTCACCGCGCTCGCGCTTGCCGCGCGCTCGATCGTCGCGGGCGATATCGACGTCGCGCTGTCGGGCGGCATGGAATCGATCAGCCTGACGGTAAACAAGGACGCGCCGCGCTTTCGCAACGAGTCGGTGCTGGCGCGCGAGCCGCACGCCAACATGGCGATGATCGAGACCGCTGAGATCGTCGCCGAACGCTACGGCATCAGCCGCGAGCGCCAAGACGCCTATGGCGCGCAGAGCCAGCAGCGGGCCGAGGCGGGCCTCGCCAACGGCGCCTTCGCCGAGGAGATCGTGCCGATCACGGTCGAGAAGGCAATCTTCGACAAGGAGGGCAACCGCACCGGCAGCGAGACCGTCACGGTGACGCAGGACGAGGGCATCCGCCCCGGCACCACCGTCGAGGCGCTGGCGGGCCTCAAGACGGTGTGGAAGGGCGGACAGGTCATCGAGGAAGGCCGCAACATCACCGCCGGCAACGCCAGCCAGCTCTCCGACGGCGCCGCCGCGCAGATCGTAATGGACCGCGCCACCGCGCAGGCCGAGGGCAAGGACATTCTCGGCATCTATCGCGGCTTCCAGGCGGCGGGCTGCGGCCCGGAGGAAATGGGTATCGGCCCGGTGTTCGCGATCCCCAGGCTGCTCGACCGGGCCGGGCTGTCGGTCGCCGATATCGGGCTGTGGGAACTCAACGAGGCGTTCGCCAGCCAGTGCCTCTATTGCCGCGACCATCTCGGCATCGATCCCGACAAGTACAACGTCAATGGCGGCGCGATCGCGGTCGGCCATCCGTTCGGCATGACCGGCGCGCGGCTGATCGGCCACGCGCTGATCGAAGGGCGCAAGCGCGGCGTGCGCTGGGTCGTGGTGTCGATGTGCACCGCCGGCGGCATGGGCGCCGCCGGCCTGTTCGAGATCGTCTGATGCCGACGCTCGCCGCCCGACACGGACCGATCGCCTATGAGGTCGAGGGCGCCGGACGCCCGATCGTGCTGATCTGCGGACTCGGCTCGCAGCTGATCCGATGGTCGGCGCCATTCCGGCAGGCGCTGGTCGATCGCGGCTTTCAGGTGATCCGTCTCGACAATCGCGACGCTGGCAAGTCGCATGACTATCCCGACGACACCACCCCGGACCTGAAAACGCTCGCGCGGGCATTGCGCGGCGGGGAAGCGGTGTCGCTGCCCTATCGCCTGGATGATCTTGCCGACGACGTCGTGACCCTGCTCGATGCGCTGTCGATCCCACGCGCCGATATCTTCGGGGTTTCGATGGGTGGGTTCATCGCCCAGCACCTCGCATTTTCACATCCCGACCGGGTCGCGACCCTGACCCTTGTGATGACCTCCACGGGCAATCCGGACCTGCCGGGCCCCTCGCCCGAGGCGCAGGCCCTGCTCGCCCGGCGGAGCGCCGGCGGGGACGACCGCGATGCGCTGATCGAGCAAGGCATCGACAACGCGATGGTCATCGCGAGCCCGGCCTATCCGCCCGAACCCGCCGCATTGCGCGCGCGGGTTACGGCCGAGATCGATCGGGCCCACCGCCCGCTGGGCTATGTGCGTCAGCGCGCCGCAATCCTCGCGGACGGGGATCGCAGTGATCGGGTGCGCCGCATCTCCGCGCCGACGCTGGTCATCCACGGGACCGACGATCCGCTGGTCCCGCATCAGGGCGGGGAGGCGCTGGCATCCCTGATCCCCGGCGCGCAACTGCGATTGTTCGAGGGTATGGGCCATGAGCTTCCGCCGGAGCTGAACGATGCGATCGCGGATGCGGTGGCTGCATTGTCGCGCATGGAAAGCGTCGCATGAGTCCCTCCCCTCCCTATATCCTGGGCATCGGTGGAACGACGCGGGTCGGCTCCTCCTCCGAGTTCGTTCTCCGCTCCGCCCTCGCCAGGATCGAAGACCTGGGCGTCGCCACGCGATGCGTCGCCGGGCCGGACCTCGTCCTGCCGATCTACGAGGCGGGCGCCGCCGACCGATCGCAGGCGGCAGCGGCGCTCGTCGCGCTGATGCGCGACAGCGCCGGCGTCGTGATCGCATCGCCAGGGTATCACGGCACCATATCCGGCCTGGTCAAGAACGCGCTCGATTATGCCGAGGACCTGGCGGGGGATCCGTCCCCCTATCTGTCGGGCAAGCCAGTCGGGTGCATCGCATGCGCCTATGGCTGGCAGGCCACCGGATCGACCTTGGCCACGCTTCGCACCGTGGCGCACGCATTGCGCGGATGGCCCACCCCCCTGGGTATTGCCGTCAACTCCCTCGCCTTGGCGAGCGGCCCGCACAGCAGCTTGCCGCCCGAGATCGATGCGAGCCTGAACATCCTCGCCGGGCAAATGGTGGAAAGGCTCGTCCTATGCTGATCCAGCGGTACGAACTTCGCGCGAAGGATGGCGCGCAAGCGGCTTTGCAAGACCGGCTGGAGGCAATGGCGCGCTGGCTGATCCGGCGGGGCGGCTGCACGCGCGTGGAGATCTTGTCGCACATCGCCGAGCCCGAGTGCTTGTCCTTGGTCGAATATTGGCCCGATGAAGAGTGTCGTCGGGCCGCCGGCATCGCGATGGACCGGGCAATGCTGCAAGGGATCAAGGACGCCTCCGTCAGCATCGATCAGCACGGCTTGCGCCGCCACTATCTGGCGCAAAGTCGCAGCGCGATCGAGCAAGCGGCGGGCGACGTCGAGGCAGCATAACGGAACGGTGCGGACGTGCGCACCGAGCCAGTTCCGGTGGCCGACGCGAAACGCTCGGACCGCGACCGACCGTTACCCTACCGCTGGCTAGCGCGCTTCGACGAGGACGCCGCGCCAGTCCACTGGGCCCTCGCCCGGGAATTGACACCATCCGCTGCAGTTGGTGCCATCGAAGCGGAGCCTGCCTGCCCAGGGCTTTCCGGCCCGCGTGGCATCGGCCTGGTTGGTGAACGCCAAGCTGGTCAGGTCCAGCGTCGCGCCGGTCACGGGGACTCCGGCGATCCTCACACCGCTGCCGCTGATCTCGACCGGATGGTGCTCGTCATACCATCGTCCGCCGATTCCGATCGAGGTGCGGTAGAGCCCGTAGGGCGGAGACGGCGCGCGGCTCCGCCACGAGCGCGACGGCTCGCCCGGGAAGCTGCACGTGCCCTCCCACCCCGTGCCGGCCTGTTGCAATGTTCCGCTGGACGGCACGCCTCCCGATGTCGCGCCGGGTTGACGATCGAAGCTGAACCCGCCCGCGCGGAAGAAAGGCTCTGCGATCGATGCCTCGCCGATCGCGATCGTGCCGGGCGCGATGCGGAGGGGGTGCGGCTGGAGCATCCAGCGATCGCCCTCCAGAACCTCCATCGGCCATTCCCCGACGGGCGGTTCGGGATAGAGCAGGCGTCCGCGCCAGTCGACCGGCCCCTCGCCGGGAAACTGGCACCAGCCGGCGAAGTCGCTTTCGCCGAACGTGATCGACCCCGCCCATGGCTTGCCCGCGCGCGTAGCATCGCTCTGCTGCGTGAAGCTGAGCGTGCGGCCCTTCCAGTCCGGGCGCTGCACCGGGACGCCCATGACCCGGCAGCCGTCGGCGAAGACCCAGATCTGATGGTTCTCGGGCACGATGCGACCGCCATAGCCGATCTCGGTGTCGAAGATGCCGATGAGCGGGCTGCGCGGCGTTGGCGGCAGCGGGCGCGTGAACGGCACCGGGGCGGCCCAGCGACCGCGCACGGTCCAACGATCGATATCCTGGTCGGGATTGGTCATGCCGATTGCTCCGGCTCAGAGGAGGCGAGCAGCGCCCGCACGCGCACTTGCCAGCTGTCGCCCTCAGGGAGCCGGGCAGCGTCCAGCGTGAGCGGCGAACCCTGACCCCGGATCACAAGCGGAGGGCTTAGCGAAGAGCCTGCGGCATCGAGGATCTCCGCCTCATAGGCCGTCGCCGCGTCAGATCGGGAAAAGCTGATCCGTACCTGCTCGCCTTCGATCACGGCCGTGACATCGGGCGGCGCCTGCACGCCGGTGGTCGGCAGCAATGGGGTCTCGACCCAATGACCGCTGGACCGATCGCGCACGCTGCGGAGCCGGATGCGAACCGGAGCCGCGATCGTCGCGATGTCGAGAGTAATACGGGCTCCCGCGAACAGCTGGTGCGCGCACGCACTACCGCTGGCATCGGTGACCGCCAGCTCGGTCATGTCGCGTGGATCCGCCGTACCGACCTCGATGGTCAGCGCATGGGTTTCCGCGTCGATCAGCACCGTCGCATCCGGCGGGGACAGGTTGGCGATGGTCAGCCGCGCTGCGTCGTCATCCGCACTCCACGGCCCGGCACCGGCACCGCTGACCCCGCGGACCCGCGCCCGCCAGCAATCTCCATCGGCAAAGGAGCCCACGCCCTGCGCGCGCCAGCCGTCGCCGTCCTGCACGACGACGCCCGGCACGGGAGGCTGGCCAGGCGCGTCCGGCCGATCGAACACCGCTTCGAACCGCTCGGCGCCGGGCACCGAAGCCCATTGCACCTCCAAAGCCCCGTCCTGATAGCGCAAGTCGCGGATCACGGGCGCGTCGCCCTGCCCGGAGAGGGCCGACCGGACATCGCGCAACTCGACGAGCGGTTGCGGCTTGCCGGTCTCCGAATCCGAGAACAACGTAACCGAGAACCGCCAGAAGGCGCGCGCCCGCGCGGGACAATTTGCCTCAAGCCATGCGTCGAGCGCGGTGCGTATCTGCTCGGGCAGCTCGGGTGTCACGACGGTCGCGGGGAGCAGCAGCACCGGGATCATCGTCTCGATCGGCGCGTCACCCGCGCTCAGGGCAAAGCCGTAGCTGGCGGCGAACGCGACGGTCCGGCGCGTATCGAGCGAGCCGAGGAGACCTGTGAACAGCCCGACAAGCGGGCGCTGGGCCCAACTGTCGAGCATCAGTCGCTTCTCGACAACCTGCTCGGGACGAACCGGCGCGGCAAACGCGACAAAGGGTGTCCGATACACAAAGCCCGCCGCCGTCTCGGCCTTCGCGCTCTCGATCAGCTTGCTGTTGCGATCCACCGCGAAACCGGCGGTCGCGTCGCGCACCTGGGTTACGCGCAGATTCCCGAAGGTGAAGCACCATTCCAGAGCGACGTGCGCCGCGACCGGCTCGGGAAAGCTGTAGATGCGCGTATCGCTGGCAATTTCTCCGGGGGCGAGCAACGTCGTCCGGTCGTCCAGCCTGCATTCGATCTCCGGCCAATCGTCGTCGCCGGGATTCGATTGCGCCACCAGCGTGAGTGTGTGCCAATTGCCGTGCGCGCTCTGCAGCGTGACAAACCAGCTATGCGTCTGTTCCGACATGTCGGTGCGCGGCAACTCGAAGGCAGCCGCGCCGCCGGACTCCCTCCCCGCCCAATGCACCTCCCACGCATCCGCCACCGCTCCGGCAAGCTCCGCGAAGCTGCGCAGCGCGGCAGCGAGGATGGGCGTGTTGGCGGTGGGCATTTGCGTCAGCCCGGCAAGTGCTGACCGGAGGGCCGCCGCCGCTTCGGTATAGCAAGCGAGCGCGTCGAACAGCCGATCGACCTCATTTGCGGCCATCGATGGTGCTGCCCCGCCGCTGTTGAAGGTGACTTTCAGCGCGATGCGGTCCTGCTCGGCGGTTTGGTGGGCGAAGCGGACGACGTAATTCCATCGGCCCACATCGGCGAGGCCATCGGGAGGCGGAACGCGGGTTGACTGGTCCAACAGCGTCGGCGCCTGGGGATGCACGCGAAGCGGTAACGGGACGATGGCTGTGCCGAGATCGAAATCCACATACGGGTCGTTGAAGCCGACCCAGTCGGAACTCGCATACCAGTCGTCGGGTTCGGAACCTGGGATCGCCAGCCGCTTGCGCCGGTTGAACTCCAGCTCGGTCGCCGGGTAGCGCAGCTGCAGCGCGATTTGCTCCTGACGATGCAACTCCGGCACGGTGAGAACCGACGTCACATAGCCGTGCCCGGCGGCAAGCACCAGCTTGGGATCGGTGAGATTGACCGCCACTCCCCCCGCCGCCGCCTGTTCGAGCGTTCCGACGAGCCGAGGTGCGGTCGCCCTATTGTCCCATGGGGCGGCGACCTCGCTGTCGAACTGGATCAACGCGGCGGCGGCATAGCCATCGCTCAACGACCCAAGCAGCATCTGGCGAAGCGCCTTGCGACCGGCGGCAATGGCGTCGTCCGGGCAGTCGATACCCGCCAGAATCGGCGAAAGCCCCTTCGGAATCGCCTGAGCCAGCCGCCGTTTGGTATCGATGATCGCGTCGAGTGCGTCGGGTTCGACGCGATAGGCTGCGGTCGCCATGTCGTGCGCCAGCAGCCGCTCCACATCGGCGAGGAAGGACGTCGCCCAAAGATCGAGATCGATGGCGTGATAGTCCCGCGGCTGAGCCTCCTCCAGCGTGCCATCCGGCTTGAGCGCACGCACGGACACCTGCGCCCGATCCTTCAGCGTCGTATCGAGCGGTCGCAGCGCGTAGCTGCGGGGCTGGGAAGCCCCTAGGCCCGGAACGTCGCAGCGCGGACGCACGTCAACCATTTCGAGACCACCGCCAGCGTTGCTGAGCGCCCAGAGCTCCGTAGCCGGCTCCGCTTCGGTGCGCCCCGTGGCGATCCGCAGATTGGGCAGGGCTTTTTCGAGCCGCGCGATGAAGGGCCGCAGCGAAGCCGTGCCCTGTTCCGCCGCATCCGGATCCGCCGCGAGGCGAAGCGGAGACAGCGGCGTTTCGACCGTCGCGATCGGATCGGGCCCCTCCGGCGCGTTTGCTGCGCAGAGATCGATCGGGCGCTCGATCCTCAACGCGGCGCGAACCGGGAATATCGCGCGATCGGGAAGCACGGCGCCGGTACCCAGCTCAGCCTCGAGCAGGGCGTCGGCCGGCGGGATCAGGTACAGCGCATCTGCGCGAATGAACCCCACCGAAGCATTGGCGCGCAGCAGCGCTTCGACCGTGACATCGATCCCGCGTGCCTTGAACCGTCCGAGCAGGGCAGCGAAACTATCGTCCGGCGCGACGGTCTCGATGGCGTCTCCGACCTCGGCACGGATCGTCGCACCGGCGAGCAGGAGACCCGGCATGGCCGCATTGGCCGCCATCCAGCTCGCGGGGTTGACGCCCCATGGTTCAGCGATCGCGGCCGGCGTCCAATCGCCCATCGCGGGCGTTCGGGCCGGCGGGACGATGATCAGCGCACCTGCCGTCAAGGTACTGCTATCATATGCGATCTTTGCCGCCAGCGCGTCGATGGTCCCGCCTGCCCGCGCCGCGAACGCCTCGAAGCTTTCATCGGCCTCGACTTGCGTCTCCACGCCGCCGAGCGATAGCGAAAGACCTGCCCTCAGAATGCCCGGAAGCCGAGCATTGAGGCGCACGATCGAGAGCGCGTCCGGGGCTGACGTCCGCGAGGCGATCGCCGCAAGCGTGTCGCCCGCACGGATGGTGCATGGCAGGCGAAGATCGGCGGGCCAGGCGGCGCGTCCGGGGAGCGCCGCGCCGCCATCACGCAGCGGCGCATCCGCGTTGAACAGGAAGATGTCGGTCGCCGGGACGCCATGCTCGAACGCAAGCCGCTCGAGCGTCCTGCCCGCGCCCGCAATGCTGCGAACCCGCAACAGGATCGGCGCCCCGGGCGCGAACATGCCGGCCGTGTCGATATTCCGTTTATGCAGCTCGGGTTGCCTGATGGACGCGGCGATGCTCGCCAGCGTTTCGCCCGTCCCGACGCGATAGCAGCAGGTCGCCAAGGATGCGCCGGCGCGCAGAATACCGGGGACATCGGCATTTGCCTGCAGGATCTGCAAAAGGGTCGGTGACGCCTTTTTCGCGACAAAGGCGGCACGCACCTGCTCCAGCGTCGGAATGCTGTCGTCGCCGCTCAGCGGGATCGTCACGATGAAGTCGTTATAGTTGAGCCGCGCGCCCGCCGCGAATACCACGACGTTGGCGTTGTGCTTGGCGAGATCCTCGAGCGTCGTGTGAAACCCGTCGAGCAGTTGCGCAAGCGACGGAACCGGCGCGTCGGCAGCACCCGGCACCGGAATGGGCACCCAACGCTTGTCGGTCGCGAGCACGGCCTTTTCGCGCAGCGGCAAGGCAAGGTTGCTCGGGTCTGCGATCATGACTTCCGGATCGCAGCCTGCCGGCGCCAGCGCGCGCATCGTCGACTTTCCGTCGGCAACGGCAAATTCGGGCACCTGCACCGTCGCCTGCTGGAATATGTCTTCGACACGCACCCCGGCATTGGCCGAGGCGAGTGCGTCCGCGTCGGTGCCGAAGCGCGTGCGCAGCGAAGCGGGCGTGCACGGCGCTCCCGACGTTGCGGGCACCCGCACATCCGTCCCCGCCGCACAGGCGCGTGCGTAGAGATAGCTAGCCGCGAGATAATTGCGCAGCGGGGCGATCCCGGTCGCCAGCGGCTGGGGCTTCCCGTCGGCTGCAACCATCAGCGTGGTGTGCAGCGTCGCCTTTATCTCCGGCTGGGCAACTTGGTACCACAGCTGACCGAACTGTTCCGCCTGACGTCCGGCGAACGCCGCTACCCCTTGCGCCGCCTGACCGGCGGACGGCTGGAGGTCGGCCGGTTGGAACGTCGCGCGCGCAACCAGCCGCGCCGGATCCCCTGCGCCGCCCAGCACCTCGTACGTCAATGTCGTCGCCGGCCAGCTCCCGGGCCCGGCCAGCGGATCGCGGTAGCGCAGCGGCAAGCGAAGCGTGTGCTGCGCCCCAGCCGCGGTCCGGTTTCCGAACAGGTCGTTGAACCATATCGCGATCTCTGCCGGCTCGGCGTCCCGGGCAATCCCCGCATAGGGGTCGCTCGCGGCGGGAGGGAAGCCCGGCACATCCGGAAGCTTCGATCTGCGGAAGCGGTGGATCGGGATGGTGCGGATCATCGACCACCGGTCACTGTCCGGTGTCCCGTCGTCCGCGCGCGCGAGCTGCGGCGCCAGGGGCTGCCCTTCGCGCCCCTGCGCGTCCTCGACAAGGCTATAGCCGGTAATGCTGTAGAGCTGACGCGTGCGATCGTCGGCGCTTGCCGCACGCTCCTCGTCGGGGCGCTTCAGGTCCAGCCCGAAGCCGACTTCTCCCGGGCCGAGTGTGGCCTGGCGCTGCGTCGGACCCGCTGCGTCGGCGACGGCATAGAGCATCGCGGAGCCCGGATCGACTGCATCGCCAACGATGGCGGCGTTGCTGAAAGAATGCAGTGTACGATCGGCATCCTTCGCCTTGGTCTGCGAATCAAGTTGCACGATCAACGTCAGCGTCGCGCGGCCGTGCTGGTCGAATGCGGCCTCCGGCAGCAGCGCAGCGCCGCCCGGGCGCTCCAGGCGCAACCAATAGCCGCCTCCCCCGACCACGCTGCACTCCCAGACGAGCGTCAGGAAGTGCGCAACCTGATCGCTGGCGAGCGAGGCGAAATGATCCCGTGCCTCCGCCGCGTCGGCGATCGCCTCGGTGCGGCCGCTGCGCGTTTCCGTCGACAGATTGGCCTTGATGAGGAAGCTGGCGTCGCGGTCGAATGCCTCGCTCGTCAGACCGTTGGTCATGCCCGCGCCGGGCGAGAGCGACCAGGCGAGGTCGAGGATCGGCATATCCGATGACGGCTTGATGCCGCCTTCGTCCGTCTCGATCTGACCGAGGTGGACCAGCAGCTGCGCCAGTCGCTGGCGATCGTCGGGATCGGCCCCGATCAGCTCGAGCGTGTCGGCGGCGCCGGGAATGCGCTGCACCACGACGTCGATGGCGGTGGCCCAGCTCCAGCTGGCGACCGGCACGGCGGGAACCGAAGCGTTCGCCCCGGCCTGGAGCAAGTCGAAGCCATAGCCCGTCGCTCCGTCGCGCGCTGTCGCACGCAGGTCGTCGGACAGCAGCCACAGCGAGGGGTGCGCGAGAGCCGGGGGCGTCACGGCAAAGCGAGGCGGATTGACGGCGCGCCAGCGGATCATGTGCGTGACCGGATAACGCACCGGCAGCTCGCGATACGCCGGAAGCGCGCGCAGACCCGGTCCAGCCAGAAGCGGGCGAAGCGTGGTGGCCGGATAGGCCCGCAGGTGCTCCTCGCGCAATTTCAACTCGATGGCGCCGGCCAGATCCGTCGTGACGATCATGCCGGGCGGCAACGTTCCGTCGGCGCGCGCGCTGGACGCGAGGCCCTTGTTAAGGGCGGTAGCGGACCCGTCGATTCCGGCTTCGAACGTGTCGATCCGTTCACCCTCGCCCAGAACCCGGTTCACGGCAAACGTCAGCCATGGCAATTCCAGATTCGAACTGACCTTGAGGTTGAGACGGATCGCATCGGGGCCACCTTCGGACGGTTCCGGTCCCGCGATCTGCTGCCCGATCAGGTCGAACAGCGCGGTCATCTCACCTGCGGCGTTGTCGCCGTCGGGAGGCGCCGGAAGACGCAGGCCGTGGAGCATGAACCGGGAGATCTGGCCCGCGACGCTGGCTGCCACGCTCGGCTGGTGCAGACGCCCGACTAGCGTCTCCAGATCGAGCACGGGCACGTCGTGAAGGTGCAATGTGCGATCGGTGCGCACCTCAAGCAACCCCTCGATCTTTTCCGCGCACAGGGCAAACGCTTCGAGCGGCAGGCCGGCCGATTGTGCATTGTCGAGGAGCGTGCCTTCGGTCGTGATGAACTTTGCCCCGCGGACCGGCACGGCCGCCAGCGGCTGGAGAATGTCGCCGGACGAGACCAGGCCCCGGAACGCCGCGCTCACGCGGTCGAGCAACAGCCGCTCGGCAAGCGTGGCGAGCGTATCGCCGGGCGCCACGACCGCAACCGTATCCCGCGGCAGAACCGAATATGTACCCGCCGAATTCAGCTGGTAGAATTCGAGGTGCCACGCGTCGAAGGCAGAACCGTGCACCCGGTCGTAGGTGAAGCACAGCGCGGCGGCGATCCCCTCGATCGTATCACCGGCGAGCACCGGCCAGAATTCCGGCTTCTCAAGATCGTCGAAGTGGCGCGGAACCAGAATCGACTCCTCCGCGGCGAGATCGGTCATCTTGGGATTAAGCGCGACGATCGCGCCTGCATACCAGGCGACACGCTCCGTAAGGTGCGCCTCGGGCCGGTGACCGAGCCGGACATACAGCGCGGCGGCGGCGGTTCGGGGCTCGAGCTCCAGCGGCTCGGGATAGGTGAATTCGCTCATCGCGATCGCCGCCCCCGGGCGAAGCAAATGCGGCGTCGTCGCAAGGGCGCTTTCGAACCAGGGCTTCGTATCGGTGATATTGAAGCGCGCGGCCAGGCTCGCGAGCGTATCGCCCGCGCGCACTTCCGCCACGAAATCGGGAAGAGCGACCTCCTTGCCCGGCGTTACCGGCCACCCCGCCGCGCTTTCCGCGACGGCCTGCACCGACATGCCGAGTTCGAGCATGACGCGCTCGCCCGCCGCCGGCACGGCGAGGTGGGGATTGAGCGCGCGCAACTCAGACACGGAGATGCCGAAATGGGCAGCGATCGTCTCGAACGTCGCACCTTCCACTCCGGTCCATGCCGCGGGTTGCCGCGGAAAGCGGAGCGCGACCTTACGAAGCGTGTCCTCCTTGGTGAAGCTGATCGGATATGCCGCGAGATGGTCGCGCAGTGCCTGCGTCGTCGCCTTGGCGAGGAGCAGGAAATAGTCGCGGAACACCATGCTGGCGAAGGTTTCGACCGGCCCGTTGTCGCTGCGAGGTCGCCGATCGGCGGCACGCGCGCTCGCCTCACGCGGGTCTAGTCGATCGAAATAGTGCCGCACGGCATCCTGATAGGCCTGATCGATCGGGCGGAACGTGCTGAAGTCGCGGGTATGTGCGCCTTCGGCTTCATGAGCCGGATCGTGCCACGTCCAGACAAGTTGGGGTGGCAGCGCGAAGGGCACCACCGATTGGTTGAGGCTTTCTTCCGGCGGGGCGGCGCCGACGAACAGGTGCAGATTGTGCGACAGGAACCGATCGATCGAGTATAGGCTGAACCCCTGAGCGATCGCCTGCGGAAGCGCCAGTTGCTCGACGATCTCGATCAGCGCGCCGAGCGGGACGAGCGGAGCTGGATCTTCGACGTTCTCCGCGAGATAGCCCGCAGCGGCCAGGACCCAGCGGAATACGGCTTCGCTCAGCACGGCGAACGGGGTTTCCTCGGGCGTATTGGCCTGTGCGCTGGCCGCAACGCTCTGGAGATGCGTATCGGCGAGCGTTCGCGCATCCGGCGGTACCGCAGTCTCGGCCGTCAGCAGGAACACGACACGTCGTTTCGGTTGAGCGTCGCCCAACGCCGCGAAGAAAGCCCGGCCCTCTTCATCCGACGCGTTCGCCAACGGCGCCGCGCCCCATTCGATCGGAACGTCCGCGACGGTCAGGGCCGGGGTGATCATCATCTTGACGGCGTGCTGCGCCCCGTCCGGAAAGACGCCCCGGTCGATGTCGAAATCGAGCCACCAACCGCCATCGGCGTCGACCACCCCGTTTCTCGCCGCGCCTCCGCGCGCCACAGTCGCGCGCCCGATCGCTGCCAGCGTCTCGCCCCGGCGGCGCGCCGGGACGTGCGCATCGCTCATGAGGCGTAAGCGGGTGCGGTCGCTCTGTCCCGCGGCGAGGCGCCATGGCGCTTGCCCGCCGCTCGCCAGTTCGAAGCTCGCGCTCAGTTTGATGTCGTAGGTGAAATGCAGGCGGACGAACCAGACCTTGACCGAAGCCTCCGCTCTCGCTTCGACTTCGACGGTCACGTTGGTGGGTGCGAACGCTTCCAGCGTCAGCGTCGCATAGGCGCCGATTTCCAGCGTGACCAGCACACTGACGACCGAGAAATCGACCTTGCCCTGCAGCGTTCCGACGATCCCGACAGTACCGCGCGCCCAATAATAGAGCGCAGGCGCCTGGCTGCGATCGGTCGGGTTGAACCATCCCAGCACCCCCTCGAGAATGCCGACGACGTTCAGCGTCAGCGTCGCATTGAGCGGCCCCTTGCGAAAGGTGCGCCCCGCGCCGATCGAGAGGCCGACGCCAAGCTCCAGAACGGGCGAGAAGGTCCCGTTGGTGATCCGGGGAATGCGATCCGAGGTCGCCCCATCGAGCAGGCCGAGATAAATGCCGCCCTGACCGTTGAAATAGGTGATTTCGAGCGCGAAGCTGTTGCTGAAGTCCCGATTGTGCGGAAATCCAAGATCGACCTTGAAATTACCGTTGGTGAAGACGTCGACCGCGATCGTGCCGAGCGTAAAAGATGCTGCCCCGAGCTGCAGCTGGCGGAACGCGTCGGGCACTTGCAACTGTGCGTGGAACACCCCCACCTCGGCGGTGACCTTGCGATAATATAGGTCGAAGCTCAAACCGGCGAGGCTGCCAGCGCGCGCGCCTCCCAGACCGACCTGGATGCCGTAGAGATCCGGATCGCGCAGGATCAGCTTGAGCGCGACCGTATCCATGATCGTACAGTCGAGCCCGAACAGCCATTGCCGGGACGCATCGAACCGAATCCCGCTGGTATCGCTGACCGGAAGCCCCGAGGCGGGTTCCGTCGGCTCGGCCATGTTCCGCCCGAGCAGGTTCACCGACTCCGCGATGCTGGTGAACCTCACCTCCGGCTGAGCCAGAGCGATCCGCTGACCGATGCCGAAATAGCGCAGATCGAACAGCGCCTGTCCCTTGCCGGGCAGCGCCGGCGGATCGTCCTTGACCGCATCCCATTCGAGTGCGTCTGCGCCCGCATAGTCCTGCCCCAGGACTTGCCCTTCGACGAGCAGGCGGACCGAGCCCTGCCCTTGCGCGCGATCGTAGACGATCCCGACCTTGCGCACCGCAGCAAAGCCGGCGTCGACGTGCACGTCATAGGTCAGCCGGATCGTGCTGTTCCGTCGGTCGAGCTGAAGCTCGAACCTGTCGAGATCGATCCCGTTGAGAAAGTCCCAGGGCGGGGCCAGCCGGAAGTTCGCGTTGGGATTGGCCAGGCCCACGAAATACTCGACGATCGACCCCAGCGTCATGCCGCCCATGCGCACCGCGAGCACCTGGTGGCGATCGTCGCCCGTACCGATATATTTGACCGTCGCGGTGAGCTGGGCGCCTTTCCACCCGATCATGAACGCCCAGGTCTTCTCCCGGTCAGCGAAGGACAAGGCGCCGCCTACCGCGAACTCGTTGATGTGGGTGGTGAATTCGAGGCCGCCTTCCAGCACGGTCGGGACGGCACCCCCGCCGGCCGGGGCCGGACCGGTCGCGCGCCGCTGGATCCACGCGTGGAACAGCACACGAATGTCGGTATCGAGCAGTCTTTGCTCGACGAACATCGCCAGCGTCGCGTCGACGGCGAAGGGCTTCCCCGGAGCGGTGCTGTAAAATGCGGAAAAATCCGTCACGCGCGCTTCAGGAAACCATGTCCTCGACCAGCCGGTGAATGTTTTCACCATGTCCTTGAGGTCGAGCGGCTGGAGGAGACGCGTGTCAAATTCCCAGCTGCCATCGCCCGGATAGGCGGCGCTGGTGAGCAGCGCGAGCTTCCCAGCGCCCTCCGTTTTGGGCTCGACGGTCGTGACGGCGCTCAGTTCGCCTGCCACGCCATCCTGATCCGCATTGATCCGAAACGTCATCCGATCGAGGCTGAACACGACGATGTCCGCGTCGATCTTCCACACACCGCTTACCGCCGCATCCGCCATGAAGGATCGTTCGGGAATGCGTGCCGCGACTTCCAGCGTCTCCACCTTCAGGTCGGCCCCGAGCGAGGCGATCGGTTCGGGGAAATAGAGCTTCAGATAGTTCGCGATCGGCAAGGCGAGCGGGGCGTCTAGTTCGCCCCGCAAGGTCATGTCCGGGAACGCGACGGAGGTGGTAATGCTCGCGACGGGTGTCGCCGAAGGCAGATCGCCTGCACCACGCTTTTCGCCCAGCTGCAGCTGTCCCCAGACCGTACCGACCGGAAACCCGAGCCCGGGAACGTAGCTGAATTCGACCCCGACCTGCTTCAATTTCACATAGGGGACCGGCAAATCCCATTCGCTGGTCGAGACCAGCTGGCCGCCGACCCGCAATATGCGCGGCGCCTGTCCGATGGCCGGAGGCGTGATGTCGATCTCGAGATGATCCAGCCCGAACTGGTCGAGCGGCTGCAGTCCGTCGGGGAGCGTGAAACCCGTCGGTTGCTCATGCGGCAGCAGTGCGCTGAGAATGTTCAGCGCGCGAGATACCGTCAGCGTTTTCTCGAATCCGGCCTCCAGCTGCCAGGCGAAATCCCCGGCGAGCAATTGAGCGGTGAAACGCACGCGATCCGGAACGCCGGCCAGGGTCGCATCGGCATACAGGAAAATCGTCGATGCGTAGCTTGGGCTGCCGCTCTCGACATCCGGTTCGATCGTGTCTGTGCACAGCAACAGTCCGACCGGCCCGATCCGCAGCGCCGCAATGTCGAGCATCGCGGTTGCAGCGGCCGTCAGATTGAGCAGCGGCGGAAGGTTCGCACGCCCTTCGAACTCGAGCGTACCGGTCAGCGGGAGTGGCGCAGAGCCGAGAAACGCCGCATAGCGCTCCAGTCGTGATCCGGCGATGACCAGACGCGCTTCGAACCGCGCGGTGAGACCGCCACCTGCGACATGCACCGCGACAACGATGCGGGCGCTCGTAACCTTGAGCAGGCCAACCTCACTGGGCTGGACCATGAGGCCGCCCCCCTGCGCGTTGGCGTCTTGCGGGCTCGACAGCGATGGCGGCAGTCCAGGAAACAGCGTGCTGATCGGCGTCTCCGCCGTGCCACCGGGCGGCGTCACCGCGAGCGCGAACTCGGCGCCCCCCTCCTCTCCAATGGAACGACCGGTGAGGCGAAAGGTCCACAGCTGCGCCTGAAAGCTTTGGGACCATTGCAGCCAGGCGGTCGCACTGTCCTCCCCGGGTGCGCCGGCTCCCACATTCAGTTCAGCCAGCGCCAGCGCCGTCGCGTAGCGGCCCCAATTCGGCGTGGCGGGAGTAACGGCACCGAGCCCACGGACCTGGTCCAGCGCGGCCCGGATGTCGGCGACCGCCATCACTCCTGCTCCACCGGTATTGCCTGAGCGTCATCGGTCACGCCGGCAGGGAAAATACGCACGGATGCCCGACCGGCACTCGTCAGAAGATACTCGATATTGTTATGTCGAAAATTGTCGGGAAGCGGCGTACGGACGACCGGTTCCGCGGTCCGCTTCTTTTTCTTCTTCTTGCTGGTACCGCCCCAGCTCGCGCCGCCGCGTTTGCGCTTGGCACCCAGAAGCCGCTGCCTGCCGAGCACCAGGTCGTCATCGTCATCGACGATTGCGGCCACCTCTGCATCAGGGATCAAATAGGTGATTCCAGCATCCGATTTGGTGCTGTCGGCGGTTACCGGTTTGCTGTTGTCCCCCATGGTGGTCCAGGAATGGACGTCGCGCTGCTGGCTGACGGGGTCGCCGCCATTGTAGACGATATTGTTATGGTCGACGGACTTGGTGGTAAGACCCGTCTCGAACAATTCCATCGCCTTGATCTGCGGGTGCTTATGCGTGTTGTTGTACCCTGCGCTCGCCACGATACGCTTCGGTGCGACATTCTTGGCAAACTTCTTGAATATCCAGGTGTCGTCGGTCTCCTTTTTATTCGTCGGATTGCGCGACGTGTTAATGGCGCCATGATGCGGGAGCGTCATGGCATAGCAGTCCGCTGGGCCGACGCCGGCGCCGTACAGTGCATTGATCCCGTGCATCGTCACCCAAGTCGCATCACCGGTCAGCATGATGCTCTTGCCGTTCATCTCGAAGACAAGGACCATCGAGGAAGCGTTGGCCTTGCTGGGGTACAAGGGCTTTGTCGCCAGCTTCACGGGATCGGCATTCGCGATAACGACGCGGCAAAGGCATTTTTCGCTGAATGGATGGAGCGGGGTACCATCGCTCTTGAGGTCTGACCGGTATTTCTCGATGACCTTCAGAATTTTGGCATCGCTGGGCTTCATTGCGTCGGCTAGCTTGCGAACGGCCGCTTTCGCCCCGCTCTTCCAGGCCATGCCGCCTCGATATACGCTATTCACCTCGATCTTGAGCTTGGCCGGCCGGGGAAGCGTATACAGATCCTCGCATCTTCCCCAATGATCCTCATCGGCGTGCGAGAAGGCCACGAACTCTATCGTGTGGGTGATGACCCTATCCGCCTTCGCCAGATCGTAGAAGCCAGCGATGCGCGCCAGGATCCATTTGACCGCTTGATCGTCGCCATCGTTCGACTTTCCGGACTTTCCCAGGTCGAAGATCGCTGTCGCCGTCGGCACCTTGCTGGTCTTGTCGGCATAATATTCGATCCAGTTGGTGTTTGCCTGCCCGCAGGCGAGCACGAACACGCGGAGCGCCTCGATCTTCTTATCGTCCGCCATCGTCGTCTCCCACCAGTGTTCGTCCGAGCAGAGGCACGTTCTCCAGCCGTTCGGCCGAAACGTCGTCGGCCACGTAGGCGGCGTACCAGCCGACCGCCTGTTCCCCGGTCTGATCAGGGTTCCCGAACAGGTAGATATTGTTGCGACCAGGCGGGAACGACAGGCCCAGCAACCGCACCGCGAAGTTGCGCAGGCAGAGCGTGTAGTTGTTCACCGCGTTGCCCGGATCATGCACCAGGAATTCGATGCTCTTGAAGCCAAGCGTCATCAATCCTTGCAGGGGGAGCGCTGCTCCCAGACGCGAATCCGCGCCGGGCAGCTTGATCCCCAGATACACCGGCGGGATCACGTCGCGTTCCGCCGGGGACCATGCGACAAGAATGTCCATCGCCAGCGGCGCGCTGTTGGCGAGCGCCCCAAGACTGCCCAACTCGATGCGATAGACAAGGCCGTACCATTGTGAGTCCAGCTGCTGTTGATCGATCGGTGCGCTGATGTTGACATAGCCCAGCGACGCGGGCGTGGCCGACGCGGCATCCGTGGTGGCTGGTGGCGGGCTCGTGATCAGCCGCTGCAGCCGCACGGGAAAGCGCGACACGAGCGAATCCTCCCGCGCGACGCTGCCGGGCAAATCCAGGGTCAGCGCCTCGTCGCGCAGCGAGAATATCGGCTTGCCCGCATCGCTTGCCCGCATGTCCAGCGCCAGATTGGCAAAACGCAGGCTGCCGTCACGCAGCTCGGGCACTTCGGCGATCGTGTAATAGGGGCCGAAGCAGAACGGGTCGAACGCGCCCGGCCAGTAGAAGCGCAGGCGTCCCGCCATCTGGAAGCTTGCCTGGGCGCCGCTGGCGACGAGCTGTACTGAGTCGAGCTCCACGCTCTCGATCGCGCCGCCCTGGGGAAGCTCGATCAGATAGCGGTCGCGATTGGCAAAGACGAAGCGCCCGCCCGCCACGCCGGTCGCCGAACGTTGCTCCTGAAAGCTGCCCACCAGCAAGATGTTGGCGCCGCGATCCGCGGCTCTGACCACGCAATTGCTTCCGAACAGACGATTGAGGGTAAGTTCGGCGGCGCAGAACCGGCTGACGATCGCCGAGTTTTCGATGCGGACGGTGAGCTGTGAGACCCGAAACGCATAATCGGTGTCGGCAGCGAAATAGAGATCCTCGGCGCCGCGATAGTCGATCAGTCCGAACAGCGGCGTCGAGGAGAAGCGCGGCTGACCTCCCTCGAACCGAATCTGACTGGCTGCGAAGCCGAGATGATGGGCGGCGAAACGTCCGTCGTCGAGGCCGGCACGCAGCGCGGCCATGTCATCGGCCGGTCCCGTCAAAGACAGTTCCGCAGAGAGCACCAGGACACCCGACCAATCAGGGTCGTCCACGATCCGGACGAAGTCGGCATAGTTGAGGTCGCCGCGGTCGACCGCGCGGCGAGCATCGGCGATCTGGCGCGCGATATCGCGCGCTGCAGTGGCAGCGCCGGTCGGTGAGGCGACTTCGGGCCAGGTCCATCCGGCCGGGTCGCTCGCCAGTTGCGCGATGGACAGCCCCTTGGCGTATTTGACGACGAGGTAGCAGGGGGCACGACCGCTTCCTTCGGGTGGCGCCCAGCACTCGGGAGAAAAGCGGAAGGTCCATTCGCCGATCGTCACGCAAAGCTGGCCTGCATCGCGGGCCAGCACGTCACGCTGCTGGGCAGTGGTGACCGCGCCGGCGGCGCTGATGGCGGCGTCGAACGCAGGCCGGTCGGCAAAGGCAGGAAATCCGCGATCCTGAAGATAGGCGGCAAGCCGGTCGAGGATCGCCGCGTCCCAGACCTGCGTCGCGGGATCGTCCCGCAGCCGCGCGATGTCGGCAGCGGTGAGGCGATAGGGCACCGCCCCTGAGGTTGCGAACTCGGCCGGGTCGCCCAAGACCATGAACAGCTCGGATGCCTGAAAGGCCTGACGCAGCCGTCCGCGCGCCTTGGTGAAACGCAACGATGCCACCGCCGCATCCGCGGGGCCGGTATGGCCAAAGCCGATCCAGTCCCAACCGCCGTCGGCGCCGATTGCGACGCCCAGCCCCTGCGGCGTGATCGCCACGCCCGCCGCGCCACCCGGCAACGCGGCCGCAAGCGCGCCGTCCGCCCCGTGGTTCGTCAGCGCGGCGATTGCAGCACGGCGGGCCGGCGCGAGGATGGCGGCCTCGAAGTCGCGGCCCTGCCCGACATCGGCTGCGGCGGCCCCGGACAGCGGGACCATCGGCAGCGCGGCTTCTGCCCGATCGGGCAGCGCCGCAACCTTGAACTCCAGCAAAGACAATAGCGGCGACTCGCCCGGGGGCGCAGGAGCGAAGAGCGCGGCCTGCTCCGGCTGCGCAAAATAGTCCCCGTCCGCCTGAATCCACGGCGTCGTCGCCTGCATGGTGAGGCGGCCATCGATCGGATCGGCAAATGCCGGGCGTCCCGGTACGAAGGTCACCGTTGCCCCAGTGGCCGGCATCGCAACATATTCGAGCCCCGATGCGCCGCACATCAGGCGGATCACCTCACCGCCATGCCCGTCTTGCTCCACCGCAAAGCTCCCGGCAGGGGCGAGATGAAGGACGCCAAGCCCGGCGCCGCCCAATTGCGCCGGCGCGACATGAAAAGCGAGCCGCGCAGCGCGATCTCCCTCCCCCATGGGCCGGAGCCGGATTGCACGGCCCTCGCGTGTGCGGAATGTGCTGTCGAACAGCGGCGCGTCGCAAAAGGCAAAGTGCGTCCGATCGACATCCTCGAGCCGCACCGGGTCGATTTGCACGTCGAACCTCAGCGGCTGCCCCGCCGTCTCCGACAGAACCGGGAACGCGATCGTCTCCACCGCACCGGACTGCGGATGCTGCCGAAAATAGCGCAACCCGCAACCCAGCTGTCGAAACGCTTCGCTACCGGCAGGAAACTCCAGTTTGAACCGCCAGCAACCGGGGGCGGCACCAAAACCCAGCGCCGCATCGATCGCGGCCGCTCCCCCCGCGGGCGTACGCAGTGCAACTGCCGGCGGAGCAGCATGCGAAAAGGTGAACGCCTGCCCCAGGTTGTCCGGCCGAAGCGCCGTACCGGGTCGCACGTCCAGCGCATAACCGCCCAGTTCGACAGCGCCTCCTGCCGGGCCCACGGTCCAGTCGCTGCGATCGACATCGAATTGTCGAGTCCGCCATCGCTCGACCGGGTCGCGAGGATTCTCCACCCACAGAAAGACCGGCGGGGAGTCCGCATGCGCATCGCCGAGGAAGCGATCAAGCGCGGCCGCAAACTCCGTTTCGACCGGCTCGGGCAGGAACACGTAGCTGCCGTTCTCCGCCTTCATCGTTTCGGTCAGCGACAGGGTCTCGCTGTCGGGTGCGAAGCCCGGGGCCCGAAACAGCACCGGTCGGTCTGAGGGCTCCAGCATCCAGATCGTGCCGCGGCGTCGAAAGCGCGATTCGGTCATCGCCACGACTCCACCCGGCAATTCTCCCGCAGACGGCTTCGCGGGCAAGCATGGCGACGCGCATAGACGGGCGGCGTCATAAGCGGTCGAGTCCGCGAACTTGGCTCAAGTCCGCTTGACCGCTCGCACTACCGGATAATCGCCCCCGCATCGCGAATCCCCCCAACGCTTTGGAAGCTCGCGTAAATTCCCTTAAAGATCAAACAGTCATTTCAACTTCCTCCGCCGGTCGGTATTCTTGTCACCCCCGATCGCAGTCATCGAGTTAGAATATCTTGAACGATAAGTTCGCTCGACAGTGCCATCACCACCAGAACCGACCCACGCGCTCATAAGTGGAATGCCAATAAATGCCGCGACGCGCGGCGATCGCTTTCGCGACGCTAATGGCCATGAGTGAGCAATTAAAGACCAGCTTAACGCGATGGATTGATTGCAGCGCCGCATGGGAACGAGTCTGGCGAGATAGATCAGCAGAAATGCAAGCGGCTGCGCCCGCCCCGCGCCCTCCCCCAGGGACCCGGCGCGACCCAATCCGCTGTTCCCCGCCGGGCATCATCCCCTATATGGCCTGCCCGTAACCGCGCGCCGCAAGAGAGTTCGCCAATGCACCTAGACGATGTCCACATCATTTCGCGGGACCGCCGCGATCAGCTTGGCGAAGGGCCGCTCGCGGCGCGCGATGGGGCGCTCTACTGGGTCGACATCATCGAACAGCGGATCAACCGCCTGTCGCTCTCCGACGGCGCTGTGAGCAACTGGGTGATGCCCGAGATGGTCGGCTGGGTGATCGAGCGGCGCGATGCGCGCGGCCTGGTCGCCGGGTTCCGCAGCGGGGTGAAGGCGGTGGTTCTCGACCCCGCGTCGCCGACGCCGGTCTCAATCGAAGCGCTGGTCGACCTGCCCGCGGACGAGCCGGCGATCAACCGTATGAACGATGCCAAGGCCGATCGCGACGGGCGGCTCTGGGCCGGCACCATGCCGGTCAGCTGCGACGTGCCGACCGGATCCTTCTATCGCATCGAGGCAGATCGGTCGCTTACCCGGATGGACGACGGCTATCATGTCGCCAACGGGCCCGCGATCAGCCCCGACGGACGCTGGCTGTTCCACACCAACACCGTGCTCGGGCAGATCTATCGCTTTTCGCTCGACGGCGCGACGCTTGGGCCCCGGGAGCTGTGGCTCCAGTTCGAATCCGACTGGGGCCATCCCGACGGCATGACCTTCGATGCCGAGGGCGGTTTGTGGGTGGCGCATTGGGGCGGGTCGCGGGTCAGCCGCTTCGACCCGGACGGCAAGATCGAGCGTGCGATCCACGTCCCCGCCAGCCAGATCACCAGCATGGCCTTTGCCGGCGACTCGTTCGACCGGATGTTCATCACGTCCGCCGCCGACGGCATCGATGAGCCGCATGGCGGTTGCCTGTTCGAGGTCGATCCGGGAGTCGCAGGCCTGCCGCCCCACCGCTTTGCAGGCTAGCCCGTCGTGACGCCATCCGGTCCGAACTGAAGCCGGGTCGTCAGCAGCGCGCGGAATTCGTTGTAGCCGCCGGTGCCGGGGAAGAAGGCGTGGAAGAACAGCTGCGGCGCGCCGTCAAGCCCGGGCGCGACCGAGGCGTGACCCGGCGCCCACCACGTCGTCGTCGACTTGAGCAGCGGATCGCCCTGCTTGACGTACGGACCAAAGATATGGTCGGCTACCGCGACGCCGATGCCATAGGCGGGCGTGCCGAAATCGTTTCCGGCATAGAACATCCAGTAGCGACCCTGCTGCTTGGTGACCCACGGCCCCTCGATCAGATGCCCCTCCCAGTCGAGGTCGTTGGTGAGCACCAGATGCTCCTCGCCCACCCGCTCGCCGGACTCGGTCAGCCGCTGCGCATAGATCGGCGTGCTCATCGCATCGAGGATCGCCTCGGCCTCCGGGATATCGGCGAGCGCGGCCTTTACCTGCTGCCAGTTATCGAGCACCGCCTCGATCAGCGGCTGCATCAGGAAGAAGCGTTCCATCGGGCGCTGTGAGTTCGCCCAGGGCTGGAGCGCTGCGGCAAGCGACGCGGTGCGACGGTCTGCCTCGGTCGCGAACACTTGGTCGATCAGGTCGGGTCGCTGGCGGAACAGTCCGGCGAGCGGACGTGGCCATACGCCGTTGGTGTCGCGCTTCCACAGCAGGTAGCGCTCGCCATCGTCGTCGATGAAGATGTGCGAATCGATCACCCCGCCGCTCATCACGGGCTGGGCCGCATCGCCGGTCAGGCCGGTCGTGTTCACGGCGTGCGCGGTGATCAGTGGGTGGCCGAGGTCGCGCCACGGGCCGAACGGGCTGTCGCTCTTCGCCAGCCCGATGGCGAGCGCGTTCGACTTCTGCCGCGCGGTATAGACCAGCCAATACTCGTCGCCGACGCGCGCCATTTCCGGCGCCCAGAAGTCGCCGACATGGCGGCCATGCGCGGTCCAGTCGGGCGCCTCGCCCTCGGCGAAGACGAAGCCTTTGTGGGTCCAGGTCTTCAGGTCATCGGAGTGAAGGATCGGAAAGGCATCCGGCGCGTCGTTGGAGGTTGCGACCAGGATATAGCCCTGATCGGTCTTCAGCACCGCGGGATCGCCGTAACCGCAGGTGATCCGCGGGCTCGCATTCTCGGTCAGCAGGGGCTGCCAGTCCGGTGCGGGCAGATTGCTCGGCGCGGGACCGCTCAGGACGTGCGGACGCCGGGTGGCGAAATCGTCGGCGACCCGATTGAAGAAATCGACATACGCGGAGTGATCGCCGGAGGTGAGTTGATAGGTGCGTTCGGCGTCGCCACGGCGCACGATGATCTGGCTGTGCGGCGCTTGTGCCGCTGCGATGGTTTCGAACTGGATGGTCATGAGCGGTTTCTTTCGGGGTCACACGAACGGTTCGCCAGCGCTAAACCACATTTATAAGATAAATGCGAGTGTGGTTTCCTCGCGCGTTTTTGGGCACACCCTTGAGCCTGCCCGGCAAGCCACGCATTGACGTCAGGCGGGCTTTTGCTAAAAAGTGCGATAAATAAGATAATATGGGATGCCCTAGTGAGCCTCGAGCTTCGTAACCTCCGCAAGGTCTATGGAGACACGCCCGTACTCGACGACGTGTCGTTGAGCATGAGCGATCGCGAGTTCATCGCGTTCCTCGGGCCGTCGGGGAGCGGCAAGTCCACGCTGCTCCGGATCATTGCCGGGCTCGAGACCGCCGATGCCGGCGAAGTGGTGCTGGATGGCCGGCGGATCGACCAGTTGCACCCGGGCGCGCGCGACGTGGCGATGGTGTTCCAGGCCTATGCACTCTACCCGCACATGACGGTGCGCGAGAACATGGCGTTCGGGCTGCGCAATGCGCGGGTTCCGCAAGCCGAGATCGACGCACGCATCGCCCAGGCGGCGGCGGTGCTGGAGATCGAGAGCCAGCTCGACAAGAAGCCCGCCCAGATGTCGGGCGGCCAACGCCAGCGCGTCGCGATCGGCCGCGCGATCGTCAAGCATCCCAAGCTGTTCCTGTTCGACGAACCGCTGTCGAACCTCGATGCGGCGCTGCGTACACGGACGCGGGTCGAGCTCGCCCAGCTCCGCCGCCGCGTCGATGCCGCGATCATCATGGTGACGCACGACCAGGCCGAAGCGATGACGCTAGCCGACCGCATCGTCGTGATGAACGATCGCCGCATCCAGCAGATCGGCGCGCCGATGGATATCTACACGCGCCCGGCGAACAGCTTCGTCGCGCGCTTCGTCGGGTCGCCCGCAATGACCCTGCTGCCAGCCGCGCTGCTACCCGGGGACGGCCCAGCGCGCGTGCGGCTGGGTGACGGTACCGAAGTGACGACGCGCATCGATCGCGCCGCGCTCCCGTCCGGCCCGGTCGAACTCGGGCTGCGTCCGGAACATGTGCGGGTCGCGACCGGGGGCAATGCGACGTGCGACGCCGAAGTGCTGCTGGTCGAGCGGCTCGGCGACCGCACTCTGGTGTATGCCAAGCTGAGTGACGGACAGGAGATCACTGCCGAGGATGCCGGGCTGAGCGCGGTAAGGCTGGGCGACCGCGTGCCTCTGCGCATCGATGGCGCGGCGGCGCATCTGTTCGACTGCAAAGGCGATGGCCACCACGCGCAGGTCGTGGATTCCCCTGCATGAGACGCGGTGACCGGCTCGCCAATTTCGGCTTCGTCGCGCCGTTCCTGGCGATCTACCTGTTCATCCTGATCTATCCGCTGCTGGCGGGGATCGGCCTGAGCACGAAACGCGTCGACCTGTTCGGCGGCGGGAGCTTCGTCGGCCCCGAAAACTATGCGAGGCTGGCCGCTGATCCGGTGTTCCATGCCGCGATCCTCCAGACCTTGCTGCTCGCGGCGATGATCGTGCCGATCCTGACGGTGGTGTCGCTGATGCTCGCGCTCGCGCTCAACCGGCCGACCCGCGATGCGGCGGTGTTTCGCGGCATCTTCTTTTCCTCCTCGGTCCTCTCCGTGACGATCGTGACGCTGATCTGGCGTTTCGTGCTGGCGCCCGATGCCGGTCTGCTGGGTGAGGTTGCGCAAGCGCTCGGCACGCCGCCGCTGCCGTTCCTGAGCGATCCGACGCTCGCGCTGTGGGCGCTGGCGATCACCACGATCTGGTGGTCGATCGGGCTGCCGATGATGCTGTTCCTCGCCGGCCTGCAGCAGATACCGGGCGACATCTACGAGGCCGCCGCGCTGGACCGCGCGAGCCGCTGGACGATCCTGTGGCGCATCACCCTGCCCTCGCTCCGCCGCACATTGGTGCTGGTGGTGATGCTCCAGACCGCGGCGCAGCTCCAGCTGTTCGGGCAGACGCAGCTGCTCACCGCAGGCGGTCCCAACGGCGCGACGCGGACGATGGTGTTGTTCATGTTCGAAACCGCGTTCTGGCGCTGGGAACTCGGCTATGCCGCTGCAGCGGCGGAGGTGCTGTTCCTGCTGATCGTCGCGCTGACGCTGGCGCAATATTGGTTCACGATGCGGACGTCGGAGGCAGGCAATGGCCGCTGATCGCACCGCGCCCGTGTTTCGCCCCGGCGAGGGGCGGATGCGCCCCGCCACGCTGATCGCACTGCTGCTCGCGGCGGCGGTGATGCTCGCGCCGCTGATCTGGACGATCCTGCTCTCGCTCAAGTCGAACCAGGCGCTGGTCGGCAACAGCGGCGCGGCGCTGCAATTTCCCTACACGCTCGAAAACTATTGGGCGATCCTGTCGGGCGATCAGGTATTCCGCTGGCTGCTCAACAGCCTGATCGTGTCGATCGGCACGACGGTCGGCGTGCTCGCGCTGTGCAGCCTCGCCGGCTATGGCTTTGCGCGGTTGGAGTTTCCGTTCCGCCGGACGCTGTTCGTGTTCGTCCTGCTCGGCCTCGCGATCCCCGAACAGGCGGTGATCCTGCCCCAGCACCAGCTGTTCGCCGCACTCCACCTTCACAACAGCTATCCCGGGCTAATCCTGCCCGGGCTGGCTGGCCCCTTTGGCGTGTTCTTCATGACCCAATATTTTCGTGCGATCCCGCGCGACCTTGACGAGGCGGCGATGCTCGACGGCGCGTCGCGGCTGCGCATCTTCTGGAGCGTGCTCCTGCCGCTCACCCTGCCCGCGCAGGCGACGCTCGGCGTGTTCACCTTCCTGGCGAGCTGGAACAGCTATTGGTGGCCGCTGATCTCGGCGACGCGCAGCGACATGTACACGCTGACCGTCGGCCTGGCCTCGGCGCAGATGAACTACGCACAGACCAGCGGCCTAGGCTTCCTGATGGCGCAGGCCGTGTTCGCATCGGTGCCGATCTTCATCGTCTATGTCCTGTTCCAGAAGCACATCGTCCAGTCGATGGCAGGGACCGCGACGCGATGAGGATCGCGCTCGCACTCGGCCTCGCCCTGCTCGCCACCGGCTGCGGCAGCAGCGGCGCGGACGACGGCAAAATCTATCTGCAGCGCTTCTTCGGCGAATGCGGCGCGGCATACGGCACCGCGACCGATGTCGCCGCGGCAAAGGGCGAATGCGGGATCATCACCTCGATGATCAACAAGTTCAACGCCGAGACCCGCGGCGCCCCGGTCAGCAGCAACGTAGTCGCCTGGCCCGGCTATCCGCAGTTGAGCGCGCAGTTCGCTGCGGGCGACCCGCCCGACATCGTCAGCATGCATGGCGGGGTGATTTCCGACTATGCGGCGCGCGGGCTGCTCGAACCGGTCGAGCCCTATCTTGAGGCCGCCGGACTGACGCCCGATCAGTTCACCGACGCCAGCCGATCGGCCGCGACGGTCGACGGGCGGCTCTACGGGCTGCCCTGGGACACGCATGGCGGCCTATATCACATCAATACCAAGCTGTTTGCGCAGGCGGGACTGATGCGCGACGGCAAGCCGATCCTGCCACGATCGGCGGAAGAACTGCTCGCCCACGCCCGCCAGTTCAAGGCGCGCACCGGCAAGCCCTACCTTCTGCAAAGCCTGGTCGCCGATACCGCCGCCCAGACGCGGACGCTCTACACCTATCTGATGGCGCAGGATGCGGTGATCTTCCCGGATCCGCTGCACATCAAGCTGCAAACGCCCGAGGCACGGCGCGTCGTCAGCTATTTCAAGGCGCTGACGCAGGAAGGGCTGGGCACGCTCGACCAGGACACTCCGGCGGCGATCGCCGCGTTCCTGAGCGGCGAAGGCGGCATCTATCCGACCGGCACCTGGATGATTGACCAATTTCAGCAGGACGCGATGACGAAGGGGCGCCCGCTCTATGGAAGCTACGCCGTCTATCCCTATCCGCGCCTGTGGGGAAAGCATGCCGAGTTCGTCAGCGGCCATGTCTGGGTCGTCCCCAAGCGCGAGCGGACCCCGGCGCAGCGCGCGATGATCGCCCGCTTCTTCGCGTTCATGACTGCGCATAATCTGGACTGGGCACGCACCGGGCACCTGCCGGCGGTGCGCAAGGTGATCGAATCGGCCGCGTTCAAGGCGCTGCCGCATCGCGCGGATATCGCTCCGCTCGCGACCATCGGCCACCCGCTTCCCGGCTATGTCCAGCGTCAGTCAGCGATCGAACGGCTGGTCGGCGAAGAGGTCGGGGCCGCGATCATCGGGCAGAAGAGCGTCGATCAGGCGCTGGCGGACGGCGAACGCCGCGTCAACGAACTGCTCGCCGAACTGCCGGTGTTCAGCCCGACTTCCCCGCCTCGTCGATCAGCGTCATCACGTCGGTGATCAGCGCGATCATCCCGTCGCGCGCCGCGTCGGGATCGCGCGCCTCGATCGCGGTCAGCACCTCACGATGCTGCGGCAGGCTGGCGGTGCGGCCCTTGAAGCGATTGGTGAAGCGGATCGAGGTCCGCAGCGCGGTTTCGACCACGTCGCGAAACTGGACGTAGAACGGGTTCGCAGACGCGGCCAGGATCGCGACGTGGAACGCGATGTCCGCTTCCAGCGGGTCGTCCTCGCCATTCTCGGCCGCTTCCATACGCCGATACCCGGCCTGGATCAGCGCGAGGCCGGCGGCGTCGGCAGCGCGCGCCGCCAATGCGGCCGCCGCCGGCTCGATCGCGATGCGCAGCTCGGTGAACTGACGTAGCAGTTCGAGCGAGAAGGTCCGTTCGAGCAGCCAGCGCAGGACGTCGGCATCGAACAGGTTCCAGTGCGCCGGCCGCTGGACGGTGGTGCCCTTGCGAGGACGCGCGGTCAGCAGACCCTTGGCGGTCAGCATCTTGACCGCCTCCCTGGTCACCGATCGACTGACGCCATGCTGCTTGGCCAGATCAGCTTCGGTCGGGAAGACGCGCGCATCATAGTGCCCGGTCACGATCGCGCGACCCAACGCGTCGAGCAGCCCGTAGGTCAGGTTGCGCCCGCCCACCGGGGACGAACTCAGCAGCGGCGTGTCAGCCTCCATGCGGTCGGACTCCATTCCGGGCGCGGCGTGGGTGCGTCGATCGAAGAAGTTCGGATATGAGCATCATCGGGTTAGTAACGCGGGTCAACGGAATGCTGCAACGCTTTCACGGCGCGCGACCATGAAAGCGTCCGCAGCGATCCGCAGTGGTTCGCGATCGACCGCGCAAGCGCGCGCCTTGATCAGCGTGGCGAAGCGGTCATAGATCTGGGGATATTCGCGATCCGCGTCGAGCGGCTGTTCGACCCCGTCGACCAGCAGGCGCGCGCCGCCGTCGCGAAGCTCGACCCGCCGCCCGTCGCACGTGGTGATGTGGATCAGCCATTCCTCGCCGGCATCGAACCGCCAGTCGAATTCGGCCTGCCAGTCCGTACCCACGAACTCGATCGTGGCGGCGATCGGCGCCTGCCGGTTATCGGGTACGGACAGGCTTGCGGCGCGCACCAGCAGCGGCACCGGCAGGATCCGCGACAGGATCGAAAGCGCATTGATGCCGGTATCGAAAACGCCGAACCCACCGGCGTCCCAGATCCACTCCTGCCCCGGATGCCATTTGCGCACGTCCTCGCGCCACGAAACGCGGAGCATGGCGATCTCCGAGCAGGCGAGCACTGCTGCTGCGGGCGCGACGCTTGGCGCGTATTGCGAGTGCCAGGCGGTGTAGAGCACCCTGCCCTGCGCCCGGGCCAGCGCTTCGAGCGCGTCGAGTTCGCCCAGTGTGGTGGCCGGCGGCTTTTCCAGCAGTACGTCGAATCCCGCGCGCAAGGCCTCGTGCGCCAAGGCGTAGCGGGCTCCGGGAGGCGTACAGATCGCGATGGCATCTGCGGCGCCGTCCATTGCCGCGAGCAGTTCGGCGGCATCACCGTACCAGGGGACGCCGACCTCCGGGTCGCCGGCGGGAGTCGCCACGCCGACCAGTTCGAACCGCGGATCGCTGGCGACGGCCGGCAGATGCTGGTCGGCGGCGATCTTGCCGAAGCCGATGATGGCGACGCGGATCATCTCACCGCGCCTCGAGCGCGGAAACGAATGCCCGCGCCTGCGTCGCGACCTCGGCGGGAGTTTGTCCCGGCCGATAGAGCGCGCCGCCCAGCCCGAAGCCGTTGGCGCCTGCCGCGAGATAGGGCGCCATCGCCGGCGGCGTGATGCCGCCCACGATGACCACCGGCACGTCGCGCGGAAGCACGGCGCGGTGCGCCTTCACGACCGCCGGCGATGCGGCTTCGGCGGGAAACAACTTGAGCACGTGCGCGCCGGCATCGAGTGCGGCGAACGCTTCGCTGGGGGTGAAATAGCCGGGCGCCGAGACCAGGCCCGCCGCGACGGTGGCGGTGATCACGCCGGTGTTTACGCTGGGCGACACGATGATCCGTCCCCCGGCATCCGTCACCTGGGCCACCTGATCGACGTTCAGAACCGTGCCCGCCCCGATCAGCGCGGTATCGCCCAGGCGACGGGCAAGCCGCTCGATGCTCGCCAGCGGGTCGGGCGAGTTGAGTGGGACCTCGATGATGCGGATGCCGGCCTCGACCAGGGCCTCGCCCACGGCCTCGACCGCGTCCGGCGTGACGCCGCGGATGATCGCGATCAGCGGACACGCTGAGAAATGGGTCGTGAAGGCGTCGAGCGAACCGGTCATAGCAACTCCGTGATGCGGCGAATGCCGGCCAGAAAGGCGGCTTCGCCATCGATGACTTCGCCGACCCGGCCAGCCTGGCCGAGCGCGGCGGCATATAGGGCGGACAGCGCCGGCGCACCGACGAGCGCGACGGTCGCGCCCGGCGCCAGATCCTTGAGCGCAGCGCGCACGTCGCTGCCGATGAGCAGGCCGCTCGCATAGCTTGCATCGTCGCGCCCACCGCCCAAGAGGTGTCGCGCGCGGATGCCGAAGAGCGACGCAAGCAGGTCGGCGCCGCCAAGCGCATCGGTTACGCCCGCCGCAAATGCGTCGTCGGCGGTGACGGCATTCCCGAGGTGCGCAGACAGGATCGAATGGTCGCGCAGCACGGCGAAAAGTTCGCCCGTCATCATCGTGCGGAATGTGTCGATCCGCCCCCCGCGCATCGCGATCCATTTGGCGTGCGTCCCCGGGAGGCAGATCAGCCCGTCAGGCGGCACCAGCTCAGCGGCGACCGCGCCGAGCGCCTGCACCTCCTCGCCCCGCATGACATCGGCCACCGGATCGCGCTGGCACACGCCGGGAACGATGCCGATCCGGCCGGGTTCGACCCAGCAGATCGCACGCGCGAGTGCCTCCGCGTCGGCGGGACATCCGACATAGGGCGCCTCGCGCCAGCCGCGGTTCGATCCCGCCATGCCGGCAATCAGCATCGCGTGATCGCCAAGAGCGGCGCGGATTTCATCGGCGGCACGGTCGAACCCGCCCGGCTCGACCGAAAGGACGCCCTTCGCATCCTCGAGCTTCGCCACCACCCGCCCCTCGGAATCAAGCGAATAGGCGCGCCGATTGGTCGAGCCCCAATCCACCGCGATATACCCGTCGCGCCAGCTCATCGGCGGCTCGCTTTGCATCCCCAGACCATCGCCGCGGATCATACAGGCGCGCGCCACGCTTGCTAGATATAAATTATACGATAAATAGGTTTAATGCCCGGGTGGGGCTTTGAGGTGACCATGAAGATTGCGCGTATCGAGACGTTTCACGTTCCGCCTCGTTGGCTGTTCGTGCGCGTCGAGACGGAGGATGGGTGTTTTGGATGGGGTGAGGCGAGCCTCGAAGGACATAGCGAAGCGGTCGACGGCGCGTTCGAATCGCTGCGTGACCGGTTCATCGGCGCCGACCCGCGCCGGATCGAGGATGTCTGGCAGGTTGCCTATCGCGGCGGATTCTATCGCGGCGGCGCGGTGCTGATGTCGGCGCTGGCCGGACTCGACCAGGCATTGTGGGATCTCAAGGGCCGCCATTATGGCCTGCCCGCCTGGGAGATGATGGGCGGACAGGTGCGCGACAAGGTCCGCGCCTATGCCTGGATCGGCGGCGACCGTCCCGACGATGTCGGCGCGGCGGCCGCGGCGCGCAAGGCGCAGGGCTTTTCCGCCGTGAAGATGAACGCGACCTCCGAACTCGACTATCTCACCGCGCCGCGGTTCGACGATGTGGTCGAGCGCGTTCGCGCCGCGCAGGCGGCCGGCATGGATGTCGGGCTCGACTTCCATGGCCGCGTGCATCGCGCGATGGCCAAGCAACTCGCCAAGCACCTCGAGCCGCTGGGTTTGCTGTTCATCGAGGAGCCGATCCTGTCGGAGAACCCCGAAGTCCTCGCCCAGATCTCGAACCAGGTCAGCATCCCGATCGCGCTGGGCGAGCGCCTCTATTCGCGCTGGGACTTCAAGCCGTTCCTCGCCAGCGGCGCGGTCGACATCATCCAGCCGGACCTCAGCCACGCCGGCGGGTTGAGCGAATGCCGTCGGATCGCCGCCATGGCCGAGGCCTATGACGTCGCCGTCGCGCCGCATTGCCCGCTGGGGCCGCTCGCGCTCGCCGCCTGCCTTCAGCTGGCCGGTTGCACGCCGAACGTCGTGCTGCAGGAGATGTCGCTCGGCATCCACTATAATGCCGGCCACGACCTGCTGCATTTCTGCGCCAATCCCGATGTGCTCTCGCCGGTCGACGGCTTCCTGCCGATCCCGACCGGTCCCGGCCTGGGTGTCGAGATCGACGAGGCCGCGGTGCGCAAGGCGGACGCGGAGAAGGTGCGCTGGCGCAACCCGATCTGGCGCCAGGAGGATGGCAGCTTCGCCGAATGGTGATCCAAGCTGCGACATCCATTATCCGATAAATCTTATAAATCTCTTGTCAGCGGCGAAAGCACGCTTCTATAGCGACGATGAGAAGAGTCGCTGACCAGGCGGCCGGCGCGGTGTGAATTATCGAAGGGGAGGACATTGATGCGTTTGAGGACTTTGATTCGCTGTTCCGGATCCGCCGCAGCGATTGCGTTGGTCGCCGCGCCCGCCTGGGCGCAGGAAACACCCGCACCGGCTTCTGAGGCGCAAGAGGCGCAGGAGGCGCCTGCGACGCAGACCGAAGAGATCGTCATCAGCGGCTATCGCCAGTCGCTGGAATCGCAGCAGAATATCCGCCGCAACTCGACCCAGATCGTCGATGCGATCGTGGCCGAGGACATCGGCAAGCTGCCCGATATCGCCGTGTCCGACACCGCCGCGCGCATTCCCGGCGTGCAGGTCGAGCGCAGCGGCGGCGAGGCCGGTCGCGTGCTCGTCCGCGGCCTTCCCGACTTCGTCACCACCTATAACGGCCGCGAGATCTTCACCGCCGAAACGCGTTCGGTTGCGCTGCAGGATTTCCCCTCGGGCGCCATCGGCGCGATCGAGGTGTTCAAGACGTCGACCGCGAACCTGGTCGAGCCCGGCCTTGCCGGTCTGATCAACGTACGCTCGCGCCGTCCGTTCGACTTTGCCGACTTCCATGTCGCCGGCTCGGCGTGGATGACCTACACCTATCAGGCGCGCGACTATAATCCGAACGGCAACATCATGGTCTCCGATCGCTGGGATATCGGCGGCGGCGAGATCGGCGCGCTGCTCGGCCTGTCCTATACCAGCATGCACTATCGCGATTCGACGCGGTCCAACACCGACTTCGTCGCGGGTGGCGGCCCGGGCGGGACGCAGTTCCCCGACATTCAGCGCGTGACCTATGACGAGGGTGATCGCGAGCGCCCGTCGGTCAACGGCGCGATCCAGTGGCGCCCCTCCCCCGGCCTCGAATTCTATGTCGAGGGACTTTATCAGGGCTTCCGCAACAAGCTGTCGTCGCGCGAGATGGAAGCGGCGCTGTGGGGCGGATCGGGCTTTTCCAACGTCGTGACGGTGCCCGATCGCCCCGACCTGCTCGAAAGCGCGACGGTCGTCAATCCGCGCCGCGTCCAGGGCTATCAGGGCGGCACCTACAACAAGACCGATACCTATCAGATCGCTGCCGGCGGCAGCTTCGAGACCGGTGGGCTGAAGATCACCGCCGATATCGCGCGAACCGATTCGACCTTCACCGGTTCGACCGCCAGCGTCGACTATGCCTTCGCCAGCCCGCAGACGATCGAGTTCGACAGCAATGCCGACACCGGCGACGGCGGCGCGGTGTTCTCGATCCCCGGCTTCGACGCCAGCGATCCGGCCAATTACATCTATCGCGGCTTCTACGAGGAGGCGCAGCGGGCCGAGGGCAAGGACTGGCAGGCGCGCATCGACGCGGTCTACGAGACCGAAATGCCGTGGATCAAGGCATTCGAAGCCGGCGTCCGCTACACCGACCGCGATGCGCATCGCGAGTATGGCAACCGCTATTTCGATCGCGAAGGCGACCGCCGCCCCTTCTCGGCCGTGCCGCTGACCTACGAGCTGTTCGAGCCCGGTTTCCGCGGTGCCAACCCCCAGCCGGGCATCCTCACCTGGCTGTCGCCCACCTATGACAGCATCCGCGCCAATCTGGCGCAGTTGCGCGAGTTCAACCAGCCCGGTCTGACCGGCGCGCCTCCGGCCGATCCGCAGCAGACGTGGGACGCGAACGAGAAGCACTTCGCCGCCTATGGCCAAGTGCGTTACGAAATTCCGCTGGGTGGCGAAGCGAGCATCGATGGAACGATCGGCCTGCGCTACGCACGCAGCGATCTCGACCTGTCCGGTACCCGCTTCGTTCTGCCGTCGGGCGGCGGTGCCGGTGTGCAGACACCGACGGTGGTCGAGCGCAGGTTCGATGCCTGGCTGCCCAACATCAATGCGCGCATCCGGTTCACGCCGAAGATCCAGGCGCGGCTCGCCTTCACCGAAACCCAGACGCGCCCGAACTTCACCGACCTTCGCGCCTCGGGCACGCTGGACCGGCCCAATACGAACGGGTGCCTGGAGCTCAACCCGATCCCGGCGGGCTGCTATCGCACCGGCAACGGCGGCAACCCGTTCCTCAACCCGCTGACGTCGCGCAACTACGACGCCGCGCTCGAATATTATTTCTCGCGCAACGGCTTCGTGTCGGTCAGCGTCTTCCACCGCGACATGAACGGGTTCATCGAGGGGAATACCTTCACCGGCACCCTGCCCGACGGCACCCCGCTGCGCCTGAGCTCGCCGGTCAACGCGGGCAAGGGACGCATTCGCGGCTTCGAAATCCAGGGCTCGACCTTCCTCGATTTCATCGGCCTGCCGCAGTTCGGCCTGCAGGGGAACCTCACCAACCTCGATGCGCGGTCGGACTTCAACTATGACGACGGCCTGCAGCCGGACGGGTCGCCGCTGATCCGCACGGTCAATCGCGAGCTGCTGTTCGTGTCCGACTGGTCGGCGAACGCCGCCGTCTTCTACGAGGCCAACGGGCTGTCGGCGCGGCTGGCGTACAACTGGCGCAGCGAATTTCCGCTGACCTATCAGCGGCGCGGCGATCACCTCTACACCGAAGAGGCCGATCCGGTTCAGCGGCTCGACCTGTCGGTCAGCTACGACGTGGTGCCGGCGGTCACGATCTTCGGCGACTGGACCAACATCCTCGGCGATCCGTTCAGCTCGACGCTGACCCGCACCAATACGGTCAACAACGCGTTGCCGGTGGAAGGGGCGTTCACCGCGACCTATCCGCGCGTCGTCCGCTACGAGGAATCGACCCTCACCGTGGGTGTCCGCTTCCGCTTCTGACCGGGGCGGCCGGGTTCAACATGGGAGCCGGAGAGCCTTGCTCTTCGGCTCCTGTCGTTTGAGGATCGTGGCATGCGCAGCGAAGATCCCCGCGACGACCGACAGCGCACCCGCGTCGTCATCGTCGGCGGCGGCACCGCCGGCTGGATGGCGGCGGCCGCGCTGATCCGCCGGCTGCCGCATGCGTGCAGCGTGCGGCTGATCGAATCCGAGGATATCGGCATCGTCGGCGTCGGCGAGGCGACCCTGCCCCATCTGCGCGCCTTCGTGGCGATGCTCGGCATCGACGAGGCCGAGTTCATGCGCGTCACGCAGGCGACCTACAAGCTCGGTATCGAATTCCGCGACTTCGGCCGGATCGGCGACGCCTATCTCCATCCGTTCGGCAATTTCGGGATGCCGCTTAACGGCGTGCCCTTCCACCATCTGTGGTTGCGGATGCGGGCGGAGGGGCGCCACGACACGCTGTTCGACTATTCGGTGTGCAACCGGATGGCCGCGCAGGGGCGCTTCGCCTCGCCGACCAGCGAAGCAGCATCGCTGCGCTCCACCTACGGCTATGCCTATCAGTTCGATGCCACGCTGTTCGCGCCCTATCTGCGCGATTATGCGCTCGCGCGCGGGGTAGAGCGGACCGAGGGCCGGGTTGTCGACGTGACGCTCGACCCGCTGTCGGGTGATGTGGCCGCGCTAACCCTTGCCAGCGGCGAGCGGGTCGAGGGCGACCTGTTCGTCGACTGCTCCGGTTTTCGCGCGCTGCTGATCGGCGGCGCGATCGGGTCGCCTTGGGAGGACTGGTCGCACTGGCTGCCGTGCGACCGTGCGGTCGCCGCTCCCTGCGCTTCGCCCGCGGGCCCGATCGAGCCGTTCACCCGCGCCACTGCGATGGCGGCGGGGTGGCGGTGGCGCATACCGCTGCGCCATCGTGTCGGCAATGGCTATGTCTTCTCGTCCGCGCATCTCGACGAGGACGCGGCCAGCACCGCCTTGATCGACGCGCTCGAGAACCCGCCGCTCGCCGACCCGCGCGTCCTGCGCTTTCGTGCCGGGCGCCGCGCGCGCAGCTGGGACCGCAACGTGGTGTCGATCGGCCTCGCCTCGGGGTTCCTCGAGCCGCTCGAATCCACCAGCATCTATCTGGCGCAGGGCGCGGTCGAGCAGCTGATCGCGCTGTTTCCGATCCACGGGCGCATCGCCGATGCCGATCGCGACGAATTCAATCGCACGGTCGATCTGGAGTATGACCGCATCCGCGACTTCCTGATCCTCCACTATCGCGCGACGACGCGTAACGATTCCGCCTTCTGGAACGACATGCGCACGATGCGCGTCCCCGACAGCCTGGCGGAGAAAATGGAGCTGTTTCGCCAGTGCGGGCGCGTCGCGCGCTATACCCAGGGGCTGTTCTTCGAACCGAGCTGGCTCGCCGTCTATCTTGGCCAGGGGATCGTGCCCCGTCACTGGGACCAGCGCGCCGACGCGATCGATCCCGCGCAACTCGGCCCGGCGCTCGATCAGCTGCAAGCGCAGATCGCCGCGACGGTGGGCGCGATGCCGAGCCATGACGCGGCGCTGGGGCGCGGCGCATGACCGCGCGCGCGATCCGCAGCATCTGCGTCGTCGGCGACGGAGTCGTCGGCCTCTCCGCGGCGGCGGCGTTCGCGCGCGCCTTGCCGGCGGTCGCGGTGACGATCGTTCCGGCCGAACCCGATCCAGCGGCCGTCGCGGAAATTCAGTGCGCGACCTGGCCGAGCATCCATCGCTTTCACGCCGCGATCGGGCTCGACGAGCAGGAGCTGGTGCGCGCGGGGGTAGCCACGCACTTGCTCGGCACCCGCTTCGTCGACTGGCCCGACGGCGGCGACGACTGGGTGCATGGGTTCGGCGAGCATGGGCTGAAGGCCGGTACCATCCCGTTTCATAGCTTGTGGCATCGTGCCTCCCGGGCGGCGGAGGCCGCGCCGTTCTGGCACTACAGCGCCGCGGCGGTGCTGGGCGCAGCGGGGAAGTTCACCCACCCAAGCCGGGATCCGGCATCGCCACTAGGCGGCTTTCTCTATGCGCTGCGCATCGATCCGCTCCGCTATCGCGCGCGGCTGGCTGCGCTCACCGCGCCGCTGCTGCGGCACGCGCCCTTCGCCTCTGCCGAGCATGGCGACGGTGGCGCGATCGCCGCGGTGACGACGGCCGATGGGGAGCGCGTCACCGCCGATCTCTATCTCGACTGTTCGGGGCCGCAGGCGTTGCTGCGGCACCGCGAGGACCGCGCGTTCGACTCATGGGGCGACTGGCTGCCCGGCCGGACGATGGTGGCAAGCGACGTGGCGGGCGGCGCGATCGACCCGCTCGACCACGCCGAACGGGTTGCGGGCGGCTGGCGCTGGCACTCGGCGCTTGCGGACCGCACGCGGGTGATCGCGCTGGGCGAGGACGAGGGCGGCGTGGCGGTACGCTTCGGCTGTCGCACGCCATGGACGGCCAATGTCCTGGCGATCGGCGATGCGGCGACGGCGATCGATCCGTTGTTCGGCACCGCGCTCCACCTCGCGCAGGACGCGATCCTGCTGGCGCTGGAGCTGTTGCCCGGGCGCGACTTCGGGCGGGTGGAGATCGCCGAGTATAACCGTCGATGCGATGCGACGCGCGTGCGCATGCGCGACTTTCACGCGCTGCATCATCTGCGCTCGGCGCGGCGCCCTCTGCCAGATGGACTGGCGCGGACGCTCGAGCAGTTCGAGCGCCGCGGCCGGCTGCCGCCGTCCGAGGCCGAGCCGTTCGAGACGGATGCGTGGATCGCTGCGCTGCTGGGCCTCGGCGTGACACCGCATGCGGCCGACCCGGTGAGCGGATCGATCGACCTTGCGCGCGTGACGCACGCGATGGCCGCGCTCGCGACGCGGCTGACCGAGGCGGCGGAGCGCGTGCCCCCCTACCCGCAACTACTTGCGCGGTTGCGGGCGGGCTGAGCGCGGCGGGTTATTTCTTATCGGTCGGGCGCAGGCTGACGCCGATTGCGGGCTTGCCGTCCTTCCACAGCAACGGCGCGACATACAAATAGCGCTTGTTGTCGAGCTTGCGGCACCCGGGCGTCGCGGCCCAGGCGTGGAACGACACGAACTGCCGCGCGCCGACGTTGAATACGCTTTGATGGCCCGGTCCGCTGAGACACCCGACATCGCGCTTGTTGTAGCTGTAGAGGATCGGGTTCTCGGGCGCATCGGTGCATGGCCCCATCGGTCCGTCGCACTTCGCCCAGCCCATGGCATAGGGCGAGAGGCGCTGGTTCGTCTCCCAGCCATAATGGTTGGACGAGTAGAACATCGCATAGCCGGTGGGCGTCTTCACCATGGTCGGAGCCTCGATAACATGCGCTTCCCACGGCTTGTCGTTGACGAGCAGCGCGACCGCCTGCCCCTCCAGCTTCAGCCCGTCCGCGCTCATGCGCTGGGCGTAGATATGGGTTGGCTTGCCGAACTTCGGATTGTTGCCGTCATTCTTGTAATAGAGGTACAGCGAGCCGTCAGCGTCGCGGAACGGCGCGGCGTCGATCGTGCCGCCGAGATCGCGCTGGCACACCATCGGTTCGGTCTCTTGCGAGACGAATGGCCCGCGTGGATCGCTGGCGAATGCCGCGCCGACGCACTGCAGCCCGCTCTCCTTCTCGCGCGCGGTGATGTAGATCACGAAGCCGTTCGACACGCGCAGCACCTCCGGCGCCCAGGTGAAGCCCTCACGCGCCCACTCCGGCAGCTTCGGCATCGCATCGTGGATCTTGCCGTCCGTCTTGACCAGCGCCCAGTCGGCGAGATTGGTCGACGTCGCCATCTGGACGTTTGCGACATTGCCTGGGGGATTCGTGGCATAGGCATAGAATACGCCGTCGTGCAGCATCACGAAGGGGTCGGCGAAATCCTCTTCCAGCACGGGCACGAACGGCGGCTCCTCCTTCGCCGGAGCGAATGCGGTGCAGCTCAGCGCCAGCGCTGCGAGAACCCGATATTTTGCCATGCCTTACTCCTTTGGCTCCATCATCCCGGTCGGCCGGTTCAAATCGCCCACTCGACCTCGCCAGTCTTTTATCATATAAATCAGCCAAACAGAAAAGGCCGTTTTGTCGCGGTCGGGAGCCGCGCATGAATTTCACTGTGGACCGCGTCGATTTCGGCACGCTGAACGGAGCGCCGGTCGAGCTGATCCGGCTGGGCAACGGCACGGTCGAAGCCGCGATCCTAACCTATGGCGCATCGATCCATGCGATGCGCGTGCCGGACCGTGACGGACACATCGGCGACGTCGCGCTCGGCCATGCAACGCTGGCGGAATATGTCGAGCAGCCGCAATTCATGGGATCGACGGTGGGGCGAGTCGCCAACCGTATCGCGGGCGGGCGCTTCCTGCTCGACGGCAGCGAATATCACGTGCCCGTCAATAACGGCCCCAATTCGCTCCATGGCGGCGATTGCGGGTTCGACAAGGCGAACTGGAGCATCCTGGCAACCGATTGCGCGGACGAAGCATCGGTCACGCTGGGCCATCTCAGCCCCGACGGCGACCAGGGCTATCCCGGCACGCTCAACGTCACCGCGCGCTACGCGCTCGACGCCGCCAACACGCTCCATGTGGACTATCGTGCGGTCGCAGACGCGGTCACGGTCGTCGCATTGTCCAACCATGTGTACTGGAATCTGGCTGGCGAAAGCAGCGGACGAAGCGCGCTCGACCATGTCCTCACCATCCCTGCCGACGCGTATCTGCCGACCGACGCTAGCGCGATTCCGACGGGCGAAGTGCGCGCGGTCGCGGGCAGCGCATTCGATTTTCGTACGCCGATGCCGATCGCCGCGCGCGTGCGCGATGCGCGCGAAGACCAGCTGCGTATCGGTCGCGGCTACGACCATAACTGGATCGTCGCGCGCGATGTCGCCGATCATCTGCGGCTGATGGCGCACGTTGTCGACCCCGCTTCCGGACGGGTGATGGAGGTCCATTCCAATCAGCCGGGGCTGCAATTCTATTCGGGCAATTTCCTCGACGGAACTTCGGTCGGCAAGGAGGGGCAGATGTATCGCATGGGCGACGCCATCGTCCTCGAGCCGCAGCAATTTCCCGACACCGTCAACCGCCCGGACTTCGGCTCGGTGCGGCTGGAGCCGGGCCAAGTCTATCGAAACCGCATTGCCTGGCGCTTCGGCGTCGAAGCTGCCTAACACTCGCAAAAAAGGATCGCAGGAGAGGATGCTGAGCAGAGGAAAAACGTGCGTCGCGTACGGCCTGAGTGCCGTGGCACTGGCGCTGACGGCACCCGTCGCGATGGCCAAGCCCGCCCAAATGGAGGGCCGCGCCGCCGCTGCTGCGACCGTCACCCGCGGGCAGGCGCGGTTCACCGTGCTTACCTCCGGACTGATCCGCATGGAATGGTCGCCCGCCGCCCGCTTCGTCGATGCCCCGTCCCAGGTGTTCATCGACCGCGACCAGCCGGTGCCCCGCTTCACCAGCATTGTCGAGAATGGCAAGCTGGTGATCCGCACCGATGCGCTCGAGCTTCGCTACACGCTCGACAGCGGCCGCTTCACCGCCGCCAACCTCAGCATCCGTTCGCGCACGCTGAAGCCTGCATTCGACTGGCGGCCGGGCACGCCCGCGACCGGCAACCTCCATGGCACGGCGCGCACGCTCGACCGCTATTCGGGGGACCGGCAGGTCGACACGGGGAAACGGCTCGATCTCGGCGACGGCCTGCTCTCGCGCGATGGCTGGCACGTCGTCGATGACAGCAGCTCGTTCGTGTTCGACGACAGCCGCCCGAGCCCCTGGGTGCAGAAGCGTGCCTGTGGCGAGTGCCAGGACCTGTATTTCTTCGGCTATGGCCACGACTATATCCAGGCGCTTGGCGATTACGCCAAGGTCGCCGGGCGCCAGCCGATGCCGCCACGCTTCGCCTTTGGCTATTGGTGGTCGCGCTACTGGAACTATTCCGACAGCGAGCTGCGCGATCTGGTCGGCGACCTAGATCGCTCGGGCTTCCCGCTCGACGTGCTGGTCATCGACATGGACTGGCACCGCACCGACGATCTCAGCTGGGACCCCCGCTATGTCGTGAAAGACGAAGTCGGCGAAGGCGTGGGCTGGACCGGCTATAGCTGGAACCGCAGCCTGTTTCCCGATCCCAAGCGCTTCCTCGGCTGGCTCGAGGATCGCAACATCAAGGCGACGTTGAACCTGCACCCCGCATCGGGCATTCCCCCGCGCGAGGAGAGCTATGCCGCGTTCGCCAAGACGATGGGCGTGACCGATGGCAAGGCGGTGCCGTTCGAGGGCGCCGACCGCCGCTTCGTCGACAACTGGTTCAAGCTGACGCTCGATCCGCTGACGGCGCAGGGCGTCGATTTCTGGTGGTTGGACTGGCAGCAATGGCCGGAATCGAAGCTGATGCCGGGCCTGTCGAACACCTGGTGGCTCAACCATCTGTTCTACACGCACATGCAGCGGGCCAATGCCAATCGCGCGCTGATCTACCATCGTTGGGGCGGGCTCGGGAACCACCGCTACCAGATCGGTTTCTCCGGCGACACGGTGATCAACTGGGACTCGCTCGCCTATCAGCCCTATTTCACCGCGACCGCGTCGAACGTGCTGTACGGTTACTGGAGTCACGACATCGGCGGGCACATGTTCGCCGACGGCACCCCCGCCGATCAGCGCAACCTGGACCCGGAACTCTATGTCCGCTGGACGCAATTCGGCGCGTTCAGCCCGATCCTGCGCACCCATTCGGCCAAGGACGGTAATCTCCGCAAGGAACCGTGGCGCTTTTCCCCGGAAATCCTGAAGATATTACGGGAGACGGTCGCGCAGCGCTACCGGCTCGCACCGTATATCTACACCGCCTCGCGCCAGGCCTATGATAGCGGCGTCTCGATCATGCGGCCGCTCTACTATGCGTGGCCGGATCGGGAGGAGGCCTATGCGGCGCGGGGACAATATATGTTCGGCGACGACATGCTGGTCGCCCCCGTGACCAAGGCCGGACGCGACGGCGTCGTGCAGACGTCGATCTGGCTGCCACCGGGGCAGTGGTATGACACGAACCGCGGCGAGCTGATCGCGGGCGATCGCACCATTTCGCGCGACTATCTGCTGAACGAAATCCCGCTCTTCGTGCGGGCCGGCGCGGTCATTCCGATGAACCCGCCGTCTACCAAGAACTTGCAACAGATCGACGGTGGCGAACTGGTGTTGCAGGTCGCGCCCGGCGGCACCGCGAAAACGCGCCTGTATGAAGATGCCGGGAACGACGAGGGCTATCGCGACAGCGCCTACAGCTTCACTTCGCTCACCAGTACGCGCGACGCCCGCAGCGCGACGCTGACCGTGCACCCGCGCACAGGCAGCTATCCCGGGATGCCGACAAAGCGGCAGACCACGGTGGAATTTCCGGCAGCGTCGCTCCCGACACGGGTCACGGTCAACGGCACTCCTTATACGCGCGCCGAAACGCCACGTCCGGGCCATTGGCAGTATGACGGCGACAGCCTGACCGCCCGCATCGTCGTCGCTCCCGCTTCGGCTACGGCGCCACTGAACGTCAGCGTGACCTTCGCTCCCGATCCCCGGATCGAAGGCCTCACCTATCGGATGAAGCGCACTGCCGCTGCGATCGCCTGGCTCAAGGAACACTGGCCGCCGCCCGAGCCCCTGCCGGACGATCTGTCGCTGGCGGGTCAGCTGGCGCGGTTGGTCGATTATAGTCCGGAGCGGCTGAGTGCGCTGGTCTCCGACTTCGACCGTCGGAGCGAACGGCTGGTCGCGCTGGTACAGGCGTCACGCGTATCGCCAGCGGTCAAGGTCGAGTTTGCGGGGCGGATGGCGCTGATCGCGAAATAGGGTTCGCGCCACACAACCGGCAATTTCTCGCTGCCACCCTCTATCCGGTATCCTGCGCCTGTTCCCGCTCGCGCACTTGCTTTAGGGTGCAGCGATCGGCGGAGGGGTGAGCGATGACCTTCATGCAGACTCGTGCGGCCAATTGTGGTCCCGGCGACGACGGCACGGCCTTCATGGCGGGTACGCGGGTCGGCCCGTGGAGGGTCGAGGAAGAAATCGGCAAGGGCGGCATGGGCCGCGTCTACCGCGCGCGCCGCGCGGACGGCCTGTACGACCAGATCGTCGCCATCAAGAGCGTGAGCCTGGTCGACGAGGCGAGCATCGCCCGGTTCGAACGGGAACGGCAATTGCTGGCGGCGATGGAGCACCCCGGCATCGCGCGGATCGTCGATGGCGGAACCGATGAAACCGGCGCACCGTACATGGCGACCGAATTCATCGACGGAAAGCCGATCGCCGAGCATGTCGCTGCGGTCGGCGCGTCCCCCGCCGCGATCGCGCGATTGATGATCGACGTGGCCAACGCCGTCGGCCATGCCCATTCCCGCCTGGTCCTGCATCGGGATATCAAGTCCGACAATGTGCTGGTCGATCAGGGCGGGCGCGTGCGGCTGATCGATTTTGGCATATCGGGGGAAGTCGATGCAACGTCGGCGCCCGGTGGCGGCGCGACCATTGCCGTCGCGGCGCCGGAAGTGCTTGCCGGCCAACGCGCTACCGTTCGCAGCGACGTGTATTCGCTCGGCGTCCTTCTGGCGACCTTGCTGGCGGGCAAGATACCATTGCGGGACGAGGCCGGTGGGATGGAGATCGGCGACCGCCTGCCGGGCGGCGCGGATCTTGCGGCGATCGCGACCAAGGCGACCCGCGCCGATCCCGATGCGCGCTATGCCTCTGCCGATGCCTTTGCCGCCGATCTGACGGCTTGGCGCGAACATCGCCCCGTCCTGGCGCGCGGCGGTGGCCCGCTGTATCGCTCCCGACGCTTTCTCGAGCGATACTGGATCGCGTCGGCGCTAGCGACCGTGGCGATGCTGTCGCTCGCCGGCGGCCTGATCGTCAGCATGCGACAGACCGCGCGCGCGGAGGAAGCGCGGGCGCTGGCAGAGTATCAATCCACGCAGGAAGAAGAGAATGGTCGCCTCCAGGCGGCGACTGCGGAAATTCTCCAGCAGGCGTATAGTAGCGAAGAGGATCAGCGCCGGCTGGGCGACTTCATGCTCAACTACAACGCCGCGGTCATCGACGATTCCCAGATCGCCGGAGTGGACAAGGCGGCGATGAGCCTGGCGATAGCGCGCCATTTCATCATGCGGAATGACTATCGCCGCGCCGTCCCGCTGCTGGAACGGTTGGCGGGTCGACCCGACCTCACACCCTGGCAGCGGAGTCTGGCGGATTCTCTGCTTGGACGCGGCCTGATGGAAATCGGCCGCAAGCGCGACGCGATCGCGCGCCTTCGCCGCGTCGAGCAGGAACGTGAGGCCAGTCTGGGACGGTTCGATCTGGAGCACGCGGCGGTCGCCTCCACGCTCGCGATCGCGTCGCAGCAGCCGGAGGATATCCGGCACGCGCGCGCCGTGCTCACCAAGACCTACGCGCTGCATCGCAAACAGGCGCCGAGCGGCTATCTCGAGAACCAGCTTGCGATGCTGGCCGTGCTGCAGAGCGATTTTGCGCAGGCGCTGACGTGGTTCCGCCGATTGACTCAGTCGGTTCGCGCGACCGACGCCGGCTATAATTCCGACACCAGCATCCTGAACCTGGCAATGGCCGAGTTCTTTACCGGCAATGCCGGGGCGGCGCGCGCCGCCCTGGAGCGCGGGAAAGCACTGACCGCTCGCAAGGGCGAAAGCCTGACTGCCGTTTCATTTGCCAAGCTCGAGAGCCAGATGCTGGTATCCAGCGGCGATTTGGATGGTGCCAAGGGTGCGCTGGACCGGGCGGTCTCGATGGCGGAGAAACTCGATGCGCCGCAGCGGCTGGTGATCGGGCTGGAGCTGGAACGAGCCTATCTCGACCTTGCGCAGGGGGATCGCGACGCCGCTGCCCGGCGGCTGCGGTCGCTCGACACCTCGGCCCTGCCCGCTGAATCCGGCCTGGCTGCCAGTGTCGCGATCGCCTCTGGCGCGCAGTTGAACCCGCTGCAGCAACAGGCGGTTTGCCGGTCGATGGAATTGTCGTGGCGATACGAAACTGCGCGCAAGAGCCGTAAGCTGCCAGCCCTCGACTGCGATGCCGTTCTGGCCGCGAAAGCCACACAATCATGAATGGCGCCGGTTCCGGCATGGGCGGGGTGAGCGCGCGCGACGTGCGGCTCAGTCGTGTTTCTCTGCCACGACGGCACTGGTCACCGGCGTCGCTTCGCCTTCGGGATTGCGGTGGGTTCCGCCGTCGCTGGCAGTGAGGACGCACGTCGTGCCGCTGTCGACACGGATCGCGACGTTGATCACGCCGGGCATCGTTTCGACCGTGGCGTCGTGGCCGGCAAGCTCGGCAGCGAGCCTGTAGAAACCGGCAACCTCGCCATAGGGCCGCGGGCTCAGGAAGGCATGGGAATAGCGGTCGACCTTGTGCGACTGAAATTCCCCCGGAATCCGCGGGAGGCGGCAAGGCAGGTTACCGGGCTTCCCCGCCGCGGAACGCAGGTCCGCCGGGAGGTCGGCCGCCGCGATGATGCGTGGCCCCTGCTCCGCTTCATACGCCGCCTGCGACCCTTCGGCGCCATCATCGGAACCGCAGCCTGAAATCAGCACGGCGGCCGAAACAAGAACAGCAATCCGCATTTGCCTCTCCTCAGAACGCGTGGATTTTGAAGAAGATGTATCCGCCCCATTCGCCCTTTGCGGTGTCCATGGCGACGACACTCTCCTCGAAACAGAAATCGACCGAGGCGTCCTGGGCGAGAATGTCCTTCTTGGCCTTGTCGATAGCCACTATGCTTTTCTTGACCGGCAAGATCCGATTCAGCTTGAACCGGTCATCCCCCTTTCTGGTGAGGTCGCGGTCGGACAAGGTGCCTGCCAGGCCGGTGTCGATGTCACGCAGCGGATCGGTCCAGACGCCGGGCGGCAGAATGTAACGCGCCGTGAAACGGGTATTTCGGCACTTCAGGGTGGACGGCGGGGGCGCCGATACCATCATGAACCGGTCATCACCACGGATGCTCCGGGCGTCCTCGCGCCGGATGCTGATGAGATCGATTTGCGCGCGGTTCTGCGCATCCCGGATTGCCTGCGCGGGTTTGCCCGCTTCGACGACTTTCGGGGCGACGACGACCCTGCCGTAGATTTCGGAGGTGCCGGTGCCGCTTGCAATCAACTGCGCGACATCGAACCCGATCCGGACCGGCTCACGTCCCATGCACTTCGCGGCACACGGATCGACCGTGGTGGTGCGTCCCCAGCTCGCGCTCAGCTTGTCGTCGCGCGTCCAGGCCTCGATCGCGGCATCGATTTTCGCATCCGGATAGACGCCGTGCATGGTCGGGAATGGCCCCGGCGCGGCGACAAGCTTGTCCCACGCCATCTGCACGCGGCTCCGCGAGGGCATGGATGTCGACGGTCCCTCGTTCAGATAATAGCGTCCACTCAGCGTGCGACCGGGAAAGCCCGGACCCGCGCTGTTGGGTACCGGCTTTCGGTAGCCCATCGACAGGGCGATCTGGATCGACTTGCCCGCAATGCCGACCGCCGCGCGCGCAAGCCCCCAGCGCCCGGTAGGGTTGGCATTCGCGGGCCCGGCGGTTTCCATCCAGATCCCGCGAAACTCGGTCGCCCCCACCTTGCGACCGAGAAACAGGATCGGTTTGCCGACCACGAACCCGTGCATCACTCCGCTCGCATCGGCCGGGGCGAACTGAACCGCCAGCTTCGTGCTGCCAACCGGCTGCCAGGGGCCGTAATCGGTTCCCTTGCTGTCGACGGACCAGACGCCCGCGACATATTCCTTGCCGACGAATTCGTCCCTGGCAGGCGGTGCCCGGGTGGCGTCTGCCGGACGCTGCATCGCAGGCAGCTTGCGCATGACGGTCGGGGTCTGGGACGTGGCGGAGAGCGGCGCGAAGATCGCGAGCGCAGCGCACATTGCGCCACCCCGATGCGCGAGGTGGCGCGCAGCGATGCGAGCGGTCGAACGGGTAGTCATGGGAAGAGTCTCCAATGCGGGAACGGCTGGCCGGGGAACGCTGTCGGTTCCGATCAACGGACGTTCATTTCGAACTGGACGTTGGCGATCTCGCCGTTGCCGACGACGAAACAGTCGAAGAGCCAGCCGTTCGAGATCGAACGCTGGTTGCGACAATAGTTGTTCGTCGGCGTCTTTCCCCCGCTTCCGGACGTGTACTGGAAGGTGGATGACAGAGCGGAGCCGCTCGTGACGACCGCCTGATAGCCGAGCGCGTCGTTGCGGACCGGGTCGCGCTCCTTCAGGTTCGTCTGCAGCTGGATCGTCAACGGCTTGTTGGCGTGGAGGCACGCCTGCGGGAGCGTGAATGTCACGCGCGGGGCAATATTGCCGTATTGAAAGGCCGCGCGCGCATTGGCTTCGGCAATGTCGAACAGCCTGTTGTTACCCGAGCTGGGTGCGATCCGGCCGCCGCCCGAGCAGGACAGATAGACCCCCGCGATACCGAAAATCGCCGGGTTTCGGTCGGGCTGGAAAGGCGCTACCCGCACCAGCTTGACCTCCATCTGGGTCGGTACCTTTGGTCCCTTGAACTCCAGAAAGCTGTTTGCCCCGCTCCCGGCAAATCGTGTCCAGTTGTTGAACACGCCGCGCAGCGCCGCATTGGAGGAGGGCAATGGTGCGGTCCCGCGCTGCACCAGCAGCGGTACGATCGAGCTGGTGGCGGGGTCCGCAGCCGATTGCGCGCGACCCGTCCAGGTGCCCGCTACGGCGCGGGGCAGCTTGTTGGGATCGAAGCCCCATTGCCACCCGCCGGTGAACTGGCGACCGGAATAATCCATGTGCCATTCGAAGGTCCCGAAGGCCTTGTTCCCATCGGTGCGCTGAAAGAACCCGCGCATGATCCGACCGCGGTCGGAGGTCCAGCCGACGATCCAGTTGTTGGACCCATATTGGCCGTAGAAATAGCGCTTGTTGAACGTCGAGCCTGCCGCTTTCAGCTTCACTTCGCCGAAATTGGTGCGCCAGGTGCCGATCCAGTGTGCCTGCTCGAGGAAATAGTTCTTGGGATAGCTTTGCGCGGATGCCGCACCGGCGGTCACCGCGGTGCCGCCCAGCAAGGCAAGCATGGCAAGGGCGCTGCGAGTGGTGGTGTGCATGGTCTGCTCCTTGGTTACGCTGTCGGTCGTGGCGGTCAGGCGTCGGGTTCGAGCAGGCGGCCGGGCAGCCAGCCCTGGATCCAGGCGTCGCCGGCCATGGGGACTGCCGCCTCGCACCAGACCTGGTCCAGCAGCGCGCGGCGCGCCCCTGCGTCAGCGCGATCGAATGCGGCGCCGTCGATTTCCGGCGCGCAGCGCTTGACGCGGATGTCCTGCGCGCCCGCGTTTACGGTCCCGGTGACGCGCGACGACGCGTCCACGCTTTCATGCAGGCGAATGTTCGACCCGGCTTTCCCGCCGCGCAGGTGGTAGGTCGGCCGGGTCACACCGGCGCCGGGCGCCGCGCGCGTGTCGTCGGCGATGTCGGCGGCTTGGAGATCATAGTCGATCGGGCCTTCGAGTTCGGCGATTACCGGAACTTCCACGTCCCACTTCTCGCCCATGAAGGTCAGCGTGCCGGCGGGTCTGCCGCGGGTCTGTTCCGTCAGGACAAGCGCGCCCATCACCGTGCCGTCGTTCGGATCGACGAGCGACAGGGCGATGTCGGCCCGCCCGACCCGCGTGGCCAGCGCCTTGAGCATGACGTCGCCATTGCCCGCGCCGGGGGGCTGGACGAAAACCTGGCCTTCGCCGCCGGAAAGCTCGACCGTCCCGATGACATAGCCACTCTTCAACAGCATTTCCCCGGAGAGCGATTCAAGCAGCTTCTCCCCACTGCTCTCCTCGGCCTTGACTGGCGAGCTCGAAGACGGGGCGATCGAGCGCGACGAGGCGGCCGCGGTCGGCTGCGCGTTTCCAGCGGCCGACCAGTCCGGCTGACTGTCGCACCCTGCCGCGCCGATGGCGGCGGCAATGGCGAGCACGGCACTGCACCATTTCGGTCCATGCTTCATCACTGGTCCTGACCCGTCGCGATCATGCCGCTTGCGGATCGTGCATTTCGCCTGGAAACTGATCCGGTTCCCCGCCATCGGCGGGTGCCTTCTTCTCGACAGGGGCGAGCTTACGCGGGTCGATCCTGCGCGGGGCTTCAATGGTCCTGCGCGGCGGCACCGCCGTCGGCTGCGCCTGCGGCCGGCGCTTCTTCAGGCTGAGCGGCGGTGCATTGCTACCGCTGGCCGACAGCACTCCCGGTGCCGACACCAGCGTCCCGGGGGCATCGTAGAGCATGCACATGGCCTGTTTTTTCGCGGCCACCTGGGCGGGCACGTAGCTGGCCGACTGGCAGCCGGTCTCGCGCTTGCACACCTGGATGCATTCGAAGGGATCGTCCTGCCGCGATACGAACGCGCGCAGCAGCTTCGCCCCGGTCACCCGGCTGTTGGCGTGCGGCGTGAAGCCGAGCTCTCGCGCCCAGCTTGTCTTGGTGCCCGACACCACGGTGGAATATCCGTGGCTGCGCGTCGTGCCCTGGTTGGGCAGCGCGATCATCCGCTGGTAGCACACCGGCTTTCGCGACGCCGTTTCTTGCACATAGCTATAAGCGTTGCAGTCACCGTTCGCAGTGCACAGCGCGCGGCAGGTCCCGGCATCCTGGCCCGGGCTGCTGAGCGTCGTCGTCCGGATGATATTGCCCGAGCGGTAGAGATCACCCTCCTGGATATAGCCATTGGCGATCTGGCCCACGCTGGATTGCACGGTGGCGGCGGGCGCAAGCGTGGCCGCCGCGGCGAGGCTCACCCCGCCGACGATCTTTGATAGCATTGCGAAGATCCCTTTCTGAAATTCGGTTGAGCTAGTCGGGTGCGCGGCTTTTGGAGCCGCCGACGTCGACGACCGTCGCGTCGCCCTGCCCCCGGCAGATGAGCTGGACCTGCTCCGGTCCGGACGGATCGAGATAGCTGGCCGCATAGAAGTTGCCGCCGCCCGTCACGGTGGCGTCGCCCAGCTTTTCCTTCAGCGCCTTGCCGTAGAACGCGGCCACGGTTTCGGGCCTGGCATCCACCACGAACCGCGTGATCCTCCCTTCGGGCGAGGTCACGATGTCCCTTGCGCCCGGATAGAGAGGCAGGCTCTGCGGCAGCGTTCCCCCGCTCGCAGCGGTGGCGACCGCATTGGTTGAACTGGCCTCCGTCGCCTCGCCGGAGTTCGCCGGACCATCTTCGGCAGCTCCTCCAGTGCCGCCGCACGATGCGAGCAGACATGCCGCCGCCAGCACTTCGGAGATGTAAGGGGAGATGCGCACGTCAATTCTCCCCTTCGCCGATCAGGCCCATGAACCCCTTGTCGGTGACGATGAAGTCGGCACCGTCAGCGGTGGCCTGGGCGGTCACATGGCAATTGCGCCCGTCGGGCAGATGGATGCGCGCGAAGGGCGCCGGGGTGGCGCCGACCATGGCGAACCCACCGGCGGCATCGGCAGCCGCCCAGTAAAAGGCAGCGACCGTGGCCGGCGTCTCCTTCGTGACGAAGCCGGGGCGATCGGGCAGCGATTCGCGGGCGCTGGCTCCGGGCAATCGCGGCAGCCCGCAGGCGAGATCGCCCCCCGTCTTTGCGGCTTGCGCGAGCGCGGGCGACAGCGCATCGCGTGCAGCCTTCACCTCCGGAAATCCCATCAGGTCGCTCTGGGCGAGGCCATTGTCCTCGAACACGCCGCGTCCGGCGCTGCCGGTATCTCCGGATGCTGCCCCGGCGGACCGATCGGATTGCTCTGCCTGATCCGATCCGCACGCCGAGACCACTCCCAGCAGCGCCACTGCGATAAGGATGCGTCCGACCCGTCCCGCGCTCACGATCCGAACTCCACTTCACCCCAGATGTAGAGCTTTTCGCCGATCAGACGCCCGCTATCGAGCTTCTCGGAAATCTTGAATTCGTAGGCCAGGTTGGACGCGCGCAGGAAGGAGAACTCGCCCTGACCGGCCAGGAACCTCAGCCACTTTTTTTCAGCGGGCAGCTTGTCGAGCGTGAAGACGAAGGGTCGGTATCCGAACTTGTCGTCGGTAACCGGCGTCAGATCCTTCTCCTTCAGATTGGTCTGCAGCTGGACGGCAATGCGCCCGCCATTCTTGCGCAGACACGCCGGATCGAATGCGAAGCGTCGCGCCGCTTCCTCGCGTTTGAATCTTATAGCACCGGTTTCGGCATTCGCGCGCGGCCGATCGAATACCCTGTTCGGCGCGCCATAGTACGGCTTGAGCGCGACCGAACCCGTCGGCGTCTGGCAATAGGCATAGATGCCGGCCAGTCCGTAGAGCTCGTAGCGGGTGAACTCGTCCCCACCCAGTCCGATGCGGGTCAGGCGCATCTCGAACCATTTCGGCATATAGCCCGGGGGCATTTGATCGAACATCGGCAGCCGCCCGGCGAATTCATGACGCGGAGCGGGCGCGGGCGCGGGCTTGGCAGTCGGAGTCGCCGGCGCGGCGGTGGCTCCCGATGCGCTCGTCTTGCGCCCCTTGCCCAGCCAGTTGCGATAGGTGCTGGAGGCGGCGGCGAGGAATTTGACCCGCGTCCGACGTGGGCCGAACTGGGTGATCGGCGGGATGCCGTCATCGGTGCGATCGCCGCGCCATTTGCTACCGCCGGTGCTGCCGTCCCAGCTCGGCAAGCCTCCGCTTATCCAGTTCCAGTAGCCGCTGATACGGTTGCCGTCGTCTCCCGACTGGATCCATTCGACATATCCTTTCGATCCGTCGTCCTTGCGGGTGAAGATCGCGCGCAGGATTTGCCGGTTCTGAACCAGGACGCCTTCGATCGTGCCGATAGTGCCGTAGTCGCCATAGACATAGTCGCCGTCCTCGACGAGCCGGATCTGGCCATGGGTCGTGCTCCACGCCCCCTGCCATTCCTGCGCAAGAACCGGGGTCGGTGCGAGCAGCGCCACAACCGGGGTCAGCGCCGCGAAACTGTTTCGAGCGTTCATGATGTCATCCTGTGGTCTGTGCGCGCCCAGCGGGCCGCGCGGCGATTATTCCGAAGCGAACGCGCTGCCGTCGTTGACGAAGAAGCGCGTGCCCTTGCCATCGGGGATCGTGCCGAGAACGACGCCCTTTTCCTGCGCATCGAGCAGGACGAGCCCCGGATACGGGTTCGAGGTCTTGAACGCCTGGAAACCGCGTCGCTGGCCCTCGCCGGCGTAGAAGGCGACAATCTGGTCGCCTGTGGCAGCGGCATAGAACACGACTGGGACGCGCGGATCGGTGGTCTCGACGCGCCGCGCACCGGGATAGACCGGCAGATTGCCCGGAAAGGCGGTGTCGCTGACGTCGGTCGGCGCGTCCGTCATCGCGGGGTCCCCGGGTTCGGGCGCCTCAGGTTGCTCGACCTCTGCGGAGCGCTTCCTGACGCCGAGCCGGCCGAGGACGGCATCGGCGGACTGCTTGGTGCGCTCGCCCTGCTCGACGCGCTGATTGGTTTCCTCGACCTTCCGCTCGACCGTGTCGGCCAGCTTCCCCAGCTTCCCGAAGATGCTCTGCGCGTGAGCCGGCGATGCGATCGACAGCCACGATACAAGGCCAGCCAAGGCCAAGGTCGCAAGACCGCGCCGATAGCGAACTTCGTGTTTCATACCACTCCTCCCGGGCCTGTGTTCCTGGCGACGTGCCGTGCGAACCGCCCCATCGGATGTGAATCACGTAATAGATCGCCAAACCCGGCCAGATTTTTTTCCAAGGCGGACAAATATTTGAAACGCCACTCGCCGATGCGCTAATCGGGGCCGATGGATGTTTCGAATGATCCGCCTCGCCCCGCCGGGTACAGTGATCGCGAACGCAAGGCAGCGGCCGACCTGCTGGAAACGCATTACGATGCCCTGATCCGCATCGCGCGATCAAAGCGCCGCCGCGCGGCCTTCGGCGATACGATGCAGACGATGGACCTGCTGCATGACGGGCTCGCTCGGCTGATCCGTCATGAGGATTTCCGCGACGGGGATCATTTCCTCTGCGCCGCCGCGCTCGCCATGCGGCACGTGGTCATCGACCACTCCCGCCGCAAACTGGCTTCGAAGCGCGCCGGGACCGTGGCGGTCGACACTGTCGAGGAGCTGACCGAATTCGGCGAGACGCCCGAACAGATCGTCTCGATCGGACTGCTCATGCAACAGATGGAAACGCTCAACCCGCGATGGTCGCAAATCGTCGACGCCCGCTATTTCGCAGGAATGACCGAAGCAGAGGCCGCACAGACGCTGGGCATTTCCGAGCGCACCGTCCGACGCGACTGGTCCGATGCGCGCGAATGGCTCGAGCGACGAATGACCTCGACGTAGTGATCTGCAAGACCCTGGCGGTCCCCGCGCAGGCAACTAGGCCGCTCGTTACCAGCCGCCGTTCCGTTGTCGGAGCACCGCACACCGCGCCGTCGAAAATGCGCGTCCGCGGCGAACTGTAATTTGAGTGCACCCGATTTGTCACATGCGATGGATAGGCGCGCAGCATGTCCATGCCCTCGCACCATCGCGCGCAATGGCTTGCCCGCTCGATCCTGCCACACGAAGCCGAGCTGCGTGCGTGGTTGGCGCGCCGTCCGCTGGTGGGGCTGGACATCGACGACGTCGTTCAGGAATCCTACGCGATCCTGGCCGGGCTGGCGGCGGTCGATCATATTCGCAACCCGCGCACGTACCTGTTCGAGGTCGCGAAATCGGTCTGCTTGCAGGCGTTGCGTCGGTCGCAGGTGGTCCCGTTCGGCGCGCTGACGGATATCGAGGCGCTGGAAATTCCTTGCGACGCGCCCGGACCCGAAGCGGTGGCGGCGGGTCGGCAGGAACTCGCAAAGGTCGCCGGGCTGATCGCCGCCCTGCCCCCCAAATGTCGGGAAGCCATCGTCCTGCGCAAAGTGCATCAGCTGTCGCAACGCCAGATCGCCGAACGCATGGGTATTTCGGAATCGACGGTCGAGAAGCATATCGGGAAAGCGCTGCGGTTGTTGGGAACTGCAATCGGCTATGGCGGAAATGCGCCTTTGTCGGCATCTATCTCGCGTGACAGCCGACCTGCCCGAACCGACGCACCTGAAACCCGCCTCCGAAATTGACGCGGCGGCGGCCGACTGGGCTGCGCGGATCGACGGCCGCCCGCTCGACGCGGCGGAGGAAGCCGCGTTCGCGTCCTGGCTCGAGGCGGACAGCCGCCATGCGGGAGCCTATGCGCGGGCGCTGGCGGTCAACGCCTATTTCGACCGCGCCGTGGCGCTCGGCCCCGATTTCGCACCCGTGGACCCTGCACCGCCGTCACCTGCCGCCTTTGCCGTTCCGGTCGGGCGCCGTACGGCGATGCTGGGCGGAGGAGCGTTGCTCGCCGCCTCGGCCGCCGGAGTCCTCGGCTGGTCTCTGGCCGCCAAGCCGAATGCGATCGAGACGGCGAAAGGCGATCTGCGCCGGGTTACGCTTGCCGAAGGATCGGCGATCACGCTCAACACCGACAGCCGCGTCGAGCCGCGGATCGAGGGGGAGCAGCGCGAGGCCGAGCTGGCGCGCGGCGAAGCGTTGTTCGACATCGCGCCCGATCCCGATCGGCCCTTCGTCGTGCATGCGGGCGCGGTCGCGATCCGCGTGCTGGGGACGCGCTTCGCCGTCCGCCGGTTCGACGATGGCGGCGTGGCGCTGACGGTACTCGAAGGGCTGGTCGAGGTGTCCACGCAAGGCGGCGCTCGGCTCGAACGGCTCGCGGGCGGCGAGCGCAGTCACATCACGCCCGGTGCCCCGATCCGAACCGAGCGTGTGCCGCAGGAGGCCCTGGAGCGCGCTGTCGGCTGGCGCAACGGGCTGATCGACCTGAACGGCATGACGCTGGAACAGGCCGCCGCCGAATATGCGCGCTATTCATCGCAGCGGATCGAGATCGCGGACCCGGCGACCCGCGCGCTGCGCGTCACGGGCGTCTATTCGACCAGCGACCCGATCGGCTTTGCACGCGCGGCGGCGTTGAGCCTTGGCCTGAGCGCCGAACGGACCGACGCCGGAATACGGTTGCAGCCCGGCTGACCGGGATATTTTTTCGTCGCGGCAGTGGCGGAAGTACCGCCGCCGATCATCCATCCCTTGAACCACCCATCGCGTGGGAAATTCGGGGGAAGTTTCGTGCAATTCAAATCCTTGCTGGGCTGCGGGGTCGCCGTAGCAGCTGTGACGCTTTCGACCGCTGCTGCTGCACAGACTGTCACGTTCGACATACCCGCGCAGAGCCTGCCGACGGCGATTTCCGCCTTCGGACGCCAGACCAGCCTTCAAATCGTCGCGCCCGCCACGGGATATGAGCAGATCCGGTCGCGCCCGCTGACCGGTCCGATGGAAGCGCGCGCCGCGCTGCGTATGCTGATCTCCGGGACGGGTCTGGAAATCGTTTCGGATCGCGGCGGTGTCATCGTCTTGCGTGCGCGGGGATCCGCCACACGCGGATCGTCGACCCCCGCCGCCACCCGAGCCGGGCAGGCCACCGCGCGCCGCACCGGCGAGGGGGTGATCGCCGGCCAGGTGATCGATCCGGCGACCGGCGAGTATCTGCGCAACGCGATTGTCGAAGTTCGCGCTGCCGACGGGCGGCTGCGGACGGCGACCTCCGGCGATCGTGGCGAATATCTGCTGCCGGGCGTACCTGCTGGCACGGCGAAGCTGCGCATCTCCTATACCGGCTATGCCGATCAGACCGCCACGGTCGATGTGCGTCCCGGCGAAACCGTGCGCTATGACGCCGCACTCGGTGCCATCGGACGTGCGCAGGCCGCCGCGGATCAGGAGGTCGTGATCGTCGCGGGTGTGCTTGAGGGCGATGCGCGCGCGATCATGGACCAGCGCCAGTCGATGGACATCAAGAACAATCTGTCGACCGAATCCTATGGCGATATCGCCGACGGAAATCCGGCCGAATTCATCAAGTACATGACCGGTGTCGATACCGACGGCACCACCGGCTCGGCGGTCAATGTCCAGCTGCGCGGCCTGCCCGCGGCGATGACCGGGGTCACGTTCAACGGGGTCGGGCTCGCTTCGGCCGACGCGAACAACGGCGCCGACACGTCACGCGCGTTCAGTTTCGAGGGCCTGTCGCTTGCGGGGATCGATTCGATCGAGATTTCCAAGACGACCAGCGCCGATGTCGATGCCAATGCACCGGCGGGCACGGTGAATATCCGCACCAAACGCGCGTTCGACCGGCGCGGGCGCCGGGTCACATTGCAGCTGAGCGGCGCAACGCACTGGAATATGTGGGACAAGCAGTCGCGCAGCGGGCCGGGCGAAGGCGGCTATGACGGCCGCAAGTTCCTGCCCAATGGCCTAGCCGAATATTCCGACACGTTTTTCGGACGACGGCTGGGCATCGTCGCCAGCGTGAGCCAGACCAACACCTATATCGAGCGCGAGCAGATCACCGCGGGCCGCAACTATGTGCCGACCGCGACGAGTCCCGATCCGCTGGCGATCACCCAGCTCACCTTGCTGGAGGCGCCGCGCGAGACCGCACGCTTCGCCGCATCGGTGAACATGGATTTCAAGGCGACCGACACTCTAATCCTCTCGCTCGTCTCCGCCTATAATCGCAGCAGCGTCTGGCAGGATTCGCTGCAGCCGGTGTTGACCACCGGCGCGCGTACGCGTGGTGTCGACGGCGACGCGGCGCTGGACTTCACGCCTCAGCAAAGCGCGACGACGAACACCCTGTCGGTCAACCGCACCGCCACCTACAAGATCAACAAGGGCCTGACGCTCAGCCCGAGCATCGAATTCCGCACGGACCGACTGATCCTCGACGGCAACCTTCTCTATTCGGATTCGACCAGCGATTATGAGCCGCTGCGCAAGGGCGCCGTGGCAGGCTTTACCAGTTCGATCACCGCGCGTGGCAATTTCTCCGCCCGGCGCGACAATCTCGTCGATCAGAACTGGGATATCCGCCAGGTCAGCGGCGCAGACTGGAGCGATTCCGCATCGTTCACCCTGTCCGGCACACCGACCATCCGTACCGACAACGGGCAATATGCCTCCACGCGCTTCACGGGCGGACAGGCGAATCTGGCGTGGATGACCGAGTTCGGGGCGGTGCCGGTCGTCTTCAAAACCGGGTTCAAGCTCCGCAACGCGGTGTATGATTTCGACGATCAGGGCGGGAATTATCTCTACAATTATGTCGGGCCGCTCAGCAATGCCGAGCTGCTGGCGGCAGTGCGCAGCTCCAACCAGCTATCCTATGGCGACACGGGCGTCACCTTCGTCTCGCTTTCGGGATCGTCCGACATCTATCTGCCCAGCCCGTACAAGCTGGGTGCGATGTTCCGGAACAACCCGGACGAGTGGCAGCCGACCCAGAGCGCGAGCCAGTGGTACGACGCCAACGTCGAAAACAAGCGCCATTTCAAGGAAAAGACCACCGCCGCCTATGTCATGGGCACGGCGGAACTGACGCCGACGCTGAAGTTTCGCGCGGGCGTGCGCTGGGAACGAACCGACACCACCGCGCTGGAGTTCGATCCGCTGTCGGCGGACGAGGTAGCCGCCGCGGGATTCGCCGTCTCCGCATCGACCGGCCGCGCGACCACGATCCCGGGACTGGAATATCAGTATCTGACGCGCCCCAAGGTGAAGCGCACCGGCAGCTACGACTATTTCTTCCCCAGCGCGTCGCTGAAATACCAGATCACGCGCGGCCTGGAGGTGCATCTGGGATATAGCCGCACGATCCAGCGCCCCGAAGTGAGTGTGCTTGCCGGGGTATGGTCGGTCGACGATATCGACCTGATCGTCCGCGCGCCGAACCCGAACCTCGAGCCGTCGATCTCCGACAATTTCTCGGCCCGCCTCGCCAAATATTTCGAGCCGGTCGGGATGGTTGCGGTCAATTTCTACATGAACCGGGTCAAGGGCCTGTTCCAGAGCCAGGAAATGACCGCCGAGGAGTTCGGCAACACCGATCCGCGCTATGCCGGATATACATTCGTCACGACGCAGACGGTCAGCGGGGACGCGGTCAACATCCGCGGGGTGGAGTTCGAGTTCAACCACGCGATGACCTACCTGCCCGGCCCGCTGGACGGCCTCTCGGTCCGCGGATCGTTCATGTACAACGATCCCGACGTGCCGATCGTGCGCGTCGCGGACAAGGTCGGCACGCTCTCGCTGTCGTACAAGAAAGGCCCCGTCCGCCTCTATTTCAACAGCATCTGGACCGACGACAAATATCGCAGCACCACGCCGTCCTGGTTCGCCCGACGGCTGGATGCCAGCGTGTCGGGTGCCTACCGGATCGATCGCAACTTCGAGGCCTTCTTCTCGATCCGCAACCTGCTGACCAAGCCGCTGAACGTCATGGTGCCGGGCAGCCTCGCGACGAGCGCGCCCATCGCGGACCACAGCGCGATCTACGTCAACAACGGCACTTCCGGGACCATCGGCGTCCGCGTGCGCCTGTAACGCGCGGCATCAGCAAGGATCTAACATCATGCGCAAAGCACTACGGATCGCGATGGTCCTGCCGGCGGCACTTCTGCTCTCGGCAGCCCCCTCCAGCCTCCCGCCCGCGCCCGCGCCCGTGCCAACAACGGAGGCGCGGGCCGGGCTTCCGCTGCCACCATGGCAGGCGGGGATGCTGGACATCCACCACATCAACACCGGGCGGGGCGACGCGTCGTTCCTGATCCTGCCCGACGGCACCACCCTGTTGGTCGACGCCAGCGGCAAGACGGTCGAGGCGCCGCCCTTTTCCCTGCCGACCCGACCCGACGCCTCCCGCCCTCCGGGGGAATGGGTTGTACGCTATATCGCCAAGCTGCTTCCCGCGACCGGCCACGGCATCGACTATGCGGTGATCTCGCACTTTCACGGCGACCATATGGGCGCGATCCTTCCGGACTCGCCGCGGGCGCGCGCCGGAGGGTATCAGCTCAGCGGCATTACCGAGATTGCCGAGCACCTGCCGATTGGTACGCTCATCGACCGTGGATGGCCCGATTATGCCTATCCCGAGCCGCTCAAGGGACGCACCCTCGTCAATTACCGGCGCTTCCTCGCGTGGCAGCAGGCGCATCGCGGGCTGCGCGTCGAGCGGTTCGTGCCCGGGCGCAAGGATCAGTTGAAGCTGCGCTATGCCCCCGGGGACTATCCGCAGTTCGAAGTCCGCAACCTATTCGCCAATGGCGTGGTGTGGTCGGGAACCGGAGCGGGCACCCGCACCCTGTTCCCGCCGGTCGGGACGCTGTCGCCACAGGACCTGCCGATCGAGAACAAGCTGAGCATCGCCTTTCGCGTAAGCTATGGCCGGTTCGATTACTTCACCGGCGGCGACCTGTCCGCGCTGGAGGACGAAACGCTGACGCCGGCGCAGGCGTGGAAGACTGTCGAAACCCCGGTCGCGCAGGCGGCTGGCGCAGTCGACGCGATGAAGGCCAATCATCATGGCAGCTGGGACGCGAACAGCGCTGCGTTTCTGCGCCTGTTGCGCCCGCGCGTCATCGTCATCCCTTCGCGTGCCGACGGGCATCCGTCGGTCAATACGTTCAAGCGGATGACCTCGCCGGCAACGTGGCCGGGGCCGCGCGACATCTTCGTCACCAACGTCTCCCCCGCCACCGCGACGACGACCTATGGCGTCGAAAAGGCGGCCAGCACGCAGGGCCATGTCGTGATCCGAGTCGCTCCCGGCGGAGCGAGCTATCGGGTGTTCGTCCTCGACGACACCGATGAGGCCCAGCGCATCAAGGCGGTGTTCGGTCCCTATGCGAGCCAGTGATCCGCGCCCCGCTGCGTCGACCGGACGCCCCGGCATGACCATCCGCCGCGCGCTTGCGACCTGCGGGCTGGCGTGCCTTTCGCTGCTGTCCGCTCCGCCGGCTGCGGCGGAATCCTATCGCACGGGCGCGTGCGGCGACTTCACGGTCGCCGTGATTCCCGACACCCAGAATTATGTCGATTATCGCCATCAGAAATGGTCCGGCTTCCCGTTCGACGCGGTCGAGCAATATTATGCGCAGATGCGATGGATCGCCGACAATGCCCGCAGCGCGGGCGGCGATATCGTCTTCGCCACGCATGTCGGCGACGTCTGGCAGCATTATTCGGCGTGGATGGACCCGGAGCACGCCGCGCGCGGGTTCAAATGGATCCCCAATGGCGGGTCGGAAGTCGCAATGTCGCCCAAAGTGCACACGCGCGCGTTCGAGATCCCCGTCGCGGTCCAGGGATTCGAGCTGATCGCCGGAAAACTGCCCTTTTCGGTGGTCCCCGGGAACCACGACATGGACGCGCTCTGGACCGACCCGACACACCCACCCCAACCGGAGACCGGCGCGGCAGGTATCCGCCATGTGGGTGGTCTGACCGGGTTCCAGTCTGCCTTTTCCGACACGTCGCCATTCTTCGCCGGACAGCCCTGGTACGTGGCATCGCACGATAAGGGTGCCGACAGCGCGCAGATCTTCACTGCGGGAAAGTGCCGGTTCCTCCACATCGGCCTGCAATATCATGCGCCGGACGCGTCGCTGGCCTGGGCTGCGGGGGTAATCGCACGCTATGCAGGGCTGCCGACCATCGTCTCGACGCACGACTATCTCGGTCGAGACGGCAAGCGGCATCTCAAATCCAATCCGCGCAACAGCATCCTCGACCCCCGCGACAACGACCCGGAGATGATCTGGGACGAGTTCATCAGCCGCCACGACCAGATCTTCATGGTGCTGAGCGGGCATGTCGGGGGCCAGGGGTTCAGCGTCGCCACCAATCGCGCCGGCAATCCGGTCTATCAGGTGATGGCCGACTATCAGGGCCGCGGCCAGACGGCGCGGGAAGCGGGCGCAGACGGCCAACAGGTCGGCGACGGCTGGATGCGCCTGATGCAATTCGATCTGGACGCGGATCGGCCGTCGGTCCGGGTCCGCACCTATTCCACCCATTACGGCAAATTCGCGTCCGACCTTCCCACCTATGCCGAATGGTACAAGGCGCATGACAATCAGTCGGCGCTGACCGATGCAGACTATCTGAAGCGCGACTCGTTCACTATCGAACTCACCGACTTCCACCGCCGCTTCGGCGCTCCGGGCGAGGTGCGGCGGCGACGCTAATGGTCGGGGAGACAGGATTCGAACCTGCGACATCCTGCTCCCAAAGCAGGCGCGCTACCAGACTGCGCCACTCCCCGACGGATCGCCCGCCTAGACGGGCTTGCGGCGAAAGGCAATGCGCTGGTGGGCCCGGCAGGACTTGAACCCGCAACCTAGCCGTTATGAGCGGCCAGCTCTAACCAATTGAGCTACAGGCCCCGCCAGCGCGCATCGCGATTAGGGGCGATCCGCCGCGCCCGCAAGCGCCTGCAGGATCTGGTCGTGCGACGCCGGCGCGATGCCGAGCTTTGCCAGCAACGCGAAGGCACGCTCCCACCAGGTGCGGAACGCGGCCAGGTCCGCCTCGTCGCGGACGTAGGGCGTATAGCCCGGCGCCGCCGAGGGCGAGTGGTAGGAGAACATGAGCAGCCGCACCCCCTCCCCCGCCGCCACCCGGATCGCCTCCAGCGCCAAGTCGATCGGCATGTCCTCCGGCGTCAGCGCGACGCGCGACAACAGGCCCAGCCGCGATGCGACGCCGCGCCCGCGCGGCACCCGCCCCAACGCACCGAACAAAGCGATACCGCCCCGCTTCAGCGCTCCGGTGTAAACCGTGGTCAACGGAATCTCGATCAGATCGTCATGGCCGGTGCGGAATGCGTGATTGCCGATCGCGCTGTAGTCGGGGCCGTGTTCGCCGACATAGCTGTACCCGGATCGCATCGACGTATCGACGCGATACCCCGCCGCCGCCAGCAGCCCGAGCGTCTCCGCCCCCAGCCCGTAGCGCCCCGTCCGCATCATCACCGGGCGCCGCCCGAATGCCCCCGCGATCGCCTCGGTCAGCGCCGCGATCTTCGCCGCCTGAAGGTCGCGCGGCAGGTTGCCCAGAAAGCTGTTGCGCGGGCTGACCACCTCGTCGAAGGGCGGGTTGACCCAGGGGTGAAGCTGCGAGCCGATCGCCGACCCGCCATCTTCCATGATCCGCTTGAGGATATCCACCGATCGCGCGCAGCGGACGATGGGATCATCGATCATGTAGGTCGCCGGAACGCCATGCGCGGCGAACAGCGCGTGCATCGCGGGTAACGCATCCATCGCCCGCGTCCCGCGATTCGCGCGCGCCAGCGGTTGCGACCAGTCGAACTCTTCCTCGGTGTCCACGAACACCGAAAAGCGCGTTCCGAACGCATCGGGCCAGTCGATCCGGGACCCCGGAGCCGGGGCCGTTGCGCGATAGCCGTCCGTCCCGGCCTCAAGAAATGCTGTGCTCGCCACGAAGCGAGCTTAGCGCGCCTGTTCCAAAGACTTGGTTACCGCGGCAGGAAGCTGAATCACGAAGCCATCGGGCAGCGTGATGAGCTGTCCCCCCAGCTCGCGGGCGATGTTGCGGACGAGACGCAGCGCGAACCCGGTGCCCAGCAGCGCCGCGCCTTCCTGTTCGTCGTCGATCCCGAACACGGCGTCGCCCGCATAGTCGCCCAAGGCCCCCGGGCGATCGAAGCGCACAGAGACCAGTCCGGCCTCCTCGCTCAACTGCACGCCGATCCGTTCGCCGTCGCCGGCGGCGGATACCAGCGTCGCGACCATGCGGGCCAGCATGCGTTCGATCGCACGTGCATCGCCGCGTGCCGCGCAGCTATCGATCGGGAGCGCGATCCAGGCGCCGCGCAGTTCGGCCAGCGCCGCCAGATCGTCGGCGATCCGCGACAGCATCGGGCGCAGCGCCACGTCGCTGTCGTTCAGCTGCAACGCCGATGCCTCGATCCGCGCCGCGATGTCGAGATCGTCGATCGCCGCGAGCAGCGCGCGCGCATGCATGCGGATCGTCCCGGCACGCTCGCGATAGACCGGCGGCGCGTCGCCGAGCATTTCGCGCTCGATCATCTCGGCAAAGCCGGCGATCGCGTTGGTCGGGGTGCGCAGCTCGTGCATCAGCTGGCGCAGCGAATCCGCCGCGGGGCTGGCGACCCGAACCGGCGCCGCGGCGGTCTCCTCGCGCCGCGGCCGGCGTGCCGTTCCGCGATAGCCCGAAAAGCGCCCGGTCGCCGGATCGAAGGCGGGTGCCGCCGACATGCGCCATTCGCCCGCCGCGTCGGATTCGCCGGTTACGACGAGCCGCGCATCGGCAAAGGGTGCGCGCTGCCGCAGCGCTCCCGCCGCGACGCCGTCCGCGCGCGATCCATCGCCATGCACGTTGAGTTCGAGCGACAGGCCGATCAGCGGGGCGCGCGAGACGCCATCGACCCAGCGGATCGTCCCCTGCGCATCGGTCTCGAAGCGAAAGCCATCGGCGCGCGGCGGTGGCTCGACCTGGCGGCGCTCCTGCTGGCGCGTATAGAAGGCATCGATCCGCGCGACCACGTCGGCGATCTCGAAGGGACCGTCGACCCCGTCGACGCGCTGCCCGTCCGCCCCGACCTCAGCCGAAGCTCCCTCCGGCGCGCCGTCGCGGTCGGCAAGGATGGGGGCCTCCCCTGACATTACGGAAACCTGCGCCGGTTCGGATCCAGCTGCAACCATGGGTGCGGTGGACGGTTCGTCGCCCGTCCCGCTCTGGTCCATCTCCGTGTCACGTACGGCCTGCGCGCGGCCGAGCGCCTGTGCAACCACGGGAATCCCCATCGCCGCAGCCCCGATCGCGACGAAGGTGGAGGTTTCAGCGGGAATCATCTCCGCTTCCGCGGCGACAGGCTCCGGCATTGGGTCGAGCGCGGGGGCCGCGTCGAGCACCGGCTCGGCAGGCGCCTCCTCGACCGGCTCCAGCACGGGACGCAGACGGATGCGCGCCCGCGGCCGGGCGGGGAGTTCCGCCCTATCCTCGACAGGCGGGACCTCGACCGCGGTTTCGTCCGGCGCGACCTCCTCCGATACGGCTGCCGGTTCGGGCATCGCGGGCTCGGGAGGCAGCAACTCGGTCCAGTCGATCGACAATGTCTCTACGGGCTCGACCGGCTCCGCGTTCACCGGAAGTGCAGGAATTTCGGCTTCGGCCTCGGCCGGAAGCGCCGGTTCGATGGCCGCGACGGCCTCGGCACCGTCGTCGGCATCGGGAACGTCCGCTTCGACCGACGCGGCCATCTCGACCACGCTCACACCGTCCTCGATCACGAAATCGATCGGTCCGAACGTCTCGAGCGCGCGCGCGATTCCGGGCGGAAGGTCGCGTCGCGCGCGCAACACGGTACGCGCCGCTGCCGACAGGCGCGGCAGCAACTCGACCCACTCGCCCGAACTCAGCTTCGCGCTCCGCAGCACCGGCGCCGACACCGCGATGTCGTCCGTCGCGCACAATGCCACCAGCGCGCCAGGGGGATTGACGGCCTCAAGCCCGCGCGCGCTCGCCGCCCGCACGCCCAGCGGCACTTCGTCGCGAATCCTGCGCAACAGATTGAACGCGCGCGCATCCGCAGCTACGCGCCGGCGGCCGATCAGGTCGACGAGCTGACGCCACGCAGACGCCTTGCCGAACGATGTCGAAACATCGGCGGCCAGAACCGTCTCCAGGGTATCGTCGTAACGCAATGCTCGGGTAGTCCCCAGCCGGCCGCGGATCGTCCGGTAAGGATTCCTTAACTCGGGGGGACGCGTACCGGAACCGGAGATTTCGTCTTTAAGCGCCGGCGTCGCATAGTGGGACAATTGCGCTTGCAGGTAATTTTCTTATGCTTAACAGACATAATGCGACCGAATCCTGTCGCGTGAGGAAATCATAATGGCTTTTGACGACATCGACCGGCAGATCATGGCGCATTTGCAAGACGATGGACGCATGACCAATGTCGATCTGGCCGACCGCGTCGGCCTGACTGCCCCGCCCTGCCTCCGGCGCGTGCGGACGCTGGAGGAAAAGGGCGCGATTCGCGGCTATCACGCCGATCTCGATCCTGCCTGGCTGGGCTATACGATCACCGTCTTCGCGATGGTCAGCCTGAAGAGTCAGGCCGAGACCGATCTCGAGGCGTTCGAGGCGCATGTTGCCGCGATCCCCGAGATTCGCGAATGCTACATGCTCAACGGCGATATCGATTTCATCCTCAAGATCGTCGCGCGCGATCTCAGCAGCTTCCAGCATTTCCTGACCACCCGGCTCACCACCGCGCCCAATGTGGCGCATGTGCGCACGTCGCTGACGATCCGCACGTCCAAGGCGATGCCCGGCGTCCCCGTCGATCTGTGACATGAAAAAAGGGGCGGCCCGCAAGCCGCCCCTCTCTATTGCCCGATGGCGCCGGTTCAGGCCGCCGGCTGGTCGAGCCAGGCGATCCAGAAGCGCGCGATATCGCCGCGCGGCGCACCGCTGACCGCCTGGAACGCGGTCTTCGCCTCGGCCTTCTGCCCCTGCATCGCCAGCGCGATCCCCAAGCGTGTGTTGACCAGATTGGCGTCCACGCCGCCCTTCTGCAGGGCGAGGCGATACATCTCCGCCGCCTTGGCGAAATCGCGGCTGCCCAGATAGGCGTCGCCGACATTCTTGGCCGGCGTGCCGTTCGCCGCCGATGCCGCCTTGGTCGCTTCCGGCGCCAGCGAGCCCTCGGCCTTCTCGCGCGTGGTGGCCGAGCGGTAGAGCTCGTTGGCCGCCGCGTTGCTCGCCTGGATCTTGCCAGCCGCGCGACCTTCCTCGATCACCGCCTTCGCCTCCCAGGGCAGACCGCGACGCTGCGCGATATCGGCATAGTTCAGATAGTCGCTCTCGCCGCCCAGCGCCTTCGACGCGCGCATCAGGCGCAGCATGTCCAATTCCTGGTCCGCATCCATCGCGACGCCCTTGGCGCGCGCCTGCTCCATGTAGATCAGCAGCGACGAACGCCACGCCTCGTTGCTCGGATAGGCCGCGAGCTGGCGGCTCAGCCATTCGGCGGCAACGGCCTTGTTGCCCGACTGGTACAGCTTCGACACGGCGAACTTGTACCACGCCTCGGGCGCCTTCTTTCCCGCGGCTTCCTGCGCCTTGATCGCCTCGTCGAGCGATGCGACGCCGCCCTGGACGTTGTTCGTCTCGAACAACGCGATCGCCCGCTGCAGCGGCAGGTCGGGCTGGGTCGATGCCAGCGCGCGCGCCTGCTCGTAATGCGGCAGCGCCTCGGCATATTTCTTCTGCGCGGCGAGGATCTGGCCCCGCACGAAATGCAGGTCGCCCAGATCCGGACCGGTTACGCGACCCGCGGCGATGATCCGGTCGAGCGCGGCGCCGCGAGCGACCTCGTTGCGCTTCTTCGTCTCGAGATCGTAGCGCATGAGCAGGGTGTAGTATTTCTCATCGTCATTCTGCGCGACGGCTTCCGCGGCGCTGAGCGCGGCTTCGAACGCGGCGATGTCCGCACCCTTCTGGGCCGCCTGCGCGGCGGTGAATGCCTTGCGGAATTCGGCGCTGACCTTGATGGCCGGGGCCTCATCCTTCTTCTGCGCCGCAGCGGGCGCCGACATCGCAAGCGGCATTCCAAGCAGGACCGCCGCAGCGATCGCAGCCTTCGAAACAGAATTCATTCGGGACTCTCCTTACGCGGGGTGCCTGACGCAGCGAGGCGCAGCGATTGACGCGACCGCTCTAGTAATCCGCCCCGCCCGGTCAAGGCGGAGTGTTTCGGTTCAATCCATCGCATCGGTTCGCTGAACGCATTTTGAACGGAGTGGATGCGTCGCGACGAAGCGTTCGCGCTAAAAGATGGGGATATGGTCGAGTGGAAGCGATACATGGACCGGGGCATAGCCCGCCATGGTGTCAGCGCCCGCGGCCGGAGTCAGGATGAAGTCGTCCGCGTCCAGCGCGCTGCGCCCCACGCCCAGCAGGACGATGAAATCACCGTTCCCGAGGTTGATCCCGGTTGACCCGTTCACCTCGACCATGTTCGCCGTCACCTGCGCGTAGCTGCGGAAAAAGGCGCTGAGATCGATCCGATCGACCCCGGCGGTGAAGTCGCCGATCACGTCGCCCCCGGTTCCCCGCTCGAACACGAAGGTGTCCGCGCCACCCTGGCCGTACAGCACGTCGTTGCCGCCGCCGCCGTCGATCACATCGTTGCCCGCTCCGCCCAGCAGCCAGTTCGACGCATCGCTCCCGGTCAGGATATTGTCGAGTTCGTTGCCCACCCCGAACGCGGTCTCCCCCATCAGGATCAGGTTCTCGACATTGGCGTAGAGGTAGACGCCGTTGCCTGGTCCCTCGATATTGGCCACGACGGTGTCGGTGCCGCCGCCGACAGCCTCGAATGTCAGGTCGGCGCCCGTATCGACATAGTAGATGTCGTTTCCGGACCCGCCGTCCATCAGGTCGTAATCCTGCTCGCCCGAATCGCCGTAGAGAATGTCGTCGCCGGCGCCGCCTACCAGAATGTCGGTGACGAAACCGATGCCGCCATAAAGAATGTCGTCGCCATCCTCGCCGTACAGCGCGTCGGCGTCATAGCTGCCGTCCAGCACGTCGTCGCCCGCGCCCCCGACGAGATAATCGATCCCGATCCCGCCATCGATCACGTCGTTGCCAGCTTCGCCGAACAGCGAGTCGGCCCCGACGCCGCCCTCGATCCGGTCGTCCCCGCCTCCGCCGAGCAGCAGGTTGGCGCCGGCGGTTCCCGTGATGTGGTTTGCCAGATCGTTGCCGACACCGAACTGGGCCGGTCCGGCCAGTTCGAGATCCTCGACATTGGCATAGAGATAATAGCTGGCGGTGGAGATCACCCGGTCATGCCCGCCGTCCACGCCCTCGAACACCAGGTCGAGCGCACTGCTCGCGCGGTAGGTATCGTCGCCCGCACCGCCGTACATGGAATCGTTGCTGGCGCCGCCGTCGATGATGTCGGACGATGCGCCGCCGAAGATCACGTCGGCGCCGCCCCCGCCGGTCAGAGTCTGGAAACCACTGCCGCCGATGATCAGGTCGTTGCCATTGCCGCCCACCACGCTCAGCCCACCAGTGGTGGTGCCGCTCAAATCAACCGCGTTGCCCGCATTGCTCAGATAGAGCGTCTGTCCGGTGAACGTCCCGTTCAGCAGGTACACGGTGCCGCCGTTGGTCAGCCGCAGCGCGGGCGCGACGATCGCCTGGAATTGGTTCGCCTGCGTGACCGACACGCCCAGTTCGACATTGCTCTCGGCACGCTCGATATCCGCCGCGATCTGAAAATTGCTGATGTCCACCGCCGCGGTCGCGTTGACCAGGATCCTGTCGACGCCGCTGCCGCCCTGGAACCGGTCCGCCGCCGTGGTCATGCTGCCGATGTTGAGGATGTCATCGCCGGCGCCGCCCGACAGCAGGTCATTGCCCTCGTCGTCCGACAGAATGTCGTTGCCCGCCCCGGCATCCATGATGTCATCCCCGGCACCGCCGCTCAGATAGTCCGAGCCGTTACCGCCATAGAGCCGGTCGTTGCCCGCGTCGCCGATCAGGACGTCGTCGCCCTCGCCCCCTTCCAGCCAATCGGCGCCGCCCCCGCCCTGCAGATTATCGGAATTGTCCGATCCCACGACATGGTCGTCACCACCTGCGCCGACGACATGGATATAGCGATTGTCCGCACCGGCCAGGATCAGCGTATTGCCCGCGGCGCTGAGGTAGAAATAATATTGGAACGCTCGCCCGGTCAGGTCGAGCGTCCCGCCATTGGCAAGATAATGGCCGTGCAGCGTCGAGGACTGGACGCTCGAAAACTGCGCCACCGTCGCGCGGAGGCCGGACAGCGAATGCCCCGCCAGGAATTCGATTCCGCGCATCGTCGCGGCGGAAATGTCCGATACGACATCGCTATAGCCGTAATGCGATCCGCTCACGAACAGCGTGTCGTTGCCTTCCCCGCCGTCCATCACCTCACCCGCGCCCAGCGTCTCGCCCGGCAGATCCTGTCCCGTGCCGTCGCCCGGCGGGCCGATATGGATCACATCGTCGCCGGCACCGCCGAACACCTGGTCAATCCCGGCGCCGCCGAACAGTTCGTCGCCGCCGCCGCCGCCGTTGAGCGTGTCGTTGCCGTCTCCACCGTTCAAGATATCGGAATTGGCACTCCCGCGTACGGTATCGTTGCCCCCCAGGCCGGTGACGCGATATCCGCCGGCGAACGTGCCAGCGGTGAGGTCGAGCGTGTTCCCCGCCGCGCTCAACTCCCAGTCGCGCGCGCGCACCGCGTCGCCGCTGATCGCGAAGGAACCGGCGGTCGTGAAGCGCACCCGCTCCACCTCCAGGGTCTGAAAGGCATTGAGCACCGCGGACGATGCGATCACCGTGCTCCACGGTGCATAGACGCGCTCGATGCCGATGAACGCGCCGTTGGTGAAGTCGATCACATCGTCGACATAGGGGCTGCCGTTCTCGATGATCAGATAATCGTTGCCAGCGCCGCCGTCGACGATGTCGCCGGCCTGGTACGTGATGTGCAACGTATCGTCGCCCGCACCGCCTTCGACGCGGTCGACGCCCTCGCCGTCCCAGATATTGTCGTTGCCGGCCCCGCCCAGCAGCGTGTCGTTCCCCGCTCCGCCTTCCAGCCCGTCGTCCCCGTCGCGGCCTTCCAGCCGATCATTGCCTTCGTCCCCGATCAGCGCGTCGGCGCCCTGTCCGCCGACCAGCGTATCGTCTCCGCCCCGACCGCGCAGGCTGACCAGTTCGGCGTTGGTATTGCCGGCCAGAGTTACCGTGTCGTTCCCGTCCGAAAAGCCGATGCTGCCGCTGACGAGCCGGTTGCCGGTCAGGTCGAAGCTGCCGCTCTCGGCAAGTTCGAAGAGCCCGGCCAACTGGGTGAAGCCGGCAAGCTGCGCCGCGCTCATTCGGACGATCATCGATTCGGATTCGATCCGCTCGGCCTCCAGCGTGATGGCCAGGTTGCTGATGTCGAGCGTGGAATATTGGTCCCAGATCGAACCTGGGCCGAAGAACACCGTATCGAACCCCGCCCCGCCGATGAATTGCGAGCCGGCGACCAGCGATGCCATGCCATAGATGCCGATCCGGTCGTTCCCCTCACCGCCATTGACGATGTCGATGCCGTTCTGGCCGTTGGGGTTGTTGTCATAGCCGGTCAGCCAGTCGTCGCCGGCTCCGCCGTTGATCGTATCCGCGCCGCCATTGCCAAACAGGATGTCGTTTCCGTCGCCGCCGTCGATCGTGTCGTCGCCGGCCAGTCCGCGCAGCGTATCGTTGCCGCCCAGACCGTTCATGATGTCGTTGCCGGTGGTCCCGTTCTGAACATCGTCGCCCGGCGTGCCGTTATACGTACCCATCTTGCTCTCCCCAGAAGCGCAAATCCGGTCCGTGCCCCGTGCCCCGACGGCAGGGACGCCCCTGGACGGCCTGGCAAATCGCCCCCGCGCTTGGCGCGATATTTCTCACGAATCGTTGCCGCCCACAATCGGATTACGTGCTCGCGTGCGGGCGCGCGCGCGTGCGGCCGCGCGCCCGGGGTTGGCAGGTAGCCATGGCCCCGCTAGAGCGGTCACAACACTGAAACAACCCTTCGAAAGCACCGAAATTTGACCGACGAGACCGTCCTCGCGGACCCTTCAGACATCAGCCCGATCTCGATCGTCGACGAGATGAAGGCGTCGTACCTTGATTACGCGATGAGCGTGATCGTGGCCCGCGCGCTGCCCGACGTCCGCGATGGCCTCAAGCCCGTCCATCGCCGCATTCTCTACGCGGCGCAGGAGGGCGGCTATCTTCCCGGTCGCGCCTATCGCAAGTCCGCCCGCCTGGTCGGTGACGTGATGGGTAAATACCACCCGCACGGCGACAGCTCGATCTACGACGCGATGGCGCGCATGGCCCAGGACTGGGCGATGCGGGTGCCGCTGATCGACGGTCAGGGCAATTTCGGATCGATGGACCCCGATCCCCCCGCCGCGATGCGCTACACCGAAGCGCGGCTGGCCAAGGTCGCGATGTCGCTGCTCGACGACATCGACAAGGACACGGTCGACTTCCAGGACAATTATGACGGTTCGGAAAGCGAGCCGACCGTCCTGCCCGCCCGCTACCCGAACCTGCTCGTCAACGGCGCCGGCGGCATCGCGGTCGGCATGGCGACCAACATCCCGCCGCACAATCTCGGCGAAGTGATCGATGCCTGCCTTGCCTATATCGACAATGGCGCGATCAGCGTCGAGGAGCTGATGGAGATCGTGCCGGGACCCGACTTCCCGACCGGGGCCATGATTCTCGGCCGCTCGGGTTGCCGCAGTGCCTATCAGTCGGGCCGCGGCTCGATCATCGTACGCAGCCGCCACACCACCGAACAGCGCGGCGAACGGCGCTCGATCGTGCTCACCGAAATCCCCTATCAGCAGGGCAAGAACGCGCTGGTCGAGAAGATCGCCGAGGCCGCCAAGGAAAAGCGGATCGAGGGGATCAGCGACATCCGCGACGAATCGAGCCGCGAAGGCGTGCGGATCGTCATCGACCTCAAGCGCGACGCAACCCCCGAAGTCGTGCTCAACCAGCTGTGGCGCAACACGCCCGCGCAGTCGTCCTTCCCCGCCAACATGCTGGCGATCCGCGGCGGGCGGCCCGAGCTGCTCAACCTGCGCGACATCGTCGAGGCGTTCGTCAAGTTCCGCGAGCAGGTCATCACGCGCCGCTCGAAGTTCGAACTCGCCAAGGCGCGCGACCGTGCGCATATCTTGCTCGGCCTCGTCATCGCGGTCACCAATCTCGACGAGGTCGTCCGCATCATCCGCAGTTCGTCCAGCCCGACCGCCGCGCGCGAAGCGCTGCTGACGCGCGAATGGCCGATCGCGGAGATCGCCGGCTATATCCGCCTCGTCGAAGCGGTCGAAACCGAAGTGACCGGCGACACCTATCGCCTGTCCGACGTCCAGGTCCGCGCCATCCTCGACCTGCGCCTCCATCGCCTCACCGCGTTGGGTCGTGACGAGATCGGCGACGAACTCAAGGAACTGGCCGACACGATCGCCGAGCTGCTCGAAATCCTCGCCAACCGCGCCAAGCTGTACGAAGTGCTGCGCGGCGAGCTGGTCGCCGTGCGCGACCAGTACGCCACCCCGCGCCGCACCGAAATCGCCGCCGCCGCCGACGGGATCGAGGACGAGGACCTGATCGAGCGCGAGGACATGGTCGTCACCGTGACCATGCAGGGGTACATCAAGCGCACCCCGCTCGACGCCTTCCGCGCCCAGGCGCGCGGCGGCAAGGGTCGCGCCGGCATGGCGACCAAGGACGAGGATGTCGTCACCGAACTGTTCGTCACCTCGACGCACACGCCGGTGCTGTTCTTCTCCACGCTGGGCCGCGTCTATCGCATGAAGGTGTGGAAGCTGCCCGAGGGCGGGCCTGCCACGCGCGGCCGCCCGATGGTCAATCTCCTGCCGCTCGCGGCCGGCGAGACGATCTCGACCGTGCTTCCGCTGCCCGAGGATGAGGCGGAATGGGGCAATCTCCACGTCATGTTCGCGACCGCGAAGGGCAATGTCCGCCGCAACAGCATGGACGCCTTCACCAACGTGCCGTCGAACGGCAAGATCGCGATGAAGTTCGAGGGCGAGGACGAGGATGACCGCCTGATCGGCGTCGCGCTGCTCGGCGAGGGTGACGACGTCCTCCTCGCCAGCCGCCAGGGCAAGGCGATCCGCTTTGCCGGCGACGATGTCCGCGAGTTCCAGAGCCGCAATTCGACCGGCGTGCGCGGCATGCGCCTGCTCGGCGACGACACCGTGATGTCGCTGTCGATCCTGCACCGCATCGGCACCACCGCCGAGGAGCGCGAGGCCTATCTGCGCTTCGCTCCGTGGAAGGCGGAGAAGGAAGGCGAGCCCGACCTCAGCCCCGAACGGTTCGAGGAACTGCGCGCCAAAGAGCAGTTCATCCTCACCGTCTGCGCCAACGGCTATGGCAAGCTGAGCTCTGCCTATGAGTATCGCCGTACCGGTCGTGGTGGGCAGGGCATCACCAATATCGACAACATCGCCCGTAACGGCCCGGTCGTCGGCAGTTTCCCGGCGACCACCGCGCAGCAGCTGATGCTGGTCACCGATCAGGCGAAGATGATTCGCCTGCCTCTCGCCTCGCTGCGCGTCATCGGCCGCGGTTCGGCGGGCGTGCGCCTGTTCCACGTCGCCGCCGACGAGCATGTCGTCTCGGCCGCGCGGATCGAGGAGAGCGAAGAGGACGCCGAGGTCAATCTGGCCGATAACGAGGTCGAGACCGCACCGCAGCCCGACGGCGACACCGGCGAGGATCTAGCTGCAGGCCCGGAGGGCGGCGAATGACCCGCCCCGCGACCGCGTACAAGGTGCTGACCGCGCCCCAGATGGCCGACCTCGAGGCAGGCAGCTTCCAGGGCGCGCCGATCGATATCCAGGACGGCTATATCCACCTCTCCACCGCCGCCCAGCTGACCGAGACGGTGGACAGGCATTTCGCCGACGAGCCCGACCTGTGGGTCGCCGCGGTCGATCTGGAGGCGCTCGGCGACGCGATCCGCTGGGAGGTTTCACGCGGCGGTGCCGAGTTCCCGCACCTCTACGGCGCGCTGACGCTCGATACTGTCGTCGCCTATTCCCCGCTGGAGCGCGCCGAGGACGGCAGCGTCGCCCTGCCCGTCACCGGCTGACCCGGCTCATCGCTGCGCGACCGGCGGTTCCTTCAGCTCGACCCGCAGCAGCCGGAACGGCGCGTTCCCGAGGTTCTGGACCGCGTGCGGCTGTTCGCGCGGCACCCAGATCGCGGGCGGAGGGCTGCCCGCCGGGATGTTGAATCGCTCGGTCTCGACCAGCTTCCCGTCGCGCACCGCATAGCGAATATCCACGCCCGGCTGCGCCGACTGGATATGGATCACGCTAGGCCAGCGATGCTCGTGCACCGGCTCGGTTTCGCCCGGAGCCACCTCGACCTGCAGCACGCGGACGCGGTCATTCTCCAGCAGCACCTTGTGATTTCCCGGCGCAGCGGCGACGGCGTCCAGATCGACAGGCGCCTCTTGCGGCAGCCCGGCCAGCATCAGCAGCACGAGAAACGGCGTCATCCCACACCTCCAGTCGCGCGGAACCTAAGCCGCACACACGGCCCTGTCGATAGCGCCGCGTCACCGATCCGACGGCGTCCGCGAACAGGTCTTCCACCGCCACCTCCTGCCCTTCCGCGTCGAGCAGCAGGGTGCGGTGGCACAGGCACCGATCGCGCTCGAAGCACAGTATCGCGCGGGGCGGTGCGATCACGTGAAGTGTCGCACGTCCCGTCACGGGCTAGGCCGCGCCAAAGCCGCCCGTCGCCTCATCATACCGGATCCGCGCCGTCGGCCTTTCCGGTGACAGCTCAACCGAAAACGCATTCATAGGCGCCCTGCCAAGCACGACGCCGCTATTTATATTGGTCGAGAGGAACGCTGAAACGCGTGACTGCGGTGAAATCCTGACCGAAAGACCCGGGGGAACGAAAAAAGCGCTCGCCGGCACAACCCGATGCTGACCGTCGACCACGGCCCCCTTCGCCAGCCCGAGAACGACCGGCGCGTCGGTCCCGTTGACCAGCTCATATCCATCCGGATTGCTTCCGCCCGGTGTTGCGGTGAACCACCCGTTCCCAAAGGTGTAGCGCCAGCCACGAACCGCGTGCGTCGTCGCCGCAGGAATGATTTCCGCACCCGGGTTCAGCTGGCTGAAGGTTCCATAAACCTCATCGTCGTCGTCCCACTCGACCAGATTGTTCGGCAACGGATGAAACGTCTGCCATGCGACCGCGAGACCTGCGGCGATATCGGCATCCCTGACGATCGTGACACTCAACCCTGAATTGCGGATGTGCTCGAGGCTTTGTTGGTCGAACAGAAGTGTCAGCTGATATCGCATCGCGCGCTCCCCTCGTGCCGTGAAAACTCTCTCAGCCTTTCAGTGCATTCTCCAAGCCGGAATAGCACGAGGCGGCCAAATCACGGAAACAAATCCTCTACCTCGACCCCCTTGCCCTCGGAATCGAGCAGCAACGTCCGATGGCACAGGCACGGGTCGCGCTCGAAGCACAGCAACGCGCTCGGCTTCTGCGCGATCAGGTCGCGCATCCGTGCCGCCGCCGCCTGCGCCTCGGGCAGTTCGAGCTGGCCTGAATAGACCGCCTCCAGCGTCGCGCGGTCGCCCTTCTTCGCCGCATCGCGCCCCGGCTTGGGCGTGCCCAGCGCCTTGAGGTGAACATAGGAAATCCCGCGCTCCCCCAGCGCCGTCGCCAGCGGCGTCTTGGAAAAGCCCGGCCGGCGCGACAGCGGCAATTGCCGCACGTCAATCACCTGCTCCACCCCGGCCCGTTCGAGCGCGGCGAGGAAGCTGTCCATCGTCGCGCCTTCATAACCGATGGTGAAGACCTTCATCGCCTATTGCTCAGCATAGCACACCGCCTCGATATTCACCCCGTCGGGATCATAGACAAAGGCCGCATAATAGTTCGGTCCATAGTTCGGCCGCAGCCCCGGCTTGCCATGGTCGCGCCCGCCCGCCGCGATCGCGGCCGCGTAGAAGGCGTCGACCTGCGCGCGCGTCTCCGCACGAAACGCCACGTGCATGTCCTCGCCGACATGGTCGCTATGCACTACCCAGAATTCGCCGCCACCTTCGACGCCAAACCCATAGGCGCCCCCGCCATCCTCGGGCATCTCGGTCAGGCACCGCATCCCCAGCGGCTTGAGCGTCGCCTCGTAAAAGCGCTTGGATCGCTCGGCATCCGCCACCGCGATGCTCATATGATCGATCATCGTTGACTCTCCTAATTTCTGTAATTACAGAAATTACATCATGACCCGGTTCGCAGAGCATCCCGACGCCAAGGCGTTCATCCTCCACTGGGGCGAAATGGGAACGCATTGGGGCGTCAACCGCTCCGTCGCGCAGATCCACGCGCTGCTCTATTTGTCGGACCGCCCGCTTCATGCCGAGGAGATCGTCGAGACGCTTGGTCTCGCCCGCTCCAACGTCTCCACCGGGCTCAAGGAGCTTCAGGGCTATTCCATCGTCCGCCGCGTCCATGTCGAGGGCGACCGCCGCGACCATTTCACCGCCGAGACCGACCTGTGGGAAATGCTCATGCGCATCTCCGCCGAGCGCAAGCGGCGCGAGATCGACCCCACCGTCCAGCTCCTCGGCGAACTCGCCGAGCGCCTCGCCAATGACAAGACCGCCCCGCCACAGGTGCGCGAGCGCGTCACGCGGATGCACGAATTCATCGGCACGCTCGGCACCTGGTACGATCAGGTCCGCGTCCTGCCCAAGCCCACCCTCGTCACGCTGATGAAGCTCGGCGGCAAGGTCGCGCGCTTCATCCCGGGGTCTTCGAAAAAGGATTGAACGTACCGGCGCACGCCACCGCCTAAACCCTCGCGACACACAGTTTCTGTATTTACCGAAATACCAGATAAAAGGGACGAAGAGATGGACCAGGCCGAAGCCCAGCTCAGGACTGCCAAAATCCGGATCGCCGCCGCGTGCATCTTCGGCCTGGCCTTCGCGCTCGGCGTCTATCTGCTGATCGAGGCGGTGAATCCGTCCGGCCTGATCAGCTTCACCTTCCTCCTCATTCTCCCCGCTGTGGTGACGGCATTCGTCACCTATGTCGGCGATCCGCTCGCCCGGCGCCCGCGCGGTTTCTACACCGGCAGCGTGCCGACGGCGCTGTTCGGCGCGGTCGTGCTCGCCTCGCTGATCGCCCTGCGCGAAGGGGGCATCTGCATCCTGATGCTCAGCCCCTTCTGGTTCGCGCTCAGCGCGCTCGGCGGCTACCTCACCTGGCGCTTGCGCAGGCGCGAGGAGCCGGTCGAAAACGTCTTCCGCGCCTCCACGCTACTGCTCGTCCCGCTTGTCGCGATGCAGGTCGAGCCGATGATCCCCCTCGCCCGCGACACCGGCAACATCACGCGCTCCGTCATCATCGATGCCGATCCGGCGACGATCTGGCGCCACGCCCGCGCCGCCGACCATATCCGCCCCGGCGAGGGGCGCTGGACCGTCTCCCAAGACATTATCGGCCTGCCCCGCCCCACCGGCGCACAGCTCGATCGCCAGGGCTACGGCGCGACCCGGCAGGTGCAGTGGCAGGACGGCATCCGCTTTCAGGAAGTGGTGACCGATTGGCAGCCCGGCCGACGCCTGTGGTGGGAGTTCCGCTTCGACGCTACCGACCTCGACGCCTGGGCGATGCAGGACCGCCACCTTCTGCCCGACAGCCCGCATTACCGCATCACCGATGGCGGCTACGTCCTCACCCCGCTGCCCGACGGGCGCACCCGGCTGACCCTCACGACCCACTATTGGGTGCAGACCCCGGTCAACTGGTACGCGCGGCTCTGGGGCGAACTGCTGATCGGCGACGTGTCCGCGAACGTCCTCGCCGTGATCCGCGACCGCTCCGAACGGAGACCGCGCACCGCATAACCCCCTGCCAGATGAAGGAGATGTGAGATGGCCCGCCCCCTCCGTACCGATCCCGCGCTACGCCGCGTCATCTGGCGCGATCTGGTTGCGATGCGACCGCGCGACGGACTGGTCGAATGCCTCCACCCCCTCCCCTGGCTCGCTCTGTCGCTCACGGCCGCCGCGTTCGGCATCTGGCCGCTCGCCGCGCTCGCCTCCTTCCTCTTCTTCCTCACCGCGTTGCGCCTCAACCATGAGGCGATCCATCACAATCTCGGCTTCGGCCCGCGCGGCCATCGCATCGTTCTCCACGCGCTCAGCGCGCTGATGCTCGGCTCCAACAGCTCGGTCGCGTTCAACCATCTTCATCATCACAGCAAGGTCGGGACCGAAGACGATATCGAGGGCCGCTGCGGCCACATGACGCTGGGTCAGGTGCTGGCCTTCGGCCCGCGCTTTCCGGTTGAAACGCATCGCTACGGCTGGCGCCATGGCGGCCCGGTCCTGCGGCGGCGCATGATCATCGACCTCGCGCTCAACCTCGCCATGATCGGCACCGCGCTCGCGACACTCTGGCCGCCCCTGCTCTACCACATCGCCGCGATGCTCGCCGCCCAGTGCCTAACCGCCTTCTTCGCGGTGTGGATCACCCACCACGGCTGCGACGGCGCACTGATCGCCCGCACCCAGCGCGGGCGACTGCTCAATCTGGTGAGTTACAACATGTTCTTCCACCTGGAGCACCACCTGTTCCCGGCCGTGCCGGTGAGCCGTCTCCCTAAGCTAGCAGAGCGAATCGACGGCGCCGCGCCGGGGCTTGGGGCGAAGATGGTGGTCCCTGTTCGTCTCTGAACAAAGCCCATAGAAGGAGTAAGTGATGCCTCGAGTGTCCTATGCCGGCGGTGTAGTCCGCGCGCTTCTTGCTGCCGGCCCGATCTTTCTCGGTATCTTAATGGTCGGCGTTTTGCTGTTCTATCCGCAACACATCCCGTCTGGGTGGGAAGTGTTAGGGCTGATTCCGCTGCTGATGATGTCTGCCGCTGTCGGTTTCACCCTGTCGCTCTTGCCAATTCTTATCGGCAGCTTCGTGATGGCAACGGCTGGGATCCATGTGCGATGGACGCGACTGCCAGCCCTCTGGGCTTCAGTGGGTGCGCTGCTCGCGAACATCGCTATCTTTCCCATCGGTAACAACTTCTCGAATTTCGACCCGGGCTCATTCACGCTCTTCGGCCTGACCGGCGCCATCTGCGCCCTGATCGTCCGCTACGGCACCCGCTGGTCCGACGACAGAGTCTGACCCACCCCCCACGCAATCAGCGCCTGCGCCGAGAAATAGGTCGGCCAGATCAGCAGGCTCGGCACCCCCGATCCCTCCAGCGGCCCGAAGCGCGAGAAGATCAGCAGGTCCGAAACCACGAACAGCACCGCGCCCAGCCCGACCCGATAGCGCGGGAAGCGGCTGGTCCATGCCAGCGCCGCCATCACCCCCAGAAACGCCGAATAGGCCCCGGCCTGCACCGCTCCGCCCGCCGGCGCCGCGAACAGCGCGGCGATCCCGATCGTCGCCGGCGCGAGCAGCCACCCGAACGCCTTCTGGCTCGGCGTCAACGAATCCCGCCGGTTGCGCAGATACAGCACGCACGCCACCACATGCCCCGCCGCAAACGCCGCGCCGCCGACCATCAGTCCATGCGTCTCCAGCAACAGATCGCCCAACGCCCCCAGCGCCAGCGCGCCTGCCAGCAGCCAGCCATCCGTGCCCCGCGCCCGCGTCGCCGTCCAGACCGCGAGCAAGGCCACCCCGCTGGTCTTCCACACCGGCCCCAAGGCGCCCGGATCGACCAGCCCCCACGCCTCCAGGCAATAGCTCGCCCCCGCGACCACCGCCGCCCCGAACAGCCACCCCATCACTTTCCCTTTTCCTACAAGGCCCCCCTTGGCGTAAGGGCGACGGCAGAGGTCCGGCACTGTCGGGCCGGTGTCAACCACGCGCATGACAACCCCATTTTTTGTCAGCTTGCCCAGAGAGCCGAGTCAGTTTCGATCATTATGAGTAACCATCAAGTCCATATCATCGGCGGCGGCCTCGCCGGATCCGAAGCCGCCTGGCAGCTGGCCAATGCGGGTATCCGGGTGAAGCTCTCCGAAATGCGCGGATCGGGTGACATGACCCCGGCGCACCAGACCGACGGGCTCGCCGAACTCGTCTGTTCGAACAGCTTCCGCAGCGACGATGCCGAGCGCAACGCCGTCGGCCTGCTGCATCAGGAGATGCGCGACCTCGGCTCGCTGATCATGGCGCAGGGCGACGCGCACAAGGTCCCGGCGGGCTCCGCGCTCGCGGTCGACCGCGACCATTTCTCGGCAGGCGTCACCGCCGCGCTCGAAGCGCATCCCAACATCACCATCGTGCGCGAACGCATCGACCAGCTTCCCGCCGAAGGGCTGACGATCGTCGCCACCGGCCCGCTCACCGCCCCCGGCCTCGCCGACAGCATCGGCAGCGCCACCGGCAGCGACACGCTCGCCTTTTTCGACGCCATCGCCCCGATCGTCCATTTCGAGAGCATCGACATGGACAAGGCGTGGTTCCAGTCGCGCTGGGACAAGGTCGGTCCGGGCGGCAACGGCAAGGACTATATCAACTGCCCGATGACGAAAGAGCAGTATCTCGCCTTCCATCAGGGCCTGCTCGACGGCGAGAAGACCGAGTTCAAGGAGTGGGAAAACGTCCCCTATTTCGAAGGGTGCATGCCGATCGAGGTGATGGCGGAGCGCGGCGTCGATACGCTGCGCTATGGCCCGATGAAGGGCGTCGGACTCGACGATCCGCGGACGGCGTGCGAGGAATTTCCCAACGGCCGCTGGCCGTATGCCGTGGTCCAACTGCGCCAGGACAATGCCACCGGCACGCTGTGGAACATGGTCGGCTTCCAGACCAAGCTCAAATATGCCGAGCAGGTCCGCCTGTTCCGCACCATCCCCGGGCTTGAAAATGCCGAGTTCGCCCGGCTCGGCGGCCTCCACCGCAACACCTTCATCCGCTCGCCCGAGCTGCTCGATCCGACGCTGCGGCTCAAGAGCCGCCCGCATATCCGCTTCGCGGGGCAGGTGACCGGGTGCGAAGGCTATGTCGAAAGCAGCGCGATCGGCCTGCTGGCAGGCCGCTTCGCCGCCGCCGAAATCCTCGGCCGTGACCTGACCCCGCCCCCGGTCGAAACTGCGCTCGGCGCGCTGCTCGGCCACATCACCGGCGGCGCGGAGGTCGAGACCTATCAGCCGATGAACGTCAATTTCGGCCTGATGCCGCCGATCGAGGGGCGGACCAAGAAAGCCGACCGCAAACTGCTCTACACCAGCCGCGCCCGAGCCGCGTTCGCGCAATGGCTGCGCTAGCGTAAGGCAAGCTGGTGGCGGCGAAACAACATGTTCTCCTGCGAAAGCAGGAGCCCAGGGTCCCAAGCGACCGGCGCGCCATCCTTGGACTCCTGCTTTCGCAGGAGAACAACAGGCCCTATTCAGCCTCGGCCAACGCCTTGGCGACCTCGGCGCGACAGTCGCAGCGCGGCGCCGTCTTCGCCTTGCGCTTGGGCGCGGTGGCGGCGAATTCGGCGCGGGTCAGCGAGCCTGACTTGTCCTTGTCGGCGCCGACGAACTTGTCGCTGGTTCGCACCGCCCATTCCTCGAACGACAGCCGCCCGTCGCCATTCTTGTCGAGCTTGGCGAACGCCTTGCGCCGCGGCTGCTGGAGTTCGGCGAGCGTGATCAGCCCGTTCTTGTCCTTGTCGTTGCGATCGAACCGCTTTTCCTCGCGGGTCCGCTCCGGCGCCTCCGGCACTGCGGCAAGTTCCTCGGTCGGCGCAGCTTCCTGCGATGATTGGGGTGCCGGAGGTGTGGGCAGCGGTTCCGGCGTCGCGCTCCCTTGGAACAGGAACATCCCCGCTCCCGCCATCAGCAACGCTGCGAGGCCACCCACAAAATATCGCCACATGCCGACTCTCCCCTGTCGAACCGACAGGCTAGCGCCTCCAGCGGCGGCAGCAAGACGTCAGCGCCCCGTCATCCGATGCCACAGCGCCCGCCCGGTCCGCTTCGGCGCCCCCGGCGCCACCCCGGCAAGGTCGAGCCGCGCCAGATGCGCCATCGCCCCCAGCGCGCGCCCGTTGCGGCTCCACCGAAGCTTCGTGGCTTCCGCCAACGCATCTTCCGCCATCCGCCGCGCCGTCGCAGCTTCTGCCGGATCGCTCAGGCGCAGTGCGACATCTGCCAGCGCCCACCCTTCTCCGGCCCGTCCGGCAGGATCACCGGGATCGGCGTTCGCCAGCCGCGCCGCCAGCCCGAACAGCTGCCTGCCCCGCCCCGCGAAGCCGTGCAGCGCCGCTTCATCGAGCTGTTCCTGGAGCAGCATCTGCCAGCCATCGACGATCTCAGCGACCATCGCCCCGGCGATTCCCTCCGACAGCACATGCCGTGCCACCCCCTCCAGCACCGGCTCGGCGGGAGGCGGCGCGGAGTCGAGGGCGCAGAGCGCGTCGTGCCACCATTGCAGCCGGATCTGCCCCAGCATCGGCTCGGTCGTCGTCCGCAATGTCTCGCCCAGTCGGTCGTCCAGGTCGAGCAACGCGGCAAGACCATCGCCGGCCCGACGCGTCGGCGCATAGGTCAGAACGATCCGGCGCTCGCCGCTGTCCATCACCGGCCCGATCGGCGCGGAACGAGGGTAATCGTTACGTTAACCATCCACCTTCAATCCCCGTTAGCCCAACTTCGCACATAGCGTCCTCTGAACCGGGGACCCACCAGCATGACGTTGCGCCCATCCGCAAAGACCAGCGCCCGCGCCTTCATGGGTGCGCTACGCCGGGACAAGCGCGGCAACACGCTAGCCATCGTCGCGGCGTCGTTGATCCCGCTGGCGGGCATGGTCGGCGGCGGCGTCGACATCAGCCGCATGTACATCGTCAAGACGCGTCTGCAACATGCGTGCGACGCCGGCGCGCTCGCCGGACGCAAGCAGATGGGCGGCGGAACCTGGGCATTCGGCAACTATGCCGCCCGCACGGCCGCTGAACGCTTCTTCGACGCCAACATCCAGGCCAGCCCCTATGGCGCCGCCTCGGTCACAAAAACCTTCTCTGAAAGCGCCGGAAAGGTCACCGGCGTCGCTAGTGCGACGCTGCCGATGACGCTGATGCGCGTGTTCGGCAAGACGACGGAAACGCTCAGCGTCACCTGCGACGCCGAAATGCGGTTGCCGAACACGGACGTCATGTTCGTGCTCGATACCACCGGATCGATGGGCAGCAAGGCGGTCAGCACCGACAGCCAGACGAAAATGGACGCGCTCAAATCCGCGGTGAAGTGCTTCTACGAGACCGTCGCCCGGCTCGACACGACCGAGAATTGCGTCGGCGGCGCGCCGTCCGGCGGCACCGGCAATACGGTCCAGATCCGCTTCGGCTTCGTGCCCTATGCGACGAACGTCAATGTCGGCAAGCTGCTTCCGACCAGCTTCATGGCAGACCGGTGGAGCTATCAATCGCGCGAGCCGCAGTGGACCGAAACGACCACCCAGGAATGGGGACCCACGGTCGATACCACGGGTTCGAACGGCAGCGGCGACAGCGATTGGGGCGATTGGTCGAACACCGGCAATTCATGCTGGAACGTCCCCGGTACGCAGTACAATGTTTCGGGAAGATACGAGGCCGATACGTCCGTCACCACGTCCGGAAACACGCGGACCTGGCAAACCCGAACCTATTCGAGGTACACTGTCGAGTATCGCACGGCGTGGTCCGGCTGGAGTTGCTCGGTTCAGGCGCGGTACAAAGGTACCGGCAGCTATACGGCCGTACAGCACACCCAGACCGCGCGAACGATTACGCAGCGCACCTTCTGGCGCTGGCATTATGGCCTGGTCTCCCATGACGTCTCGGGCCTCAAGAATGGCACCGGCTGGAACAACACGGTCCAGCTGCCGATCGGTGGCAGCGGGACCAACCGCACCCTGACCTGGGACGGCTGTATCGAAGAGCGCCCCACCGTTTCGCGAGCCAGCTATTCGCCGATCCCCGCTGGCGCCAAGGATCTCGACGTCGATCTGGCCCCGAACGCTGCTGACACCACGACCCTCTGGGGGCCCGCGCTTCAGCAGGCGATCTTCGCCCGCGACGTCACAACGAGCTGGAACCAGCTCGATCGCAACGACGACTATACGACCACCGACTATTACAACAGCGTTCCCTATTATTGCCCGGAGGAGGCGAAGAAGCTGCAGGCCTGGCCGCTTGCATCGTCGTTCGAATCCTACGTCGATGGCCTCAATCCCAACGGCAACACCTATCACGATATCGGCTTGCTCTGGGGCGCGCGATTCCTGTCGCCGACCGGCATCTTCCGTTCCGAAAACCAATATACCCCGCAGGGCGGCGAGATCGAACGGCACCTGATCTTCATGACCGACGGCGAGGCCTGTACGAACACGAACGACTATGCCGCCTATGGACTGCCGTGGCTCGACCGGCGAACCACGGACCCAAATCAGGTCCCGACGGATGGCTGCCTGACGACCGGCACGATCACGCAGCAGGTCAACGCGCGGACGCAGGCGATCTGCGCTGCGGTCAAGAACAAGAACATCACGCTCTGGGTGATCTGGTTCGGCGCTTCCAGCCCGACGATCGAAGGCATGATGCAAAGCTGCGCCACTCCCGGTCGCTATTTCGCCGCCCGCAATTCGACCGAACTCCAGAACACCTTCAAGTCGATCGCCGACCAGATCTCGCAATTGAGGCTTACCAAGTGAAGCGACGCTCCTCCCTCCGCCGCTTCGCCCCCGCCGCGCTCCGGCGCGACGAGACGGGCGTCACCATCGTCGAATTCGCGCTGGTGGCGCCCGTACTGGGGCTCGTGCTGCTCGCGACCTTCGACTTCGGCCACACGCTCTACACGCGTGCCGTGCTTCAGGGGATCGTGCAGAAGACGGGTCGCGACTCCGCGCTCGAAAGCGGCAGCACCGCCGACGCCATCTCCGCGCTGGACGAAAAGGTGCGCAGGCAGGCCAAGGCGCTGGCCAACAATTCGGAAATCACCATTACCCGGCGCTACTATCGCACCTTTTCGGACGCCGCAGCGGCGCGTGCCGAGCCCTGGACGGACACCAATAACAATCGGGTCTGCGATGGCAGCGAGCCGTTCGAGGATCTCAACGGCAACAATGTGTGGGACCGGGACGGCGCAAACGAGGGCCAGGGCGGCGCCAAGGACGCCACGCTCTATACGGTCACCATGCGCTACCCGCGCATGTTCCCGCTTTACAACATGATCGGCGGGTCGCGTACCACGAAGATCACCGCCGCGACGATCCTGCGCAACCAGCCCTATGGCGACCAGGGCTCCTATGCGGCTCCGGTGGTCAGGAACTGCCCGGTCGAGGTGACCGCGCCGACTCCGACCCCGACACCGACACCCACATCGCCGCCCTCCAACGGCCCCGGCCGCTGTCACGACAACAACGGATCGGGAAACAACGGCAGGGACCCCGAGTGCGACGACGATGACTGAGCCGTTCCGCAATCTGCTCCGGCTGATCCGCGATCGACGCGGCGTGGCGATGATCGAATTCGGCTTTTCGCTGCCGATCGTCCTGCTGCTCAGCCTGACCGGCGCCGAACTCACCAATTACATCATCACGCGGATGCGGATCAGCCAGATCGCGTTGCACCTCGCCGACAACGCAGCGCGGATCGGATCGGGCAGCCAGTTGCAGGCGAAGTCGATTTCGGAGAGCGACATCAACGACCTGCTGGTCGGTGCCGATCTGCAGGCGGAGGAACTTGCCCTCTATACCAATGGCCGCGTCATCATCTCCAGCCTCGAGCCCGATCCGACGAACAGCGGCAAATATCGCATCCGCTGGCAGCGGTGCCGCGGCGCCAAGACTGCGGAGGTCTCCGCATATGGCAATGCCGGTCGCACCAATCTCGCCGGCATGGGCAAGACGGGCCGCCTCGCCACCGCGCCAGCGGACGGCGTGACGATGTATGTCGAGGTCTATTACGAATATCAGCCGCTGCTGAAGGCATCGCTCGCCCCCAACACCAGTTTCCGCGAGGAAGCGTCGATGATGGTGCGTGACCGCCGCGATACCGTGGGTGGCAACAACGGCGTCTACCCGGTTACCGGGGTCACCGCGTCGACCTGCTGATCGCGAAGCCCCTCCCGGTTCGGAGAGGGGCTCGCACATCTCAGCGGTACGTCACCTTCTTCACGCCCGCCACCACCTTGTCGGCGGTGATGAGCGCGAGCTTCTCGAGGTTCGCGGCATAGGGCAGCGGCACGTCCTCGTTGGTCACGCGGATCACCGGCGCATCGAGGTCGTCGAAGCCCTGCTCCATGCACACCGCGACGATTTCCGATGCGATCGAGCAGACCGGCCAGCCTTCCTCGACCACCACCATGCGGTTGGTCTTCTTCAGGCTCTCCAGCACGGTCGCGGTATCGAGCGGGCGCAGCGTGCGCAGGTCAATGACCTCGGCCTCGATGCCCTCCTCGGCCAGCTTCTCGGCCGCCTCCAGCGCCACGCCGACGCCGATCGAGTAGGACACGATCGTCACGTCCTTGCCCTCGCGCACGATGCGCGCCTTGCCGATCGGCAGCACCCAATCGTCGAGCTTGGGGACGTCGAAGCTGCGGCCGTACATCAGCTCGTTTTCGAGGAAGACGACGGGGTCTTCGCTGCGGATCGCGGCCTTGAGCAAGCCCTTTGCATCTGCCGCGTCATAGGGCGCGATCACGATCAGGCCGGGAACGCTGGCGTACCACGGGCCATAATTCTGGCTGTGCTGCGCGCCGACGCGGCTCGCCGCACCGTTGGGCCCGCGGAACACGATCGGACAGCGCATCTGGCCGCCCGACATATAGTTGGTCTTGGCGGCCGAGTTGATGATGTGGTCGATCGCCTGCATCGCAAAGTTGAACGTCATGAACTCGACGATCGGCTTGAGCCCACCCATCGCCGCGCCCGTGCCGACGCCGGCGAAGCCATATTCGGTGATCGGCGTATCGATCACGCGCTTGGCGCCGAATTCTTCGAGCAGGCCCTGCGTCACCTTGTACGCGCCCTGATACTCGGCGACTTCCTCGCCCATCACGAACACGCGGCCGTCGGCGCGCATCTCCTCGGCCATCGCGTCGCGCAGCGCTTCGCGGACGGTCGTCTTGACCATCTCTGTCCCGGCGGGGAGCTCGGGGTCGGCGACGCTCGCGGCCTTTTCGCTCGCGAGTTGCTTGGTGCCGCTATCGGCCTTTTTCGGCTCGGCCGGCGCTTCGGATTCGGCGGCCTTCTGCTCCTGCGCAGGCGCTTCCGCTTTGGGCGCCGAGGCCGCGGAGGCGTCCTCGTCCTCGCCTGCGATCGTCGCGATCACGGTACCCACCTTCACCCCATCGGTGCCCTCGGCCACGATGATCTGGGCGATGGTGCCTTCATCGACGGCTTCGAATTCCATCGTCGCCTTGTCGGTCTCGATCTCCGCCAGGATATCGCCGGACTTGACCGTATCGCCTTCCTTCACCAGCCACTTGGCGAGGGTTCCCTCTTCCATCGTGGGCGAGAGCGCGGGCATCTTCAGCTCGATCGCCATTTCAGTACGTCTCCACCAGAACGTCGGTATACAGCTCGGAGGGATCCGGCTCGGGCGCCTGCTCGGCAAAGTCCGCCGACTCGTTCACCGCCTTGCGGATCTCGGCCTCGATCGCCTTCAGCTCGTCTTCCTTGACGCCTGCCGCCTCCAGTTCCTTCTTCACGCCCTCGATCGGGTCGGACTTGTCGCGCACCGCCTGCACCTCGTCGCGCGAGCGATATTTGGCGGGGTCGGACATCGAGTGGCCGCGATAGCGATAGGTCTTCATCTCGAGGATGATCGGCCCCTTGCCGGCGCGGACCCAGGCCAGCGCTTCCTCGGCAGCGCCGCGGCACGCCAGCACGTCCATGCCGTCGACCTGAATGCCGGGAATGCGGAAGCTCTCACCGCGCTTGTACAGCTGGTCCTCGGCCGACGAGCGGTTGACGCTGGTGCCCATGGCGTACTGGTTGTTCTCGATCACATAGATGATCGGGAGCTTCCACAGCTCGGCCATATTGAAGCTTTCGTACACCTGCCCCTGGTTCGCGGCGCCGTCGCCGAAATAGGACATGGCGACGCCGCCATCCTCATTATACTTGTGCGCGAAGGCGAGGCCGGTACCGAGCGCGACCTGCGCGCCGACGATGCCGTGGCCGCCGTAGAACTTCTTCTCGGTCGAGAACATGTGCATTGACCCGCCCTTGCCGCGCGAGATACCCGCGGCACGGCCGGTCAGCTCGGCCATGATCTCCTTGGGATCGATGCCATAGGCGAGCATGTGGCCATGATCGCGATAGCCGGTGATCACCGAATCCTTGTCGCCGTCGAGCGCCGACTGCAGGCCCACCGCGACCGCTTCCTGGCCGATATACAGGTGGCAGAAGCCGCCGATGAAGCCCAGCCCGTAGAGCTGCCCCGCCTTTTCCTCGAACCGGCGGATGAGCAGCATCTGCCGATAGAATTCGAGAAGCTCCTCCTTCGACGCTTCGAACCGTTTAGGTTCGTTTGGGCGCTCACGGTTGGTCGGAGCTGGTTCGTTACTACGGCTTTTTGCAGGCGCTTTTGCCACGATGATCCTCATCCTGGGGAAAGATGGAAGCGGCCCTATAGGCCGGTTAACCGCCGACACGCAATGATGACGCGCGCGGAAAGCGTCGACGCGACCGCGGATGCGATCAATTCAGCGGAACGATGACCTCGTCGGGGTGCACGACGTTGAGCTTCTTGCGGGTCAGCTCGTCGACCATGTCGGGGTCGGCCCCCTTCTGGTCGAGCAGCGAGACGCGGTTGCGCAGCTGCGCCCGTGCCTTCTCCAGCTTGGCGAGCTCCGCCTGCTTGACCGCCAGCTGGCGCTTGTAGTCGCCATAGACCAGCACCCCGTTCGGGCCTAGCACGGCCGAATAGGCGAAGAACCCCATGAAAATGATCGCAACCGCAGGCAGGCCCGCGCGGCTGAGGATCGTCTTGAAGGGGGTCGAACGTGCCATCTGGTTAATGTCGCGCAAACCGACTCGCGGTTCAAGCCGGAGTTCTACGGTATCGCCAAAAAATCAAGTCGGATCGCCCTCGAAACGACCGGGACCCGTGACGACCCCGATCGCTTCGACGGCTACTTCTCAGCGGAGGATGCTGCGCCCGGCATAGACGGCGGCATCGCCCAGCTCTTCCTCGATGCGGATGAGCTGGTTGTACTTGGCCAGCCGGTCCGAACGCGCGAGCGACCCGGTCTTGATCTGCCCGCAATTGGTGGCGACCGCGAGGTCAGCGATCGTCGCGTCCTCGGTCTCGCCCGAGCGGTGCGACATGACTGCGGTATAGGCAGAGCGCTGTGCAAGGCTCACCGCCTCCAGCGTTTCGGTCAGCGTGCCGATCTGGTTGACCTTGACCAGAAGCGAGTTGGCGAGCCCCTTGTCGATGCCCATCTTCAGGCGCTTGGGATTGGTCACGAACAGATCGTCGCCGACCAGCTGAACCTTGCCGCCGACCTTGTCGGTCAGCGCCTTCCAGCCCTCGAAATCATCCTCGCCCATGCCGTCCTCGATCGACAGGATCGGGTAGGATGCGCACAGATCGGCGAGATAGTCGGCCATCTCGACCGGCGAGAGCGACAGGCCCTCTCCCGAAATCTCATACTTGCCGTTCTTGAAGAACTCGGTGGCGGCGCAGTCGAGCGCCAGCATCACGTCGTCGCCCGGCTTGTACCCCGCCTTCTCGACGCTGCTCATGATGAAATCGAGCGCCTCGCGCGTCGATGCGATGTTGGGGGCGAAACCGCCCTCGTCGCCGACCGCGGTCGACAGCCCCTTGTCGTGCAGGCCCTTCTTCAACGTGTGGAAGATCTCGGCGCCGCAGCGCACCGCCTCGGCCAGCGACTCGGCGCCGACCGGCATGATCATGAATTCCTGGAAGTCGATCGGGTTGTCGGCATGTTCGCCGCCATTGATGATGTTCATCATCGGCACCGGAAGGACATGCGCCGAGACGCCGCCGACATAGCGATAGAGCGGCAGCCCGCGCGCGTCCGCCGCCGCCTTGGCGACCGCGAGGCTGACGCCCAGGATTGCGTTGGCGCCGATCCGCCCCTTGTTCTCAGTCCCGTCCAGCTCGATCATCGCATAGTCGATCTCGGCCTGGTCCTCGGCGTCGAGGCCGGTAATCTCCTCGGCGATCTCGCCATTAACCGCTTCGACCGCCTCCAGAACACCCTTGCCGAGATACACGGACTTGTCGCCGTCGCGATTCTCGACCGCTTCATGCGCTCCGGTCGATGCGCCAGAGGGCACCGCCGCGCGACCGAAGCTGCCGTCCTCGAGCAGGACGTCGACCTCGACCGTCGGATTGCCGCGGCTGTCGAGAATCTGGCGCGCATGGATGTCGATGATTGCGGTCACGAAATGGTCTCCCTACCTTGGGTCCGGATTTAGGTAATTTCGATGTCGCGCGGGCCTCTATCCCGTTCGGCCGCGACGGGCAAATATGTCGTGCGGGGAACCGCGAAGGGGCGACATGGTTGTTCGAACAGACCAGCAAAAGGATTTCGAGCGATGGCTGACGAAAACTTCCCCCAGGACACCAGTTCCACCCCGGCGAGCGATACGCTGGTGGCTTCTGAACCGCTGAAGGGTGCAGGCACTGCGGGCGATGACGGCAAGCGCGGCGCAGGCGCCTTTGTGCGCGAGGAAGCAAGCAAGTTCGCAGGCCAGGCCGGCGACAAGGCCCGCTCCTTCGCCGATACCGGCAAGGAGAAGGCGACCGGCGCACTCGACGAATTCTCCACGATGATGCGCGATGCCGCCGGATCGGTGGATGAGCGCCTGGGCGAGCAATATGGCCAATATGCCCGCTCCGCCGCCGATCAGATTTCGGGTCTGGCGGACTCGCTGCGGGGCAAGCAGGTCGACGACCTGCTCGATGACGCGCGCGAGTTCGTGAAGAAAAGTCCGGCCGTCGCGGTTGGCATCGCCGCCGGCGTCGGCTTCGTGCTCGCCCGCCTGCTCAAATCGGGTTTGGACGCCGCAGGCGACCTCGCCGACAAAGGCGATACGAGCGGCGACCCCGGCGTGCCCAAGGCATAAGGGCATATCGGGGGGTAGGGCGTGGACGAGCGCAATGACGACGATAGCATCGGCACGCTGGCGGCCCGCGCGGTCGCCGATGCGCGTGCCTATGCCGACGCCGAACTCGCCTATTGGAAGGCACTGGCGCTGGACCGGTTGGGCGACGCCCGCGCCGCGCTCATTCTGGGCGGCATCGTCTTCCTGTTCGCGCAAGCGGCGGCGATCGCACTGATCGTCGGCCTCGTCCTGATCCTCTCCCCGCATGTCGGCCCCGGCCTGGCCACGCTGATCGTCGTTCTTGCCGCGCTCGCCATCGCCGGGCTCGCCGGAGCAGCGGCGTTCCGGCGGTTTCGCCGCGTGACCCGCCCGAGGCACAAGCCATGACCGACACGCTTCCCCTGTCCCTGTCAGAAGCCGAAGCGCGCAGCCGCAATGCCCGCGAACGCCTGTTCGGCACGCTCGGCGCAATGCAGCACAAACTCAACCCGATGACGCTCGCGCAGGATGCGGTGGAAAATGTCGCGCTCGGCGTCGCGCGCGACACCGTCGCCACGGTCCGCGCCAATCCACGCACCGTCGCGACGGTGGCGGGCGCCGCGTTGCTGTTTCTCACCCGCAAGCCACTGGCGCGTCTGCTCGTCGGCGGTGCAACCGCAGCGACGCGCGCGAGTTTGAAGAAGCGAAGCTCCGCCCCCAAATCCACGCCCAATCCGAAGAAAGGATCGCGCACATGACCGATACCCAGCAGAAGAGCGGCCCCAGCCGCGCCGAAACCATCGAGAACAATCCGCTCGCGCTGGTCGCAGGCGGGGTCGCGCTCGGCGCGGTGATCGGCGCGCTGATCCCGCGCCCGCAAAAGGAGAAGGAACTCCTCGCCCCGGTCGGCAAGCGAATTGCCGAGAGCGCGAGCGCCGCTGCCACCGCAGCGCGCGAAGCGGGCAAGGCCGAGATCGACGCCATCCTGCCGCAGCGCGACGCCGCGAAGGAACAGATCGGCAAGATCATCGGCTCCGCCGTCACCGCCGCCAAGGAAGCGGCGGCGCCCAAGGCGGACGCCTGACTATGCTGGGCTGGATTCCACGGGCGGAATCCAGCCCATAAGCGTCGTCACGGTATTGAGTGCGGCGCAGCATCGGCTAAGGCACCGGGGACAACTCTTTCCCCGGGAGCGACCATGAGCAAATTGCACCTCGTCTTCGGCGGCCGCGTGACCGATCCGATGACCCTGAACTTTCAGGACCCCTCGAAACTCGACGTCGTCGGCATCTTTCCCGATTATGCCAGCGCCGAAAAGGCATGGCGCGGCGCCGCGCAGCGCACGGTCGACGATGCCGAGATGAAATATGTGGTGGTACACCTGCACCGCCTGATGGAGCCCGATCAGCAGTAAGCGCGACCGGCGCCCCAGCGAACGCTGGGGCTTCCTCCGATCAATGCCGATCCTGATCCGACGGGGCCCCCGGTTTAGCGGGCGTGACGGCGTCGGATCAGATAAATTCGATCTTGCTGACTTCGTACCAGCGGTCGCCGGCGGGCACGGTCACCTCGACTTCGTCGCCCAGGCTCTTGCCAATCAGCGCCCGGCCCAGCGGCGAGTTATAGCTGATCCGGCCCGACTTCGCGTCCGCCTCGGCCTGACCGACGATCTGGTACTTTACCGACTTGTCGTCCTCGTCGAGCAGCGTCACGGTCGCGCCGAACACGATCTTGTCACCCGACAGGTCGCGCGGATCGATGATCTGCGCGCGGCTCAGCTTGTCCTCGATATCGGCGATCGTCGCCTCGACCTGGCCCTGGCGCTCCTTGGCAGCATGGTATTCGGCGTTTTCCGAAAGATCGCCGTGCGCGCGCGCTTCCTCGATAGCGTCCACGATCAGCGGCCGCTCGGCTTTCAGGACTTTGAGCTGCTCGTTGAGCTTCTCATAGCCTTCCGCCAGCATCGGCATCTTCTCGACCGTCGCCATCCCACGTCGTCCTTCGTCAAAACCCCTTCCCCCGGCGTGCCATAATCAGCCCGCCCGCACCCTAACCTTCGTTGTGGGGGATCAATTGTGCGATTGCGAATAATAAGACTGCAAGGGGCGGACTTCAAGGGACTGGCCACTCAACGCGGCGATCGCCTGCGCCGCGGCCACGCTCGCTGGCGCGGTGGTGAAATACGGCACCTTGAGCGACAGCGCCGATGCGCGGATCGACTCGCTGTCCTTCAGGCTCTGCCACCCTTCCGTGGTGTTGAAGATCAGCGCGATGTCGCCGTCGCGGATGCGGTCGACGATGTGCGGGCGGCCCTGCGCCACCTTGTTCACCCGCTCGACCGGCACGCCCTGCGCGGCCAGATAGTCGGCGGTCCCGCCGGTCGCGACGATGGTAAAGCCGTGCTCGACCAGGATGCGCACCCCGGGCAGCACCACCGGCTTGTCGCTGTCCTTGACGCTCACGAACACGTTGCCCGCCTTGGGCAACACCGTCCCGGCACCCAACTGCGCCTTGGCAAAGGCGGTCGCGAAATCGCGATCGATCCCCATGACCTCGCCGGTCGACTTCATCTCGGGCGAGAGCACCGGGTCGACCCCGGGGAAGCGGCCCCAGGGGAACACCGCTTCCTTGACCGCGATATAATCGATGTCGCGGTCGATCCGGGGCAGGTCCTTCAGCTTCTCACCCGCCATCACCCGGCTGGCGATCTTGGCGATGGGCGTGCCGATCGCCTTGGCGACGAACGGGACGGTGCGCGACGCGCGCGGGTTTACCTCGATGAGGTAGACCTCGCCGTCCTTGACCGCGAACTGAATGTTCATCAGGCCACGGACCTTGAGCGCACGCGCCAGTGCATCGGCCTGACGCTCGATCTCGGCGATGATGGTTGCGGGCAGGCTGTAGGGCGGGAGCGAGCAGGCGCTGTCGCCCGAATGGACCCCGGCCTCCTCGATATGCTGCAGCACGCCGGCGACAACCACGTCATCGCCATCGGCGATGGCGTCGACATCGACCTCGACCGCGTCGCGCAGATACTGGTCGATCAGCACCGGCGCGTCGCCCGATACCTGCACCGCCGTCTGGATATAATGGTCGAGTTGCTCGACCGTATCGACAATCTCCATCGCCCGCCCGCCCAGCACGAAGCTCGGGCGCGTCAGCACCGGGTAACCGATCCGCTCGGCCACCGCGATCGCCTCTTCGCGGCTGCGCGCGATGCCGTTCTTGGGCTGTTTGAGACCCAGTTTCGAGACGAGATCGGCGAACTGCTCGCGATCTTCGGCCAGGTCGATCGCGTCGGGCGAGGTGCCCAGGATCGGGATCCCCGCATCCTCCAGCGCGCGCGCGAGGTTGAGCGGAGTCTGCCCGCCGAACTGGACAATCACACCCGCCAGCGTGCCCTTCGACATCTCGACTGCCAGGATTTCCAGCACGTCCTCGGCGGTCAGCGGTTCGAAATAGAGGCGGTCCGAGGTGTCGTAATCGGTGCTCACCGTCTCCGGGTTGCAGTTGACCATGATCGTCTCATAGCCCGCATCCGCCAGCGCGAAGCACGCATGGCAGCAGCAATAGTCGAACTCGATCCCCTGCCCGATCCGGTTCGGACCGCCGCCCAGGATCACGACCTTCTTGCGCTCGGACGGCATGCTCTCGCACTCGGGCTCACCGAAGGACGGCGCCTCATAGGTCGAGTACATGTACGGCGTCTTGGCATCGAACTCGGCGGCGCAAGTGTCGATGCGCTTGAACACCGGCCGGACGTTCAGCTTGTGGCGCAGCTTGCGCACATCCGCCTCGGTCACCCCGCCGGTCATCGCCTTGACGACGTCGCCGATCAGGCCCGACGATTTGGCCATGGCGTCGCTGCCCTCGCGCAAATTCGCCGACTTGAGCGACAGCCAGGCAAGGCGCTTGTCGGAAAAGCCCATCGCCTTAAGCCGCCGCATTCCCGCCGCATCCTGCGGCAGACCGCCGCGGCACACTTGCTCCTCCGCCGCGATGATCTCGGCAATGCGTTCGAGGAACCACGGGTCGTAGGCGGCGAGCGCGTGCACTTCGGCCACGGTGAAGCCTTCACGCAGCGCCTGCGCCGCGACCAGCAGCCGATCGGGCGATCGCACGGCCAGCGCCGCCTCGATCACGTCGCGCGGTGCGCCCTGCAGATGCTCGACATTGTTGAAGCCGGACAGGCCCGTCTCCAGCCCGCGCAGCGCCTTCTGCATCGATTCATGGATGTTGCGGCCGATCGCCATCACCTCGCCGACCGACTTCATCGCGGTACCCAGCGTCGCTTCGGCGCCCTTGAACTTCTCGAACGCGAAGCGCGGGATCTTGGTCACGACATAGTCGATCGTCGGTTCGAACGATGCCGGGGTCGCGCCGGTAATGTCGTTCTCGATCTCGTCGAGCGTGTAGCCCACCGCCAGCTTCGCCGCGACCTTGGCGATCGGGAAGCCCGTCGCCTTCGACGCCAGCGCCGAGGAGCGCGAAACGCGTGGGTTCATCTCGATCACGATCAGGCGGCCGTCCTTCGGGTTCACCGCGAACTGCACGTTCGACCCGCCGGTCTCCACGCCGATCTCGCGCAGCACCGCGATGCTGGCGTTGCGCATGATCTGATATTCCTTGTCGGTCAGCGTCAGCGCGGGCGCGACCGTGATCGAGTCACCCGTATGGGTGCCCATCGCATCGACATTCTCGATCGAGCAGATGATGATGCAGTTGTCGTTGCGATCCCGCACGACCTCCATCTCATATTCCTTCCAACCGAGGAGCGACTCCTCGATCAGCACCTCGTTGGTCGGCGACAGGTCGAGCCCGTTGCGGACGATCTCGACGAATTCCTCACGGTTGTACGCAATCCCGCCGCCGGTGCCGCCCAGCGTGAAGGACGGGCGGATCACCGCAGGCAGCCCCACCGTCTCCAGCGCCGCCATCGCATCGGCCTCGCTGTGCGCAATCGCGGAGCGGGCCGATTCCAGCCCGATCTTGGTCATCGCGTCCTTGAACTTCAGCCGGTCCTCAGCCTTGTCGATCGCCTCGGCATTCGCGCCGATCATGGTGACGCCGAACTTCTCCAGCGTCCCATCCTGCGCCAGCGCAAGCGCGGTATTCAGCGCCGTCTGCCCGCCCATCGTCGGCAGCACCGCCCAAGAACCGCCATGCTCCGCCGTCTCCTTCTCGATGATCTTCGCCACCACCGCGGGCGTGATCGGCTCGACATAGGTCGCGTCGGCCAGTTCGGGATCGGTCATGATCGTCGCCGGGTTCGAATTGACCAGGACGATGCGATAGCCCTCTTCCTTGAGCGCCTTGATCGCCTGCGTGCCCGAATAATCGAACTCGCACGCCTGACCGATCACGATGGGACCGGCGCCAATGACGAGGATGGAGGAGATGTCGGTGCGTTTGGGCATCTTACTTCTTTTCTTCCGCGATCTGCTCGTTGCCGATGAAGCCGACCTTCGAGAAGCCGATCTGCGCTTTGATTTTATGAAGCATGCAATCCACAGCTTCATATGGTGTGTCTGGCGGCGGCTGAATCACAACCGCTCCGTCATCAAGCAACGCCATCGCTTCTGGCGGCAATTTACAATCGGCTTTAATCTGCTGGATGATCGCAATGCGCTGCTCATGGCTGGCACGATTCCAGCTTTCGACATGTCCCACAGGGTAATTCTGCACGACAGCGAGAACCATCGCTGCGATCACCGCAGCATCCCCACAAACCGCTCGAACAGATAGAAGCTATCCTGCGGCCCCGGCGATGCCTCGGGGTGGTATTGCACGCTGAACGCCCGCCCGCCGTCGATCTCGATCCCGCAATTGCTGCCGTCAAACAGCGACACATGCGTTTCGACCACGCCCTCAGGCAGCGTCGCGCTCTCGACCGCGAAGCCGTGGTTCATCGACGTGATCTCGACCGCCCCGTCGCTCAGCCGCTTGACCGGGTGGTTCGCGCCGCGATGCCCCTGGAACATCTTGGTCGTCTGCGCGCCCACCGCCAGCGCCAGCAGCTGATGGCCAAGGCAGATGCCGAACAGCGGCTTCTTCGTCTCCAGCAACTCGCGGATCACCGGCACAGCATATTCGCCCGTCGCGGCGGGATCGCCCGGGCCGTTCGACAGAAAGATGCCGTCGGGGTTGAAGCTCAACACCTGCTCCGCGGTCGCGGTCGCGGGCAGGACCGTCACCTTCGCGCCGGCCTTCACCAGATTGCGGAAGATATTGTGCTTCGAGCCATAGTCGATCGCCACGACATGCGGGCGATCATCCTCCGCCCCCTCGCCGCCATAGCCGAAGCCCAGCCGCCACACGCCGCCTTCCCAACCGAAATGCGTCTCGGTGGTGACGGTGATGGCAAGGTCCAAGCCCTCCAGCCCCGGCCAGGCCTGCGCTCGCTCCAGCAGCCACGGAATGTCGAACTCTCCGCTCGCCGAATGCGCGATCACACCGTTGGGCGCGCCCTTGCCGCGAATGCGCCGCGTCAGCGCGCGGGTGTCGATCCCGGACAGGCCAATGCGGTTATGCTGCTTCATCCATGCGTCGAGATGCTGGACGCTGCGGAAATTGCTCGGCTCGGTCACATCCTCGCGCACGATCATGCCCAGCGCGTGCGGATTGTCCGCCTCGATATCGTCGGGGTTCGCGCCGACATTGCCGATATGCGGAAAGGTAAAGCAGATCATCTGGCCCGCGAAGCTGGGGTCCGTCATGATCTCCTGATAGCCGGTCATCGCGGTGTGGAAGCAGACCTCCCCCGCGGCATTGCCCTCGGCCCCGAATCCGCGCCCCCAGATCACCTCACCCGAAGCCAGAACAAGGACGCCGGTGGCGCCTTCGGGCATGACAATTGGCGTCGCGTCGGCCATTTCGAAAGGGCGCTCCTACAGGGTTTCCGGCAATGTGTGCTAAGGGCCGCGCGCTAAACCCCTGCCCCCTTCCCGTCAACCGCAGATGGGGTCTAATGGCGCATAATTCCGATTCAGCTGGGGTAGAAACACCATGATCCGCGACGACGTCAAGACCGCCCTCGTCACCGCCATGAAAGGCGGCGACAAGGAAAGCACGGCCGCCATCCGCCTGATCCAGAGCGCGATCAAGAACCGCGATATCGAGGCACGCACCCAGGCACCCGTCGCCGACGACGACGCACTGGTGGTCGAAGTGCTGCAAAAGATGGTCAAGCAGCGCCGCGAATCGATCGAGATGTACGAAAAGGGCGGCCGCCAGGAACTTGCCGATCAGGAGAAGGCCGAGGTCGCCGTGATCGAACGCTTCCTTCCCGCGCAGATGAGCGAGGACGAAACCCGCACCGCGATCGAGGCGATCAAGACCGACCTCGGCGCATCTGGCATGAAGGACATGGGCCGGGTGATGGCGGAGCTGAAGGCGCGCCACGCCGCCAGCCTCGACATGAGCAAGGCCAGCGGGCTGGTGAAGGCGGCGCTGTCCTGAGGTGACTCTCACCCCTGCCTTTCTCGACGAACTGCGCGCGCGCACCACGCTGTCAGCCCTCATCGGCCGCAGCGTGAAGATCACGCGCGCCGGCCGCGAGTACAAGGCGTGCTGCCCCTTCCACAACGAGAAGACGCCCAGCTTCACGATCAACGACGAAAAGGGCTTCTACCATTGCTTCGGCTGCGGCGCGCATGGCGATGCGATCCGCTGGATGACCGAGCATAACGGCCTGCCCTTCATCGATGCGGTGAAGGAACTGGCGCAGGCGGCGAGCCTCGACATGCCCGCCGACGACCCCCGCGCCGCGCAGCGCGCCGCGCGTGCCAAGGGGCTGCACGAGGCGCTTGCGGACGCCGCCAAATTCTATGCCGAGCAACTCCACGGGCTGGCGGGAGCCGACGCGCGCGCTCTGCTCGAGCGCCGCCGCGTCACCGCCGAGACCGCCCGCACTTTTGGCATGGGCTATGCCCCCGATTCGCGCACGCGGCTGCGCGAAGCGCTGTCGTCCTATGGCGATGCGATGCTGGTCGAGGCGGGTCTGCTGATCCAGGTCGAAGGCAAGGAGCCGTATGACCGCTTCCGCGGCCGATTGATGATCCCGATCAAGGACGCGCGCGGTCGCGTCATCGGCTTCGGCGGGCGCATCATCGGCGACGGCGAGCCCAAATATCTCAATTCCCCCGAAACCCCGCTCTTCGACAAGGGGCGCACGCTCTACAATCTCGACCGCGCCTCCGCCGCTTCGCGCAAGGCCGGCCGGGTGATCGCGGTCGAAGGCTATATGGACGTCATCGCGCTGGCGCAGGCCGGGTTCGGCGAGGCGGTGGCGCCGCTCGGCACCGCGATGACCGAAACCCAGCTCGAGCGGCTGTGGCGCATGGCCGACGTGCCACTGCTCTCGTTCGACGGCGACAGCGCGGGGCAGAAGGCGGCGATCCGCGCCGCGCATCGCGCCCTCCCCCTGCTCCAGCCCGGCCGCAGCCTCGCCTTCGTGACGTTGCCCCAGGGACAGGACCCCGACGATCTCGTCCGCGCCAGCGGCCCGCAGGCGTTCGAGGCGCTGCTCGCATCCGCCCAGCCGCTCGCCGACCGGCTGTGGCAGCACGAACTCGCCGCCGAGCCGGTGACGACACCGGAGGCGCGCGCCGGCCTCAAGCAGCGCTTGTCCGATCTCGCGGCGACGATCCAGGACGGCAATGTCCGCCATGAATATGTCTCCGAGTTCCGCAGTCGCTTCGACGCGCATTTCGCCCCCGCCCCGCGCGCCTTCACCCCGCGCGGGGCCGGGCGCGGCCCGTTCCGCCCCGGCCAGCGCTGGCAGCCGCCCGAAGCCCCGCCCAGCCCCGCCACGCAGGCGATCAGCGCGATGGGGATCGATGCTCCGTTGGCAAAAGCGGTGCTCGCCGGACTGATCCGCCACCCCGGCGAGATCGCCCACCATGTCGAGACGCTGACCATCCTGGCGCATGCCGACGGCGCGCTCGGGCGACTGTTCGAGGCGGTGGTCGATGTCGCGCTGGAAGACCGGGCGCTTGATAGCGAGCGCTTGCGCACCATATTGGCGACGTCCGGATTTGACAGACAGGCGGCAGAGCTGCTCCGCGCCGACCAGCTTCCCTTCACCTTCACGCAGAAGGAATGGGATGCGGGACGAGCGGCGCTCGACCTTGGCGAGGCGATCGCGGTGCTCGCGGCGCGACCCCAGGTCGATGCGGCGCTGGCACAGGCAACTGCGGCGGTTCAGGCGCGTTTCAGTGACGAGGCGTTCGAGCGTCAGGTGGCCCTGGTGCGGCGAAAGGCGGAACTGGAAGCGCGACTCGCCAATCTGATGCTTGCGGACGAGGCGTAATTGGGTGATTAGGGCGGCGTATAATAGCCGCCATACGATTTCAAAGGCAGTCGATGGCAAAAGCAACTATGACGGACGGCGCGGAACTCACCGAGACCGGTGACGCGCCGCTGATCGATCTCAACGAAGGCTCCATCAAGAAGCTGGTCGCCCGCGCCAAGAAGCGTGGCTACATCACCGTCGACCAGCTCAACGAGATGCTCCCGCAGGACCAGTTCACGTCCGAGCAGATCGAGGACGTGATGTCGTCGCTCAGCGACATGGGCGTCAACGTCGTCGAGAACGAGGATGTCGGCGAGGACGAGCAGCCCGAGGACGACACGCCCGACGAGATCGATGGCGGCGAAGGCCAGGAGGACACCGGCCCCGCGGTCGAGACCAAGAAGAAGGAAACCGTCGATCGTACCGACGATCCGGTGCGCATGTATCTGCGCGAGATGGGCGCCGTCGAGCTGCTCAGCCGCGAGGGCGAAATCGCTATCGCCAAGCGGATCGAGGCCGGCCGGGACACGATGATCCTGGGCCTGTGCGAATCGCCGATCACCTTCAACGCAATCATCGGCTGGTCGAACGCGCTCAACGAGGGCGAGATGCAGCTGCGCGAGATCCTCGATCTCGACGCGATGCTCTCCAAGGGCCCGTCGGCCGAGCAGGTCGAGGGCGCCGAGGACGACGATTCGGGCGAGATCAGCGAAAAAACCGCGGGCACGACCTACAAGGAAGAGGAAGAGCCCGAGGAGGAAAGCTCCGACGACGAGGAAGACGGCCTGACCGAGCGCCGTACCCAGCGCATTTCCGATGACGAGGAGGAGGACAACACTCTCAGCCTCGCGCAGATGGAGGAGACGCTCAAGCCGCAGGCGCTTGAGAAGTTCGCCAACATCACCGCGATCTACAAGAAATTCTCGAAGATCCAGCAGACCCGGCTCGACGCGATGGCGGCGGGCGGCGAACTGTCGAGCGCGGACGAGAAGAAATATCACAAGCTGCGCGAAGAGCTGACCGCCGAGGTCGAGAGCGTTCAGTTCCACAACGCCAAGATCGAATATCTGGTCGACCAGCTGTACAGCTACAACCGGCGCCTCACCGCGCTCGGTGGCCAGATGCTGCGCCTGGCCGAGCGCCACAAGGTCAGCCGCAAGGACTTTCTCGACCGCTACGTCAATCACGAGATGGACGAGAACTGGCTCGAATCGGTCGCCGGGCTCGACAAGAAGTGGAAGGCGTTCGTCGAGAACGAGTCCGCCCCGGTCGACCGCATCCGCGTCGAGGTCTCGGAAATCAGCCAGCAGACCGGCATGGCACTCGGCGAGTTCCGCCGCATCGTCAACATGGTGCAGAAGGGCGAGCGCGAGGCCCGCATCGCGAAGAAGGAGATGGTCGAGGCCAATCTCCGCCTCGTCATCTCGATCGCCAAGAAGTACACCAATCGCGGCCTGCAGTTCCTGGATCTCATCCAGGAGGGCAATATCGGCCTGATGAAGGCGGTCGATAAGTTCGAATATCGCCGCGGCTACAAGTTCAGCACCTATGCGACCTGGTGGATCCGTCAGGCGATCACCCGCTCGATCGCCGACCAGGCACGCACGATCCGCATCCCGGTCCACATGATCGAGACGATCAACAAGCTCGTCCGCACCAGCCGCCAGTTCCTCCACGAGCAGGGCCGCGAGCCCACGCCCGAGGAAATGGCCGAGCGCCTGAGCATGCCGCTCGAAAAGGTGCGCAAGGTGATGAAAATCGCCAAGGAGCCGATCAGCCTCGAAACGCCGATCGGCGACGAGGAAGATTCGCATCTCGGCGACTTCATCGAGGACAAGAACGCGATCATCCCGGTCGATGCCGCGATCCAGGCGAACCTCAAGGAAACGGTCACCCGCGTCCTCGCCAGCCTCACCCCGCGTGAGGAGCGCGTGCTGCGCATGCGCTTCGGCATCGGCATGAACACCGACCACACGCTCGAGGAAGTCGGGCAGCAGTTCAGCGTGACGCGCGAACGTATCCGCCAGATCGAGGCGAAGGCGCTTCGCAAGCTCAAGCATCCGAGCCGCAGCCGCAAGATGCGCTCTTTCCTGGACCAGTAATCCGACCGCGATCCGCGGTTTCAAGACACCTCGCTACCCCTATGCCGGGGGTCGCGAGGTGTTTTCGTTTCGTCTGTCACTCCACGGGAAGTGGGATCGGGCGGCTGAGGGTTGCATCCTTCGCAACCATCCCGCATCGGAATGCGATTGCCCGGCGGCGCCCTATGCTGCATTGCACAATGGAGAGCCCTAGTGGCGCGTAAGTTCCTCTATGTCGTGGCGGTGTTGATGGTGCTCGCGCTTGCAGCGGCCTTTGCCTACCGGATCTGGGGCGCCGAGCTGTTGCGGCAGGCGATGGTACCGGGCACACGCTTCGAGGCTCAAGCGCCGCTTCCGGCAAACAGCTATTCCCGCCCGCAAATGTGGCTGGCACGCCCCGATATGCCTGGCAACCCCGCACTCTGGACGCCCGAAGGCCAGCAACCGGCGGCGAAGCCCGAAGCAGCCGTCTTCTTCATCCACCCGACCTCCTATCTCAATCGCGCGCGCTGGAATGCGCCGCTCGAGGACAAGGAGGCGAACGACCGCGCCGCGCTGTTCCTGCGCGGCCAGGCAAGTGCATTCAATGGCGTCGGTGCGATCTGGGCGCCGCGCTATCGCCAGGCGACCTTCGGCGCCTTTCTCACCACCAAGGCAGAAGCGCAGCAGGCGCTCGACCTTGCCTATCGCGATGTCACCGCAGCGTTCGACCAATTTCTCGCCGAAGCCGGCGACCGTCCGATCATCCTCGCCGGACATAGCCAAGGTGCGCTCCATCTCACCCGCCTGCTGCACGATCGCGTCGCGGGTAAGCCGCTCGCGCGCCGTATCGTCGCCGCCTATGTCGTCGGCTGGCCGATCTCCAAGACTGCCGATCTCCCGGCACTTGGGCTGCCCGAATGCACCGCCGCCGACCAGAGCGGCTGCATCCTCTCATGGCAAAGCTTCGCCGAACCGGCGGATCCGTCGCTGATCCTCGACACGTTCGACGCCTCGACCGGCTTCATTGGTGCCTCGCGTGCCGGAACCCCGATGATCTGCACCAATCCGGTCACCGGAACCCCCGCGTCAGCCGAAGCCGCCGCATTCGATATCGGCAATCTCGTCCCCTCCGCGGACCTCACCAGCGCGACACTGACCAAGAGCGCCACGACGTTGCGCTGCGACGGACGCGGTATCCTGTTGCTCGGCACCCCGCCCGAAGGCCTTGGCGGCCAATATGTCCTGCCGGGCAACAACTATCACGTGTTCGATTATTCGCTGTTCTGGGCAAACGTCCGCGCCGATGCGGAGCGGCGCCTCGCTGCCCATCGCGGCAAGCGCAGCGCCTGGATCGACGTGTTCGCGCCGCGCGGATTGCGGGCGGCCGGATGATCACCACCAGCCCTGCGGACTATCGTGCCGCGCTCCCTGCGGGCGGGCGGTTGCTCGGCCTGGATGTCGGTACCAGGACGATCGGCACCGCCCTGTGCGATTCAGGCTGGTCGTTCGCCAGCCCGGCGCTGCTCGTCAAACGCTCCAAATTCACTGCGGACAAGGCCGCGCTGGTAGCGTTGATCGCGCAGCAGCAGGTCAAGGGGCTGGTCGTCGGGCTCCCGCTCAATCTCGACGGCACCGACAGCCCCCGCACCCAGTCCACCCGCGCCTTCGCCCGCAACCTCGCCGATCTGGATCTGCCGATCCTGCTATGGGACGAGCGCTGGTCGACCGCGGCGGTCGAACGCCAGATGATCGCCGAGGATTTGTCGCGCGCCAAACGTGCCGAGCGCGTGGACAAGCTTGCGGCCAGCTACATCCTCCAGGGGGCGATCGACGCACTCGCAAGCGGCTAGTTGTCTCCCCCCGGAAACCCATGCATTGACTGCGACTCAGGGGGAGGAACGACGACGATGACGGTGACTGTGACCGAGCTGTTTCTCGTCGCGATGCTCATCATCTTCACCGCGCCCTACCTCGTGTGGCGACTGGGCCGCACCGATCATTGGGCGCCACTCGTCGTGGTGCAGATCATCGGCGGCATTCTGCTCGGCCCAGGGGTGCTCGGCGCGGCATTTCCGACCTATTATCAAACGATCTTTACGCCCGAGGTGATCACCGCGCTCAACGGTATCGCCTGGTGGGCGGTGATGATGTTCGTGTGGGTCGCCGGCATCGAACTCGACCTGGGTGAGGCGTGGCGACGCAAGCGCGAGACCGGCGTCACGGCCGGGCTGGCGCTCGCGGTCCCGCTGCTGTTCGGCGCCGCTGCCGGGCTGGTGCTGCTCGGCTGGGGCGGATGGGCCGGACCGAACGGCCAGCCGTGGCAGGTGGTACTCGGGATCGGCATGGCGTGCGCGGTCACCGCTCTGCCCATCCTCGTCCTATTCATGGAGAAGCTGGAAATCCTGCGCGCGCCGCTCGGCCAGCGCATCCTGCGCTATGCCAGCATGGACGATATCGCGATCTGGGGCGTGCTCGCCCTGATCCTGCTCGATTGGGAGCGGATCGGGCGGCAACTCGCCTTCCTGCTGGTCTTCGCACTCGCCACCTGGCTCGTCCGCAGGCTGATGGCTCGCATCGGCGAGCGTGATCGCTGGTATGCCGGCCTGATCTGGCTCGCCGCCTGCGGGCTGGCCGCCGATTGGGCGGGACTACACTTCATGGTCGGCGCCTTCCTCTCCGGCGCGGTGCTGGAGGCGCGCTGGTTCAGCCTCAAGGCGATGGACCAGTTCCGCGACACGATCCTGCTCGCGGTCATGCCGGTCTTTTTCCTGTCGACCGGGCTGCGCACGCAATGGGACATGGGCGGCGTAGCGGTGTTCGGGGGCGCGGCATTGCTGCTCGTTGCCTCAGTCGCGGGCAAGCTCGCCGGAGTGCATCTCGCGGGACGCATCCTAGGCTGGGCCCGGGGCGAGGCAAGCCTGATCGGATGGCTGCTGCAGACCAAGGCGCTGATCATGATCATCTTCGCCAACATCCTGCTCGACAAGGGCGTCATCACCAACGCGGCGTTCACGTCCCTGCTGTTGATGGCGGTCGGCAGCACGATGCTGAGCATACCGATGGCGAAACCGAGGCTGGCCCGGCTGAAGGCCGAGACCGGTCAGGCGTAACCAGTCGCGCCTTGCGCGCCCCGCCCCGCCTCGCTAACCGACACCTTTAATGCAACCGCCGATCGATCATCGCCCCGGCGCCCAGATTCAGGGGCGCGCCGTGTTTCCGCACGCGCACCTGACGGGCATTTCCGGGCTTCAGCCGCACGAAATCCTGTTCCTGCTCGACGAGGCGGAACAGTGGATCGAGGTGAACCGCAACCGATCGGGCAGCGACCATCGGCTGGATGGCCTGACCCAGATCAACGCATTCTTCGAGAACTCGACGCGCACGCTGTTGTCGTTCGAGATTGCGGGGAAGCGGCTCGGCGCCGATGTCGTCAACATGCACGCCGCGCAATCGAGCGTGAAGAAGGGCGAGACGCTGATCGACACCGCAGTCACGCTCAACGCGATGCGCGCGGACGTGATCGTGATCCGGCACATGAGCTCGGGCGCGGTCCAGTTGATCGCCGACAAGGTCGACTGTCCCGTGCTCAACGCGGGCGACGGCAGCCACGAGCATCCGACGCAAGCACTGCTCGATGCGCTCACCATCCGGCGGCGGCGTGGAACGATCGCGCACCAGCGCGTGGTGATCTGCGGCGATATCCTGCACAGCCGCGTCGCGCGCTCGAACATCCTCGCGCTCACCGCGCTCGCCGCGGAAGTGCGCGTGGTTGCGCCCTCGACACTGATGCCCGCCGCGATCGCGAAGATGGGGATCACACCCTTCACCGATTTCGACGCGGCGCTTGAGGGGGCGGATGTCGTGATGATGCTGCGGCTTCAGAACGAGCGCATGTCCGGCGCCTACATCCCCTCGACCCGCGAATATCATCTCAACTACGGGCTCACGCTCGAGCGGCTGAAGCGTGCCAAGCCCGATGCGCTGATCATGCACCCCGGACCGATGAACCGCGGGGTGGAGATCGACTCGAACGTCGCCGACCTGCCCGGTCGGTCGGCGATCACCGAACAGGTGGAGATGGGGGTGGCGGTGCGCATGGCGTGCCTCGACGTGCTCACCCGCCGCTCGCGCAAGGTGGAGGGCTGGGCATGACCGTCACTGCCATCTTCCGCAACGCGCGGCTGCTTTGCCCGGAGGACGGTGAACGCAGCGGCGACCTGTTCGTCGCCAATGGTCGAATCATCGATTCCGCGGCCGACGACGCGACGGTCATCGATTGCGGCGGCAAGCTGCTCGCACCGGCCATTGTCGATCTCGGCGTCTTCGCCATGGACAAGGCGGCGTGCCGCGCCGGGGGTATCGCCCGCATCGGCCTGATGCCCGATCAGTCGCCGGTGCTCGACGGCCCCGGCATCGTCCAGCGTGCCGCCGACATGGGGAAGCCCGAACTCTGGGTCCATCCGATCGCTGCGGCGACGCGTGGCCTCGAAGGGCAGGACCTCGCCGAATATGCGACCAACGTAGGCGCCGGCGCGCGCGCCGTGTCGACCGGACGCGGCTGGATTGCCGACAGTGGCGTGATGCGCCGCGTGCTGTCCTATGCGCGCGACTGCGGTCTGGTGGTCATCGCCCATGCCGAAGATGGCGGCCTCACCCGCACAGCCGTCGCCACGGAGGGAGAGACGGCGACCCGCCTCGGTCTGCCCGCCGCTCCTGCGATGGCGGAGGCGCTGGCTGTCGCGCGCGACCTGATGCTGGCCGAGCAGACCGACGCGGCGATCCATTTCCGTCAGCTCACCACCGCCGCCGCCTTCGATCTTGTCCGCGCCGCCAAGGCGCGCGGGGTAAAGGCGACCTGCGGCATCACCCCCGCGCATTTGCTGCTGTCCGATATCAACCTATCGGACTTCCGCACCTTCGCGCGGCTCTCTCCCCCGCTGCGCGACGACAGCGACCGGCTCGCCGCGCTCGCCGCACTTGCCGACGGGACGATCGACGTATTGTGCTCGGGGCACGACCCGCGCGGGCCAGAGGAAAAGCGCCTCCCCTTCGCCGACGCCACGGCTGGCATGGCCGGGGCGGAGACGCTGCTGACGCTCAGCCTCGGTCTTGTCCGCGACGACCGGCTAACGCTCCCGCGGCTATTCGCGCTGCTGGCGCGCAATCCCGCGCATATCCTCGGCATCGACAGCGGCACGCTGGCCCCCGGCATGCCCGCCGACCTCGTTCTGGTCGATCCCGATGCACCCTGGCAGATCGACTCGGACCGGATGGCCGGAAAGGCCGGCAATACGCCATTCGACGGCCTCCCGGTTCAGGGCCGCGCGGTCCGGCTGTTCAAGGGCGGAAGCGAAATCCGCTGAATCAGAAAAGCCGGGCACTGGCCCGGCTTCTCCGATTTCAGTCGAGGGTCATTTAGCGCGAACGCTTGGTCCAGCCGGTGGGTTTGTCCCCCGCCCCGCCACGCACGAAGCAATTGCCGCCGTCGCCGCGAATCTCGCGGCACAGCGAGTCGGCATCGGCACGCGCCAGCCCGCCGACCGAAAGCCGCTGGAACTGGCCTGCGCGCGTCGACACGCTCGCGCTCGCCGGTGTCAGGCTAGCCAGCGCCGGGGTACGCTTGACCGCGCGGCCCCACGCATCGCGCGCGACCCCGATCCGGTCATAGGCGCCGAGCTGGACATACCAGCTGCCCTTGGCGAAGCTGCGCGCCTCGCTCTCGACCTTCAGCGGTGCGGTCGCGCCCATGCTGGTGCTGGCCACTTCGGTGCGAACCGCCCTCGCGGGGATCGCCTGGACGATCTCCTTGCGCGGCGCGAACACGATCTGCTGGCCGCTGGGCACCGTGATCGCCGGCGCAGCTACCGCGTCGGTCATCGCGACATCACCCGCCGGTGCGGCAACGGCATCGACCGTTTCCACCGCGGTGGCACGGGGCATATAGCTATCGACCGGATCGGCGACACGCTGCGCCGCCACTGCCGTCGACATCGACTGCGCGAGTGCAAGCTGTACGGGCTGGCCGGCGTCGGCCACAGGCGTCACGCCCAGCAGTGCCGCAACCTGATCATAGGCGTTTTGCGGCTTGGCGAAGCTCGCCCACTGCATGATGCGGCCGTCGAGCTGATCGGGCGACAGGTCGATCCCCGCGATCGCGCGGGCCTGCTGCCACTGCCCTGCCAGCGCCAGGCTGAGGGCCAGATTCTGGCGCGTCTTGGCGTCAGCGTCAGGCTGCCGTGCAGCCTCCATCAACAATGCGACTGCACTGCCGGGGTCGCCCGCCAGAGCGATGGCAAGGCCGCGGTCGCTCGCCGGGATCGATGCCGCGTGGACATCCAGCGTCTGCCGCGCGGTCGCCCATTCGCCATTGGCGATCTGCGCCAGCGCCAGGTTGAGCGCGGTACGGCCATTGGCCGGATCGAGCGAAAGCGCTTCGTTTAGGGCCTGCGCCGCCGAAACGAAGCGGCCGGCGAAGAGATAGGTTTCACCCAGCAGCTTGCGATATTCGCTGTTGCGCGGGTCGAACGCCACGGCCGCTTCGGCATGCGTGACCGCCTTTTGCGCGTTGCCGCCGGTCAGCGCCTTTCGCGCCGCCTTGGCCTCCTTCGCCGCCTTGCGCGCATCGACGGTTTCAACCTTGCCGTTGGCAACCGCGAAGCTGCCAATCAGCGACGGCGCACCGAGCAGCGGAGCGCCGAGAACCAGCGCCGAGACGCTGACAGTGAGAATACGACGTGCGTTCATGGCCCAAATCCCCCGATCAACGAGCCTTGCCCGCGGGAAGCCGGTCAACCAGCGCTCCCAGTTCGGGCAATGTTTCCAGAAAGGCGTCGAGCGCCTCGGTGACGAGCACCTGTGCCGAACGACCCGTGATGGCCGAGGCGAGGCGCAGCTTGAGATGACGTTCATTGTCGAGCCGCAGCGTGAAGGCAGCCTTGCCTTTCCGCGCAGAGACCTCACGACCGATCCGCGACGCGGTCGCAGTCGATACCGGCCGCGTCGGAACCGGCTCAGGCTCGGGCGCCTGCACGATTGCCGGAGCCGCCACAACTGGCGCTGCAGGTGCTTCCGGAACAGGCTCGGGCACAGGCGCGGGCGGCGGGGCATATTCCTCCACCAGCGCCTGACGCTGGCTCAGCACCGGCGGAACCGGGGCGGACACGTCCGTCCCCATGTCGTTCCACCCGAGATCATCGAGCGACGTACCCGGATCGAGGCCGACAAACCCCTGCGGACGCATCGCTGGCCGCGCTTGCCCCTTGCGCGCGAGCAGCCCCGACGACAGCGAGGCGGCAGGTTTCGCGGAACCGAACATCAGCTCACCACCCGGCGACCGAAGCCGCCCTGTGGCCGTCCGGCAAACACCGCCTGCGGCGCCGAAACCGCCGGAGCCGTAAAGACGGTGCGACGAAAATTCTTTTCGAGCCGATCGTTGATATAGGACCAGAGCGCGGTCACCTCGCCCGCGGACTTGCCGTTCGGATCGACTTCCATCACCGTCCGCCCGTCGATCATCGACGCCGCAAAGTCGGTGCGGTGGTGCAACGTGACCGGTGCAACGGTCCCATGCTGTGACAGCGCGACCGCCGCTTCGCTGGTGATCTTCGCCTTGGGCGTCGCGGCATTGACGACGAAGATCAGTGGCTTGCCCGCCCGGTCGCACAGGTCGACCGTGGCGCCCACGGCGCGCAGGTCGTGCGGCGACGGGCGGGTCGGAATCACGATCAGTTCCGCGACCTGGATCACGCTCTGGATCGCCATGGTAATGGCGGGCGGCGTATCGATCACCGCAAGGCGAAAGCCCTGCTGGCGCAACACCTCCAGGTCGGCGGCCAGCCGCGCGACAGTCGTCTGCGCGAAGGCCGGGAAATCGGTTTCACGCTCGTTCCACCAGTCGGAAAGCGAGCCTTGCGGATCGATGTCGATCAGAACGACCGGGCCATGCCCCGCCCGCTGCGCCTGCACCGCCAGGTGCCCGCTCAGCGTGGTCTTCCCCGAACCACCTTTCTGCGATGCCATCGCGAGTACGCGCATTGCCCCTCGAAACTCCCGATAATTCAGCGTCGGGGATGACAGGGGGACCCTAAGAAGCCGTTAATGGGAGCTGCACATACGCGTGTTGTCCCATGCCGGGCTTAACCGGAGCGCAAGCATTGCTTGGCCACACTATGGTTAACTGGCATTATCCAGACGTGGGACTGGGGACTACCGAATGAAGCATATGGTGTTGTCGGCAATGGTTGCCGCTTCAATCGTCGCGGTCGCTCCCGCGCTTGCCGACGTCAAGACGGGCGTCGATGCGTGGCAGCGCGGTGACTATCGCACGGCGGTGAACGAGTGGCGGGGCCCCGCAGTTGCTGGCGATGCCGACGCCCAGTTCAACCTGGGGCAGGCATACAAGCTCGGCCGCGGCGTTCCCGCGGATCTGGGCCAGGCCGAGGAATGGTATCGCAAGGCCGCGCTTCAGGGCCATCCGCAGGCCGAAGAGAATTATGGCCTCTCGCTCTTTGAAAACGGCAAGCGATTGCAGGCGGTCGAATGGCTGACCAAGGCGGCGATGCGGGGCGAACCGCGCGCGCAATATGTTCTGGGCACCATGTACTTCAACGGCGACGCGGTCGAAAAGGACTGGGTGCGCGCCTATGCCCTGACCGCGCGCGCGGCCGCGCAGGGCCTGCCCCAAGCATCGACCGCGCAGGCACAGATGGACCGCTATATCTCGCTTCAGGACCGACAGAAGGGTCTGGAGCTTGCCCGCGCCTATGAGCGCGATGCCGGCCGTCCTCAGGTCGCCGCCGTCCCCCCGTCCCAAGCCACGCAGCCCCCGCGCCCCCTGGGAAGGACCGAAGTCCCGCCGTCCTCTGCCTATCAGCCGCCACGCGCAATTCCTTCTTCGCCGTCGGCGCAAGCGGCTGAACCTCGCCCGGCCCCACCCATCGTGCGACCGGTGCCGAAGCCCGAACCCAAGCCGCAACCGACGCAGCCCGCGGCGACGCCCGTGCGTGACGGCGGTTGGCGCGTGCAGGTCGGTGCATTCGGAGACCCCGCCAACGCCCGCCGCATCGGCGCCCAGGCGGCCGCCCGATTCCCCGGTCGGCAGGTCTTCTATGTCAAGGCAGGCCGGCTGACGAAGGTGCTGATCGGTCCGTTCGCGTCGAATGCGGAGGCGAGTGGCGCCTGTCGGGCATTCGATCCATGCGTACCCGTGCGCGAGTAATCGCTCAGTCGGTCACCCATTGTTCGGGAAACAATCCCTGCGCATAGAGCAGCGCGGTGAGATCATTGTGGTCGATCCGCGCGCCCGCCGCCGCGGCGACGATCGGCTTTGCATGATAGGCGACACCCAGCCCCGCCTGCTTGATCATCGCCAGGTCGTTGGCGCCATCGCCGACCGCCAGCGCGGACCCCGCTGTCAATCCCCGCTCGCCAAGCGCGTCGAGCAGGGTGCGCTCCTTCGTGCCTGAATCGACGATCGGCTTGGTGACTGCGCCGTTCAGCGCGCCGCTTTCGATCACCAGTTCATTGGCGATCACCCGGTCGAATCCGATCTGCGCTCCCACCGGCCCGGCGAAGCGCGTGAATCCGCCCGATACCAGGATCGTGTGGGCGCCCTGCTCCTTCATCGTCTGCACCAGCACGCGTGCGCCGGGCATCAGCTCGACCCGCTCGGCGAGGCAGCGATCGATCGCGCCCGCGTCCAGCCCTTTGAGCAGCGCAACGCGCGCGTCCAGCGCCTCGGCGAAATCCAGTTCGCCGCGCATCGCCGCTTCGGTCACCTCGGCAATCTGCGCCTTGATTCCGGCATAGTCGGCGAGCTCGTCGATGCATTCGACGGTGATCATCGTCGAATCCATGTCCGCGACCAGCAGTCGCTTGATCCGTCCCAGGATTGGCTGGACCACCACATCGGTACGGTCGAACGCGCCCTCCAGCGCCACGCGCGCGCGATCGGGACCGTTGACGAAGATCAGATCGAATGCCTTGCCCTCGGCCAGTTCGGTGACGCCCACCGGCTCGCAGAACGCATCGCGCAGCTTGTCCTGCGCCATGGAAATATCGCCTGCGGAAAGCGTGTCGGCTGCTATCAGGGTCGCAATGTATGCCATGCTTCTCTCTGCCAAGGATCTGCGGGCATGAGCGCACCCCTGCCCCGGGTCGCGCTCATTGCAGGGCCGACTGCCAGCGGCAAGTCCGCTTTGGCAGTCGAACTGGCCAAGCGAACCGGCGGCACCGTCATCAATGCGGATTCGGCGCAGGTCTATGCTGAACTGCGCGTGCTGAGCGCGCGACCTTCTCTCGAGGAGGAGGCGCAGGCGCCGCACAGGCTGTTCGGCCATGTCACCGGCAGCGAAGACTATTCGGCCGCGCGCTGGGCGGACGAAGCCAAGGCGGAAATCGCCGCCGCCCATGCGCGCGGTAGCCTGCCGATCCTGGCGGGGGGCACGGGCATGTATATCCGCACGCTGCTCGACGGCATCGCCCCGGTCCCGCCGATCGACCCGGCGATCCGCGCTGAGATACGCGCAATGCCGGTCACAGAGGCGCATACCGCGCTGACGAAACTCGACCCCGAGGCGGCCGAGCGCCTCAATTCTGCCGACACCACACGAGTGGCGCGCGCGCTCGAAGTCGTCCGATCGACCGGCCGCCCACTCGCCGCCTGGCAGGCCGAACGCGTCGGCGGGATCGGCGAGACGATCGACCTTGCCCCGCTGATCCTGCTCCCCGACCGCGCGTGGCTGGCCGAGCGTTGCGACCGCCGGCTTGTCGCGATGTTCGAAGGCGGGGCGGTCGACGAGGTGCGGGCGCTGCTCGACCGCACAGATATCGCCGATTCAGCGCCCGTCCGCCGGGCGATCGGGGTCGTGGAAATCACCGCCTTTCTCAGGGGTTCACTCAGCCGGGAGGAGGCGCTCGAGCGGGCGCAGGCGGCAACGCGCCAATATGCCAAGCGCCAATATACGTGGCTGCGTCACCAGCCCCCGGTCCATTGGATTCGTATCGACGCGACAGATAGCTTCAAACAGCTATCCTATTTCGCACGATTCGAACAATGAAATTGGTTGACACGCATCTTTACTACGCATAGCAGCGCCCTTCGCGTAATGCTATTGCAGCGCGGCAATCAGTAGGAGACATATCGTGGCCGAGAAGAGCGGAGCAGACATCCTGATCGAGGCGTTCAACGACCTCGGCGTGGAAGTCATCTTCGGCTATCCGGGCGGCGCGGTGCTCCCGATCTACGATGCGATCTTCAAGCAGAAGCGGATCAAGCATATCCTCGTCCGCCACGAGCAGGCGGCAACCCACGCGGCGGAGGGCTATGCCCGCTCGACCGGAAAGCCCGGCGTCGTGCTGGTCACCTCGGGGCCCGGCGCGACCAATGCGGTCACCGGCATCACCGATGCGCTGATGGATTCGATCCCGATGGTCGTCATCACCGGGCAGGTTCCCTCGCACCTGATCGGCAGCGACGCCTTTCAGGAGGCCGATACCGTCGGCATCACGCGCCACTGCACCAAGCATAATTATCTGGTGAAGGATCCTGCGCAGCTCGGCGCGGTCGTCCATGAGGCGTTCCATATCGCGACCTCGGGCCGTCCCGGCCCGGTCGTGATCGACATCCCCAAGGACGTCCAGATCGCGACCGCGCGCTACGCCAAGCCCGGCCCGATCCAGCACAAGACCTATCGACCGCAGGTCAAGGCCGACAAGGCGTTGATCGAGGCAGCGGTGGAGATGCTCGCGGCAGCGGAGCGGCCGGTCTTCTACACCGGCGGCGGCGTCATCAATTCGGGTCCCGGTGCCTCGCATCTGCTGCGCGAACTGGCGAAGATCACCGGCGCGCCGGTCACCTCGACGCTGATGGGCTTGGGCGCCTTTCCGGCTTCGTCCGACCAGTGGCTCGGCATGCTCGGCATGCACGGCACGTACGAAGCCAATTTTGCGATGAACCAGGCCGACCTGATCGTCGCGGTCGGCGCGCGCTTCGACGATCGCGTGACCGGGCGGCTCGACGCCTTTGCGCCGCACGCGAAGAAGATCCATATCGATATCGACCGCTCGTCGATGAACAAGACCGTACGCGTCGACCTGCCCATCGTCGCCGATGTCGGCCATGCGATGGAGGACATGCTGCGCATCTGGAAGGCGCGCCAGCATCCCAAGCCCGATCTGTCCGAATGGTGGCGGCGGATCGAGGGATGGCGCGCGGTCAAGTGCCTCGACTTTCCCGAGGAAGGCCCCGGGATCGACAAGGACACGATCATGCCACAGCGCGCGATCCGCGCGCTGTGGGAGGCGACCCACGACCGTGCTCCGATCATCACGACCGAAGTCGGTCAGCACCAGATGTGGGCCGCGCAGCATTTCGACTTCGACAGCCCAAACAAGTGGCTGACCAGCGGCGGTCTCGGCACGATGGGCTACGGCCTGCCCGCCGCGATCGGCGCGCAGCTCGGCAACCCGCAGGCGCTGGTGATCGACATCGCCGGCGAAGCGTCGATCCAGATGAACATCCAGGAGCTGGCGACGGCGACCCAGTATCGCCTGCCGGTCAAGATCTTCATCCTCAACAACGAATATATGGGGATGGTCCGCCAGTGGCAGGAGCTGACCTATTCCAGCCGGTATTCAGAGAGTTACAGCGACTCGTTGCCGGATTTTGTGAAGCTTGCCGAAGCCTATGGCTGGAAGGGCATCCTGATCGAGCGGCGCGACCAGCTCGACGACGGGATTGCCGACATGCTCGCCTATGATGGGCCGGTGATCGTCGACTGCCGCGTGGCCAAACTCGCCAACTGCTTCCCGATGATCCCGTCGGGCGCCGCCCACACCGAAATGCTCCTCCAGGCCGCCGAGGTTTCCGGCGAGATGGACGACGAAGCCAAGGCGCTGGTCTAAGCTCATGCACATCAAGGAAGAAAAGGCCGAGCGGCATACGCTCGCGGTCATCGTCGATAACGAGCCGGGCATTCTCGCGCGGATCGCCGGTCTGTTCACGGCGCGCGGCTATAATATCGAGAGCCTGACGGTGAGCGAGATTACCGACGACAAGTCGGTGAGCCGCATCACCATCGTGACCAGTGCCAGCGCGCATGTGCTGGAGCAGATCGTGGCGCAGCTCGACCGTCTGGTGCCGGTACACAAGGTCCGCGATCTCACCGCCGAGGGCGATCATGTCGAGCGCGAACTCGCACTGGTAAAGGTCGCCGGCACCGGCGATCACCGGATCGAGGCGTTGCGCCTGTCCGAGGTCTATCGCGCTCGCGTGGTCGACGCGACCATCTCCAGCTTCGTGTTCGAAGTGACGGGGACGACCGAGAAGATCGACAAGTTCATCGAGCTGATGAGCGAAGTCGGCCTGATCGAGGTCGCCCGCACCGGCATCGTCGCGATTTCGCGGGGCAAAGAGGCGGCCTGACCGCTCCACAGAATGAATATCGCCCTTGCAGGCAAGGAACGACTGAGGCGCGGCGGACTGAAGCCGTTCGCGCGGGAATGACGAAAGGGAATTTTCGAGATGCGTGTCTATTACGATCGTGACGCCGACCTGAACCTGATCACCGGCAAGAAGATCGCCATCGTCGGCTATGGCAGCCAGGGCCATGCCCATGCCCAGAACCTGCGCGACAGCGGCGTTGGCGAAGTCGCGATCGCGCTGCGCGCCGGTTCGGCGACCGCGAAGAAGGCCGAGGGCGCGGGCTTCAAGGTCATGTCGACCACCGAAGCCGCGAAATGGGCCGACATCCTGATGATCCTCGCTCCCGACGAGCATCAAGCTGCGATCTGGGAGAACGACATCAAGGGGCATATGAAGCCGGGCGCCGCCCTCGCCTTCGCGCACGGCCTCAACGTCCATTTCGGCCTGATCGAGCCGCCGGCGGACATCGACGTGATCATGATCGCGCCCAAGGGTCCCGGCCACACCGTGCGCAGCGAATATGTCCGCGGCGGCGGCGTACCCTGCCTGATCGCGATTCACCAAGATGCAACCGGAAACGCGCATGACGTCGCCCTCGCCTACGCCTCCGGTGTCGGTGGCGGCCGCAGCGGCATCATCGAAACCAACTTCAAGGAAGAGTGCGAGACCGACCTGTTCGGCGAGCAGGCCGTCCTGTGCGGCGGTATCACCCACCTGATCCAGGCCGGGTTCGAGACGCTGGTCGAGGCCGGCTACGCCCCCGAAATGGCCTATTTCGAGTGCCTGCACGAGACCAAGCTGATCGTCGACCTGCTCTATGAAGGCGGCATCGCCAACATGCGCTATTCGATCTCCAACACCGCCGAGTACGGCGACATCAAGACCGGCCCGCGCATCATCACCGACGAGACCAAGGCCGAGATGAAGCGCGTCCTCGCCGACATCCAGTCGGGCCGCTTCGTCAAGGATTTCGTCCTCGACAACCGCGCCGGTCAGCCCGAGCTCAAGGCCAGCCGCAAGGCCGCCGCCGCGCATCCGATCGAGCAGGTCGGCAGCGAGCTGCGCGCGATGATGCCGTGGATCGGCGCGAACAAGCTGGTCGACAAGGAAAAGAACTGAGTCCGGACCGGGGCGGGGTTGGCTTCCCCGCCCCGCCTCCATAAAGCTGGGGCATGCGCTTCCCCGCCCTGCCCCTGGTCGTCGCCTCAGCGCTGATCGTGGGCGGCTGCGACAGGCGGCGACCCGATGACGTCCCGGTCGTCGTGAGCGCGATCGGTGAGCCGGCGACGCTCCGCGACCCCGTCCGTGGCGAACTCGATTTCCCCCAACGCGTCCTGCTGGGCGCCACGGCGCAGGGGCTGGTACGGTTCGACGCGACTGGCGGGATCGAGCCAGGCGTCGCCGAGCGATGGATCGTCACCGACGAGGGCCGCAGCTACATCTTCCGCCTGCGAGAAGCGCAGTGGCCGGATGGGTCCGACGTCACCGCCGACGACGTGGTTGCGAGCCTGCGTGCCGCCATCGCCCCCCGGGCCCGCTCCGCGCTTGCCCCCTTCGTCGCGGTGATCGACGAGGTCGTGGAAATGACGCCCCAAGTCGTCGAGGTGCGGCTGAAATATCCCCGCCCCGACCTGCTCAAGCTGTTCGCCCAGCCCGAGTTCGCGATCCTGCGGCGACCGAAGCTTGCGGGAAGCGGTCCGTTCCGGGTGGATGGCGACAGCGGCGCCATCCTCCTGCGCCCCGCTCTCGACCCCGATCGCATTGTCGAGGAGCCCGAGATCGCCGATCCGGCCGACAATGTCCGCCTGCGCGGAGAGCGCGCCGCACTCGCCCTCGCACGGTTTGCGCAGCGCGAGTCCGATCTGGTCCTGGGTGGCACGTTCCACGACTGGCCCTTGCTCGATCATGCGGGAATCGCACCTGCCAATCTGCGCATCGATCCGGCGGCCGGGCTGTTCGGATTGGCAATCGTCTCACGCGAAGGCTTCACTGCGGTGCCCGAAAATCGTGCGGCGATGGCGATGGCGATCGATCGCGCCGCGCTCACCGCACTGTTTCGCCAGGGCTGGTCGCCGCTCGAAACGCTGATGCCGGACCAACTCGATTCAGCCGCTGCCCCAGCCGCGCCGGACTGGGTGGCGCAGCCGCTGGAGGGACGCAGGATCGTCGCGCGCAACCGGGTCGCGGCCTGGCACGCCAACAACCCCGATGCGCCGCTCACGATCCGCGTCGCCATGCCGCGCAGCCCCGGCACGGTCCTGCTGTGGAGCCGCCTCGCGCGCGATCTGATGGATATCGGATTGCAGCCCATATGGGTCGAGGAACGCGCCGACGCCGACCTGCGCCTGATCGACGCGGTCGCGCCCTACGACAGCGCGCGCTGGTTCATGGTGACGGCATGCCGAAACTGTCCCGAGGATCTGACCGAATTGCTCGAGGCGGCGCGCGACGCCCCGACGCTCGGCGAACGGGCGCAGGCAATCGCGCAAGCCGACCTCGCTTTCGCCAGCGCACATCTCTATATTCCGATCGCGCAGCCTTTGCGTTGGTCCGTCGCCGCGATGCGGCTGCGTGCCTGGCAGGGGAATGTGAGGGCATGGCATCCGCTCACCCATTTGCGGGACCAGTAACAGGAGACACGCGTTGGCCAAGGCGACCCGCATGCAACGCACCCCGTTCCCCGTCGGCCGCGATCCCCATTCGGTGCGCCAGCGCGTTACCGCTCTGGAAAAGCTGCTCGAGCGCAGTTTCACTATTCCAGGTACCAAACAAACGGTAGGGCTCGACGCCCTGGTCGGCCTCGTACCTGTGGGCGGCGACGTCATCGCTGCCGCCATGGGGCTCTATATGGTGTGGGAAGCGCGCAACATCGGTATGTCGCGCAGTACCATGCTACGCATGGCGGGCAATGTCGGGTTCGACTGGCTGATCGGCCTGATCCCCGGTGTCGGTGACGTTGCCGATTTCTTTTATCGGTCGAATTCCAAGAACCTGCGCATCATCCGCCGACATCTCGACCGCCATCATCCGGCGACCGCGACGGTCGATAATTGAGCGTCAGGGCAGCGGGGGCGCGTCGCTGTCCGCGATTGTGTGCTCCGCGGTATCGCCGCCGTTGAACCACGTGCGCGCATCGGGCTGGAACAGCATCCACACGGCATAGGCATTAAGCGCGAACATCAGCAGCGTCAGCCCGGTCGCCAGCAGGCCTGCGCGCTCATACGCCATCAATGCGAACGGCAACCCCACGACCGACAGCGCGAAAAATGCGACGATGATCCATTTGGTCACCTCGCTCGCCTTCCGCGCAGTAAAATACCAGAGCAACAGCCACAGGGCGAGCATGAAAAGGCTAAACCCGATCATCACCGTTTGCGCCAAACCCAGCATTTGCGGATTGCCGGCAAAGGCGGGATTCGTTTCGATCATCTGCGTCCGCGAACCCCAGCCGGTCGCGAGTCCGATCGCCCAGACGATGATTGAGCCGAGATAAGCCTGCTCGAATCGAACAATCGACTTCGGACGCATGATTCCACTCCTCTTGGTTGCGACAGCTAAGGCTCAAGCCGCGGCGAAGTCCAGTCCGATATCGGCAGCGGGTGCCGATTGCGTGAGCCGCCCGACGCTCACGAAGGTTACGCCGGTTTCCGCAATGGCCCGGATCGTGTCCAGCCGGACACCACCCGACGCCTCGGTCGGCACGCGCCCGGCCACCAGCCCCACCGCCTCGCGCAGCCCCGTGGGCCCCATATTGTCGAGCAACAAATGGGTCGCGCCGGCGTCCAGCGCGGGCTGGATCTGGTCGAGCCGGTCGACCTCCACGATGATCTCGCCGATTCCCGCCCGCACCGCGCGCCCGACCGCTTCGGCCACCGATCCGGCCACGGCGATGTGATTGTCCTTGATCATTGCCGCGTCCCACAACCCCATCCGGTGATTGCGCGCGCCGCCCATGCGGGTCGCATATTTCTCGAGCCGTCGAAGGCCGGGAATGGTCTTGCGCGTGTCGAGCAGCGTCGCCCCGGTGCCGTCGATCGAATCGACATAGGCACGCGTCATGGTCGCGATCCCGGAAAGATGCTGAACGGTATTGAGCGCCGCGCGTTCAGCGGTGAGCAGCGCACGCGCATTGCCGCGCAATCGCATCAGATCGCTCCCCGCTTCCGCCCGTGCGCCCTCGTCCGCGAGCAGCTCAATCTCCACATCGGGGTCGAGCGCGCGAAAGAAGGCGGCGGCAATCGGCAGGCCGGCGACCACGATGCTGTCGCGGCTGTCCATCACGCCGGTAAAGGCTGCAGCGGGGGGAATGACCGCCTGGGCGGTCACGTCCCCGGTGCCGACATCCTCGGCAAGCGTCGCGGCGACGAACCGGTCGATGTCGAACCCGTCGAGCTGGAATGGCGTCATGGAAGCTCCGCGTTGGAAGGACGCTCGGGGCCTAGCGTTCCCGCGCGCGGCGGGCAACGCCCCACCCTTTCGCCCCGACCCGTTGTCAGAGGCACGACCGCCCCCTATCTCCCCAACGAAACAACCAAGGGGTGTTGCAGGATGACGACCTTCGACGATCGCGAGCGCGCGTTCGAATCCAAATTCGCACGGGACGAGGAAATGGCGTTCCGCGTGACGGCGCGCCGCAATCGGCTGCTCGGCCAGTGGGCGGCGGCGAAGATGAACCTCACCCCCGAGGAGACCGATGCCTATGCCAAGGCGGTGGTCCAGGCCGATTTCGAGGAATCGGGCGATGAGGACGTGATCCGCAAGCTGCTGGGTGATCTGACCGCCGCCGGCATCGAGACCGACGACGCAGCGGTGCGCAAAGCGGTAGAGGACATGACCGTCGAGGCGCGCCGCCAGCTGATCGAGGCACAATAGAAATGCCGATGGCGGCGGAAGAGATCGAGACGCTGATCCGCAGTGGCATTCCCGATGCGCAGGTCGAGATCACCGACCTCGCCGGTGATGGCGATCATTATGCCGCGCGTGTCGTCAGCGAAACATTCCGGGGGCTGCCCCGTATCAAGCAGCATCAGGCAGTCTACGCCGCGCTCGGCGGGCGGATGGGGGGAGTGCTCCACGCACTCCAGCTCACCACCGCCGTTCCGGCAGGGAGCGATTGAAATGACCGAAGAGACACAGGCCCGCATCCGCAAACTGGTCGATGACAACAACGTCGTCCTGTTCATGAAGGGGACGCCGCTGTTTCCGCAGTGTGGTTTTTCCAACCGGGCGGTGTCGATCCTGAGCCACCTGGGCGTCGACTTCGAAAGCGTGGACGTGCTGCAGGATCAGGAGGTGCGCCAGGGCATCAAGACATTCTCCGACTGGCCGACGATCCCACAGCTCTACGTCAAGGGAGAGTTTGTCGGTGGGTCGGACATCATGATGGAGATGTACGAGAGCGGCGAGCTTGCGCAACTTCTCGAAGAACGGGGCGTTTCGACTTCGTAACCAGAGGTTGAAAACCGAGTAAAAGCGTATGTTCGTACCCTGTTTCACCGCCGCGCCAGGCGCGGCGGTGCGGGACGATTCGTCCCTGCTCATCTGCGATCTGACGCAGAGCTACTCTCCCGCAGGCGGCGGCGGGATCAGCACCTATCTTCGCGAAAAGCGGGATTACGTGCTCAACTACACGCCGCATCAGCTGCTCCAGATCGTCCCCGGCCCCGAAGACCGCGTAACGATCAACGGCCGCCACATCTTTGCCGAGGTGGGAGCGAAGCCGGTACGCGGGAGTCCCAATTACCGGTTCATCCTGCGCACCGATGCCGTGCGCGCGCTACTCGCCCATTATCGCCCCGATATTGTCGAATCGCTCTGCCCATGGGTTCTGCCATGGACCGCAATCCGGCATCGCCGCGACTATCCGCAAACCGCCCTCGTCGCGGGCTATCGCACCGATTTTCCGAACGCGCATGTTCATCGCGTGGTCGAGGCGAAGGCGGGACGCCTGGTGGCCGGCTTCATGCGGATGCTCGCCTATGGCTATGCCGAGATCACCTATCGCGAATTCGACCGTGTCTATACGCTGAGCGAGGATGCGCAGGCGACGCTCGCCCGCAAGACGATCACGCGCACCGATGTGATGCCGCTCGGGGTCGATACGCACCTGTTTTCCCCTGCCCGTCGCGATCCGCAGTATCGCACCTCGCTCGGCTTTACCGGCAACGGGCCGCTGCTGGTCTATGCCGGACGGATCGACAATGAAAAGCGCGCCGACCGACTGGTCGAGATGTTTCGCCTGCTCCCGGCCGATCTGGGCGCGAAGATGGTGATGATCGGCGACGGCAAGCTGCGCGACCGGCTGGCCCAGGATGCAGCGGACTTGCCGATAGCGTTTCCCGGGTTCGAGCGGGACCGCGCCGGACTGGCGCGCGCACTCGCCTCTTCCGACATCTATGTTTCGGCAATGGCCGACGAAACCTTCGGCATCTCGGTGCTGGAGGCACAGGCGAGCGGGCTTCCGGTCGTGGGTGTCGCAAGCGGCGCGATGCCCGATCGCGTGCCCCCCGGTCTCGGGCTGCTCGGCCCTGTCGACGATCCCGGTGCGATGGCGGCCAATGTCACGCGCCTGTGGCGCGACGGTGCCGAACTGGTCGGGGCGCGTGCGCGCGCTATGGCGGTCGAGCGCTATGGCTGGGACCGGACGTTCGAGCGGTTGTTCGGCACGATCTATCCCCAGGCACTCGCCCGCGCGCACGAGCGTCTCGAAGAGGAGGGCGCCCGCATCTTCAGGCGCCGGCGCCGTGCCGACGGCGGCGTGATCGACTATGCGCGTCCCCGGAACGGGACGGGGCGGACGACCGAACCGCCTGGTTCAATCGCCCGCCCCTGAAGCGTCACACATGGGTGAACACATATATCTGCGGAGTTGCATGCGGCGTGCCAGTTCCCACTCAGCGCTGAATTCGGGCATCACGATGGTTAGCGCGGATTAACCCCGGCAGCCGTTGTCAAATTTGCCGACACACCGCGTCACACCCGAAACGTTCATCTACGATTAAGCCGCTTGACTACAGATGTGATCGAGACGATTACACCCGTAGTCGAGAGGGAATGCGATGACCGAACGAATCAGCGATGCAGAACATGCCGTCATGGAAGTTCTGTGGGACGATGCGCCCCTGACCGCCCAAGATGTGGCCGAGCGCGTCGCGCCGTCGCGCGGCTGGAGCGCGAACACCGTCAAGACCCTGCTCGGGCGACTGCTCGCGAAGAACGTCATCGCGGCCGACGAAGATGGCCGCCGATATCAATATCGTCCGCTGGTTGCGCGCGGCGACTATGTCGAGGGTGAATCGCGCCGCCTGATCGACCGGCTGTTCGGGGGCAAGCTGACCCCGCTCGTCGCGCATCTTGCCGAGCGTGACGTTCTGACCGACCAGGACATCGCGGAGATCGAGGCGCTGCTGAAGGAGATCAAGCAATGATCGCCTGGATGGTCGAAACCTGCGTAGCAACCACGCTGCTGATGCTGCTGGTTCTCGCGCTGCGCAAGCCGGTGCGCGATCAATTCGGTCCCAACATCGCCTATGCGCTGTGGCTGCTGCCCGTGCTGCGGATGCTGATCCCGCCGCTTCCGGGCGCGTGGAGCCTGACCGAACTGTTCGGCGGGCTGACCTACGCCGCCGAGGCACCAGCCGCCACCGCTGACAGCACTCAGATGATCATCGATCAGGCGCTGCTGCAGGCGCAGGTCGATATGGCCGCCGGCACGAGCGCGACGGCCGCGCAGGCGAGCGTGGTGACGGTGAGCGGGCCGAGCCTGTTGCTCATCATCGGCACGGTCTGGACCGCCGGCGCGCTCGCATTCTTGCTGTGGCATGTCATCTCGCATACCCGCTTCTGCGCGGCATTGCTGCGCAAGGCCGAGGTGCGCCGCACCGTCGCGGAGGGGCGCGTCCATGTGATCGAGACCGATGCCGCGACCGGCCCGCTCGCCTTCGGCATCTTTCGCAAATATGTCGCGTTCCCGCGCGACTTCAACGATCGCTACGACCCGCTCGAACGCAACCTCGCGCTCGCGCACGAACTCGGGCACCATCTGCGTGGTGACCTGATCGCCAACTGGATCGCGCTGGTCGTGCTCGCGCTCCATTGGTTCAACCCGGTCGCGTGGCGGGCGTTCCGCGCCTTTCGCGCCGACCAGGAAATGGCCTGTGACGCCCTGGTGCTCTCGGGCCGCGCCCCGGCGCTCCGCCATGCCTATGGCCGCGCCATCGTCAAGTCCGCGCATGGGGGTGCGGTCTCGGCGGCATGCCACCTTCACACCATCAACGAACTCAAGGGGAGGCTGAAAATGCTTTCGAAGCACAATCCCAAGTCGCGCGGCCGCGTGGCCGCCGGCGTCACCGGCGCACTCGCGCTGTCGCTGGGCGCGCTTGCGCTTACCGCATCGGGTGCGGGTGCCGCCGACATCGATGCGCCGCGTGCGCCGAGCGCGCCCGCAGCGCCGAGGGCACCTGCCCCGCTCGCCGCGGTGCCGCCCGCCATTCCCACAATGGCCCAGGAGGCCGACGGGCCGGAAGAGCCGGACGTTCCTGAAGCACCCGAAGCGCCCGAACCTACGGCCGGAAAACGTGTCGAACGCGTCGTCGTGATCGAGAAGAAGGACGGCAAGGAGATCAAGCGGGAGACGCGCGTGGTGCGTGTCGGCGAACCGGACTCGCGCTACGCGTGGACCGCCACCCGCGAGATGGACGTCGATGTCGACATTTCCTCCGCCACATGCGGCGGATCGAAGGACGACGATGTCAAGATCGAGACCCGGAAAGGCAACAAGCGCAAGATCGTGCTGTGCACCGATCGCATCGAGATGCGCGCTTCCGCCGCCGCAGAGAGCGCCCGAGGCGCTGAGGCGATCGCCCGTGGCGCCGAGGCTGTCGCGATCGCCAGCGCCGATATGGGCAAGCGGCACGCGATGATGAGCCTCAAGATGGCACGCCGTTCGATCGAGATGCAGAAGGAACTGAGCGCAAGCCAGCGGTTGGCCGCGCTGCGCGGCATCGACGAGGCGATCCGCGAAATCGAATCCGACGCTACGGATTGAACCGCAACCCGACTCCCCGAGCGGCCAGCCCATCGTCGCTCGGAGACTTCGGCACGGCCGGCCGCGTCCCTTCAACGCGGTCGGCCGTTTTGCGGACCGCGCATCTGCAGGCTTGTGTCGCGCGCCGCAAACCGCCATCTGCAACGCATGAGCGAAGCTCCAACCGGCGAAGCGATCCGGGTAGAACCGCTGGTGGCGCGCATTTTGGCGGCGAACCCCTCGCCCTTCACCTATACCGGCACCCAGACCTATCTGGTCGGCACAGCCGATCTGGCGGTGATCGATCCGGGGCCGGATCTGCCAGAACACCTCGCTGCGCTCGAGGCCGGGATCGCCGGGCGTCCGGTTCGCGCGATCCTGTGCACGCACACCCATCGCGACCATAGCCCGGCCAGCCGCCCGCTTCAGGCAGCAACCGGCGCGCCAATCATCGGCTGCGCTCCGCTGACGATCGAAGACTCGGGTCCCCGCGCCGACGCGGCGTTCGATCGCGACTATGCCGCGGACCGCGTGCTGGCGGACGGCGAGACGCTATCGGGAGCGGGCTGGACGCTCGAAGCGGTCGCGACGCCGGGGCACACGTCGAACCATCTGTGCTTCGGACTGCGTGAGAGCGGCGCGCTGTTCACCGGCGACCACGTCATGGGCTGGTCGACCAGCGTCGTTGCCCCACCCGATGGCGATATGGGCGCCTATATGGCCAGCCTCGACAAGCTGCTCGGCCGCGAGGACCGGGTCTTCTATCCCGCGCATGGCCCGGAAGTGACCAATCCGCGCCGTCTGGTGCGCGGGATGATGGGGCACCGCCGGCAGCGCGAGGGCCAGATCCTGCGCCTCCTGGACCAGGATGTCGGTGCGATTCCGGACATGGTCGCGCGCATGTATGTCGGGCTGGACCCGCGCCTCGCGGGTGCGGCGGGGCGCTCGGTGCTGGCGCATCTGATCGATCTGCGGAACCGGGGCCTGGCAAGCGAGGACGCGGATACATGGCGCAGCGTCGCATGAACGACCGTCCCCTCCGCCTCCTGCTTGCGGCCGCAGCGCTCGCGGTGATCGCCGCCGCTGCCTGGCTGTCCTGGGATCGGTTCGCCGAAACGCGCCTGGCGACGCTGCCCGACGACGGCGGCGACCCGGTGACACAGATCGTCACTGCTCGGCTCGACGGAAGCGGGACGCTCAAAGTGGCCGAGCTCACCGGGACGGTCCAGGCAACGGCGTCGGATGTCCGCGCGCTGGGGCTGCTGCGCAGCGACCAGGTCGTGAAGATGCCCTATTCGGTCGGCTATTTCGTCGACGTGTCGCGCCTGGGCCCCGACGACCTGGAATGGAACGGTCAGACCCGCACGCTGATCGTCGATGCGCCCGACGTAACGACGGCACCAGCAAACACGGACGAGGGCCGACGCTCGCTGGTGGAAACCAAAGGACTGTTCGTCACCCGCGAAGCGGCCGAAGCGCTGAGCAAGAGCACATCCGCGCGCGCCACCATCGTCGCGGAGCGCGAGGCGAAAAGCCCCGAGCGCATGGCGCAGGCGCGCGAGCTCGGGCGGACCGCGATCGCGCGCCTGCTCGCCCAGCCGCTTGCCGCCGCGGGGCTGGGCGAGGTGCGCGTGGTCGTCACCTTCCCGCCCGAGCGCGCCCGACGCGACGGCGAACGCTGGGACGTCTCACGCTCTCCGCAACAGGTGATGAAAGACCGCGCGGACCGCGCGAAGCAATAGTTTGGTTCGACTCCGAATGTGCTAAGACGACTCGCTGACACAGCGGGGGCTGATCACATGGTGACACTGGCACAGACGGGCATGCGCTTCGCGCCCGATACGCGCTTTTTCCTGGCGATGGCGATCGTCATGGCATTGCTTAACCTGCTCGCCTTTTCCTTCTTCGCGATCATGGGCCTCTCCACCTTCGGCGCGCCGCTTTACGTCCATGTCCACGCGCTGACCTTTTTCGGCTGGGTCGCAATTTACGTGACCCAAAATGCCCTGATCGCTACCGGATCGACCGCGCTGCACCGGCGGCTGGGCTGGTTTGCCGCCGCGTATACGCTGTGGATGGTGCTCGTCGGCACGCTCACCACCGCCTTTACGGTCCAGCGCGGACTGGCCCCACCGATCTTCACCCCGGCGTTTTTCCTGGTGATGAACCCGCTTGGCGTAGCATGTTTCGCCGCGATGATCTGGGCCGCCGTTGCCGTGCGCGCGAATACCGGCTGGCATCGCCGGCTGATCTATTGCGCAATGGCGGGGATCATGGGCCCCGCATTCGGACGACTTCTCCCGCCGCAACTGACGACGTCGCCCAACGGCGTCGTTGTCCTGGTCGCTGCGATAAGTTCGTTCATCGTCATCGGCATGGTCCGCGATCGGATCAGGCAAGGCCACGTCCATCCCGCGTATCTAGTCGGCCTGGCGGTAGTGGTCCTGCAATGGTTCGCCTTCGACGTGATCGCGAAGAGCCCGATCGGCACGTCCGTCTACCGCTCGGTCGTCGCCGATACCCCGGGCGCGGCAAAGCCAGCGCTCGAAAAGGCGCGCTTCCCCGGTTGATCGTGCGCCTCTGCGGGGCCAAATGGGATCAAAGAGTGAGGATCCCACAATGAACGCGCCTACCGACCTGTCCGGCCTCGACATTCGCGCCGAGATCGACCGCCTACGCAAGGAGCGGAATGCGGTGATCCTGGCGCATTATTACCAGAAGCCGGAAATCCAGGACCTCGCCGATTTCGTGGGCGACAGCCTCGAGCTCAGCCGCAAGGCGGCGGAAACCGATGCCGAAGTGATCGCGTTCTGCGGGGTGCGCTTCATGGCCGAAACCGCCAAGATTCTCTCGCCCGACAAGGTCGTCGTGCTGCCCGATATGAATGCCGGGTGCAGCCTCGAAGACAGCTGCCCGCCCGACCAGTTCGCCGCGTTCCGCGCGCAGCATCCCGATCACATCGCGCTGACCTACATCAACTGCTCGGTCGAGGTGAAGGCGCTCAGCGACATCATCGTCACCAGTTCGTCGGCCGAGAAGATCCTCAGCCAGATCCCGCAGAGCCAGAAGATCATCTTCGGCCCCGACAAGCATCTGGGCGGATATATCAACCGCAAGATGGGCCGCGACATGCTGTTGTGGCCCGGCGTGTGCATCGTGCACGAGGCGTTCAGCGAAACCGAACTGCTCAAGCTCAAGGCTCAGCACCCGAACGCCCCCGTCGCCGCGCATCCGGAATGCCCGCCGCATGTGCTCGACCATGCCGATTATGTCGGTTCGACCAGCGGCATCCTGCAATTCGCCAAGGATTTCGACGGCGACACGATGATCGTCGCGACCGAGCCGCACATCATCCATCAGATGGAAAAGGCGGTCCCCGAAAAGACCTTCATCGGCGCGCCCGGTGCGGACGGCAACTGCAACTGCAACATCTGCCCGTATATGGCGCTCAACACGCTGGAAAAGCTGTACATCGCACTCCGCGACCTCGAACCTCGGATCGAGATCGCCGAGGACATCCGCCTCAAGGCCAAGAAGAGCCTCGACCGGATGCTGGCGATGGCGAGCGGCACGGTCGGTCTTGGCGACCTTGGCCCGCTGCGGGTCACGGGGGACTGACGATCACCGCCAGAGGCGATTAGTCGTCAGCGTGGGCGCGTAGAAATTGACATATTGCGCCAGTCGGGGACGGGTCGACCGGTTTGGGCTGGCGCCGTGCGGCAGATCGTTGCGCCAGATGATGAGGTCCCCTGCCCCGGCGGCGATCGGAACCGCCTGGGGGTCGAGGTGGACCATGCGGGGGTCGGTGTCGCCGATTTCCTCCAGCCAGGCATCTAGCCGGTGGTGGAAGCCGGGGAGCAGCGCAAACGCGCCCTGATCCGTCGCCGTATCGGTGAGATAGAGGATGCCCTGGGTCGCGAACGGGATTGGCGGGGCCAGGCTTACGTCCCAGTGCATCTTCGGGCCCTGGAACGGGCGTTCGGCAGTTTCCGGCGGGTTGAAGCTCAGCCGATCCACGATGCACCACAGGTCGCTGGTGCCCCATAGCTGCGCGAACGCCTTGTGCACGCGCGGTGCGCGGCGGGCGATCTCCAGCGCCGAATTCTGAAAATGCTGGACCATGATGCCGTTGAGCTTCTGCCCATACCAGCTTTCGGGCCGCGCCGGATCGGCATCGAGCAGACGCCACAACAGCGCCGCGACCTCCGCCGCCTCATCGCGGGAGATGGCGTGGCGCAGCGTCACCCAGCCCTCGCGCTCCCACTGCGCCAGATCGTCCGTGTCCAGCACGTTCGGCATCGCGTCGATCGCAGCGAGCCGCGCCTGAACCTCAGTCGGCAACGGCGCCCCGTCCAGCGTCGCATGATAGCGCGCGACCGTCAGCGGATCAGGCCGCCCCGCCGTGGCGATCACCCAATGCTCGAACGCGATCAGTTCGGGCCGCTCCGACCCCAGATATTGGATCAGCTGCTCCAGCCCCAGCCCGAGCGTGTCAATCAGCATCCGTTCGCTCTGATCGTGCCGAACGACGCGCGGGACGCGAAACGTCAGCTCCGCCCAAAGGGCCTCGAAGCCGCGGATTTCACGAAGGGACGCCGATGCCTGCATCGCCGCCACCATTCCGGCAACGACGATGCAGGTCAACAGGTCGGGATCAGCGCGTCAGCTTCTTATACGCCAACCGCGTGGGACGATCCGCCGCATCGCCCAGACGGCGCCGCTTGTCCTCCTCATACGCCTCGAAATTGCCTTCGAACCATTCGACATGGCTGTTGCCCTCGAACGCGAGGATGTGCGTGGCCAGACGGTCGAGGAAGAAGCGATCGTGGCTGATGACCACGGCGCAGCCCGCGAAATTCTCGATCGCCTCCTCCAGCGCGCCCAGCGTTTCGACGTCGAGGTCGTTGGTCGGTTCGTCGAGCAGCAGTACGTTGCCGCCGCGCTTCAGCATCTTCGCGATGTTGACGCGGTTGCGCTCACCACCCGAGAGCTTGCCGACATTCTTCTGCTGGTCCTGCCCCTTGAAGTTGAACGCGCCGACATAGGCGCGGGTCGACTGGTCGTGGCCGTTGACCTTCATGTAATCGAGGCCGTCGGAGATTTCCTCCCAGACATTCTTGGTCGGGTCGAGGTGATCGCGGCTCTGGTCGACATAGCCCAGGCGCACCGTGGTGCCCATTTCGATCTTGCCCTCGTCGGGCTGTTCCTGACCGGTGATGAGTTTGAACAAGGTCGACTTGCCCGCGCCGTTCGGCCCGATCACGCCGACGATGCCGCCGGCCGGCAGGCTGAACGACAGATTGTCGAACAGCAGCTTGTCGCCATAGGATTTCGAGAGGTTCTCGACCTCGATCACCTTTCCGCCCAGACGCTCGGGCACCTGGATGACGATCTGCGCCTTGCCGGGGGTGCGCTGCGACTGCTGTTCGACCAGCTGTTCGAACCGAGTAATGCGCGCCTTCGACTTGGTCTGCCGGCCCTTCACGCCGGCGCGAATCCACTCGAGCTCGTCCTTGATCGCCTTCTGGCGGCCGGTGGCCTCGCGGTCCTCCTGCTCCAGGCGCTTGGCCTTCTTCTCCAGATAGGTCGAGTAATTGCCCTCGTACGGGAAGTACTTTCCGCGATCGAGCTCGAGGATCCAGTCGACCACATTGTCGAGGAAATAGCGGTCGTGGGTGATCATCAGCACCGCGCCGGCATATTCCTTGAGGTGGTTTTCCAGCCACTTCACGCTTTCGGCGTCGAGATGGTTGGTCGGTTCGTCGAGCAGCAGGATCGACGGCTTCTGGATCAGCAGGCGGGTCAGCGCGACGCGGCGCTTTTCACCGCCCGACAGATTCTCGACGCTCCAGTCGCCCGGCGGGCAGCGCAGTGCCTCCATCGCGATCTCGAGCTGGTTGTCGAGGCTCCAGCCGTCGACCGCGTCGATCTTGGCCTGAAGGTCGCCCATCTCCTCCATCAGCGCGTCGAAATCGGTGTCCTCCTGCGGATCGCCCATTTCGGCCGAGATGGCGTTGAAGCGCTCGACCAGATCGGCGGTCTCGCGCGCGCCATCCTTGACGTTCTCGAGCACCGACTTGGACGGATCGAGCTGCGGCTCCTGCTCGAGATAGCCGACGGTGATGTTCTCACCCGGCCAGGCCTCGCCGCTGTAATCCTTGTCGATCCCGGCCATGATCTTGATCAACGTCGACTTGCCGGCGCCGTTCGGGCCGACGATGCCGATCTTCGCCCCTTGATAGAATTGCAGGTTGATGTTGCTCAGCACCGGCTTGGGCGCGCCGGGGAAGGTCTTGGTCATGTCCTTCATGACGAAAGCATATTGGGCGGCCAACTGGGGTCTCCGATCGATCGAATTTATGGGTCTGGATTTGACGCGCGATGTAGCGACGGCGCCCGCTTATGGCAAACCTAGCGAAGCCAGCGGCGCATCACAGGGTAAGCAGGGCCAGCGGGCGCCGACGCCGGATCATCGGCCATGCCCATCCATACCAGCATCGGCAGGCCGATATAGGTCCCCGCATCGAACGTTTCGACCAGCCAGTCGCCCTCGCCGCGATAACCCTGCGCATGGAACAGGATCCGCGAATCGATCCCGATCGCCCGCGCGGCGGCGTAGGACCAGGCGATCGCCGCCAGTTCCTCCCCCGCTTCGTCCGGCACGACATTGAGCGTCGGGCGTGCTGCCGGATCGGTGACCGCGACATGCCCTGCCTCGTGAAGAATATCGCCGGGCCAGAGCAGCCGGTCCCGATCGATCAGCAGGCCGCCGTCCCGGACGGCGATCGAGGGCAGGAAGGTATCGTCCGAGACCCGCCCGACCGTCACCGCGATGCCGATATCGCGCACGAACGCCACGACCCGATCGAACAGGGCAGAATCGTCATTCACCCGCGCGGGTGTAAAATCCGCGGGAGCCGACGGCAACGGTCGTGACGAACGCAGATTGAACGCCTAGTAACGGCCGCATGATGCATCGTCTCACCCGCCTCGCCGCCGCGACCGCCCTGATCGCGCTCCCTGCAACCGCGTTCGCGCAGACGATGGATGTCGCCGCGCTGCGCGATGCCGCACTCAAGGATGACCTGGCCTGGGAGATTACCGAAGGACTGACGACGGAAATCGGACCCCGTCTGGCCGGGACCGAGGCGGAGGCACGCGCGCGCGCTTGGGCGGTGAAGAAACTGGCTGCGCTGGGCTTCAGCAATGTCCGCAGCGAACCGTTCGACATGAAGACTTGGGTCCGCGGAGCCGAAACGCTCGAGGTACTCGCCCCCTTCCCCCAGCCGCTGCGCCTGACCGCGCTCGGCAATTCCGGTGCGACTCCGGCGGCCGGGCTCGAGGCGGAGATCGTCTATTTCCCGGACCTGGCCGCGCTCCAGGCCGCGCCTGGCGGCAGCCTCAAGGGCAAGATCGCCTTCGTCAGCCACGCGATGACCCGCACCCAGGACGGATCGCAATATGGCGCCTATGGTGCCGTACGCCGCAGTGGCCCGGCCAGCGCAGCGGCGAAAGGCGCAGCTGCGATCCTGATTCGCTCGGTCGGGACGGATTATCACCGCAATCCGCATGCGGGCGGCACCAACTTTCCCAAGGGGGTCGCGCCGATTCCCGCCGCCGCGCTGTCGATCCCGGACTCCGAACAGCTCGAACGCATCGTGAAACGCGGCCAGCCAGTGAAGGTCAAGCTGACCCTGACCCCGCGCCAGATCGGGACCACGCAATCGGGCAATGTCATTGCCGACGTACCCGGGAGCGATCCCGATGCCGGCATGGTCGTCGTCGCGTGCCACCTCGACAGCTGGGACCTGGGTACCGGGGCGTTCGACGACGCCACCGGCTGCGGCATCGTGGCCGCGGCGGCAAAGCGGATCATGGACGCCGGGACGCCCCGCCGCACGATCCGGATCCTGTGGGCAGGTGCCGAGGAAGTGGGTGTGTTCGGCGGCGCGGCCTATTTCAACGCGCACAAGGGCGAGAAGCACGCGCTGGCCGCTGAATCGGACTTCGGGGCGGACCGTATCTGGCGGGTCGATTTCAAGCTCCCGGACGGCGCTGCGGCGGTAGGGGACCGGGTGGCCGCGGCGCTGGCTCCGCTGGGCATCGCCCGGGGGCGCAGCCCTGCAGGCGGCGGCGCGGACGTGTCCGCACTGATCGCATCCGGGGTCGCCGGCATCGATCTGCAACAGGACGGCAGCCGCTATTTCGACCTGCACCACACGCCGGACGACACGCTGGACAAGGTGGACCCCGAGCAGTTGCGCCAGAATGTCGCGGCGTGGACCGCGATGCTCGCAGTGGTGGCAAACGCGCCGGAGGAAATCGGATCGAGCAAGTGATGCGGTGCACCATCTTCGGTCGCCGCAAACCTTGCTGCCAGATGAATTTCCATTGACGGGCGCGTAACGGGCGTTATTCCGACTAACTCGCACGGCAATCGGGCCGGGGCGAACCGAATAAATTTGCTTGGGAGCAATCGAATGAAGAAGGTCCTCATCGTCGCTGCCGCGGCCGGCCTGATGTCGCTCGCCGCGTGCGAGACCGCAACGGTCACGAACAACACTGCCGAGAACGTTGCCGATGCTCTGGAAGAGAGCGCCGATAACATGGAAATGATGGCCGACAACGCGACCAACGAAGTCGCCGAGGACGCACTCGAGAACGCAGCCGACAACCTGCAGGATCGCGCTGACGAAGTGGCGGACAACGCGACCGAATAATCTCGGACCGTTTTCCGGGACCCTCTCGGGTCCGGTCAATCGAAAGGGCGTCCCTGCGGGGGCGCCCTTTTTCGTTCAGGGCTGAATCTAGGACGCGGAGTCGCCGCCCGTTCGATCGATCGCCCCGCTATCGAGCAGCGGCGCGGCATCGTTCGCCTCGACCCCCAGGACGATCGACAGGCGCTCGATCGCCGCCAGGATCATCGCCTTCTCCCATTCGGGCAGCGCGTTGAACCCTTGGGCGAAACGCTCCTGGAGCATGTCGGGCGCTTCGGCGAGGCTCCGCGCACCATCCGGCGTCGACGAGAGCAGCGACTGGCGCTTGTCCCGCTCGCCCCGCGCGCGCCTCACGAACCCCCGTGCAACGAGCTGGTCGACAATCGCCGTGATCGTTGCGTGGCTGAACTGCAGCCGCTGGGCCACCGCGCTGGGTGTCACTCCCGCCGCCGCGTCGATCTCCCGCAATACCAGCAGTTGCGAGGGCGTGAGGCCGGTGACGGCGGCGAGGCGCCGGTTCCCGGTTTCGGTCGCGCGCAGAATGCGGCGAAGCCCGCGCAGAGTCGAACGTGCAATCTCAGAATCCATGTCCCCTGTTAGCGGCCCGACGGCATTTTCCAAATCGCCGCGGGCCGCTCGCCGTGGCCACCGCAATCCTTCATAGTCCGAAGGATTTTCCCGCCGGCGGGTTGCGGTTCGCTACCGGAACCTTATATTTCTTGCCGTGTTGAAGCCGGGTCGCAGATTGGTGGCCGGGCTATTTATTTTGGGAGATGAAAAATATTCGATCGGCAAGCCGACGAGGAAGCATCGTCTTCAGAGAGAAAGTTAAACGATTTACCGGCGCCGGACGCCATGTTGCATTTCCGCAGGCCGGTCGCGACCGATGGCCCTGCCATCACGGCGCTGATCGCGGCCTGCCCGCCGCTCGATCGCAATTCGGCCTATTGCAACCTGATTCAGTGCACGCATTTCGCGGATCACTGCGTCGTTGCCGAGCGCAATGGGCGTGTCGCGGGCTGGGTGTCCGGCCATCGACCGCCCAGCGATCCGGACGCGTTCTTCGTGTGGCAGGTCGCGGTAGCGGCGGAAGCGCGCGGCCAGCGGCTCGCGCGACGCATGATCGATACGCTGCTGATGCACCCCGCACAGCGTGGGGTCACGCACCTGATCACCACGGTGACCGACGACAATGCGGCGTCTTGGGCACTGTTCCATAGCCTTGCGCGCGACCACGGCGCCGATCTGGAGCGCAGCGTCGCCTTCGATCGCGAAGCCCATTTCGCGGGGGCGCACGCCACCGAATTCCAGGCCCGCATTGGGCCACTCAACAAAGATAAAATGCAGGAAGAACAGGGACTATCATGACCACGACACCCAAACCATCGCACCAGATTCCCGATCGCGACATCTATGAGCGCCGTGAATCGGGCGTCCGCAGCTATGCCCGCGCCATGCCGCGCCAGTTCGGCCGCGCCGAGGGCGTCTGGATGCACGACAATCAGGGCGGGCGGTATCTCGACTTCCTGTCCGGCTGCTCGACGCTGAACTACGGGCACAACCACCCTATCCTGAAGCAGGCGCTGCTCGATTACATCGCGGGCGACGGCATCACCCATGGACTGGATCTCCATACCGACGCCAAGCAGGAATTCCTGACGGCGTTCGAGGACGTGATCCTGAAGCCGCGCGGGCTGGATTACCGCGCGATGTTTACCGGACCGACCGGCACCAACGCGGTCGAGGCCGCGATCAAGCTGGCGCGCAAGGTGACCGGTCGCGAGATGGTGATCGCCTTTACCAACGGCTTTCACGGGATGACGCTGGGCGCGCTCGCGTGCACCGGCAATGCCGCGAAGCGCGGTGGCGCCGGCGTTCCGCTGAGCCATGTCAGCCACGAGCCCTATGACGGCTATTACGGCCCTGACGTCGATACCGCCGAGCTGCTCGAGCAGCGCCTCGCTGATCCGTCGAGCGGACTCGATGCGCCCGCCGCAATCCTGGTGGAGACGGTGCAGGGCGAAGGCGGCCTCAACGCCGCATCGCCCGACTGGCTGCGCCGGATCGCGCAGATCGCCAAGGCGCATGGCGCGCTGCTGATCGTCGACGACATCCAGGCCGGCTGCGGTCGCACCGGCGGCTTCTTCAGCTTCGAGGATATGGGGTTCACCCCCGATATCGTCACGCTCGCCAAGTCGCTGTCGGGCATGGGTCTGCCGTTCGCGCTGACGCTGTTCAGTCCAGAACTCGACCAGTGGTCGCCGGGCGAGCATAACGGCACCTTCCGCGGCAACAACCACGCGTTCGTGACCGCCGCCGCCGCGCTCCGCCACTTCTGGAGCGACGGCACCTTCCAGTCTGACGTGCGCCGCCGCGGCGCGCTGGTCGAACAACGGTTCGACAAGCTGGCCGCCGAATTCGGGTTCGAACAGCGCGGCCGCGGGATGATGCGCGGCCTGAACGTCGGATCGGGCGAACTGGCCTCCACCATCACCGGCGCCTGCTTCGATCAGGGCCTGATCATCGAGACCAGCGGCGCCCATGACGAAGTGATCAAGGTGCTCGCCCCGCTCGTCATCGACGATGCGGTGCTGACCGCCGGGCTCGACATCCTCGAAGGCAACATCCGGGCTGCGATGGCGACCGATTACGCCGTCGCCGCCGAATAACCAGAATAAAGGAACACGATATGATCGTCCGCAATCTCAACGACACCCGCAAGTCCGATCGCAACGTCCGCTCGTCCGATGGCTGGGCCAGTGCCCGCATGCTGCTCAAGGACGACGGCATGGGCTTCTCGTTCCACATCACCACGCTGAATGCGGGGACGGAACTCAAGATGCATTACCAGAACCACCTCGAATCGGTGTTCGTGCTCAAGGGCACCGGCACGATCGAGGATCTTGGCACCGGGGAGACGCACGAGCTGAAGCCCGGCGTGATGTATGCGCTGAACGAGCATGACCGCCACATCGTGCGGCCCGAGACCGATATTTTGACCGCGTGCGTGTTCAACCCGCCCGTCACCGGTCGCGAAATCCACGACGAGAGCGGCGCCTATCCGGCCGAAGCCGACTTCGTGCGCGAGCCAGCGCCCGCCGACTAAGTTCTACGACATCCAAAGGGGGAAGTCCCATGCAAGACATCTACCCGTCCCGTAACGCGGCCGCCGCAGAGATGCGGCCGCGGCAGGACCCCGTCGTCCATTCGCGATGGACGCCCGATGCGCCGCTAACGCAGGCGCAGACCGAACAATTCGAGCGTGACGGCTATCTCGTCCTCGAGAATCTCTTCTCGGACGAGGAGATCGGCTATCTTCAGCGGGCAGCCGGGACGCTGCTGTCCGACCCCAAGGCGCTCGATGCCGAGACCATCATTTCGGAGCCCGGGAGCGACGAGATTCGGTCGATCTTCGAAGTCCATCGCCAGAGCGACGTGATGGCGCGTCTGACCGCCGATGCGCGACTGGCCGAAGTCGCCAGCTTCCTGCTGGGCGACCAGGTGTACATCCACCAGTCGCGGCTGAACTACAAACCGGGCTTCACCGGCAAGGAGTTCTACTGGCACAGCGATTTCGAAACCTGGCACGTCGAGGACGGCATGCCGCGCATGCGTGCGCTGTCGATGTCGGTGCTGCTGGCCGAGAACACGCCGCACAATGGCCCGCTGATGCTGATCCCGGGATCGCACCGGACGTATCTGACCTGCGTCGGCGAAACGCCCGACGACCATTATCTGAGCTCGCTGAAACGCCAGGAATATGGCGTCCCCGACGAGGACAGTCTTGCCGAACTGGCACACGAGCACGGCATCGTCGCGCCGACCGGCGCTCCCGGCACGGTCGTGATCTTCGATTGCAATACGATGCACGGGTCGAACGGCAACATCACCCCCTTCCCGCGCGCCAACGCGTTCATGGTCTACAACGCCGTGAGCAATCGGCTGGAAGCGCCGTTCGGCGTCGAAAAGCCGCGCCCGTGGTTCCTCGCGCATCGCGGCGCGCCTGAGGCGATCCGGCCCGTACGGGGCGAACTGGTCGAAAGGGTGGCGGCATGAGCGAGGGCGCAAAGGGGACGCACAGCGTCGAGAAGATCGGCGGCACGTCGATGGCGGCAACCGCGACATTGTTCGACAATGTGCTGATCGCGGGCCGTTCGGGGCCGGATCTGTACAATCGCATCTTCGTCGTTTCGGCCTATGCCGGGATGACCAACCTGTTGCTCGAGAACAAGAAGACCGGTGAGCCCGGCGTCTATGGGCGTTTCGTTACCGACGATGAAAGCAACGACGGCTGGCGCGCGGCGATGGAAGCGGTTCGGAGCGCGATGCACGACCGCAACGCCGAAATGTTCGTACGGCCCGCGAGCCTGGCTGAGGCGGACGCCTTTGTCGATGAGCGGCTCGATGCGGTCATCGCCTGCCTCGACGATCTGGCCCGGCTGCGCAGTCATGGCCGCTTCTGCGTCAAGGAGCAGCTGGTCACCGTGCGCGAGCTTCTCGCCGGACTTGGCGAGGCGCATAGTGCCCACAGCACCGCGCTGTTGCTGCGCGACCGCGACGTCAACGCGCGCTTCGTCGACCTGACGCTGTGGAACGAGGAAGACCCGCGCACGCTGGACGAGCGGGTGACCGAGGCGTTCGCGCAGATCGACCTGGCCACCACGCTGCCGATCGTCACCGGCTATGCCGGCTGCACCGGCGGCATGGTGCGGCGCTATGCGCGCGGTTATACGGAAATGACCTTCTCGCGCATCGCCGTCATGACCGGCGCGCGCGAGGCGATCATCCATAAGGAATTCCACCTCTCCAGCGCCGACCCAAAGCTGGTCGGCGTCGACAAGGCGCGCAAGATCGGCCGCACCAATTACGACGTGGCCGACCAGCTCGCCAATCTCGGCATGGAGGCGATCCATCCGGGGGCCGGGCGCGGGCTGCGCCAAACCGACATCCCGCTGCGCGTGCGCAACACGTTCGACCGGCAGGATGCGGGGACGCTGGTGCGCGGCGACTATGTGTCGGAAGAACCGCGCGTCGAGATCATCACCGGTATCCGCCAGATGCAGGCGCTGCAGTTCTTCGAGCAGGATATGGTCGGCGTGAAGGGCTATGACGCGGCCATTCTCGAGGTGCTGACCCGTCACGGGATCTGGATCGTCAGCAAATCGTCCAATGCGAACACGATTACCCACTATCTCTCGGCCAGCGCCGAGGCAGTGAAGAAAGTGATCGCGGAGCTGGAGGAACGCTATCCCGATGCCGCCATTTCGGCGCATCCGGTGGCGATGGTCTCGGCGATCGGCAGCGATATTTCGCGACCGGGCCTGGTCAGCGATGCACTGCGTGCACTCGACGCGGCGGAGATCGGCGTGATCGCGATCCAGCATCAGATCCGCAATGTCGACGTGCAGTTCATCGTCGAAAGTCCGGACTTCGAAAAGTGCGTCTGCGTGCTGCACCGCGCGCTGATCGAGGATGTCCGCGACGCGGAGGGCACGGCGTCGGGCCGCCGGGCGGCCTGACCCCTTCGATGCTCACGGCGACCCGCCCCGTACAGAGCCTGTTGCTGGCCATCTTCGTGATGATGGCCGGCAGCGGCTTCCTGTCCACGCTGATCGGGCTGCGGCTCGAGCGCGCGGGGAGCGGGACGATGGTGATCGGGCTCGTCGCGACATTCTATTTCGGCGGTCTGGTCGTGGGTGCGCTGCGCGCGGGAGAGATTGTCCGGCGGGTCGGGCATATCCGCGCCTTTGCGGCGTTCGTAGCCCTGCTGTCCGCCAGCACGCTGACCTATGCGCTGCTGCAGCACCCGATACTGTGGGCGGCGCTGCGCCTGATCGACGGGATCTGTATCGCGGGGGTCTTCATCTGCCTGGAAAGCTGGCTGAACGACCGCGCCGAGCCGGAAACGCGCGGGTCGGTTCTCGCCTTCTACATGGTCGCGCTCTATTCGGGACAGGCGGTGGGCCAGCTGCTGCTGCAAACCGGCAAGACGATTCCGGCGGTGCCGTTCGAGCTGGCGTCGATCCTGATTTCGCTGGCGATCATCCCCATCTGCCTGACGCGCAGCGCGGCACCGGTGCTGGGCGAGGTCGAGCCGCTGTCGCTGCGGCGTCTGTTCGTGGCATCGCCGCTGGGCGTTGCCGGGGCCGGGGTGACCGGGCTTGCGCTCGGCGCCTTTTACGGGCTCGCGGCGATCTATGCCCGGCGGCTGGGGTTGAGCCTGGCCGATACGGGCACGTTCATGATGGTGGTCATCCTGGGGGGCGTGGCGCTGCAATGGCCGCTGGGGCGGCTGTCGGACCGCTATGACCGCCGCCGCGTCATTATCGGCTGTTTCGCGATTACGTTGACGATTTCCGCCGCATTGGCGACCGAAGTGCGCGGGCTCGCACTTTTGGTGCTCGGCTTCGGGTTCGGGGGGCTGAGCTTTGCGCTGTATCCGCTCTGCGTCGCGCACGCCAACGACCGGCTGCTGCCGTCCGAGCGCGTGAGCGCCAGCGGGCAGCTGGTGCTGCTCTATTCGGTCGGCGCGGCGCTCGGGCCGATGGGAGCGGCAACGACGATGACGCTCGCCGGGCCGGGCGGGCTGTTCCTGTTCATCGCGCTGTGTACCGCGGCGATGCTGGGCTTCGGGCTGTGGCGCCTTTCCGCCACCCAACCGGTGCCCGACGCCGCGCAGCAGGACTTCCAGATCCTGCCGCGCACGACCCCCGTCGCCGCGCTGCTCGACCCGGCATCGTCCGAAGACGCCCAGCCTCAGCCGCAGAAAGGCTAACTCATGACCCAGGCCATGCTCAACCCCGACGAAACGGTCGCCGACCCCGCGACGTTGCGCCGTGCGATCACCGCATCGGCGCTGGGCAATGCGACCGAGTGGTTCGATTACGGCATCTATGCTTATGGCGTGACCTATATCTCCGCGGCGCTGTTCCCCGGGGAGACCGACGAGGCGGTATTGTTCGCGCTGGCGACCTTCGCGATCTCATTCCTGATCCGGCCGCTCGGGGGCCTGTTCTGGGGTCCGCTGGGCGACCGTATCGGGCGCAAGTCGGTGCTGGCACTGACCATCCTGCTGATGGCGGGCGCGACGCTCGGCGTCGGGCTGATCCCGTCCTTCGCGACAATCGGCTGGTGGGCACCCGCGTTGCTGATCGCGCTGCGCATGATCCAGGGCTTCTCCACCGGCGGCGAATATGGCGGCGCCGCGACCTTCATGGCCGAATATGCCCCCGACGATCGGCGCGGCTTCTATGGCAGCTTTCTCGAGTTCGGGACGCTCGCGGGCTTTTCGTTCGGCGCCGCGCTGATGCTCGCCTTCTCGCTGCTGCTGGGTGATGCGGTGATGCACGATTGGGGATGGCGCATCCCGTTCCTGGTCGCAGCACCGATGGGGCTGGTGGGCATGTATCTACGCTCCAAGCTGGAGGACACGCCTGTATTCCTCGAGGAACAGGTCGTCGCGGAGGGGCGCGCATCGCCCGGAATCGGCAGCATCGCGCGCGATTACTGGCGCCCCTTGCTCGTCGTGGGCGGACTGGTGATCGCGCTCAACGTCGTTAACTATACGCTGCTGAGCTACATGCCGACCTATCTGTCGCGACGGATCGGGCTGACCACCGATCAGGCGCTGATCGTCCCCATCATCGGCATGCTGATGATGATGGTGTTCCTGCCCTATGCCGGGGCGCTGTCCGACCGGATCGGGCGGCGGCCGATGTGGCGCTGGTCGCTGATCGGGCTGCTCGTCTTTGCCGTGCCGCTGTACCTGCTGATGGGCACGGGTCTGGCGGGCGCTATTTTCGGCTTCGTGCTGCTCGGCCTGCTCTACGTTCCGCAGCTCGCGACCATCTCCGCAACCTTCCCGGCATTGTTTCCGACCAGCGTGCGGTTTGCCGGGTTCGCGATCGCCTACAACGTTTCCACCTCGATCTTCGGTGGGACCGCTCCGGCGATCGGCAGCGGGCTGATCAGCTGGACCGGCAACGAACTGATGCCGGCATTCTACATGATGCTGGCCTGTCTCATCGGGCTGGTGACGCTGCGCTACATGCCCGAGACGGCGGGCCGTTCGATGCGCGAGGACCCGTTCGCGCGCCCCTAGCCCGCCGCGCGGCGGGCGAGCAGCAGCGCGCCCTCGAGCCCCGCATGTTCGAGCGCCGGAGCGGCGACGAAGCAGGGCGCACCCGCGGCCGCGCCCACGCCGTAACCGCCGAGCGCGGCCAGCATCCGCTCCGCCGCGCGGTCGCGCAGCCCCGGGACGCTCAGCACACCACCGCCGGCGACGATCCGGTGCGGCGACCAGGCGAGCACGATCGTGGCGAACAATTGCCCGAGATAGTCGGCGACCGCCGCAAAGTCTTCGGAAAGGTCTTGCAACCGCCCGTCCCCGATCCGCTTGTGCACGGCGGGGCCAGCCGCAAGCCCCTCGGCGCAACTTGGATGGAAGGGGCAGGCGCTGGGCACGTCATCGCCCGACAGGCGCAGAACCGGCACATGCCCCATCTCCGGATGGAGCGCTCCGCCAAGGGTGCGGCCGTCACGGACCAGCCCCGCGCCGATCCCCGTTCCGACGGTGACATAGGCGACGCTGCCGCACCCCTGCCCCGCCCCGATCGCCGCTTCGGCCAGAGCGGCGGCGTTGACGTCGGTATCGACCGTCACCGGCACGCCGAGTTGCCGGGCCAGCGCCGCGCGCAGATTGGCGCCGGTCCAGCCGGGCTTGGGCGTCGCCAGCACCTCGCCATAATTCGGCGCGGTCGGATCGACGACGATTGGCCCGAACGCGGCGATGCCCACCGCGGTGACCGGCGCGCCCTCGGCAAAGGCGAGCAGGGCGGCGGTCGCCTCGTCCGGCGTGGTGGTCGGCCAGCGCGCTTCGGCGACGGTGGCGTTGCCGCGGACCAGCCGCGCGAGCAGCTTGGTCCCGCCGGTTTCGATCGCGAAGTAGATCGGGTCGGTCATCCGCTCCAGCTTAGCCACCCGCCAGCGTCTGCACGAGTACCCAGATCCCAATGGCGAGGAAGAGCAGCGCAGCGACGATCCGCACGGTCTGCATCGGCACGCGCTTGACGAGCTCGTTGCCAAGATAGACCGCAGGCACGTTGGCGAGCATCATGCCGAGCGTCGTTCCGGCCGTGACCCACCAGACCTCGGCGAAGCGCGCGCCCAGCGCCACGGTCGCAATCTGGGTCTTGTCGCCCATCTCGACCAGGAAGAAGGCGACGGTGGTGGTCAGGAATGGGCCAAACCGCGCGGGCTTGTCCTCAAGATCGTCGATCTTGTCGGGCACGAGCGTCCAGGCCGCCATCGCGATGAAGGATGCCGCGATTAGATAGCGAAACCACGCCCCCTCCAGCAACGCGGCGGCCTGTTGCCCGACCAACGCGGCGAGGAAATGGTTGGCGAGCGTGGCGACGAGGATGCCGAACACGATCGGCAGCGGGCGCTTGAAGCGCGTCGCCAGCAGGATCGCGAGCAGCTGCGTCTTGTCGCCGATCTCGGCGAGCGCAACGACAGCGGTGGAGGTGAACAAGGCTTCCAAGCAAGGTCTCCGGGCCGGGCGCGAGAATTTCCAACGACACCGCGCCTTCCCGCCCGGCCGGACGAAAAGCGTGGCGCCATTGGTCTCGCCCGAGCGCCGCGCAGTGCGGCATCTCCCTTCGCGCCATGGTCTCTCGACCAAGTATGTTGACGCGGAGGCCCGTCGGAAGACGGCTGGCTACTCCCCAGATGACTGATGCGGCTCCTAGCGCGTCGTGACCTAGGACGCAAGTTGCCCTGCCCCGCCCGGTCATGGCATACATACCGCAAGCACGAAAATGGAGAGGTTCATGGTCACCGCCGCCGCCGACAAGCCCCGGATCGTCACCGACGCCGAATGGGAGGCGCGCCAGCAGCTCGCCGCCTGCTACCGCGTGTTCGACATGCTCGGCTGGTCCGAAATGATCTACAACCACATCACGCTGAAGGTGCCGGGCGAGGATCACGCGTTCCTGATCAACCCGTTCGGGCTGCATTTCAGCGAGGTGAAGGCGTCGAACCTGGTCAAGATCGATATCGACGGCAACAAGCTCGACGACAGCCCCTATCCGGTCAATCGCGCCGGCTTCGTCCAGCATGCGGTGTTCCATCGGCATCTGCCCGACGTGCATTGCATCATGCATACCCACACCACCGCGGGAATGGCGGTGAGCAGCCTGGAGGGCGGGTTGCAGCCGATCAACTTCTACGCCTGCAACTTCGCCGGGCAGATCGCCTATCATGACTTCGAGGGCGTGACGGTGCGCGACGAGGAGGGCGCGCGGCTGGTCGCGAACCTCGGCGACAAGCGCATGCTGCTGCTGCGCAACCACGGCATCGTGGCGATGGGGCGGACCCTGCCCGAGGCGTTCATCAAACACTGGTCGCTGCAGCGGGCGTGCGAGATCCAGCTGGCGACGCTGTCGATGGGCAAGCCGCTGACCGTGGCGCCCGAAGTGGTCGCGGTGCACCAACGCGACCTTCACATGGCGCAGGTGCCGGGCGGCGCGGGCGCGGCGGACTTTGCCGCGATGGTGCGGCTGGTGGACCGCGTCGACACGAGCTGGCGCGAATAGGATGGTGGATACGCGTGAAGGCAATGTCGCCCTGCTGATCGACGCTGACAACGCCTCGCCCACCGCGATCGACCCGGTGCTCGGCGTGCTGGCCGAGCTCGGCTCGGTCAATATCCGCCGCGCCTATGGCAATTGGAGCAAGCCGGCGCTCAAAAACTGGGCGGCGATGACGCTGGAACATGCGATCCAGCCCTATCAGCAGTTCGATATCACCAAGGGCAAGAACGCAACCGACATGCGCATGACCATCGACGCGATGGACCTGTTGTTCGCGGGCCGCGTCACCGGGTTCGGGCTGATGTCGTCGGACAGCGACTTCATGCCCCTCGCCCAGCGCATCCGGCAGGACGGCGTGCCGGTCTACGGCTTCGGAACGTCGCGCACGCCCGCGGGATTCCGCGAGGCATGTACGCGCTTCATCGATGTCGAAGGGCTAATGCGCACGCGGGAGAGCGAGGCGGCGGACCGCAAGGCGGCGATCGAGTCGGCGGCACAGAGCGGGGCCGGGACGGACAAGGAGATGCTCGCCCTGATCATCGACGCCTATAACGCTTCGAAGCGCGACGAACGCGGCTACGCCCTGCTCGGCGAGATCGGAAAGCTCGCCGGAAACCGGTCGAGCTTCGACACGCGCAACTATGGCTACAAGCGCTTGTCGGACCTGATCGCCGCAATTCCGAACTTTCAGATCGAACGACGCGAAGGCGGACAGATTTTCGTCAAGCGCCTGCGCTAGGCGTCTGCCTTCGCCACCTTGACCAGCAGCGCATCGACCTGGACCTGTGCGCCGGGGGTCGCAGCGAGGGATTCGACGACGCCGTCAAACGGGGCGAGCAACGCCTGCTCCATCTTCATTGCTTCCAGCACCAGCAGCTTCTGGCCTGCGGTCACCGTCTCGCCTTCGCTGACCTCGACCGACACGATCCGGCCCGGCATCGGCGCGAGGATCGCGCCGTTGCCGGCGGCGCCCCCTGCCCCGCCCTCGGTGCGGTCGGCGGTGACGCGGAAGGTCGCGCCTTCGAACACCAGCAGCGCCGCGCCGTCGCGCGGGTGGCGGAAGAAGTGCGACGACAGGTCACCCTCTGCCGCTTCGAACGCGACGCGCGTGCCGCTGACACTGACCGCCCGCTGCGTCGCGGGGGCGCGGTTGAGGCGGAAGCCCTCAAGCCCCCGCGCGATCAGATAGCTGTCGGACGACGGGTCGCTGTCGAGCCAATACAGCGCGTGCGTCAGGTCGACCGGACCGGGCAGAGGGTCGATCAGCAATGCCTCACCACGCCGCTCGATCAGCCCGGTGTCGAGCCGCGCCGCGCGGAAATCGGCGTCGCCGAGCAAGCGGTAGAGGAACCCCGAGTTCGTCCGCACCGGCCAGACGGTGAGGTAAGAGAGGTCAGCACGCAGCAGCGCGATCGCATCGTCGCGCGTGTCGCCGTGGTAGATCAGCTTGGCGACCATCGGATCGTAGAAGGGCGAGATCGTCGACCCGGCCTCGACCCCGGTATCCACGCGCGAATTGCTCGGGAAATCGAGCACTTCGAGCTTGCCCGTGCTCGGCAGGAAGCCCTTGGCGGGATCTTCGGCATAGAGCCGCGCCTCGATCGCATGCCCGTTGATCGACAGTTCTTCCTGCCGCAGCGGGAGCGGTTCACCCGATGCGACGCGCAGCTGCCATTCGACCAAATCGACGCCGGTGATCGCCTCGGTCACCGGATGCTCGACCTGAAGCCGCGTGTTCATTTCCATGAACCAGATGCGGTCGGCGTGGAGGCCCTGCGACGCGTCGGCGATGAACTCGATCGTCCCTGCGCCGACATACTTGACAGCACGCGCGGCCTTGACCGCCGCCTCGCACACCGCGAGCCGCGCCGACTTGCTCATGCCCGGCGCGGGGGCTTCCTCGATCACCTTCTGGTGGCGGCGCTGCATCGAGCAGTCGCGTTCGAACAGGTGGACGATGTTGCCGTGGCTGTCGCCGAACACCTGCACCTCGATATGGCGCGGGGCGAGGATGTATTTTTCGATGAGCACCTGGGTATTGCCGAACGAGGATGCGGCCTCGCGCTGGCAGCTGGCGAGCGCGTCGGCGAAGTCCTCAGGCGCGTCGACGCGCCGCATCCCCTTGCCCCCGCCGCCCGCGACCGCCTTGATCAGGACCGGGTAGCCGATGCGGTCGGCTTCGGATTGCAGGCGTTCGGGCGACTGGTCTTCGCCGAGATAGCCGGGGGTGACGGGGACGCGGGCGTCCTGCATCAGCTTCTTGGCCGCGTCCTTGAGGCCCATCGCGCGGATGCTGTCGGGGTTTGGGCCGACCCAGATGAGGCCCGCGGCCTGTACGGCTTCGGCGAACTCCGCATTTTCGGAGAGGAAGCCGTAGCCGGGGTGGATGGCTTCGGCTCCGGTTTGCTGGGCGGCGGCGATGATGCGCTCGCCGATGAGGTAGGAGTCGCGCGCGGGGGATGCGCCGATATGCACCGCCTCATCCGCGCAGCGGACATGGAGCGCGTTAGCGTCGGCGTCGGAATAGACCGCAACGGTGCGGATGCCGAGTTTCCGCGCGGTGCGGATGATGCGGCACGCGATCTCGCCGCGGTTGGCGATGAGGAGGGAGGTGATCATGGGGTTTCCTCAATTCCTCCCCGAGCTTGTCTCGGGGAGGGGGACCATGCGAAGCATGGTGGAGGGGCGCGCGAAGCGCGAAAGGGCGGTCACATGCTGAAAGGCAATGGCAAGTCGTACCGCCGCGCGAAGCGGGCGCGCCGCGAGCTGACGCTGCCCGAGGCGCTGCTGTGGCGCGAGTTGCGCGGGCGCGGGGCCGACAAATGGCGCAAGCAGCATCCGGCAGGGCCGTATATTCTCGATTTTTACTGCGACCGCGCGAAGCTGTGCGTCGAGGTGGATGGCGAGGCGCATGAATACGGCGATCGGCCTGAACGCGATGCGCGACGGGATGCTTGGCTGGCGGCGCAGGGGGTTGCGACGTTGCGACTTCCGGCGAGTGAGGTGTTGAACAACCTCAGCGGAGTTCTCGCGTATATCGCGCAGGCGACGCGCGCGAGATGCAATTCCTCCCCCAATGGGGGAGGTGGCAGCGCGCAGCGCTGACGGAGGGGCCGCCCCGCAGAGGGCGGTGTTTGAGGAAGGGTTCACCGCCGTCTGCGCGGCGGCCCCTCCACCGCCGCTTCGCGGCGGTCCCCCTCCCCCAGCAAGCTGGGGGAGGAATTGCGCGCCGCCCATCACATCCGGAACACGCCGAAGCGTGTCCCCTCCTCCACCGGCGCGTTCAGCGTTGCGGCGAAGGCCAGGCCGAGGACATCGCGAGTTTGCGCCGGGTCGATGATGCCGTCGTCCCACAGGCGGGCTGTGGCGTGCCAGGGGTTGCCCTGGGCCTCGTAATCGTCGCGGATCGGTTGCTTGAAGGCTTCGGCTTGCTCGGGCGTCCATTTGTCGGCGTCGCGATGGACCGTCGCCAGCACGCTCGCCGCCTGTTCGCCGCCCATCACGCTGATGCGGCTGTTGGGCCAGCTGAACAGGAAGCGGGGGCTGTAGGCGCGGCCGCACATGCCGTAATTGCCGGCGCCGAAGCTGCCGCCGATCAGCACGGTGATCTTGGGCACGCTGGCGGTGGCGACCGCCGTGACCAGCTTGGCGCCGTGTTTGGCGATGCCCTCTGCTTCGTACTTGCCGCCGACCATGAAGCCGCTGATGTTCTGGAGGAACAAGAGCGGGATACGGCGCTGGCAGGCGAGTTCGATGAAGTGCGCGCCCTTGACTGCGCTTTCGCTGAACAACACGCCGTTATTGGCGAGGATCGCGACCGGCATACCCCAGATATGCGCGAAGCCGCAGACGAGAGTGGTGCCGTAGAGCGATTTGAACTCGTGGAACTCGCTGCCGTCGACCAGCCGCGCGATGACTTCGTGGACGTCATAGGGGGCGCGGACGTCGGTCGGGACGATGCCGTAGAGCTCCTCTGCGTCGAATTTGGGCGGGCGCGGGTCGCGGAGTTCGATGTCGGGTTTGCGGTCGGCGGGCAGGTGGCTGACGATGTCGCGGACGATGGTCAGCGCGTGTTCGTCATTGTCGGCGACATGATCGACCACGCCCGATTTGCGCCCGTGCAGGTCGCCGCCGCCGAGATCCTCCGCGCTGATTTCCTCGCCCGTCGCGGCCTTTACCAGCGGCGGACCGGCGAGGAAGATCGTGCCCTGTTCACGCACGATCACGCTTTCGTCCGACATGGCGGGGACATAGGCGCCGCCCGCCGTGCAGCTGCCCATGACGCAGGCGATCTGGGGGATGCCCTTGGCGCTCATGTTCGCCTGGTTGAAGAAGATACGGCCGAAATGGTCGCGGTCGGGGAAGACTTCGGCCTGATGCGGCAGGTTCGCGCCGCCACTATCGACGAGGTAGATGCACGGCAGCCGGTTGGCCTCGGCAATCTCCTGCGCGCGCAGGTGCTTCTTAACCGTCATCGGGTAGTAGGTGCCGCCCTTCACCGTCGCGTCGTTGCACACGATCATGCAGGTGCGGCCCGAGACGCGGCCGATTCCGGCGATCATGCCGGCGCCGGGGACCTCGCCCTCATACATGTCGCATGCGGCGAGCTGGCCGATCTCGAGGAAGGGCGCGCCGGGGTCGAGCAGGCGCTCGACGCGGTCGCGCGGAAGCAGTTTGCCGCGGGACGTGTGGCGCTCGCGGCTTTTCTCGTTGCCGCCCAACGCGGCCTGCGCGACATCGGCGCGGAGCTTTTCGGCGAGCGCGCGATTGTGCGCAGCATTGGCGCGGAAGCCTTCGTCTTCGGGCGACAGGACCGACTTGAGAACCGGGCCGCTCATCTTGCGACTCCCGCAGTGGTCGCGCAGAGCGGAGCGGAGGGAGTTTTCATGGCGACAATCCTGCTGCTGATCGCGTCGAATGTGTTCATGACGATCGCGTGGTACTGGCATCTCGGCAAAGGCGGGCTCGAGAAGCCGTTGCTGTCCGTGATCCTGATTTCCTGGGCAATCGCGGGGGTCGAATATTGCTTCGCCGTGCCCGCCAATCGCGTCGGCTTCCTCGCCGGCTGGACGCCGGGCCAGCTCAAGATCGTCCAGGAAGCCATCGCGCTCACCGTGTTCGGCGTATTCATGGTCGCGGTGCTGGGCGAAGCGCTGCACTGGCGCCATTTCGCCGCGTTCGCCTGCATCATGGCCGCGGTCGGCTTCCTGTTCGTCGGCAAATAGATCAAGCTGCCCCCACCAGCTCGCGCCCGATCAGCATGCGGCGGATCTCGTTGGTCCCCGCGCCGATGTCGAGCAGCTTGGCGTCGCGCAGGAAGCGCTCGACCGGCCAGTCCTTGGTATAGCCCGCGCCGCCCAGCGCCTGCACCGCCTCGCCTGCGACTTTGAACGCATTTTCGGACGCGAGCAGGATCGCGCCGGCCGCGTCGAAGCGGGTCGTCTTGCCCGCATCGCATGCACGGGCGACGGCATAGACATAGGCGCGCGCGGAGTTGAGCGCGACATACATGTCGGCGACCTTGGCCTGCATCAGCTGGAAGCTGCCGATCGCCTGGCCGAACTGCTTGCGCTCACGCAGATAGGGCAGGACGACGTCGAGGCACGCCTGCATGATGCCGAGCTGGATACCGGCGAGCACCGTGCGCTCATAGTCGAGGCCGCTCATCAGCACACCGACGCCGCCGTTGAGCGGGCCCATGACGTTCTCTTCGGGCACTTCGCAATCGGTGAAGACGAGCTCGGCGGTGGGCGAGCCGCGCATGCCCATCTTGTCGATCTTCTGGCCGATCTCGAACCCCTTCATGTCCTTTTCGATCAGGAAGGTGGTGATGCCGCGCGATCCCTCGCCGGTCTTGGCATAGACCACCAACGTATCGGCATAGGCCGCGTTGGTGATCCAGAATTTGGTGCCGTTGAGGACGTAGCGATCACCCTTGTGCTCGGCGCGCAGCTTCATGCTGACGACGTCGCTGCCCGCGCCCGCTTCCGACATGGCGAGGCTGCCGACATGCTCGCCGCTGACGAGCTTGGGGAGATATTTCGCCTTCTGCTCGGCATTGCCCCAGCGGCGGATCTGGTTGACACACAGGTTGGAGTGGGCGCCATAGCTGAGCCCGATCGAGGCCGAGGCGCGCGACACTTCCTCACACGCAATGACATGTTCGAGATAGCCGAGGCCGAGGCCGCCAAATTCCTCCTCGACCGTGATGCCGTGCAGGCCGACCTCGCCCATGGCGGGCCACAGCTCGCGCGGGAACCAGTCGTCGGCGTCGATCTTCGCGGCGAGCGGCGCGATCTGTTCGCGCGAGAAGCGCTCGGTCGTCTCACGGATCATGTCCGCGGTTTCGCCCAGCGCGAAATCCATCTGGGGCAGGCTCATACGCTCTCCTGGATGTTTTGCGGGAGTGTAGCGGCTCGGCGCGGCGATGAGAAATTGAAAGGCGGCGCGGCACAGCATAGACGGTATCTATGATCGAACGCTATTTGCTGCGCTATTTCCTTGCCGTCATCGATAGCGGGACGTTCACCGCCGCCGCCGCGCAGATGAACGTGTCGCAGCCGACGCTATCCGCGGGGATCGCCAAGCTCGAGCGCGAGGCGGGCACGACGCTGCTCCGCCGCACGAGCCAGCGGGTCGAGCTGACCGAGGCCGGCGCGCAATTCGCTGTCCATGCGCGGCGGATCGAGCGCGAGTTCAACCTGGCGGCAGCGGCGGTGGGGGGTATCGCGCAGCCCGCGACAGTGCGGCTGGGGGTGCTGACGACGATCGCGAGTGGGGAGCTGGCGGCGCTGGTCGCGCAAATTGCTGCCGATGCGCCGGGGCTGACGGTCGAGCTGGTCGAGGGGAGTGCGACGGTACTGGCCCAGCATCTGGCGCGGGGGCGCATTGATCTCGCGCTCAGCGCGGTGCATGGCGAGCCGGGCGGCGCTGCGGAGGCGCTGCGCAGCGAACCCTATCTGCTCGCCCTGCCCGCCGCGCACCCGCTCGCCGGGGAAGCGGCGCTGCCGGGCGAGGCGCTGGCCGGAGAGACGATGATCGTGCGGCGCAGCTGCGAGGCGTTGTCGGAGACCAGCCGCTACTTCACCCGGCGCGGGATCCGCCCGCATTTCGCGCTGCGGACGCCGAACGACGATCGTGCGCTGGCGATGGTCGCGGCAGGGCTCGGCGCAACGGTCGTGCCGGCGTCGCACCGCCATCCGGGGGTGGCCAATCCGGCGCTGATCGGGTTTGATCTGCGGCGGACGCTGGTGTTGGTGCGCGGGGAGGATGCGCGCGAGGGGATGGCGGCGGTGGTGGACGCGGTGCGGGGGTGTTTGGGGTGAGTGGGGTTGAGGGTGCTTGAGTGCCGCTGTCAGGACGGCGGGCTAACGGCAGTAATTGGTGGAAAGCGGACCAGATGCTTTCACAAGCTGCACGGCGATGGCGGACAACCGATAATCGGCTACCATGTGGCCGCACCGATGTGAGAGCATGCAAATCCCTGACAAATGCCATGGTTATAGCGACTCGAATCTTCCTATCTCTCGCCTTCTTGGCAGCAACGTCATGCAACCATCCTCGGATTGAGAAGGAAGACGCAGTCGAGAGGGCCCGCGAGGCGGCTAAGACACACCCGATTTTCGGTAGATCCAAGATGGACTGGCGCGACCCCCACGTCATCGACGAAGGCGATACGTTTCGGGTCCGGTTCTCCCCAGCACCCGGTTGGATGGGCGGTCGATCACTTACTCTGTAAACAAGTCCAACGGGACCGTGCAGGTCGCTTCCGCCGAGCAGTAGGCGCTGCCGACCTCGACCGGCAATAACTTACGGCGGCAAATGGGTCGATTGCGGTCGGGCGCCTTCTGGGATCGCATCCGGAGCGCGGACAAACGCTGGAATTTGTGTGGGAAGCGGTCGTACCCCAACCCGTCCTACCGAACTTGTTTCAGCATCCACTCTTCCACCCGCGGGTCCTTCGCCTGCGGAGAAGTGGATCCTGAAACAAGTTCAGGATGACGGAGTGAAGGGACGAGTGCGTCCGCGACGGGGTCGTGAGCAGACAGTCTGCTTTCACGAGCCTCGACCCGGTCGCGGCCGCCCCTCAATCGGTCTGCGGCTGGTCCCCCTGACGTGCGCCCCTGGAATGTGACCGATTTTGGGTAGAGTCCGCCTCGAAGGAGTCGGACGAAAATGAAGCGCAGC